>NZ_JBMSEE010000010.1:0-245048 GCF_049446155.1 Caldimonas sp. KR1-144
CAGGCCCTCCACAGCTGGCAGCACCACTACAACTGGCACCGCCCCCACCGCGGCATCGGCCGCGTCGCTCCAGCCTCTCGACTACCGGGGCCTCGACACAACGTCTTGACAGCTCACAACTAGGGCGCAGATGACGACAAGCGCGATTAAAGCCAGCACTGCCGTCCCGAGACCCACATTGATCTCAACATGAAGGCGGGACGAGTCAAACGCCCGCAACAGGCTTCCAACAAAGACCCCAAGAAGCAACAGCACAACCGCCCCACGAATGCGGGCGAACCGGGGAAATACATCAAACACCTGGATCACAAACCCGATGAGGCCAGCAATGCCAGTGATGAGCGTGAAGTAGTCAGCCCCCATACCCCGCCTCCCCCGCGAATCGGTGTGGTGATGAACTGTACCCGTGTTGTACCCGCGCACTGTACCCACGTCAAAAACTAAGGCCCCGAAAATCCTTGAAAATCAAGGACTTATCGGGGCCTGAAATTTTTGGGGTGGCTGATGGGACTCGAACCCACGACGACCAGAATCACAATCTGGGACTCTACCAACTGAGCTACAGCCACCGTAGAGCGCGAGATTATAGCCGAGCCGCCGCGTTCGAAGCGGCTCGTGCGCGCATCTCGATCACTGCGCCGCCGAGGCCGCGGCGGCCGGGGCCTTGGCTTCGACGTGCACGCGCAGGCGCTGCTTGAGCGACTCGTAGTAAGCCAGCGACTCGGCCTGGCTCCACGCCTGAGCGAACTGCCCCTGCAGTTGCTTCGCGTCGCCCGAGGCCGGATCGCGCGGCAGCACCTTGTCGATGCGCGCGACCAGGTAGCCCTGCGCACCGAGGTCGATGCCGGTCCAGGCCGGCAGCGTCTGCACCGGCGCCTTCATCAGCGCGTCGATGGCCTCGCGCGGCAAACCCTTGGGCTGCACGCGCGAGATCTCCACCGCGGCATCCAGCGCAGGCTCGCCGCCTTGTTTCCACGCGGCCAGCTTGGCCTCGCCTTCCTTGCGGGCCAGCGCCGCCGCCTGCTGGGCAGTGACCAGGCCGCGCACGCGGTCCTTGACCTCGTCGAACGGCAGCTTGCGCTTGGGCTGGTAGCTGACGATGCGCGCGGAAGCCAGCTGGTTCGGGCCCACCTCGACCGCCTCGGTGTTGCGCTTGTCGCGCAGCGCCTCCGCCGAGAACAGCGACTCCAGCAGCTTGGCGTTCGAAAGCGGTCCGGCCGCGCCGGCCTTGGGCGTGCGCGTCACGCCGGTGGCGGTGAGCACGGTCAGCTGGAGCTTGTCGGCCGCGGGCTTGAGGCTGTCGGACTGCTCGTAGACGAGGTTCGAGAAGGTTTCGGCAGCCTCCGCGTAGCGGCGCTGCGCGGCCTGCTGCAGCACCTCGTTGCGGACCTCGGCCTGCACCTGCTCGAAGGGCTTGCGTTCGCCGCCGCGCGCGCCGGTGACCTGGATCACGTGGTAGCCGAAGTCGCTCTGGACCACGCCGCTGAGCTCGCCCGGCTTGAGCGCGAAGGCCGCGTCCTCGAAGGGCTTGACCATCGCGCCGCGGCCGAACCACTCGAGGTCGCCGCCGCGCTGGGCCGAGCCGGGGTCGTCGGAGTTCTTCTTGGCCAGCTCGGCGAACTGCTTCGGGTCGCGCTTGAGCTCGGCGAGCAGGCTCTCGGCCTTGGCCTTGGCCTTCTCGCGCTCGGCCGCCGGCGCCGAGGCCTCGGCCTTCACGAGGATGTGGCTGGCGCGGCGCTCCTCGGGGGCCGTGAAGCGTGCGGCGTTCTGTTCGTAATAGGCCTTGAGCTCGGCGTCGGAGACGGTGATGCCCTTCTTCACCGCCTCGAGGTCGAGGACGATGTACTCGACGCTGGCCTGCTCGGGCGATTCGAAGGTGGCAGCGTGGGCAGCGTCGTCGTAGTAGGCCTGAAGGTCGGCGTCGGTCGGCTTGACCTGCGCCTCGTAGGCCTTGGCATCGAAGCGCGCGACGCGCACCTCGCGGCGCTGGAACAGCGCGTTGGTGGCTAGCTCGGTGGCTTCGGCCGACGGCGTGGCGCTGCCCAGCACGCCCAGCACGACCTGGCGCATCGCGAGGTCGCGGCGCAGCTGCTGCTCGAACTGCGCAACGCTCATGCCCTGCGCTTCGATCAGTGCCTTGTTGAGCGTGCCGTCCGGGTTGCGCAGCACCGCGAACTGCGGGTCGTTCTGGAACAGGCGCGCCAGGCGCTGGTCGCCGGTGGTCAGCCGCAGCTTGTCGGCGGCCACCATCATCACGCGCTCGCGCACCAGCTCGTCGAGCGTGCGCTGCTTCATCTCGGGCGTGTCGAACAGCTTGAGGTCGACGCCCGGCGCCTGCGCGCGCATGCGCTCGACCTGGCGCCGGTGCGCCTCGTCCCATTCGGTCTGCGTGATCGATTGGCCGGCGACCTTCGCCACTTCCTGGCGTCCTTCCTTGAAGCCGCTGTAGCCCTGGATGCCGAAGAACACGAACGAAGGAAAGATCAGCAGCACCAGCAGGAGCTGCATCAGGCGAGTGTGCTTGCGGACGAAATCGAACATCGATGGCCTCGAAGACGGCAGGCGCCAGGAGCTGACGCCCGGAAGCGACAAAGGCGAACCGAGGTTCGCCTTTGTGTTGCGAGCTTGCGGAAAACGGGCCGCAGGCCGCGCGGATTCTAGCGAAGCGCCTGGGCGCTGACCGCTTGCGCGGCTTGGTGGGTGCTGAGGGGTTCGAACCCCCGACCTACGCCTTGTAAGGGCGCCGCTCTACCAGCTGAGCTAAGCACCCGGCTCGCGCGAAACCGCTCGATCAGTTGAGCGAGTCCTTGAGCGCCTTGCCCGGACGGAACTTGGGCACCTTGGCGGCCTTGATCTTGATCGTCGCGCCGGTGCGCGGGTTGCGGCCGCTGCGTGCGGCGCGCTTGGTCACTGCAAAGGTGCCGAAGCCGACCAGCGAGACGCTGTCGCCCTTCTTCAGCGACTTGGTCACACCACCGATCAGCGCCTCGAGCGCGCGGCCGGCCGCGGCTTTGGAGATGTCGGCTTGCTTGGCGATGTGATCGATCAACTCAGTCTTGTTCACGTAGGTACCCCCTCTGAGGATGAAACGGCGGTAGGTGTCAGGCGATGAGCGAACCGCAACGACTGGTTCGCGCGGAGCCGGTCGGCGGTCCCGAACGAGGCATCGACCGGACGTCAAAACGGAGCGCGATTCTATGCTCAATCACTTCGCGCAACGGCATGCTGTTTCGCGTGGAATCCACGCTTGACAAGGCCTGGCGCGGGTTTCGGCAAGGGCGGTCGTGACGCAGCACACGCGCCGCGAGATCGGCCAGAGGGCTCAACGCCCGCCGCGCACGACGAGCGCAACGCCCGCCGCAGTGATCGCCAGGCCGGCGTAGACGCTGGCCGTCAGTGCCTCGTCGAAGAGCGCGGCCGCCATCAGCGCCGTGCACGGCGGCACGAGGTACAGCAGGCTCGTGACCGCCGTGGCCGCGCCGCGCTGGATCAGCATGTAAAGCAGCGAGCTGCCGCCCAGCGTCAGCGCGAGGACCGACCACGCGAGCGCGCCGAGCAGCTCGGGATGCCATTGCATCGGCGGCGTCTCGAGCATCGCCAGCGGCAGGCTCACCGCGAGCGCGGCCAGCAGCTGGATGAGGCTGGCGCTGCGCACGTCGCACGGCGCGACGAAGCGCTTCTGGTAGAGCGTGCCGGCCGTGATCGCCACCAGCGCGAACAGCGCGCAGCCCAGGTTGAAGCCGCTGATCTCGCCGGCGCCCAGCTTGTGCTCGACCACCAGCACCAGGCCTGCGAATCCGAGCGCGAGGCCCAGCCACTGTCGCCCCGCGACGCGATCCTGCCCGCCGCGCGAGCTCAGCCACAGCGCGGTGATCACCGGCTGCAGGCCGACGATCAACGCCACCGTTCCGGCGCCCATGCCGGCCTTGACCGCCGTCCAGACGCCGCCAAGGTAGCCGGCATGCATCAGGATGCCGGTGACGGCCAGGTGGCCCCACTGCCGCGCATCGCGAGGCAGGGTCGCGCGCGATGCGGCGACCCACAGGCCGAAGCAGGCGATCGACAGCGCATAGCGCAGCGCAAGGAACTTGAGCGGCGGCGAATGCGGCATCGCGTAGCGCGCGACGACGAAGCCGGTGCTCCAGATCAGCACGAACACCCAGGGCATCGCGCGCAGGGCGAGCGCGCCCTGGCGCTCGTCGACCGCGGCCGTCATCGGGCTTTCGCCCGGATCTCGGGCAACGCCTTCTGCAGGTAGTACACCATCGACCAGATCGTCAGCGTTGCCGCGATCACGATCAGCGCGGTGCCCCAGGCGTGCGTGTCGATGAAGCCGAACAGCGGCCGGTCATAGAGCAGGAAGGGGATCGCGACCATCTGCGCCGCGGTCTTGAGCTTGCCGATCATGTGCACCGCCACGCTGGCCGAGGCGCCGATCTGCGCCATCCATTCACGCAGCGCCGAGATCGCGATCTCGCGGCCGATGATCACCAGCGCGATCAGCGCGTGCAATCGCCCCAGGTGCACCAGCACCAGCAGCGCCGCGCAGACCAGGAACTTGTCAGCCACGGGGTCGAGGAAGGCGCCGAACGACGAGGTCTGGTTCAGCCTGCGCGCCAGCCAACCGTCGGCCCAGTCGGTGAGCGCCACGACGATGAACAGCACGGTCGCGACCAGGTTCTGCGTCGGCGTGTCGATCGGCAGGTAGAACACGCCGACGATGAGCGGGATCGCGACGATGCGCGCCCAGGTCAGCAAGGTGGGCAGGGTCCAGAACATCGGGCCATTGTGCCCGCGAGACGAAGCCCCCACGCTGGCGGCTTTGCGCTGCGCAGCCTGGCAGGCCGTGCCGGGCCGGTCAGGAGTCCAAGGTCCGCGGCTTGAACTTGCGATCGTCGTTGAACAGGAAGGTCTCCTGGAACTTCCAGGGCTTGGGCAGATGCGCGACGCTGCCGAAGGGCGCCGCGCGCTTGACCGCGTCGATCGCCAGCTTGATCGTGTCCTTGGCCTGGCGCGGCTCGCGCATCACGTCGATGTGGCGGATGCTGCCGTCGGCGTTGAGCTCGATCTCCAGCACGGGAATCGCGAGCAGGATGTCGGGCACCTTGCCGTCGTAGGTCATGCCGGGGCTGGCGGCGACGATGCGCAGCGCCGCCTGTGCGCGCAGTTCCTGCATCGAACGTGGCGTCTTCGGCGCCGGCAGCTGGCCGGCTGCCGCCGAAGGCGCGGCCGGCGCGGGCGCCGGTCGCCCCGGAGCAGGCGCCGGAGGCGGCGGCGCAGCGCACGACGCCAGCATCAGCACGCCGATGACGGCCAGCGCACGCGCGCGGTTCGCGGCGCGGGCCGCGGATTCAATGCAAGGCACGGTAGATCTCCTCGGCGAGTTCTGCGGAAATGCCGTCGACGCCCGCCAGGTCGTCGACGCTCGCGGCCGCCACGCCGCGCACGCCACCAAAGCGCTGCAGAAGTTTGGCACGCTTCTTCGGGCCCACGCCCGGGATGTCCTCGAGCTTGCTGCCGCCGGTGCGCACGCTGGCACGCCGCGCTCGCATGCCGGTGATCGCGAAGCGATGCGCCTCGTCGCGGATCTGCGCCACCAGCATCAGCGCGGCGGAGTCATGGCCGAGGTAGACCTTCTCGCGGCCGTCGGCGAACACCAGTTCCTCGAGGCCGACCTTGCGGCCCTCGCCCTTCTCGACGCCGACGATCAGCGACAGGTCGATGCCCAGTTCCTCGAACACCTCGCGCGCCATGCTGACCTGGCCGCGCCCGCCGTCGACCAGCACCAGGTCGGGCAGGCGCTCGCGCCCGCCGGGTGCGGCCTCGGCGAGCTTGGCGTAGCGGCGCGTGAGCACCTGGCGCATCGCGGCGTAGTCGTCGCCGGGGGTGATGCCGTCGATGTTGTAGCGGCGGTACTGGGAGGACTGCATCTTGTGCTGCTCGAACACCACGCACGATGCCTGCGTCGCCTCGCCGGCCGTGTGGCTGATGTCAAAGCACTCGATGCGAAACGTCTCCAGGTTCTCGACCGGCAGGTCGAGCGCGTCGACCAGCGCGCGCGTGCGCGCCTGCTGCGAGCCCTCCTCCGCGAGCAGCTGCGCGAGCTTGAGCTTGGCATTGCGCTCGGCCATCTCGAGCCACTGGCGGCGCTGTTCGCGCGGCTGGTGCACGGCACCGACCTTGAAGCCGGCCTGGTCGCTCAGCGCCTCGAGCAGCGCACGGTCGATCGGGTGGTTGGCGATCAGCAGCGGCGGCACCGCGGCATCGAGGTAGTGCTGGCCAATGAAGGCCTCCAGCACCTGCACTTCGATCGGGCGCGCCGTCGCGCGCTCGGCAGCCTCGTCGGCCGACAGCGCCTCGCTGAAGGCCTCGTCCTCGGCAGCGTTGAGCGCTGCCGCGTCGTCGACGTGGGTCGGGAAGTACGGCCGGTCGCCCAGGTGGCGCCCGCCGCGAACCATCGCGAGGTTGACGCAGGCGCGACCGCCTTGCACCACCACCGCAAGGATGTCGGCGTCCTTGTCGAAGGCGCTCGACGCGTCGCTTTCCATCGTCTGCTGGTGCAAGACGCGCGACAACGCGCCGATCTGGTTGCGGATCTCGGCGGCCTGCTCGTACTCGAGCTTCTCGGCGTGTTCCATCATGCGCTGCTGCAACTGCGCCATCACCTCGTCGGTCTCGCCGAGCAGGAAGCGCTCGGCATTGGCCACGTCCTCGGCGTAGTTCGCGCTCTCCGGCGCGCGCACGCAAGGCCCCGAGCAGCGCTTGATCTGGTACAGCAGGCAAGGCCGCGTGCGGTGGTTGAAGACCGTGTCCTCGCAGGTGCGCAGCCGGAACACCTTCTGCAGCAACTGGATCGACTCCTTGACCGCCCATGCGCTCGGATAGGGCCCGAAATAGCGATGCTTCTTGTCGACCGAGCCGCGGTAGTAGGCCATGCGCGGAAACTCGTGCGAGGCGAACTTGAGGTAGGGGTAGCTCTTGTCGTCCCGGAACAGGATGTTGAACTTGGGATTCAACGTCTTGATCAGATTGTTCTCGAGCAGCAGCGCCTCGGCCTCGCTGCGCACCGCGGTGGTCTCGATGCGCACGATCTTCGAGACCATGTGGCCGATGCGCGTGCCGCCATGGTTCTTGTGGAAATAGCTCGAGACGCGCTTCTTCAGGTTGCGCGCCTTGCCGACGTAGAGCACGCCGCCTTGCGCGTCGAAGTAGCGGTAGACGCCGGGCAGCCCCGGCAGCGCGGCCACCTCGGCCAGCAGGCGCTGCCAGAGGGCGTCGGCCTCGTCGGTGGGTGCGGTGTCGCCGGTGTCGGCGGGAAGGGAACTCATCGATGCATCACAGGAAGGCGATCGCGCGGCCGGCCAGCAGGCTGGCGAACCAGAGCGCGAGCGACAGCGCGGCCACAGCACGCACGCCGGCGGTCACCGGCCGCGTGCCGGCCAGCACGCCGGGAAAACTCAGGTGGAAGAGCGCGACATTGCTCAGCGCCAGCGTCAGCAGCACGAACTTCCACACGAAGGCCGGATTGGCGATGTACTCGGTGGCCTTGACCGCGAACAGCAGCGGCCCGGTCGCCACCGCCAGCGCGACGCCGGCCACCGCCACGGGCCAGGCCGCGCGCGCGACCGGCGCGACCGGCTCGCGTGCGCGCAGCAGATGGAAATCGAGCACCGCGATGCCGCCGAGCAGCGCAGCAATGCCGAGGATGTGCAGCGCGTTCAGCAGCGGATAGGCCCACAACGATTCGCGCAGCCACGCGGCCGGCCCCCACGCTTCGATCGCATGGGCGAGCGCGGACGGGTCAAGCGTGCGAGGCGCGGCCATGCGGCATTGTGTCGCGCCGCGTTGCCAGGCAATGGCGGCTTCGATAATCGCTGCATGCTCTGGGATGTCTTCTGCCGCGTGATCGACAACCACGGCGACCTCGGCGTGTGCTGGCGGCTCGCGCGGCGACTCGTCGCGCTCGGCCACCGCGTGCGGTTGTGGGTCGACGACGCGAGCGCGCTGGCGTGGATGGCGCCGCGCGGCGCCGAGGGCGTCGAGGTGCTGCCATGGCGCGAGCCCGAACCGCACGAGACGCCGGGCGAAGTTGTCATCGAGTCCTTCGGCTGCGATCCGCCGCCGGGCTTTCTGGCGCGCATGGCGCAAGCGGCCGTGCTGCCGGTGTGGATCAACCTCGAGTACCTGAGCGCCGAGTCCTATGTCGAGCGCAGCCACGGTCTCGCGTCGCCGCAGATGGCCGGACCGGCGCGCGGCCTGACCAAGTGGTTCTTCTACCCGGGCTTCTCCGAAGCCACCGGCGGGCTGCTGCGCGAGCCCGCGCTCGACGGCGCGCGCGACGAGGGCTGGCTCGCTCGCATCGACCCGGCCGCCCGGCCCGAGGCCTGCCGCGTGAGCCTGTTCTGCTACGAGAACCCGGCCCTGCCGGCGGCGCTCGAGGCCTGGCGCGAGGGCTCGACGCCGGTCGATCTCTACCTGACGCCCGGCCATGCGACGCGGCAGGCGGCGCAGTGGCTGGGCACGCCGCTCGAAGCCGGCAGCCAGCGGCATGCCGGCGCGCTGCGGCTCGTCGCGCTGCCCTGGCTGGAGCAACCGGATTACGACCGCCTGCTCGCCGCCTGCGAGCTCAACTTCGTGCGCGGCGAGGACTCTTTCGTGCGCGCGCTGTGGGCCGGCCGGCCGTTCGTCTGGCAGATCTACCCGCAGCGCGACGGCGTTCATGCCGCCAAGCTCGAGGCCTTCCTCGACGTCTACGTCTCTGGCGCACCGACCGCGTTGGCCGCCGCGCTGCGCCGTCGCTTCGCGGCCTGGAACGGCTTGGCCGATGCGCCGGCCCATGCCTTGCCCGATGCCGCCTGGACGAGCCACGCCGCGGCCCGCGCGCAGGCCCTGGCCAGCGTGCAGCGCAGCCTGGGCGACCTGGGCGAGCGGCTGCTGCGCTTCGCGCTCGCCAAGCGCTGACCAGGAAACCCTTCGCGCCAGCGGGAGAAGGTACAATTGCGGGCTTTGCGCGACGGGGCATTTCCGCGACAGGAAGAACGCCTACGCGCCAGCCCCACCGCACCCGACACAGCACCCCTTCCGGTCGGGCAGCCAATCGAGAGAGCTCCACGATGAAGATCGCCCAGGAAATCCGCGCCGGCAACGTGATCATGCAGGGCAAGGACCCGATGGTCGTGCTCAAGACCGAGTACAGCCGCGGTGGCCGCAACGCCGCCACCGTTCGCATGAAGCTGAAGAACCTGCTCAACAGCTCGGGCACCGAAGTCGTCTTCAAGGCCGACGACAAGATGGACCAGATCGTGCTGGACAAGAAGGAGTGCACCTACTCCTACTTCGCCGATCCGATGTACGTTTTCATGGACGCCGAGTACAACCAGTTCGAGGTCGAGGCCGAGAACATGGGCGACGCCATCAGCTACCTCGAAGACGGCATGCCGGTCGAAGTGGTGTTCTACGACGGCAAGGCCATCTCGGTCGAGCTGCCGACCACCGTGGTGCGCGAAGTGACCACCGAGCCGGCCGTCAAGGGCGACACCTCGGGCAAGGTCATGAAGCCCGCCAAGATCGCCACCGGCTTCGAGATCTCGGTGCCGCTGTTCGTCGAGAACGGCGACAAGATCGAGATCGACACCCGCACGCACGAGTACCGCAAGCGCGTCTGACGCGGCTCGCCGCTCGCGCATCAAGGGCACCTTCGGGTGCCCTTTGCCTTTGTGGACCGTCTTTGCGGCTAACCTCGCCCGACGATGTTCGACTTCGACGCCGCCGTCACCGCGCCCTTTCGCATGCAGCCCGGCCTTCAGCGCCTGGCCGACGGCGCCGTGCAGCTGACGGCACTCGACCCCACCGACAGCGCCTTCGCCGAGAAGCTGCAGGTGTTGCGGCGCGAGCCCGGCAGCGCGCTGCTGAGCGCGCCCGGCTTCGACGCGCGCCCGGCGCTCGAAGCGCTGGCCCGGCAGGCCCAGCGAGACGCGCCGCAGGCGCTGCGGCCTGATGGCGATCGCGGCCTCGCGGCACCGCTGCTCGGCTGGTCGGTCGCCTGGGACGGGGCCTTGTCGGCGTCGTCGCCGGCAACGCACGCGACGGCCGGCGCGGTGCTCGCCGCGCTGCCGGCCGAGCGGCGCCTCGCGGGCCTGGCCAGCCTGGCGCTGCACGAGGACCTCGCCATCGTCGACGGCGCCGAAGCCGCCCTGCCCTGGCTGGCCGTGTGCCTGCCCTCGCACTGGGTGCCGGCCGACAAGGTGGGCCGATCGTTCGCGCAGGCCCATGCACCGGTGGCGGACAACGCGCTGGTCGTCAACGCGGCGCGCCAGCTGTGCGCGCTCGTGTGCCGCGAGCCGCGCTGGGAGCGCTTTGTCTGGACCGTCGTGCCGCACGGCGGCCATGACCACCATCCGCAGCGCCACCAGGATCGCTGGCCCGCGGCGCCGGACGAGTCCGGGCTCGACGCGTGGGCCCGATCGCTGTGGTTTCGCACCGAGCGGCAAAGCTTCATCCCCGTGGCCGGCAAAGCGCAGGCCGTGTTCACGATCCACGTCGCCGTGCGCCCGCTGCCCGAGGCGCTGGAAACGCCGGCACGCGCCGCGGCGCTGCACGCAGCCATCGCGTCGATGAGCGAGGCGGTGATCGCCTACCGCGGCCTGGCCGCGGCGCGCGCGCCGCTGCTGGCCTGGCTGGCCCGCCGCGCAGCGGCATGAAGACCGCGCCCATCGTCCCCGCGACGCTGGCCTTCGGCGACGACGGCGTGCCGCGCGCGCCGGCCTTCGGCGATGTCTACCACGCCGCTGCCGGCGCCGCCGAGCAGGCGCGCCACGTCTTCCTCGGCGGCAACGGCCTGCTCGGCGACGCGCCGCGCTGGGCCGGACGCGAGGGCTTCACGATCCTCGAGACCGGCTTCGGCCTGGGCAACAACTTCCTCGCCGCGTGGGACGCCTGGCGCCGCGACCCGCGGCGCAGCCGTCGGCTCGACTTCGTCTCGATCGAGAAGCACCCGCCGACGCGGGAGGACCTCGCGCGCGTGCACGCCGGCGGCTCGCCGCAGGCGCGCGAACTGGTCGACGCATGGCCGTGCGCGACGCCGAACCTGCACGTGCTGGACTTCGAGGCGGGCCGCGTGCGCCTTGTGCTGGCCCTGGGCGACATCGAGCTCGTGCTGCCGCAGTTGCTGGCGCGCGTCGACGCGTTCTTCCTCGACGGCTTCGCGCCGGCGAAGAACCCGCAGATGTGGCAGCCGCGCCTGTTCGAGCGCCTGGGCCGCCTTGCCGCGCCGGGCGCGACGGCCGCGACCTGGAGCGCCGCGCGCGTGGTGCGCGACGGGCTCGCCGGCGCCGGCTTCGCGGTCGAGCAGGCCGGCGGCTTTGCCGGCAAGCGCGACATGACCATCGCCCGCTTCGCGCCGCGCTTCGTGCCGCCGGCGCCCGTCGGCGGCCTGCATGTGCACGAGGGCGAGCGCGCGGCCGTGATCGTCGGCGCCGGCCTGGCGGGTTGCGCCGCCGCGGCGGCGCTCGCGCGGCTGGACTGGCACTGCACGGTGCTCGACGCGCTGCCGGCCGCCGGCCAGGCGACCTCGGGCAACCCGATCGGCCTGATGCACGCGACGCTGCACGCCGACGACGGGCCGCATGCGCGCTGGCTGCGCGCAGGCGCGCTGCACATGGCGCGCAGCATCGCGCCCGCGCTGGCCGACGGCTCGGTGCGCGGCGCGCTCGACGGCTTCGTGCGCCTCGAACCACGGCTCAGCGACGAGGCCGCACAGGCCCTGCTCGCGCGCTGCGGTCTGCCGCGCGGCTTCGTCGATTGGCTCGATCGCGCCGCCGCGCGCGAACGCACCGGTGTGGCACTTCCGAGCGGGGGCTGGTACTTCCCGCAAGGCGGCTGGCTGGCACCGGCCGATGTCGCGAAGGCCTGGCTGGCGGCCAGCGGCGCACGCTTCGTCGACGGCGTGAACGCTGCGTCGATCGTGCGCCGCGACGGCCGTTGGCTGGTGCTCGATGCCCAGGCGCGGCCGATCGCCGAAGCGCCCGTGCTCGTGATTGCCAATGCGCTCGACGCCGCGCGCCTGGCCGGGCCCGCGCTCGGTCCGCTGGTCGCCGTGCGCGGACAGATCAGCGGCTGGCCGGTGCACCCCGGCCTCGCGGCGCCGCGCTGCGCCGTCTCCGGCGCCGGCTATGCGGCGCCGGCGCTGGACGGCTGGCTGTGGACCGGCGCGACCACGCAGCACGGCGACGGCGAGGCATCGCCGCGCCTCGCCGATCACGAGCACAACCGCGCGCGCCTGGCCGCGCTGCTGAGCGTCGCGCCCGAGGCGATCGGCCGCGTCGAGGACGCGGTGGGCCGGGTCGGCTGGCGCGCCGTCACGCCGGACCGCCTGCCGATCGTCGGCGCCCTGCCCGATCTCGACGCGCTGCCGGCCGCGACGCGCGCCGACGCACCGCGGCTCGTTGCCCGCCGGCGCGATGCGCACGGCGGTCTCTACGTTTTCACCGGGCTCGGCTCGCGCGGACTGAGCTGGGCGGCCCTGGGCGCCGAGCTGCTGGCCTCGTGGATCGCCGGCACGCCCTGCCCCGTGGAGGCCGACCTGCGCGACGCGGCCGACCCGGCGCGCTTCGCGCTGCGCGCGGCACGCGCGCCCACGCCTCAGCCGCGCTGACGCGCCGCCTCGTACAGGCAGATCGCCGCGGCGGCCGCCACGTTGAGCGACTCCTCGCCGCCCGGCTGCGGGATGCGGCGCGTTTCGGCGCAGCGCGTCAGCAGCGAGGCGGCGACGCCGCGCCCCTCGTGGCCGAACACGAAGGCGCAAGGGTCGGGCAGCGGCGCTTCGGCCAGCGAGCGGGGCGCATGCGAGCTGGTCGCGATCAGCGGCACGCCAAGCGCGTCGAGCGCCTCCTCGCGCTGCTGCTCGACGAGGTGCAGCGCGAAGTGCGCCCCCATGCCGGCGCGCACCACCTTGGGCGACCACAACGCCGCGGTGCCGCTGAGCGCGACCACCTGGGCGATGCCCAGCGCCGCGGCGCTGCGCAGCACGCTGCCGACGTTGCCGGCGTCTTGCAGGCGGTCGAGCACCACTGTTGGCACACCGGCCAGAACCGCCGGCGCCTCGGCCGGCAAGGCGAGCAGCGCAGCGATCGGCGCCGGCGACTCGAGCGTGCTCAGCGGCTTCATCAAGGCATCGGAGACGACGGCAATGCGCGCCGCCCGCTGCGCGATCTCGCGCAGCGACGGATCGGCCCATGCCGCCTCGGTCAGCACCACCTGCGTCAACGCACGGCCGCGCGTCAGCGCGGCGCGCAGCAGGTGGTCGCCCTCCAGCCAGGCCTGGCCGGTCTTGCGGTAGCCGGCCGGCTCGTGCGCCAGGCGGCGCAACTGCGCGAGCAGCGGGTTCTCCCGCGAGGTGATGCGCACCGGTTCGCGCATGGCCGGCGTCCCCAACTTCAGCGCACCGCCTCGCGCACCGGCGCGAAGCTCTGGCGGTGCGCCGCGCAGGGGCCGTGCTCGCGCAGGGCCTCGAGATGGGCCGCGGTGCTGTAGCCCTTGTGCTCGCCGAAGCCGTATTGCGGATGCGCTTCGTGCAGCGCGTCGCACAGCCGGTCGCGGTGGACCTTGGCGAGGATGGAGGCGGCGGCGATCGAAGCGACCGTGGCGTCGCCCTTCACGATCGCCTCGGCGGTGACACCCAGCACCGGCAGCCGGTTGCCATCGACCAGCACCTTGACCGGCCGCAGCCGCAGGCCGTCGACCGCGCGGCGCATCGCCAGCATCGTCGCGTGCAGGATGTTGAGGCGGTCGATCTCCTCGACGCTGGCCTCGGCGATCGAGCAGCACAGCGCCTTGGCGCGGATCTCGTCGAACAGCACGTCGCGCCGGCGCGGGCTCAGCACCTTGGAGTCGGCGAGGCCGCGGATCGGCTTCTCGTCGTCGAGGATCACCGCGGCGGCGACCACCGGCCCGGCCAGCGGGCCGCGGCCGGCCTCGTCGACGCCGGCCACCAGCCCCGGCGCGTCCCACATGAGGCCGAGCTGCACCGCCGCGCGCGGCTTGCGCAAACGCTGCTCAGCCACCGACCACCTCCGCGATCGCGTCGCCCGCGGCCTGGGCCGTGTTGCGGCGCAGGCTCAGGTGCATCTCGGCAAAGCGCTGCGCGACGCGCTCGCAGTCCGCCGGATCGTCCAGCCATCGGCGCAGTTCGCGCGCCAGCGCCTCGGGCGTCATCTCGTGTTGCAGCAGCTCGGGCACGACGAACTCGCCGGCGAGCACGTTCGGCAGTCCGACCCAGGGCTGGTAGCGCATGTGCCGCATGATCTGCCAACTCAGCGGCGCGATGCGGTAGCCGATCACCATCGGCCGCTTGAACAGCGCGGCCTCGAGCGTCGCGGTGCCGCTGGCGACCAGGGCCACGTCGCAGGCCGCCAGCACTTCGTGCGAGCGGCCGTCGATCAATTCCACGGCGTCTTGCGCGCCGGCCTCGGCCACGGCCGCCTCCACAAGCGGGCGCACGCCGGGCGCGATCGGCAACAGGCAGCGCAGGCCGGGGCGGTCGCGCTTGAGCAGCGCCGCGGCGCGCAGGAAGTCCGCCGCGATGTGGCGGATCTCGCCGCGCCGGCTGCCCGGTAGCACCCCCAGCACCGGCTCGCTGTGGCCCAGGCCGAGGGCCGCGCGCGCCGCGGCGCGCGGCACCTCGAGCGGGATCGCGTCGGCCAGCGGATGGCCGACATAGCTCGCGCGCACGCCGGCCTGGGCCAGCAGCGCCGGCTCGAACGGGAACAGGCACAGCACATGGTCGGCCGAGGCCGCCAGCTTGTGCACGCGCCCGCCCCGCCAGGCCCAGATCGACGGACAGACGAAGTGCACGGTCTTCGTGCCCGCGGCCTTGAGACGCGCCTCGAGGCCGAGGTTGAAGTCCGGCGCGTCGACGCCGATGAAGGCGGCCGGCCGCTCGGCCAGCATGCGGTCACCGAGTTCGCGGCGCAGGCGCAGCAGCGGCAGGTAGACCTTGAGCGCCTCGGCGTAGCCGTGCACCGCGAGGCGATCGCTCGGCCACCAGGCCTGAAAACCTTCGTGGACCATGCGCGGCCCGCCGATGCCGAAGGTCTGCACCTGCGGCCAGCGCGCCTTGACCCCTTGCAGCAACAGCCCGGCGAGCAAGTCGCCAGAGGCTTCGCCAGCGACCAGTCCGAGCTTCATGCGGGCGTTCTGGTCGGGTTCAGCGGACGATGCCGCGCTTGGCAGCGGCGAGGAAACCGAGCATCAGCTCGATGTCGGCCTCGCCGCCTTCGACGCCTGAGCTTCGCAGCGCCGCGATCTCGCCCTGGGCGTCGTCGAGCGTCAGGCCGTTGCGGTAAAGCAGCCGATGCATCTGCTTGACCTGCGCGATGCGCTCGGCCGAGAAGCCGCGCCGGCGCAGGCCTTCGACGTTGAAGCCGTGCACATGGGCCGGGTTGCCGTCGACCATCATGAACGGCGGCACGTCCTGCGAGATCGCGCTGGAAAAGCCCAGCATCGCGTGCGCACCAACCTTGCAGAACTGGTGCACACCAGTCAGCCCGCCGACGATGACCCAGTCATCGATTCGCACGTGGCCGGCCAGCGTCGCGTTGTTGGCCAGGATGCACTGGTTGCCGACGGCCACGTCGTGCGCGACGTGCACGTAGGCCATGATCCAGTTGTCCGAGCCGATGCGCGTGACGCCACCGTCTTGCACCGTGCCGGTGTTGAAGGTGCAGAACTCGCGCACCGTGTTGCGCTCGCCGATCTCCAGGCGCGTCGGCTCGCCGGCGTACTTCTTGTCTTGCGGCGGCCCGCCGATGCTGCTGTGCGGATGGAAGACGTTGTCGGCGCCGATCGTGGTGGCGCCGTCGATCACGCAGTGCGCGCCGATGCGCGTGCGCGCGCCGATGCGCACCGCCGGGCCGATCACGGCATACGGACCGACCACAACGCCTTCGGCCAGCTCGGCCTTCGGATCGACGATCGCCGTCGGATGGACCTGCGTGGACATCTGCGAAGGGTTCAGCAAGGCGCGATCTTGCGCATCGTGCACATCAGCTCGGCCTCGGCCGCGAGCTCGCCGGCCACTGACGCGCGCGCCTTGAACTTGTGGATGCCCGCACGGATGCGGTCGACCTCGACCTCGAGGATGAGCTGGTCGCCGGGCTCGACCGGTCGCTTGAAGCGCGCACCGTCGATGCCGGCGAAATAGATCACCGAGTCCTCGCCGCTGCCCTCGCCCTCGCCCGAGAAGCTCAACAGCGCGGCCGCCTGGGCCAGCGCCTCGAGGATCAGCACGCCGGGCATCACCGGGCGGTGCGGGAAGTGGCCGAGAAACACGGGTTCATTGATCGAGACGTTCTTCAGCGCCTTGATGCGCTTGCCCGCTTCGACCTCCAGCACGCGATCGACCAGCAGGATCGGGTAGCGGTGCGGGATCTTCTTGAGGATGGTGTGGATGTCCATCATGGCGTTTGTTCCTGTTCGCCTTGGCCGCCCTCGGCCAGGCGCTTCTCGAGCGTGCGGACGCGCTCGCGCAGCTGATACAGCTGGCGCAGCGTGACGGCGTTCTTCTCCCAGGCGCGATTGTCGTCGAGCGGGAAGAAGCCGCTGTAGACGCCGGGCCGGCGGATCGAGTGGCTGACGGTGCTCTGCGCGGAGATGTGCACGTCGTCGACGATCTCGAGATGGCCGAGGATGCCGGCGCCGCCGCCGACGGTGCAGCGCGCGCCGATGCGCGTGGAGCCGGCCACCGCGGCGCAACCCGCCATCGCGGTGTGCGCGCCGATGTGCACGTTGTGCGCGATCTGGATGAGGTTGTCGAGCTTGACGCCGTCTTCGAGCACGGTGTCGCCCAGCGCGCCGCGGTCGATGCAGGTGTTGGCGCCGATCTCGACGTCGTCGCCGATGCGCACCGCACCGAGCTGCTCGATCTTCACGTAGCCCTCGCGCGTGGGCGCGAAGCCGAAGCCGTCGGCGCCGATCACGACGCCGCTGTGGACCACGCCGCGCGCACCGATGCTGCAGTCGAAGCCGAGCACGACTTGCGCCGCCAGCCGCGTGCCGGCGCCGACGCGCGCATTGCGCCCGATGTGGCACTGCGGCCCGATCACCGCGCCCTCGCCGATTTGCGCACCGGCCTCCACGACTGCGAGCGCGCCGATGTGCACGCCCGCGCCGATCACGGCGCCGGCATCGACCACCGCGCTCGGATGCACGCCCGGCGCCGCGCCCGGGCGCGCGCGCGCGGCCCACCACTGCGTGAGCCGGGCGAAATAGAGGTAGGGATCGGGCGTGACGATCGCCGCGCCGCGCGCGCAGGCTGCCTCTTTCAACGCCGGTGCGACGATCACCGCGGCGGCCGCGGTGGCTTCGAGCTGCGAGCGGTAGCGCGGATTGGAGAGAAAGGCGATCGAGCGGTCGTCGGCCGCGTCGAGCGGCGCGATGCGCTCGATGGCCAGGCCGGCATCGCCGGCCATCTCTCCGCCGAGGGCGGAGACGATGTCGCCGAGCGTGGTCCTCATGCGAAACACGCGCTCGGCCACCGGAGCGCCGCGCGCTCCGGCGCAGGCATCACTTCGTTGCGGCGGGGCCGTTGAGCGACTTGATCACCTTGTCGGTGATGTCCGCCTTCGGGCCCGCGAACACGGCTTCCTGCAGGATCAGGTCGTACTTCTCCTGCTCGAAGATCTGGCGGATCACCTTGTTCGCACGCTCGACCACCGCACTGAGCTCTTCGTTCTTGCGCTGGTTGAGGTCTTCCTGGAACTCGCGGCGGCGGCGCTGGAAGTCGCGGTCCTGCTCGACCAGCTCGCGCTGGCGGCGGGTGCGCTCGCTCTCGGGCAGCGTGGGAGCGTCCTTCTCGAGCTTGTCCGACGAGGCCTTCAGGCGCTGCGCGGTCTCGGCCAGCTCCTTCTCGCGCTTGCTGAACTCGGTCTCGAGCTTGGCCTGTGCCGCCTTCGCCGCCTGCGACTCGCGCAGGATGCGTTCGCTGTTGACGTAGCCGATCTTCAGATCCTGGGCCTGCACGGCAGAAACACCCAATGCCAGCGCGGATGCGGCCAGCAGCGAGCTCAAGGAAAAAGTCTTCATCAGAACGCAGTCCCGATCTGGAATTGGAACCGTTGGATTCTATCTTGCGAGAACTTGCGCAACGGCGTGCCGTAGCTGAGTTTCAGCGGGCCGACGGGCGACACCCAGCTCAGGCCGATGCCTGCCGACGAACGCAGGTCGTCGAACGAAGCGTTGTCGTCGTTCTCGCCCCAGACGTTGCCGGCATCGGCCCATGCGAACAGACGCAGCGTGCGGTCGTTGCCGGAGCCGGGCACCGGAACGTAGAACTCGGCGTTGATGTTGAGCTTGCGGTTGCCGCCGATGTAGGCACCGGTCACGTCGACGGGGCCGAGCGAGCCCTGGTCGAAGCCGCGCACGGAGCCGAGGCCGCCGCCGTAGAAGTTCTTGAAGATCGGGAACGGCCGGCCACTGAGGCCCTCGCCCCAGCCGGCTTCGGCGTTCAGACCGAGCGTGAACTTCTTGCCCAGCGGGATCCATTGCTGGATCTGATAGTTCGCGCGCAGGTAGCGCGTGTCGAAGGCCGCGCCCCACTCGGCATTGAGCCGCTGGTAGCGGCCCGCCGTCGGCACCAGGGCCGAGTCGCGGCTGTCGCGCTGCCAGCCGAGCGTGATCGGCAAGCTGGTACTGGTGTCGCCGAACTCCTCGCGGTAGAGGAAGTAGCTGTTCGGGATCGACGCGCCGGCACGGATCTCGGTGCGCTCGACACCCACGCCCATGAACACCGTGTCGTACTCGGTGAACGGCACGCCGAAGCGGATCGCGCCGCCTTGCGTGACGATGCTGTACTCCTCGCCCTGGCTGTTGATGGGCTTTTGGGTACGGTAGTAGACGTCGATGCCGCGCGAGACGCCGTCGATCGTGAAGTACGGGTCGACGGTGCTGAGCACGAAGGTGCGGTTATAGCGGCTGGTGTTGAACTCGAGGCCGAGGTAGTTGCCGCTGCCGAAGATGTTGTCCTGCTTGATGCCGAAGTTCAGCGACAGCTTCTCCGCACTCGAGAAGCCGGCGCCGAGCTGGATGTTGCCGGTCGGCTTTTCCTTCACGTTGGCGGTCAGGTCGACCTGGTCGGGCGAACCCGGCACCTCCGCCGTGTCGACCGTGACCTCACTGAAGTAGCCGAGGCGGTCGATGCGGTCGCGTGAGAGCTTGATCTTGCGGCCGTCGTACCACGAGGACTCGAACTGGCGGAACTCGCGGCGCACGATCTCGTCGCGCGTGCGGGCGTTGCCGGCCACGTTGACGCGCCGCACGTAGACGCGCCGCGACGGCTCGCCGACCAGCACCACTGCCACGCGACCGGTGGCGCGGTCGATCTCGGGGCGCGTCTCGATGCGCGCGAAGGCGTAGCCGAACAGGCCGTAGAGCTCGGTGAAGCGGCGCGTCGTCTCGGCGACGTCGGCGGCCCGGTAGGCCTCACCCGGCTTGACGCTGATCACGCGCTTGAAGTCGTCTTCCTTGCCGAGGTAGTCGCCCTCGAGGCGGACCTCGGTCACCGTGTAGGGCTGGCCCTCGGTGATGTTGATCGTGATCGCGATGTTCTGCTTGTCCGGCGAGATCGCGACCTGCGTGGAATCGACCCTGAACTCGAGGTAGCCGCGGTCGAGGTAGTACGAGCGCAGGGTTTCGAGATCGGCGTTGAGCTTGGTGCGCGAGTAGCGGTCGGTCTTGGTGTACCAGGTCAGCCAGCCGCTGGTGGTGCTTTCGAGCTGGCCGAGCAGCGTGCCCTCGGAGAAGGCCTTCGCGCCGACGATGCGGATCTCGCTGATCTTCGCGACCTCGCCCTCGACCACATTGAACGACACGTTGACGCGGTTGCGCTCGATCGGCGTGATGGTGGTCACCACCTCGGCGCCGTAGAGGCTCTTGGTGAGGTACTGGCGCTTGAGTTCCTGCTCGGCGCGGTCGGCGAGCGCGCGGTCGAAGGGCTGGCCTTCGCCGATGCCGACGTCCTTGAGCGACTTCGTCAGCGCGTCCTTGTCGAACTCCTTGAGCCCGACGAACTCGACGCCCGCGATGATCGGACGCTCCTCGACGATCACCACCGCGACGTCGTCGACGATCTCGATGCGAACGTCCTTGAACAGGCCGGTCGCGAAGAGCGCGCGCAGCGCGGCGGCGCCCTTCTCGTCGGTGTAGGTGTCGCCGATGCGAAACGGCAGCGCGCCGAACACGGTGCCGGCGTCGCTGCGCTGCAGGCCCTCGACGCGGATGTCCTTGAGCGTGAACGGATCGACGGCCCACGCGGGCAGCGAAAGCCCCGCGACGAGCGCTGCGGCGATGACGGTGGGACGGAGAGCCGACAGGCGCGAGACGCGGCCGCCGATGCGTGCGTTGTGGGGAGCGTCGTTGCGGCGCGAGGGCCGGCGGCAAAAGGGGGCCGGGCCCACAGACGAGAGCGACATGCGTGGAATCAATGCAGGCCCAGCAGCCGGGCCAGATCGTTGTAGAGGGCGAGTGACATCATCAGGACCATGATCGCGAGGCCGCCTCGCTGCAGCCGATCGAGCCACACCTCGGAGACCGGCCGCCCTGTCACTCCTTCAAAAAGATAATACATGAGGTGCCCGCCATCGAGCATCGGCAGCGGCAGCAGATTCAGCACGCCGAGGCTGACGCTGACCAGCGCGAGAAAGCCCAGGTAGTAGGCCAGGCCGAGCTCGGCGGATTGACCCGCGTAGTCGGCGATCGTCAGCGGCCCGCTGAGGTTGCGCAGCGAGGCCTCGCCGATCAGCATCTTGCCAAGCATGCGCAGGCTCAGGCTCGACACGTCGATCATGCGGCGAAAGCCGTAGCCGATGCCTTCGAGCGCGCCCTGGCGCACCAGCACCATCTCCGGCGCCCCGCCGACAAAGGCCTCGATGCGCGCGACACGCTGCTCGCCCTCGCCCTGCATCTGGGGCTCAACCTCGAGTTCGATCGGCTCGGCCGCTGCGTCGCCGCCGCGCTGCACCAGCCAGGTCATCGGCAGGGGGCGGCCCTCGCGCGCCGCGGCGCGGATGCGCTCGCGCACGCGGGCCGCATCGGGCATCGCCTCGCCGTCGACCGACAGCACGCGATCGCCGGCACGCAGGCCGGCGCGGTCGGCCGGACCGTCGGGCACGACCTTGCCGATCACCGGTTCGCCGAACGGCGAGCCGATGCCGATGCGCTTGAGCAGCGCCGCATCCGCTTCGCGCGCACCGAGCGTCGACAGCGCGAGGCGCACGTCGCGCTCGTGGCGCCCGTCGGCGTCGGTCACGCGCAGCCACAGGTCATCGCCGGCCAGCGTCGATTGCGTCAGCTTCCAGCGCAGGTCGCTGAAGGAATCGATCTCGTCCCAGTCGCCGTCGCGGTCGGCATCCCCTGCGCTGCTGGCGCGCACCCAGTCGCCGGAGCGCAGGCCGGCCTGCTCGGCCAAGCTGCCGCTGGCCGGCGTCGACAGCAGCGCGCGCGGCTCCTCGGTGCCGATCCAGCCGGCGACCGCGTACAGCGCCACTGCCAGCAGCAGGTTGGCGGCCGGGCCGGCAATCACGATCGCGGCACGGCGCAGCAGGGGCTGGCGGTTGAACGCGCGGTGCAGCTCGGACGGATCGACCGCCTCTTCGCGTTCGTCGAGCATCTTCACGTAGCCGCCCAGCGGCAGCGCGGCCACGACGAATTCGGTCTCGCCGCGCTGACGCCGCCACAGCGGGCGGCCGAAGCCGATCGAAAAGCGCAGCACCTTCACGCCGCAGGCCACGGCCACGCGGTAGTGGCCCCACTCATGCACGACGATCAGGATCGCCAGCGTGACGATGAACGCAAGAACCGTGGTCATCGTGCCGTTCTCCGAAGCGCGCTCACCTGCTGCTCGGCGGCCGCGCGGCTGCGCGCATCCAACTCGATCAGCGACTCGAGCGAAGCCGTGGCGCCCGGCTCGATGGACAGCGCCGACAACGTGTCGGCGTTGACGGCATGGATCTGGTCAAAGCGGATGCGCCGCTCGAGGAAGGCCGCCACCGCGACCTCGTTGGCCGCATTGAGCACCGCCGTGCTGCCCGGCGCCGCCGTCAATGCCTGCCAGGCAAGCTGCAGGCCCGGAAAGCGCTCGGCATCGGCGACCTCGAAGCTCAGGTCGCGCAGCGTGGCGAAATCGAGCGTCGCGGCGCCGCTTTCGATGCGCTCGGGCCACGCCAGGCCGTAGGCGATGGGCACGCGCATGTCCGGCGTGCCGAGCTGGGCCAGCACGGAGGCATCGCGGCACACGACCATCGAATGGATGATGCTTTGCGGATGGATCACCACCCGCACGCGCTCGGGCGCGAGCCCGAACAGCCAGCGCGCTTCGATGACCTCGAGCGCCTTGTTCATCATCGTGGCCGAGTCGACCGAGATCTTGCGGCCCATGACCCAGTTCGGATGCGCGCAGGCCTCGTCCGGCGTCACGTCACGCAGCGTGTGCGGCGCACGGGTGCGAAACGGCCCGCCCGAGGCGGTGAGGACGATGTGGTCGATGCGCGCGTCCCAGGCGGAACGGTCTTCCGGCAGGCACTGGAAGATCGCCGAATGCTCGCTGTCGATCGGCAGCAGCGTCGCTGCGCCCTCCTCGACCGCGCGCATGAACAGCTCGCCGCCGACCACCAGCGCTTCCTTGTTGGCCAGCAGCAGCCGCTTGCCGGCACGCGCGGCCGCCAGGCATGGCGCCAGTCCGGCCGCACCGACGATCGCCGCCATCACCGCGTCGACCTGCGGATGGGCGGCCAGGTCGGCGAGCGCCTGCGCGCCGTCGAGCACCTCGGTGTCGGTGTCGGCCAGCGCGGCGCGCAGCGCCCGCGCCTGGGCCTGGCCCGGCATCGCGGCAAAGCGCGGTCGGAAGCGTCGGCACAGTTCGGCCAGTTCGTCGACGCGGCTCGCCGCCGTCAGCGCGAACGCTTCGTAGCGGTCCGGGTGGCGCGCGATCACGTCGAGCGTGCTGGCGCCGATGGAGCCGGTGGCGCCGAGCACGCAGATGCGCTGGCGAAGAGTAGTCATCGGATCAAACCTAAAGCGAAATCAGCGCCAGCGCGACCGGGAAAACCGGCAGCAGCGCGTCGATGCGGTCGAGCACGCCGCCATGGCCGGGCAGCAGGCCGCTGCTGTCCTTGGCGCCGGCGCTGCGCTTGACGAGCGACTCGAACAAGTCGCCCACCACACTCAGCGCGGCCAGGAACACCACCGCGAGCACGAGCACGACCAGTCCGCCGCGCGCGCGCAGTTCGGAAAACAGGCTGGCGCCGTCGATCGTTGCGGCGTAGGCACGATCGAAGGCGACCCATGCCAGCGCCAGCACGATCACCGCGACCAGGCCGCTCCAGACACCCTCCCAGCTCTTGCCGGGGCTGATCGCGGGGGCGAGCTTGCGGCGGCCGAACGCGCGGCCGCCGAAATAGGCCGCCACGTCGGCCACCCAGACCAGCGCGAACACCGACAGCAGGAAATTGACGCCACGCGCGCGCGCCGTCGCCAGGGCCAGCCCGGCCGCCCACAGCAGCACGATGCCCAGCAGGCAGCGCATGGCCACCGGCCAGTCGGGCCAGCGAGCAACGCCGCGCGCGAGCACGAGCGAGCCACCGGCGACCCACCACAGCACCGCCAGCCACCAGAGCCAGGTGACGTCGGCCGCCGGACCGCGAGCCACCCACCAGATGAGCACCGCGCCGAGCGCGACCACCACGCCGAGCGCGACCGCGCGCGCGCCCGGCCAACCGTTCAGGCGCGCCCATTCCCAGCCGGCCGCGCCGATGGCGACCAGCGCCAGAAGGGCGAAAGGCTGGGGCGACGACGCGAACACGGCCGGCAGCAGCAGCGCGAGCAGCAGCACCGCCGTCAGGATGCGCTGGCGCAGCATCTCGGTCAGGCGTCGTTGGCGGCCGCGACTGCGGCGGGAGACGGCTTCACGCCGCCGAAGCGCCGATCGCGCTGCGCGTAGGCGGCGATGGCGCGGTCGAGTTCGGCCTCGTCGAAGTCGGGCCAGAGGCAGTCGGTGAAATGCAGCTCGGCATAGGCCGTCTGCCACAACAGGAAGTTGGAGATGCGCACCTCGCCGCCGGTGCGGATGAACAAGTCCGGATCGGGCGCATAGGCCATGGCCATGAACTCGCCGAGGCGCGCTTCAGTGAGCGCCTCGGCAGGCACGCCAGCTTCGATCGCGCGGCGGCAGGCCTGCACGATGTCCCAGCGGCCGCCGTAGTTGAACGCGACTGACAGCGTGATGCGCGTGTTATGGCGCGTCACCGCCTCGGCCTCGTCCCAGGCTGCGCGGACCTTGTCGGAGACCTTGCTGCGGTCGCCGACGATGCGGATGCGCACGCCTTCGCTGGCGAGCTTGCGCAGATAGTTGGACACCGCCACAAGCACCAGGCTCATCAGGCCGGAGACCTCCTCCTCGGGGCGCTTCCAGTTCTCGCTGGAGAAAGCGAACACCGTGAGGTACTCGACGCCGCGATCGGCGCAGGCCTGCACGGTGCGCACCAACGCATCGACGCCGTGCTTGTGGCCGAAGAAGCGGGGCATCAGGCGGCGGTTGGCCCAGCGGCCGTTGCCGTCCATCACGACGGCGATGTGGCGCGGAATGGCGGGCACGACCGGTGCGCGGGGCTTGAACAGCGACACGTCGGGCAGTCCGCTCAGACCGCCAGGATCTCGGCTTCCTTGCCGTGAACGAGCTTGTCGATCTCGGCAATCGTCTTGTCGGTGAGCTTCTGGATTTCTTCACCCGAGCGGCGCTCGTCGTCCTCGGTGATCTGCTTGTCCTTGGCGAGCTTCTTGGCGTGCTCGTTGGCGTCGCGGCGCAGGTTGCGCACGGCGATCTTGGCTTCCTCGCCGGCGTGGCGCACGACCTTGGTCAGCTCCTTGCGGCGCTCCTCGGTCAGCGCCGGCATCGGCACGCGCAGCAAGTCGCCTTGCGAGGCCGGGTTCAGGCCGAGGTCGCTCTCGCGGATCGCTTTCTCGATCTTGGCGCCCATGCCCTTCTCCCAGGGCTGCACGCCGATCGTGCGCGCGTCGAGCAGGGTCACGTTGGCGACCTGGCTCAGCGGCACCATCGAGCCGTAGTACTCGACATGCACCTGATCCAGAAGGCCCGTGTGCGCGCGGCCGGTGCGGATCTTGGTCAGCTCGTGCTTGAAGGCCTCGACCGTTTTGGCGGTCTTCTGCTCGAAGTTCTTGCGGATGTCGGCGATGCTCATGATCGTGCTTTCGATATCGACAACGTGAAGGCGCTCAACGAGAGGCGCTCAGACATGCACCAGCGTGCCCTCGTCCTCGCCCATCACGACGCGCTTGAGCGCACCGGGCTTGAAGATCGAGAACACCTTGATCGGCAGCTTCTGGTCGCGGCACAGCGCGAACGCGGTCGCGTCCATCACCGCCAGGTTCTTGCTGATGGCCTCGTCGAAGCTGATCTTGGTATAGCGCGTGGCGTCGGGGTACTTGTTCGGATCGGCGGTGTAGACGCCGTCGACCTTGGTGGCCTTGAGGACCACCTGCGCGCCGATCTCGGCGCCGCGCAGCGCCGCCGCGGTGTCGGTGGTGAAGAAAGGGTTGCCGGTGCCGGCGGCGAAGACAACCACCTTGCCCTCTTCGAGGTACTGCAGCGCCTTGGGCCGCACGTAGGGCTCGACCACCTGCTCGATGCTGATTGCGCTCATCACGCGCGCGGTCATGCCCTCCTGGCGCATCGTGTCGGCCAGCGCGAGCGAGTTCATCACGGTGGCCAGCATGCCCATGTAGTCGGCCGTGGCGCGGTCCATGCCGACCGAGCCGCCGGCGACGCCGCGGAAGATGTTGCCGCCGCCGATCACGACCGCGACCTCGCAGCCCAGCTGCGTGATTTCCTGGATCTCGCGCACCATGCGAACGATGGTGGCGCGGTTGATGCCGTAGGCATCGTCGCCCATCAGGGCCTCACCGGACAGCTTGAGCAGGATGCGCTGGTACGCGGGCATTCAGGGACTCCGAAACACGGCGCGTGGGCCGATCGGTGGGGGCAGAGTGTAGAAGATGCGACACGGCGCGCCGGGCGGGGTTCCACCGCCTTCGGCGCGCCGTCTGGGTGCGGGCTTACTGGCCCTTGGCGGCAGCGACCTGGGCCGCGACTTCGGCGGCGAAGTCGTCGACCTTCTTCTCGATGCCCTCGCCCACCACGTAGAGGGTGAAGCCCTTCACCGTGGTGTTGGCGGCCTTGAGCATCTGCTCGACGGTCTGCTTGTCGTTCTTGACGAAGGCCTGGTTGAACAGCGAGACCTCCTTGAGGTACTTCTGCACCGAGCCCTCGACCATCTTGGCGACGATGTCGGCCGGCTTGCCCGACTCGGCGGCCTTGGCGTTGGCGACGCTGCGCTCCTTCTCGATCAGCTCGGCCGGCACGTCGGCCGACGACAGCGCGACCGGCTTCATCGCGGCCACGTGCATCGCAACGTCCTTGGCGGCCACGTCATCGCCGGTGTACTCGACCACGACGCCGATTCGCGTGCCGTGCAGGTAGCTGGCCAGCTTGGCGTCGCCCGAGAAGCGCTTGAAGCGGCGGATCGACATGTTCTCGCCGATCTTGCCGATCAGCGCCGAACGCGTGGCCTCGACGGTCGCGCCGTCGATCTCGAGCGCCGACAGGGCGGTAACGTCGGCCGGGTTCTTGGTCGCGACGAGTTCGGCGATCTTCTTGCCGAAGGCGAGGAAGTCGTCGTTCTTCGAGACGAAGTCGGTCTCGCAGTTGATCTCGACGAGCGCACCGGTGGTGCCGTCGATGTGCACGGCGACGATGCCTTCGGCGGTCACGCGCGAGGCGGCCTTGCTGGCCTTGTTGCCGAGCTTGACGCGCAGGATCTCTTCGGCCTTGTTGAGGTCGCCGTCGGCTTCGGTGAGGGCCTTCTTGCACTCCATCATCGGCGCATCGGTCTTGGCGCGAAGTTCGGCCACCATGCTGGCGGTGATTGCGGGCATTGCTTGACTCCTTGGATGCGGCCGCGCCTCGAGGCGCGGCCGGTTTCGATTCGGGATCGGTGTGAAGGGTCCGGATGGACGAAGGGGCTGATCGCTCAGCCCCTTACGTCATCGCGCGGCCGCCGCTCGGCGGGGGACGCCGTGCGGGCGGGCCGGCCGGTCAGGCGGCGTCGACTTCGACGAACTCGTCGCCGCCCTGGGCAGCGGCGACCACGTCGTTGACGGCGTTGGCCTTGCCTTCGAGCACGGCATCGGCGACGGCGCGCGCGTACAGCACGACGGCCTTGGCCGAGTCATCGTTGCCCGGGATCACGTAGTCGATGCCGTCCGGCGAGTGGTTCGTGTCCACCACGCCGATGACCGGAATGCCCAGCTTCTTGGCCTCGGCGATGGCGATCTTGTGGTAGCCGACGTCGATCACGAAGATCGCGTCCGGCAGCGCATTCATGTTCTGGATGCCGCCGATGTCCTTTTCCAGCTTGGCGATCTCGCGCTGGAACATCAGCGCTTCCTTCTTGATCGCGGGCTGGGTGCCGGCCTCGACCTGGGCCTGCATGTCCTTGAGCTTCTTCAGCGAACCCTTGACGGTCTTGAAGTTGGTCAGCATGCCGCCAAGCCAACGCTGGTCGACATAGGGCATGCCGGCGCGCAGGGCTTCCTGCGCGACCACCTCGCGCGCCTGGCGCTTGGTGCCGACCATCAGGATCGTGCCGCGCTTGCTCGCGATCTGGCGCACGAACTTCATCGCTTCCTCGAAGAGCGGCAGCGTCTTCTCGAGGTTGATGATGTGGATCTTGTTGCGGTGGCCAAAGATGAACGGCGCCATCTTCGGGTTCCAGAAGCGCGTCTGGTGGCCGAAATGCACACCCGCTTCCAGCATTTCACGCATGCTGTAGGACATGAGAACTCCTAAAAGGTTGGGTCTAGAATCCGGCGCTGATTGCATGCGGTTGCATCCGATTCATCTCGAATGCGTGGCGCGCGCAACACCTTGGGTGGCCTGATTCGCGAATTGCCGATGCCAGCTCCATCCAGCGGCTTCCTCGCGAAAGCCCTCTCGAAACCGTCACCGAGTCACCTGGGCATTGACTGCGATCCTGCTGGATCGCAAAGCCCCTGCCCGGGTAAACCCAAAGAGTATAGCACCGTGGATATGCAGCACGATGGATGACGACCTGATCGCCACCCGCGTGCGCATCCATCAAGGCCGCAGCAGCGCGCTCGCCGAGATCGAGCGCAGCCTGCGGGCCGCGGCGGGACGGTACGCCGCAGGCGCCTTCCTGCAGCTCGACGCCGAGGCCGCGCGCGCGACCGCCGCGGCGGTCGACGCCCAACACCGCCATGGCGCGCCGCTGCCGCCGCTCGCCGGGCTGGCGGTGAGCGTGAAGGACCTCTTCGATGTCGCCGGTCAGGTCACGACCGCAGGCTCGACGGTGCTCGCCGGGCATGCGCCGGCGCCGACCGACGCACCCGCGGTAGCGCGGCTGCGGTCAGCCGGTGCGGCGCTGATCGGGCGCACGCACATGACCGAGTTCGCCTTCTCCGGGGTTGGCCTGAACCCGCACCACCCCACGCCCGCCAACGTGCCGTGGCGCGCGCTGGACGCGGCGCCGCGCATCCCCGGCGGCTCCAGTTCGGGCGCGGCCGTATCGGTCGCCGCGGGCGCGGCCTGGGCCGCGCTCGGCTCCGACACCGGCGGTTCGATTCGCATTCCCGCGGCGCTCCAAGGCCTGGTCGGCTTCAAGTCCACGGCAGCGCGGGTGCCGACCGATGGCGCCGTACCGCTGTCGACCACGCTCGACACCGCCTGCGCGATCACCCGGTCGGTGCGCGACGCGATCCTGTTGCACGAGGTGCTGGCCGCGCGCACCGTGTCGCTCGCCGGCCGACCGCTCGCCGCGACGCGCTTCGCGGTGCCCACGACGCTGATGCCCGATGGCCTCGATCCTGCCGTGGCCCGCGCCTTCGATCGGGCGCTGGAGCAGCTGCGCCGTGCCGGCGCCCGGGTCGAGGAGATCGCCCTGACCGAGCTCGGCGAGGTGGCGGCCATCAACGCCAGCGGCGGCTTCTCCGCGGCCGAGGCATGGCACTGGCACCGCACGTTGCTGGCCGAGCACGAATCTCGCTACGACCCGCGCGTGGCGCTGCGCATTCGGCGCGGCGCGTCGATGAGCGCCACCGATTACCTCGAATTGCGGCGCGCCCGCGCCGACTGGATCTCGCGCATGCACCATGCCATGCGGGGCTTCGATGCCCTGCTCAGCCCCACCGTCCCGCTGATGCCGCCACCGATCGCCGACCTCGAAGCCAGCGACGAAGCCTTCTTCGCCGCCAACGCCCAGCTGCTGCGCAACCCTTCGGTCGTCAACCTGCTCGACGGCTGCGCACTGTCGCTGCCCTGCCAGGCGCCGGGCGCGGCGCCGGTGGGCTTGATGCTGTGGGCGCGCGGCGATGCCGACGATGCGCTGCTGGACACGGCATCGGCCGTCGAGGCGGCGCTCGCCAGCGCGGCGCACTCATGAAGGTCGCCGTCATCGGCGCCGGCATCGTCGGCGTCACCAGTGCCTACGAGCTGGCACGCGCGGGCCACGACGTCACGGTCTACGAGCGGCGCAGCGGCGTCGCCGCCGATGCCAGCTTCGGCACCGGCGGGCTGGTCGCCGTCGCCGGGCTCGAATTGCGCGAATCCCCGCGCTGGTCGCTGACGCCCGACAGCGCGCGCTGGTTGTGGGCACGCCGACGCAGCGAACGACGCAGCGACGAGGCGATCGCTGCGCTGGTCGAACTGGCTCGCGCCAGCCAGGCGCGCCTGGGCGAGCTGCGCCAGCAGCTGCAGCTCGACTACGAACGCAGCACCGGCGTGCTGCACCTGTTCTCGAACGATGCCGCGCTCGAGGCACGCGCCCAGGCGTGGGCGCATCTGGGCATCGCCGCTCGCCGGCTCGAGCCCGGCCAGTGCCTGAGCGTGGAGCCGGGACTCAACGGCCTGCGCGAGCCGGCCGGCGGCCTGCTCGTGACGGGCGACGAAGTCGGCAACTGCCGCCAGGTCGCGCACCTGTTGCGCGACGCCGCCGAGGACCTGGGCGTCGACTTCCGCTTCGCCACGACCGTGCACGCCATCACGCCCGGCGCCCGGCCGAGCCTGCGCTCCGAGCAGCTGGCGCTGACGACCGGCTTTGCGACCAGCCGGCTCGCCGCGGCCAACGGCGCGGCCGAAGCGCGCCGCGTGATGCTCCAGCGCGCGCATGCGGCCGCGCGCTACCTCGATCCGGTCGCCGAGGAAGCCTTCGACGCGATCGTCGTCTGCGCCGGGACCGAGTCGCGACGGCTGTTGCAGCCGCTGGGCGTGCATCTCCCGCTGCAAGCCGTCCACGGCTGCGCGCTGACCGTGCCGCTGCGCAGCCCCGAGCGCGGCCCGCGCAGCGCGGTCGTGGACCCCGAACGCGGCGTCACACTCAGCCGCCTGGGCACGCGCCTGCGGGTCAGCGGCGGCCACGAACTCGGCAGCGAGTCGTCGCAGCCGCGACGCAAGACGGTCGAGTTGCTCTACCGCGTGCTCGACGACTGGTTCCCCGGCGCCGCGCATCTCGCGCGCCCGCAGCTGTGGAGCGGTGCGCGACCCACCATGGCCGACGGCCTGCCGCGCATCGGCGCCGCACCGCGGCTGCCCGGGTTGTGGTTCAACCTCGGGCACGGCGATCACGGCTGGAGCCTGGCCTGCGGCAGCGCCCAGCAATTGACGCGTCAACTGAGCGGCGCAGAGCCGATTCGCGCCTTCGACCCGTTGAAGGAAGCCAGCTGAGCCGAGGCGGCGCTAAGCTCGCCGCATGCCCAGCTTGCCAGTGCGCGCACCGCGCTTCATCGTTGGTCCGCAAGGGCCGGCCGGACCCGAACGCTGGCCGCTGTACAAGACCGCCGCGTCGCGAGCGATCGAGTCCGCTGCCCAGCACGCGGTGCCGCCTCACACCCTGATGGAGCGTGCGGCGCAGGCGCTCGAACGGCTCGCCCGCGCCATCGCGCCGCACGCGCGGCGCGTCTGGATCGTCGCCGGCCCCGGCAACAACGGCGGCGACGGTCTCGAATGTGCGGCGATGCTGGCCGCCGCAGGTGCGCAGGTCCACGTGAGCCTGCTGGCGGCAGACACGGCGCGGCTTCCGCCCGATGCATCGATCGCGCTCGAGCGCGCACGCGCGGCCGGCGTCGCCATTACGCGCGCGCTCGATCCGCCGCCGCTCGGGCCACACGATCTCGCAATCGATGCCCTGCTCGGCCTGGGCCGCCGCAACCGTGCGCCGAGCCGCCCGCTGGCCGACGCCATTGCGGCACTCAATGCCCTTCCCTGCGCCATCTTGTCGGTCGATCTGCCCTCGGGGCTGGATGCTGACACCGGCTGGCTGCAGCACGCCGACAAGGAGGCCGCGCCCTGCGTGCGCGCCACCCACACGCTTGCGCTGCTGACGCTCAAGCCCGGACTCTTCACCGCCCACGGCCGCGACCATGTCGGCACAGTCTGGTTCGACGATCTCGGCGTGGCGCACGAGCACCCCGTCGATGCATGGCTCGTCTGCCGCGCCGCAGCCGCCGCCGAGCGCCCGCATGCCAGCCACAAGGGCAGCTACGGCGACGTCGTCGTGATCGGCGGTGCGGCCACGATGGGTGGCGCCGTGCGTCTTGCCGGCCGCGCGGCCGCGCTCACCGGTGCTGGGCGCGTCTTCGTCTCGCCGCTCGAAGGTCCGGTCGAGTTCGATCCCGGCGCGCCGGAACTGATGATGCGCGACTGGACGACATCGCCGATCGATCACGCGACGGTGGTGTGCGGCTGCGGTGGCGGCGAAGTCGTGCGCTCGGCGCTGTCGCGCGTGCTGGCGCGCGCGCCGCGGCTCGTGCTCGATGCCGACGCGCTCAATGCCGTCGCCACCGACCCGATGCTCGCGGCCCAGCTCGTCGCACGGGCCGCGGCCGGGCGCGCGACGGTGCTCACGCCGCACCCGCTCGAGGCGGCGCGGCTGCTCGGTTCCACGACCGAGGCCGTGCAGTCAGACCGCCTGGCCGCCGCGCAGCAGCTCGCCGACCGCACGCGCGCGGTCGTGGTGCTCAAGGGCTCGGGCACAGTCGTCGCGGCGCCGTGGTCGGCGCCATCGATCAATGCCACCGGCAATGCCGCGCTGGCCAACGCGGGCAGCGGCGACGTGCTGGCCGGAATGATCGGCGGCGGCTGGATGGCCGGCGGCCGCGCCACCGACGTGTCGGCGGCGGCACAGGCCCTGATCGCCGCGCGGGAGATGGTGGCGAGCCACGGCGCCCTGGCGGACACCTGGGCCGTACGGCGCCATGGGCCGATGGTGCCCAGCAGCCAGCTGGCGATGCTCGCCGGCCGGCCGCTCTGAGCCTCGCGGGTCAGCGGCGCGCGCGCTTGCCGGACTTGGCAGCAGCCGGGTTGCCGGCGCCGCGCGACCTGGCCGCGGTCTTCGCGCCGGCCGCTTTGGCGGCGCGCTTGTGCACCCGGTCGGTGGCCTTGACGGCATCGAGCGCCGCGCTGGCACTGCCGTGAGCGCGCTCGCGCACCGACTTGGGCATCGCGGCCAGGCCGTCGCGCACGAGGCGGAAGTCGATCTTGCGACCGTCGAGGTCGACGCGGCTGACCTGAACCCGCACGCGGCTGCCCACGGCATAGCGAACGCCGGTGCGTTCGCCGCGCAGCTCCTGGCGGACCTCGTCGAAGCGGAAATACTCGCCGCCCAGCTCGGTGATGTGCACCAGGCCCTCGACGTAGAGTTCGTCGAGCGTGACGAAAAGGCCGAAGCTCGTCGCCGCCGTCACGGCACCCGAGTACTCCTCGCCCAAATGCTCGCGCATGAACTTGCACTTGAGCCAGGCCTCGACGTCGCGCGAGGCCTCGTCGGCGCGCCGCTCGTTGGCGCTGCAGTGCGCGCCGGCGGCTTCCCACATCTGCAGCTCCGGGCTGCCGGGCTTGAGTTCGCCCTTGGCCACGTCGGCGCCCGCGCGCGCGCTGCCGCGCCGCGCGGGACGCGTGTGCACCGCAGAACTGGCCAGCTCGGGTGCATGCAGGTGGTAGCGGCGCGCGCCGAGCAGCGCCTTGATGACGCGATGCACGAGCAGGTCGGGGTAGCGGCGGATCGGGCTCGTGAAGTGCGTGTAGGCGCTGTAGGCCAAGCCGAAGTGGCCGCTGTTGATCGGCGTGTAGATCGCCTGCTGCATCGAGCGCAGCAGCATGCTGTGGATCTGCTGCGCGTCGGGCCGGTCCTTGGTGGCCTCGGCCAAGGCCTGGAACTCGCCGGGCTTGGGATCGTCGCTGACGCCCAGACCGAGTCCGAGCGCGCGCAGGTAGGACTGCAGCGTCGCGCGCTTCTCGGGCGTGGGCCCTTCGTGCACGCGGTACAGCGACGGATGCTTGGCGCCGGCGATGAAGTCGGCCGAGCACACGTTGGCCGCAAGCATGGCTTCTTCGATCAGCTTGTGCGCGTCGTTGCGGGTGCGCGGGACGATCTTCTCGATGCGGCCGTTGTCGTCGCAGACGATCTGCGTCTCAGTGGTCTCGAAGTCGACCGCGCCGCGCGCGGTGCGCGCCTTCAGCAGCGCACGATAGACCTCGTGCAGATGCAAAAGGTGCGGCACGAGCTCCTTGCGGCGCTGCGCCTCCGGGCCGCGCGTGTTCGCGAGGATCGCCGCCACCTCGGTGTAGGTGAAGCGCGCATGCGAGCAGATCACCGCCGGGAAGAACTGGTAGGCGTGGATCTCGCCGCTGGCATTGATCACCATGTCGCACACCATCGCCAGCCGCTCTTCGAGCGGGTTCAGCGAACACAGCCCGTTCGACAGCTTCTCCGGCAGCATGGGAATCACACGGCGCGGGAAATAGACGCTGGTGGCGCGCTCGTAGGCGTCGTCGTCGAGTGCCTCGCCGGGCTTTACGTAGTGGCTCACGTCGGCGATCGCGACTACCAGGCGCCAGGCGTTGGGCTTCTTGACGCGCCCGATGCTCGCCGGCTCGCAGTAGACCGCGTCGTCGAAGTCGCGCGCATCTTCGCCGTCGATGGTCACCAACGCCACGTCGGTGAGATCGATCCGATGCTTCTTGTCGATCGGGCGCAGCTTCTCCGGCAGCTTGGCGGCCTGCGCCATCGTCTCCGCGGAGAAGCGGTGCGGCACCTCGTACTTGCGCACGGCGATCTCGATCTCCATGCCGGGATCGTCGATCTCGCCGAGCACCTCGGTCACGCGACCGACCGGCTGCGAGTACAGCGACGGCGGCTCGGTCAGCTCGACCGCAACCACCTGCCCGGGCTGCGCCTTCGCGGTCGCATTCTTGGGCACCAGGATGTCCTGGCCGTAGCGCTTGTCCTCCGGCGCGACGAGCCAGACGCCGCCTTCGAACAGCAGGCGTCCGATGATGGGCGCCTTGCGCCGCTCGATGATCTCCAGCACGCGGCCCTCGGGGCGGCCCTTGCGGTCGTAGCGAATGATGCGCACGCGCACCCGGTCGCGATGCAAGACGGCGCGCATTTCCTGCGGCGAGAGATAGATGTCGGCATCGCCGTCGTCGCGCTGGACGAATCCGTGTCCGTCGCGGTGGCCCTGTACCGTGCCATCGACTTCACTCATCAGGGCCGTGCCGACCAATGCGGTGGCACTTGTGTCTTTATCGTTTTTAATGCTATGATCTCCGTCTTCGGTACCTGCCCAGGTGGCGGAATTGGTAGACGCACTAGTTTCAGGTACTAGCGCTTAACGGCGTGGAGGTTCGAGTCCTCTCCTGGGCACCAGATGATAAAAGGCCAGCACGAAAGTGCTGGCCTTTTTGTTTGCCCGTCTTTCGCGTGCATGGGAATAGGAATGCCCGCGAAGAATGGCGCCAGTGAATGTGCGCCGAGAGGTGTGCACAGAGAGGGCGCGCCGAGAAGGCGCGCAATCCGGACAGTGCAGGAACGCGCCGTCAAACCGCGAGCTTCTTGGCGATGCCTTCGGGGCGCAGCGTGTCGTACTCCTCGAAGGGCTGATGAATCCACGGGCTCGTGGGCAGCATCTCGACGAAGTAGTCCGGGGTGTAGGTGGACACGCCCTTGACCCAGATCACCGCCGAGCGCAGCTCGCTGATCGAGGGGATGCCGCGCAGGCGCTCCACCACGGCCTTGAGCGTGACGCCCGAGTCGGAGAGATCGTCGACCAGCAGCACGCGGCCGGCCAGGTCGCCCTTGGGCATGGTGATGTACTTGGCCATGTCCAGGCGCCCCTGGATCGTGCCGGCCTCGGCGCGGTAGGAACTCGTCGACATGATCGCCAGCGGCTTGTCGAACACGCGCGAAAGGATGTCGCCGGGGCGCATGCCGCCGCGGGCGAGGCACAGGATCTGGTCGAAGCCCCAGCCCGAGTTGTGCACCTTGAGCGCCAGGCGCTCGGTCAGCAGGTGGTACTCGTCCCAGGAAACGTAGAGGTGCTTGCCGTCGTCGGTGAGCATGGCGGTGGTGCTCCAGGCTGTTTCGTGTGCCTGCGGCTCAGCCCTGGTAGGGATGGCGCAGGAGAATCGTGTGATCGCGGTCCGGCCCGGTCGAGACCATGTCGATCGGCGCACCGATGAAGGCCTGCACGCGCTCAAGGTAGCGGCGCGCATTGAGCGGCAGCGCATCCCACCGCGTCAGGCCGGCGGTGCTTTCCGTCCAGCCCGCAAAGCTCTCGTAGATCGGCTTGCAGCGCACGATCTCGTCGGCGTCGAGCGGCAGGATGTCGATGCGCTCGCCGTCGAGTTCGTAGCCCACACCCATCTTGATCTCGGCCAGGCCGTCGAGCACGTCAAGCTTGGTGATGCACAGGCCCGAGATGCCGTTGATGAGGATCGAGCGCTTGAGCGCCCCCGCGTCGAGCCAGCCGCAGCGGCGCGCGCGGCCGGTGACCGTGCCGCGCTCCTGGCCGACCGTCGACAGGTGGTGACCCACGGTGCCCGGCGCGTCGATCGGCAGCTCGGTGGGAAACGGACCCGAGCCCACGCGCGTCGTGTAGGCCTTGGTGATGCCCAGGATGTAGTGCAGCTTGTCCGGCCCCACGCCCGAGCCCGCGGCCGCATTGCCGGCGACGCAGTTGCTCGACGTGACGTAGGGATAGGTGCCGTGATCGATGTCCAGCAGCGTGCCCTGTGCGCCCTCGAACAGCACGTTGCCGCCGGCGCGGTTGGTCTGGTCGATGCGCACGCCGACGTCGGCCATCATCGGCTTGAGCTGCTCGGCGACCTTCATCGCGAGGTCGAAGATCGGCTGGAACTCCAGCGGCTGGGCACCCAGGAAGCCCTGCAGCGTGAAGTTGTGCAGATCGAGCAGTTCGCGCAGCTTCTTGGCGAAGCGCTCGGGATGCTTGAGATCCTGCACCCGCAACGCACGTCGCGCGACCTTGTCCTCGTAGGCCGGACCGATGCCCTTGCCGGTCGTGCCGATCTTGCCGGCGCCCGAACTTTCGCGCAGCGTTTCGCGCGCCTTGTCGACCTCGACATGGAACGGCAGGATCAAGGGGCAAGACTCGCTGATGAACAGGCGCGAGCGCACCTCGACGCCGTTGGCCTCGAGCCGCTCGATCTCGCCGAGCAGATGCGTCGGATCGACCACCACGCCGTTGCCGATGTAGCACGCCACACCGGGACGCATGACGCCTGAAGGGATGAGCTGAAGCGCGGTCTTCTTGCCGTTGATCACGAGCGTGTGGCCGGCATTGTGGCCGCCCTGGAAGCGCGCCACGGCGGCGGCGTGATCGGTCAGCCAGTCGACGACCTTGCCCTTGCCCTCGTCGCCCCACTGCGTGCCGACGACGACCACGTTGCGGCCACGCGCGGTGACCCCTGCCTTGCTGGTTTCCATCTGGTTCGGTCCTGAAGATCGCGGCGGCGGCGCGCTCACAGCGCGCGCACCACCCAATGACCATCGACCGCGACGATCTCGCGGTCGCAGTCGAATTCCTGCACCTCGTGCTCGTGCCCCGGCAGCACGCAGACCACGGTCTCGCCCTGCTGGCGCAGGCGGCGCAGCAGCGCTCGCAGGTCGGCGTCGTCGCCGCCCCACGGGGCGCGGATCGCCGCGCGCCGGCCATCGACGGCAGCCAGCTCGGCCAGGCGCTTCAGGTCCATGCTGAAGCCCACCGCCGGACGGTTGCGGCCGAACGCCGCGCCCACCTCGTCGTAGCGGCCGCCGCGCAGCAGCGAGTCGCTCGCGCCGCGCGCGTAGATCGCGAAACGTGCGCCGGTGTAGTAGCCGTAGCCGCCGAGGTCGGCGAGATCGAAGCCCACCTGAACCGAGGCGTGCGCCTGGCGCGCATGGCGCGCGAGCAGCGCCAGGTCGTCGAGCGCGGCGGTGATGAGCGCGCGCGCCGGGAGCACGCGGCGCGCAGCTTCGAGGACTTCATCGGAACCGTACAGCGAGCCGAGCGCCCGCAGTGCGTCGCGAACCTCGGCTGGCAGATCCGCGCTCAGGTGGCGCAACTCGGCGCCGTCCTTGGCGGCCAGTGCCGCATAGATGGCCTCGAGCCGCGGTGCATCGAGCGCAATGCCGGCCAGCAGGCCGCGCACGATGCGCGCATCGGCGAGATCGAGCACAGCGCCGTCGACGCCGACACGCGCCAGGCATTCGAGCGCCAGGTCCTGGGCCTCCAGGTCGGCTTCGAGGCCGGCATGGCCGTAGATCTCGGCGCCGAACTGCAGCGGCTCGCGCGTGGCGTGCGGCGCGGCCGGACGCGCATGCAGCACCGGCCCGCAGTAGGCCAGACGGGTCAGGCCCTCGCGGTTGAGCAGGTGGGCGTCGATGCGCGCGACTTGCGGCGTCGTGTCCGCACGCACGCCGAGCATGCGGCCGCTGAGCTGGTCGACGAGCTTGAAGGTGCGCAGGTCCAGTGCATGATCGGTGCCCGACAGCAGCGACTCCACGTGCTCGACAAGCGGCGGCATCACCAGCTCATAGCCGTGGGCACGCGCGGTGTCCAGCACCGCGCGACGCAGCTCCTCGATGCGGCGCGCCTCCGATGGCAGCACATCGGCGATGTGCTCGGGCAGCAGCCAAGCAGACGTCATGCAACGACCCGGAGTTAAAAGCGCATTGTACCGGCGCTGCCGCGCCGGCCCGCCTGCGGAGGATCAGCGGCCCAACACCGCCAGCAGCACGAGCCCGACGAGCATGCTCGCCAGGCCCAGGAAGCGCAGCTGGCCGTCGGTGAGCCGCGTCACCTGCTCGAACAGCGCGCGCCAGCGCCTCGGACTCAGGAAGGGCATCAAGCCTTCGAACACCAGCATCAGCGCGAAGGCGGGCAGCAGCAGGTCCCACATGGCCGTCAACGCGCCGCACCGCACCGAAGCGGCACGCGCCTAAGAGAACCGGTCACTTGCGCGGGCCGGCCGTGCCGGAACCCGCACCCTGCATCGCCCGGAAGAACTCGCTGTTCGGCTCTACCACGAGCACGTCGCTCTTGTTGCGGAAGCTGGCGCGATAGGCCTCGAGGCTGCGGTAGAACTGCGCGAAGGACGGGTCACGCCCGAACGCGTCGGCGTACAGCGCACTGGCCTTCGCGTCGCCCTCGCCCTTGAGCTTCTGGGCATCGCGGTAGGCCTCGGCAACGATCACCTCGCGCTGCTTGTCGGCGTCGGCGCGGATCTTTTCGCCCTCGGCCTGGCCGGTCGAGCGAAGCTCGTTGGCCACGCGCTTGCGCTCGGACTCCATGCGGCGGTAGACCGCCTCGGTGATGTTGGAGGCAAAGTCGACGCGCTTGATGCGCACGTCCACGACCTCGATGCCGAACGCCTTGGCGTCGTCCTGCAGACGCGCGATCACGCCTTGCATGACCTTGTCGCGCTCGGAAGACAGCATCGCGCGCACGTCGCGCTTGGTGACTTCCTCGTTGAGCGCCGCCTGAACGATGGGCGACAGCCGCGCCTCGGCATTGCGCACGTCGGTGCCATTGTTGCGGATGAACTGGCGCGGATCGGTCACGCGCCACTTCACCAGCCAGTCGATCACCAGGCTCTTCTTCTCGGCCGTGAAGATCGGCCGCGTTTCGGGGCTGTCGAGGCTCTGGATGCGGCGGTCCAGGAACACGACGTTCTGGAACGGCGGCGGCAGCTTGAACTTCAGGCCGGGCTGGGCGATGACTTCCTTGATTTCGCCCAGCGCATACAGCACTGCGAACTGGCGCTGGTCGACGACGAACAGCGTCGACGAGGCCACCATCAGGGCGACCAGCGCGCCCAAAACGATCATGCCGATTCGATTCATGGTCTTGTTCTCCGGCGGCGATCAGCGCGATTCGCGATCGCGGCTGCGGGCGTTGTCGCGCGAGCGCACGTCGCTGGGCACCGTGGTGCTGTCGGGCGCGACGGTCGAAGACGAGGCCTGCGCAGCGGCGGCCGGCGCGCCGGCCGCCTGCATCAGCTTGTCCAGCGGCAGGTACAGCAGGTTGGAGTTGCCGTGCACGTCGACCATCACCTTGCTGACGTTGCTGTACACGTCGCGCATCGTGTCGGTGTAGAGGCGGTCGCGCGTGACCTGCGGCGCCTTCTGGTACTCGGCATAGACCTGGCGGAAGCGCGACGCGTCGCCCTCGGCCTGCGAGACCACGCGTTGGCGGTAGCCCTCGGCCTCGGCACGCAGGCGCGACGCCGTGCCCTGCGCCTTGGGGATCACGTCGTTGGCGTAGGCCTGGCCTTCGTTCTTGAAGCGCTCGCGGTCGGCACCGGCCTTGACCGCATCGTCGAACGCCGCCTGCACCTGCTCGGGCGGTTGCACGTTCTGCACGTTGACGTTGGAAATCAGGATGCCGGCCTTCAGGCGGTCGAGCTGGGCCTGGATCAGCTGCACCAGGCTGGTGGCGATGGCGTCGCGCTGCTCGTAGAGCACGGAGTCCATGTTGCTCCTGCCGACGATCTCGCGCACCGCGCTCTCCGCGGCCAGCACGACCGCTTCGTCGGCATTGCGGTTCTCGAACAGGTAGTCCTTGGAGTCCTTGAGGCGGTACTGCACCGTGAAGCGGATGTCGACGATGTTCTCGTCGAGCGTGAGCATCGACGAGTCGCGCAGGCCGGTGGCTTGCACCGTGCCGCCGCGGCCGATCTCGACCGAGCGCAGCTGCGTGACGTTGACGACCTCGTAGGACTGGAAGGGATACGGCAGGCGCCACTGGAAGCCGGCCTCGACCGTCTTGCTGTAGCGGCCGAAGGACATCACGATGCCCTGCTGCCCTTCCTGAACGATGAAGAAGCCGCTGCCCAGCCAGATCAGCACGACCACGCCGGCGATCAGGCTGACGCCGATGCCGGCGCCCTTCATGTCGGGCGGCAGCGGCGGTCCGCCCTCCGGGCGCTGGCCGCCGCCCTTGCCGCCGAACAGGCCGCTGAGCTTGCGGTTGAAGTCGCGCCAGAGCTCGTCGAGATCGGGCGGGCCTTCGTTGCGGCCGTTGCTCATCGCCATGCCCGGCACGAACCGGCGCACCGCGCCGGACAGCAGCGCGCGCACGGCCGCCGCGGTGGCCGCCACACGGGCGCGCGCGCCCGAGGGGCGGTCAAAGGTGGGGGTCGCGTCGAAGGCCATGGTCATCTTTGGGAGTCGTCGGTGCCGGTGCGCGGCGACACGGTGATCTGGGGGTCGGCGTGATTGTCTTCAACGTCAAAGCGCAGATCGGCCGCTGCCTCGGGCTCGCTGGGCTGACTGAGTGCGGCTTGCGACAGCAGACGGCGCAGCTGCGGCAAGCCCTCGCCCGTGAGCGCGCTGACGAACACGCGCGGCGTGCGAACCCCGCCTTCGCGCTCGATCTCGTCGACGCGCTGGCGGGGCAGCTGGGTCGGCTCGAGCAGGTCGGACTTGTTGCACACCAGGATCTGCGGGATGCGCGCCGCGCCGATCTCGCCCAGCACGCGCTCCACCTCGGCCATCTGCTCGTCGAACACCGGACTCGAGGCATCGACCACGTGCAGCAGCAAGTCGGCATCGGCCGCCTCCTGCAGCGTGGCCTCGAAGGCCTCGACCAGCGTGTGCGGCAGGTCACGGATGAAGCCCACCGTGTCCGACAGACTCACCGAGCGCTGGGCATCCTCGAGGTAGAGCTGGCGCGTCGTGGTGTCGAGTGTCGCGAACAGCTGGTCGGCCGCATAGGCGCGCGCCTTGACCAGCGCATTGAACAGCGTCGACTTGCCGGCGTTGGTGTAGCCCACCAGCGAGATGCGGAAGGTACCGTGTCGCTCGCGCGACTTGCGTTGCGTGCCGCGCTGGCGCTTGACCTTGTCGAGGCGCGCCTTGAGCTGCTTGATGCGCTCGCCGATCATGCGGCGGTCGAGCTCGATCTGCCGCTCGCCCGGGCCGCCTCGGTGACCGACGCCGCCGCGCTGGCGCTCCAGGTGACTCCAGCGACGCACCAGCCGCGTGCTCAGGTACTGCAGCCGCGCGAGCTCGACCTGCAGCTTGCCCTCGTGGCTCTGGGCGCGTGCGCCGAAGATCTCGAGGATGAGGCCGACGCGGTCGAGCACCTCGACGCCGAGATGGCGCTCGAGGTTGCGCTGCTGGGCCGGAGACAAGGCCTGGTCGAAGATCACGGCCTGGGCCTGGTGGCCTTCGACCAGCGCCTTGATCTCGTCGGCCTTGCCTGCACCGACGAACAGCGCCGCGTCGGGCGCCTTGCGGCGCGCGGTCAGGCGCGCGACCGGCGTGTCGCCGGCCGATTCGGCCAGCAGCGCGAGTTCGTCGAGCGTGGGATCGAACGGGCTGCCCGGTCCGAGATCCACGCCGACGAGGATCGTGCGGGCCTCGGCCGAGGGAGTGGTGGCGCTCAAGATCGCGTGCGGCGCAACGCCGGCGGCATCGCGCCGCCCGCATCGAACATCAGTTGCCGCCGTCCGCCGGCTCGTTGGCGTGGAAGTTGACCGCGCGGCCCGGCACGACGGTGGAGATCGCGTGCTTGTAGACCATCTGGGTCACGGTGTTGCGCAGCAGGACGACGTATTGGTCAAAAGACTCGATCTGGCCCTGGAGCTTGATGCCGTTGACGAGGTAGATCGAGACCGGAACGTGTTCCTTGCGCAGGAGGTTCAGGAACGGGTCTTGTAGGAGTTGCCCTTTGTTGCTCACGATATGCTCCGTGTTGGAATCGACGCTCGGAAGGTAACACAGGCCCGCACGCGGACCCCTGACGCGTTACGAGTCCTTCTCATTGAAGGGGTTCCGGCCCCCGCGCAGTTCGATGCGCAAGGGCGTGCCGCTGAGCTTGAAGTGCGCGCGAAAGCGCCCTTCGAGATAGCGCTTGTAGGCATCGGTCACGTGATCGGTGCCGGTGCCGTGGATCACCACGATCGGGGGGTTCTGGCCGCCTTGGTGCGCGTAGCGCAGCTTGGGGCGGAACGCGCCGGCACGCTTGGGCGCCTGGAACTCCACCGCCTCGTGCAACAGCCGCGTGAGCACCGGCGTGCTCATCTTCTTGGTCGCCGAGGCCCAGGCGTCGGCGATCGCCTGCCACAGCGGCCCCAGCCCCTGGCGCTTGAGCGCCGAGATGTGCAGCACCGGTGCGAACTTCAGGAACGCCAGGCGCGACTCGATCGAGCGCTCAAGCATCTGGCGCTGGTAGCTGTCGATCGCGTCCCACTTGTTGATCGCGATCACCACCGCGCGGCCCGCGTCGAGCACGTAGCCGGCGATGTGCGCGTCCTGATCCGAAACGCCTTCCTTGGCGTCGATCAGCAGCACGACGACGTTGGCGTCGGCGATCGCCTGCAAGGTCTTGACCACCGAGAACTTCTCGATCGCCTCGAACACCCGCCCCTTGCGACGCAGGCCGGCGGTGTCGATCAGCTGGTAGCGCTGGCCGTTGCGCTCGAAAGGCACCGAGATCGCGTCGCGCGTGGTGCCGGGCATGTCGAACGCGACCAGGCGCTCCTCGCCGAGCCAGGTGTTGATCAGCGTGCTCTTGCCGACGTTGGGCCGGCCGGCGACCGCAAGGCGGATAGGGCGCGCCTCGCTGCCGTCGGCGAGGGCCTCGTCCTCGGGCTCCTCTTCGGGCAGCAGGCCCTCGAGCGCCGCCTCGACCAGGCTTCGGATGCCCTGCCCGTGCGCGGCCGATACCGGATGCGGTTCGCCCAGACCCAGTTCGTAGAACTCGCCCAGCAGTGGCGACTCCTGCATGCCTTCGGCCTTGTTGGCCGCGAGCAGCACGCGCTTGCCGGCGGTGCGCAGGTAGTTGGCGATGTCGTGGTCCTGCGCCGACAAGCCGCCGCGCACGTCGACCACGAAGATCACCGCATCCGCCTCGGCCACCGCCTGGCGCGTCTGCTTGGCCATCTCCTTGACGATGCCGGTCTCGGCCGTCGGCTCGAAGCCGCCGGTGTCGATGACGATGAACTCCTGCGCGCCGAGCTTGCCGTCGCCGTAGTGGCGATCGCGCGTGAGGCCCGCGAAGTCGGCCACGATCGCGTCCCGGCTCTTGGTGAGCCGGTTGAACAGCGTCGACTTGCCGACGTTGGGGCGCCCGACGAGCGCGATGACGGGTTTCATGCCTACTCGGGTCGGAAGGCGACGACGTTGCCATTGGCCGTGACGACCAACAGCGTGCTGCCCACGCGCACCGGTGCGCCGACCACCGGCTTGCTGCCGGTCGACAGGCGCAGCAGCGGTTGCCCGTCGGCGCGATCGACGAAGTGCAGCCAGCCCTCCTTGTCGCCGAACACCAGCGTGCGGCCGACCACGGCGGGAGCCGACAGGTCGCGGTACAGGAAACGCTCGGAGGTCCAGGCGGTCTCGCCGCTGGCGCGCTTCCAGGCGGTGATGCGGTCGCTCGCGTCGACGCCGAAGACGTAGTCGTCGTCGGCGGCCACGCCTTCGGTGCCGCCGATCGGCTTGGTCCACTGCAGCACGCCGCGCTCGGCCGCGACGCAGCCCACCGCTGCCTGGAAGGCGCGCGAGCAGATCGTGTCGCCGATGCGCGCCGCCGGGCCCACGAGGTCGGCGAGGCGCTCGACCTCGTTGGTGCCGCGCGGCGAAGCGACCGCGGTCTCCCAGCGGATCGAGCCCCTCAACGGATCGACGCCGACCAGGCGCGGACCTTGCCCGACCACCAGGGTGTCCTTCCACGGCAGCATCACGCCCGGCTGGGACAGCGTCAGCGGGTCGCCGCCGGGACGCGACAGCGCCCAGATCTTGCGGCCGTCGAGCACGTCGAAGGCGGTCACGGCACGGTCGATGCCCTGCACGAACACGCGCTCGCCGGCCACGAGCGGCGGCGTCACGACGCGCGCGGCCAGCCGGCTGCGCCACAGCGGCTTGCCGGCGTCGAGCACGACCAGCTCGTTGTCGACCGTCACCACCGCGGCATAGCGGCCGTCGCTGCCGACGCCGGCGCTGAGCTTGGCGCCGGCATCGCCGCGCCACAGTTCGCGGCCGGTGTCGGCGGCCAGCGCCAGCACGGTGCCGTCGCTGTCGGCCAGCGTGAAGTGCCCGCCCGCGGTCGCGACGCGCATCGGAAAACGCACGTTCGACAGCGCATGGCGCCAGACTTCCTTGCCCGCGATCTGCGGCTTGAGCGGCTCCAGCGGCGTGGGGTCGGGCCGCGGGCTGCTGCCGCAGGCCGCGACCAGCACGGCGACCGCGGCAACCGCCGCGGCCATGCAGACGCGCTGGCCGATCGGCATGCGGCTCACTTGGCAGCCTCCGGCGCGGCGCCCAGCGCGGCCAGCTTGGCTTCGATCAGGAGGCGGTAATCGACTTCGGCGGGCATCGCGTCCCAGGCCTGGCGGTAGGCCGCCTTGGCCTCTTCGGGCTTGCCCTGCGCGGCGAGGATGTCGCCGCGGCGGTCGGCCGCGAGCGCGGCGAATTCCTTCGGCGTCTCGGCCGGCAGCGCCTTCAGCGCCTCGTCGTACTTTTTCTGGTCGAGCAGCAGGCCGGCCAGGCGCAGCTGCGCGATGACCTTGTACTCGGCCTCGACCGCATTCGCGACGACCCACTCCAGGCTGGCCTTCGCGGCGTCGGCCTGGCCCTTGTCGGCCTGCACCTTGGCGGCCAGCAGGCCGGCCTGTTCGGCGAAGGCGGTGGAGCCGAAGCGCTCCTTCATGTCGGCGAACACGCGCGCGGCCTTGTCGGCATCGCCGGCCTGGGCGGCGGCGTCGAGCTCGTCGTACATCACGCTGGCCTTGACCGCGCGGTCGCGCTGCCACCAGTTCCAGCCGTTCCAGGCCGCGAAACCGCCGAGCGCGAGGATCAACACCCAGGTGATGAGGTTGCCGTACTGCTTCCAGAAGTGCTTCAGCTCCTCGAGCTGTTCCTGGTCCTGGAGGTCGAGATGGGTCGCCATGCTTGTTGCTGTTGAGGCCGCGCGGGCGGCCATGAGATAGAAGGCGGGCTGATCGAAAAGCCCCGGATTATGGAGCGCCGCCGCGCCGGTTCAGCCGCGCAGCAAGCCGGCCCACGCGGCGACGCCATCGAGCGGCTGCGTCGATTGCGCGGCGCCTTCGCCCGCGCGCAACGGCTTCACGCCCACCCGGTCGTTCGCGAGCTCGTCGGCGCCGAAGATCAATGCGAAGCGCGCGCCGCTCGCGTCGGCCTTCTTGAACTGCGACTTCATGCTCGCGGCGCCCTCCTTGCCCAGCGGATGCAGCAGCACCGAGACGCCCTCGCTGCGCAGCGCATCGAGCGTGGCCAGCACGCGCGGCAGCGCCGCGGCATCGGGCACGATGGCATAGGCATCGGGCACCGGCGCGGCCGGCAGCGCGCCGGCTTCGGCCAGCAGCAGCATCACTCGCTCGACGCCGATGCCGAAGCCCACGCCCGGCGTCGGCTTGCCGCCGAGCTGCTCGACGAGACCGTCGTAGCGCCCGCCGCCGCACACCGTGCCCTGCGCGCCCAGGCGCTCGGTGACCCACTCGAACACCGTGAGGTTGTAGTAGTCCATGCCGCGCACCAGGCGCGGATTGACGCGGTACGGCAGGCCGGCCGCGTCGAGCGCGGCCTTCAGTTGGGCGAAGTGCGCGAGCGAAGCCTCGCCGAGGAAGTCGATCAGCTTCGGTGCCGACTCGACGACGCCCTGCATCGCCGGGTTCTTGGTGTCGAGGATGCGCAGCGGGTTGCTGTGCAGACGGCGCTTGGCGTCGGCATCGAGCAGGTCGGCGTGCTGTTCGAAGTGCGCGATCAGCGCGGCACGGTGCGCCTGGCGCTCGCTGGGCTCGCCCAGGCTGTTGATCTCCAGCCGCACGTCGCAGCCCTCGCCCACCGACAGGCCCAGCGCGCGCCACAGTGCGCGCAGCAGCAGGATGATCTCGACGTCGACGTCGGGCCCCGGAAAGCCCAGCACCTCGACGCCGACCTGATGGAACTGGCGATAGCGGCCCTTCTGGGGCCGTTCGTGGCGGAACATCGGGCCGGCGTACCAAAGCCGCCTGCCGCCTTCGTAGAGGAAGTTGTGCTCGGTGATCGCGCGCACCACGCCGGCCGTGCCTTCGGGGCGCAGCGTGAGCTTGTCGCCGTTCATGCTGTCTTCGAAGGAGTACATCTCCTTCTCGACGATGTCGGTCACCTCGCCCAGGCCGCGCACGAACAGCGCCGTGGGCTCGACGATCGGCGTGCGGACGAACTGGTAGCCGTGCGCGCGCATCACGCGGCGCACCTGCTCGTCGAACCACTCCCACGCCGCCGATTCGGGCGGCAGCAGGTCGTTCATGCCTTTGACGGCCTGGATCTTCTCAGCCATGTGATCTGGACAACGGAAAGCGGGCCCGCGCAGGCCCGGGGTCAGCCGAAGCGACGCTCGATGTACTGCTCGACGATGCGGTGGAACTCCTGCGCGATGCCGTCGCCGCGCAGCGTCAGCGCCTTCTCGCCGTCGATGAAGACCGGCGCGGCCGGTGCCTCGCCGGTGCCCGGCAGGCTGATGCCGATGTCGGCATGCTTGCTCTCGCCGGGGCCGTTGACGATGCAGCCCATCACCGCGACGCGCAGGTTCTCGACGCCCGGGTAGCGCGCCTTCCACACCGGCATCTGCGCGCGCAGGAAGTCGTCGATCTGCTTGGCGAGCTCCTGGAACGTGGTGCTCGTCGTGCGCCCGCAGCCGGGGCACGCCGTCACGCTCGGGTTGAACGCGCGCAGGCCCAGCGCCTGCAGGATCTCGGTGGCCACCACCACCTCCTGCGTGCGCGACTCCCCCGGCTGCGGCGTGAGGCTCACGCGGATCGTGTCGCCGATGCCTTCTTGCAGCAGCAGCGACAGCGCCGCCGTCGAGGCCACCGTGCCCTTGGTGCCCATGCCGGCTTCGGTGAGGCCCAGGTGCAGCGGATGGTCGCAGCGCTTCGCCAGCGCGCGGTAGACGCTCACGAGGTCCTGCACGCCGCTGACCTTGCACGACAGGATCACCTGGCCCGGGTCCATGCCGAGCTCGACCGCGTAGGAGGCCGAATCCAGCGCCGACTGCACCAGCGCCTGGTACATCACCTGCTGCGCATCCCAGGGTTCGGCGCGCCGTGCGTTCTCGTCCATCAGCGCGGCCAGCAGTTCCTGGTCGAGGCTGCCCCAGTTGACACCGATGCGCACCGGCTTGTCGTGCCTGAGCGCCGCTTCGATCATCATCGCGAACTGGCGGTCGCGCTTGTCGCCCTTGCCGACGTTGCCCGGGTTGATGCGGTACTTGGAGAGCGCCGCGGCGCACTCGGGAAACTCGCTCAGCAGCCGGTGGCCGTTGTAGTGGAAATCGCCCACCAGCGGCACCGCGATGCCCATGCGGTCGAGCTGCTCGCGGATCGCCGGCACGGCCTGCGCCGCCTCGGGCGTGTTGACCGTGATGCGCACCAGCTCCGAGCCGGCCTGCGCGAGCTCCTTGCACTGGATCGCGGTCTCGATCACGTCGACCGTGTCGGTGTTGGTCATCGACTGCACGCGCACCGGCGCGTCGCCGCCGATCGTGACGACGTTGTCGCCCCAGGCCACGCGCGCCTGGCGGCTTCGGCGGGCAGCGGGCCGCGCCGCGGCGATGGCCTCGTCGGCCGAAGAGAGCGCTTCGCTCGTCACGGACATCACTTCAACTCCAGGCGCGCGACGTTGTCGCGCGTGAGCGGCACCAGCGCCACCGGCTGGCCACGAAACTCGAGCTGCGTGGCGGCGGCATTGCCGACCGTCACCCGCAGCGGCAAGGCGCCGTCGGCGCCGACGCTCTCGCCCGCAGCGAGCGTGCGCTGCACGATCACGCGGCCATCGCGGTCGCGCACCTCGACCCAGGACTCCGCCTGGGCGGACATCTTCAGCACGCCTGTTACCAGCGCGGGCGCGGTCGAAGCCGCAGGCCCCGCGGCCGCCGACGCGGCGGCCACCGGTGTCGCGGCCGCAGGCGGCGCGGCCGTCGGGGTCGCCGCGGGCGCCGTCGGCGGCTGCGGCACGGGAGGCTGCGCGGGCGCCGACGCCGGCGGCGCGATCACCGAGGCCGCCGCCTGGACCGCCGAGGCGGCCAGCTCGGCCAGCACGCCGCTGCCGCCCTCCGCCTCACTGGCACCCGAAGGCGCAACGACGGCAGTCTGGCCGGCCGCCACGCCGCTGGCGCTCGCCGGGACCGGCGCATCGGCACGCGTCGGCCACCAGCTGCGACTGGGCAGCAGGTAGAGCACGACCGCCGCGACCACCAGCAGCAGCGCGCCGATCACCGGGGCACTGAGATAACGCTGCCACTCGATCGCGTCGCTCATCGCGGCACGGTCGCGAAACGGCTGGTTCAGCCCGCGGGTGACGTCTTCGAGACGACGGTCCGCGGCCTGCGGCAGGCGCATCAGCACCGGCTGCGCATCGATGCGCAGCGCACGGCACATGCTCAGCGCCAGGGCGCGCACGAAGGTGGCGTCGGGCAGCTCGTCGTAGCGGTCGGCTTCGATGAGTTCCAGCTTGCGCGGCGCGACCTTCAACGCCGCGGCCAGCGCCGCGATGTGCATGCCCTGGCGTTCACGCGCTTCGCGCAGCAGCGAACCGGCGCTGCCGGCGGCCGAGCCGGCGCTGGCCTCGTCACTCATCGAAGCTTCCCCGGCCGAAGGCCGCGGCCTCGCGCGACTGCGGATAGCGGTCGCGCAGCTGGTTGCCGAAGTCGCGCGCGCCGGAGTCGTTGCCCAGCTTGCGCTCGATGCGGGCCGCCAGCCACAGCGACTCGGCGTTCTGCAGTTCGGTCTGGCCGTTGACGCGGCGCACGTAGAAGCGCGCGCGTTCGAACTCGCCCTTGCGATAGAGCACGTCGGCGAGGTTGACCGCGGTGGCGGGATTGCCGGCGTCGAGCTCGTAGGCGCGCGTCAGCGTGGCCTCGGCGCGCGCGAGGTCGCCGCCGCGCGACTGGCACACGCCCTGCACCAGCAGCGTGCGGCTGCTGCTGCGGTATTGCGGCGCGTTCAGCGCACGATCGAAATAGGTCTCGGCTTCGGCATAGCGGCCGCGCTGGCACAGGAAAAAGCCGAAGTTGTGCAGCGTGTCGCCGTCTTGCGGGCGCAGATCGAGCGCACGCCGAAAGCTCTCGGCGGCGAGCGCGTCATCGCCCAGCGCGGCGTAGATGAGGCCGCGCAGGTTGTAGGCCTCGGGCAGGTCGGGAATCGCGGCCAGGGCGAGCTTGACCTGATCGAGCGCCGTCGCGAGCTGGCCGTCGGCGTAGTAGCTCGAGGCCAGCTGCATGCGGATGCGCGCGCGACGCTGGGGATCGGACTCGTCAGAGGACGTCGAGCGCTCGCCCGCGCCTTGCGCTGCGGCCGGCAGCGGCAGCGCCACGCCCAGCGCGCCGATCTGTGCGCCGACCAATGCCACTCCCGCCAGCCACCTGGTCATCGACTCCAGGCGCTTCGCCCCCAACAGGCTGCTCATCGACTCGTCCCTTCGTTGTGGATATCGCTGCCGCCCGGCGCCTGCACGGCGATGGGCACCATCTTCGCGCGCTGGCGTGCGCCGGCCATGCGCGTCGCGGCGTTCGTGCGGTCCTGCACTTCGCCGGCGAGCTGTCCGCAGGCGGCGTCGATGTCGTCGCCGCGCGTCTTGCGCACGGTCGTGACCAGGCCGCCGTCGATCAGCACCTGCGCGAACGCCTGCACCCGCGCCGCACCCGAGCGCTTGAGGCCCGAGGCAGGGAACGGGTTGAACGGGATCAGGTTGAACTTGCACGGCACGCGGCCGGCGGGGCCGCGCTCGCCGACCAGCGCCAGCAGTTCGCGCGCCTGCGCGTCGCTGTCGTTCACGCCGTCGAGCATGCAGTACTCGAAGGTGATGAAGTCGCGCGGCGCGGCCTCGAGGTAGCGCTGACAGGCCTCGAGCAGTTCCTTGATCGGATACTTGCGGTTGATCGGCACCAGCTCGTCGCGCAGCGGGTCGGTCGGCGCATGCAGCGAGACGGCGAGCGCGACCGGGCAGTCCTTGCGCAGCCGGTCGATCATCGGCACGACGCCGGAGGTGCTGACCGTCACGCGGCGGCGCGACAGGCCATAGCCGTGGTCGTCGAGCATCGTGCGCAGCGCCGGCACGAGCGCCGCGTAGTTCTGCAGCGGCTCGCCCATGCCCATCATCACGACGTTGCTGATGACGCGCTCGGCGGTCTTGAAGCGCGCACGCAGCGCGTGCTCCGCGAACCACAGCTGGGCGACGATCTCGCCGGTGCTCAGGTTGCGCGAGAAGCCCTGGTGGCCGGTCGAGCAGAAGCGGCAGCCGACCGCGCAGCCGGCCTGCGACGACACGCACAGCGTGCCGCGGTCGTCCTCGGGGATGAAGACGCTTTCGACGGCATTGCCGCCGCCCACGTCGAACAGCCACTTGATCGTGCCGTCGGCGGAAACGTGCTCGGAGATCACCGGCAGCGGCCGGATCTCGGCGCGGCTGGCGAGCTTGTCGCGCAGCGACTTGGCCAGGTCGGACATCTGCGCGAAGTCACGCGCGCCCTTCTGGTGGATCCAGCGGAACAGCTGGGTGGCGCGAAAACGCTTCTCGCCCAGCTGCTCGCAATACGCGGCCAGTGCGTCGAGGTCGAAGTCGAGCAGGTTGACCGCGGTCATCGTCGTGGAAGCGGGTGCGGCAGGCCGCACCCGACGCGTCCTCAGCGGCTGTAGACGTTCATGCCGGGGAAGAAGAACGCCACCTCGACGGCAGCGGTCTCGGGCGCATCGGAGCCGTGCACGGCATTGGCGTCGATGCTGTCGGCGAAGTCGGCGCGGATCGTGCCCTTCTCGGCCTTCTTGGGATCGGTGGCACCCATCAGCTCGCGGTTCTTGGCGATCGCGTTCTCGCCCTCGAGCGCCTGGATCATCACCGGGCCCGAGATCATGAAGTCGACGAGGTCCTTGAAGAACGGACGCGCCTTGTGCACCGCGTAGAACTGCTCGGCTTCGCCGCGCGACAGGTGCACCATCTTCGCGGCGACGATCTTCAGGCCCGCGCCTTCGAAGCGCGCGTAGATCTGACCGATCACGTTCTTCGCGACCGCATCCGGCTTGATGATCGACAGGGTGCGTTCAACGGCCATCTTTTTCTCCAGGAATCAAGGATTTAGCAAAGCTTGCAATTCTAGCGCTCGAACGTTGGGCGCCGATGTGCGAACGGGCATCGCAGGCTCGCGTCGGCGCCTCAGCGCCCGCGCCCGCCGCGGCCGCCACCACCCCCACCGCCGCCACGACGCCCCTTGCCGCCGCCCTTGTTGAAGTAAGCGTCGGCGCCGATGTAGCCCACCGAGGTCTGCATCGGGTCCGGCTGCTTCGGGCCACCGCCACCGCGGCGACCCTGTTGCGGCCCGCCTTGCGGTTGACCCGAGTCCGGCCGGCCGAAGCCGGCGGTGATGCGCTTGGAGCCCTTGGCGAAGCGACGGTCGAAGGTCTGTTCCAGCGGGTTCGGGATGGTTCCCGGCGGGGCGAAGGCGTCGTCCTCGTGCTGCGGCGTCGCATGGCCGAAGCCTTGGGCGGGACCGCGCCGGCCGCCCTTGGCGAAGCGGCGGTCGAAGGTCTGCTCGAGCGGATTCGGGATGCGGCCGAAGTCTTCCTCGTGTCCGCCCTCGTCCGTGGCGCGCGGCTCGTCGCGCCGGGCTTCGCCCTGGCGCTGACCGCGCGGGCCACGGTCGTTGCGGTCGTTGCGGTCGTTCCTGCCCTTGCCGCGCTGCTGCGGGCCCTTGCCACCGGGCTGCTGGCGCTGCTGCTGGGGCTGAGGCGAAGGCTGGGCGCCGCCCGGATGGGCGAGGCGGCGGATCGCGCGCACGTCGTTGTCGTCGAGCTCGACCCACACGCCGCGCTTGAGGCCGCGCGGCAGCACCACGGTGCCGTAGCGGATGCGGATCAGGCGGCTGACGCCGAGGCCGACCTTGTCGAACAGCTTGCGCACCTCGCGGTTGCGGCCCTCGGTGATGACGACGCGATACCAGCGGTTGACGCCCTCGCCGCCGCCGTCCTCGATCGACTTGAACGCCGCGGTCTGGCCCTCGATCTCAACGCCCTCGAGCAGCTGCGCGCGCTGCTCGGGCTCGAGCGTGCCGAGCACGCGCACCGCGTACTCGCGCTCGACGCCGAAGCGCGGGTGCATCAGCTGGTTGGCCAGTTCGCCCGAGGTGGTGAACAGCAGCAGGCCCTCGGTATTGATGTCCAGGCGGCCGACCGATTGCCACTTGCCGTTGGCCAGGCGCGGCAGGTTGCGGAACACCGTGGGACGGCCCTCGGGGTCGTTGAAGGTGACGACCTCGCCGACCGGCTTGTGATAGGCGAGCACGCGCGCCGGCGGCGGCGCGATACGCACCTTGACCGGCTTGCCATTGACCTTGATCTGGTCGCCGAAGGTGATGCGCATGCCCAGGTGCGCGACCTCGTCGTTCACGGTCACGCGGCCGTCGGCGATCAGCTGCTCCATGTCGCGGCGCGAGCCGATGCCCGACTGCGCCAGCACCTTGTGCAGCTTGGGCGCCTCGGGCTCGGGGCGCAGCACGCGCTTGCCCTGCTCCGCTTCGGCGTCGGAAGCGGCGGCCGGGGCCTCCTCGGCCGCGGTCTCGGTATCCCAGCTCTCGGAGAGGACGTCGGCGAAGCGCTCCTTCGCCGCCTCGGCGGCGACGGCCACGGTCGGCACCGGCGGCGCATCGCCTGCAGTCTCGCCGCCGCGACCGCGGCGACGGTTGCGGCCGCGCCGGCCGCGGCGCTCGCCGTCTCCTTCGCCTTGGCCCTCGCCATGGCCTTCACCTTCAGCGTCGCCCTCGCGCTCGGCCGCCTGCGGCTCGGCTGCCTCGCGGGCCGCTTCGGGCGCGGCGTCGACCGGCGACGCCTTCGCCTCGACGATCGGCTCGACGGTCGATGCCGGCTGCGGCTGCGCGGCCGTGGCCACCGGCTCGACGGCCACGGCCTCCTCGGGCGCAGCCTTGGCCGTGCGACGCTTGCGCGCCGGCTTGGCCGGTGCCGCCTCGGCGCTCTCCGGCGCGGCCTGCGCCTCGGTCGTTGCCGCGGGCTCGGTGGCCGCGGCAGCGGACTTGCGGGTGCGCTTGCGCGCCGGTGCGGGCGCGGCGTCCGTCGCTTCGGCAGGCGCCGGGCTGTCGATCGGCGCGGTGCCGTCCACGGGCAGGTCGTTCATCGGATTCATGCTTGCGCGGGGGCCTCGGGGGTGGGCTCGTCGGCGGCCGGAGGCTCGTCCGGCTCGGTCGTGTCGTCGGTGGAAGCGGTGTCGTGCACCGCGTCGGTGTCGGCGGGCTCGGCGAGCGGTGCGACGGTCTCGTCGCCGCTTTCGCTCGGCTCGGGCACCGGCTGGTCGGCCGCGCTGCCCTCCGCGCCCTGCGGCGCCTGCTCTGCGGCGGCCTCACCCAGGCCGTCCAGCAGCGAGGGCTGCTCGTCCCCGCCGGGCAGGGCCTCGGCGAGGGCGGCCATCGCCTGCGGCGAACCATCGAGGGCCGGCAACTGCTCCAGCGAGGCGAGGCCGAGGTCGTCGAGGAACTGGCGCGTCGTCGCGAACAGCGCCGGACGGCCCGGTGCCTCGCGGTGGCCGATGGTCTCGACCCAGCCGCGGTCCTCGAGCTGCTTGATGATCTGGCTGCTCACGGTGACGCCGCGGATGTCCTCGATGTCGCCGCGCGTGACCGGCTGGCGGTACGCGATGATGGCCAGCGTCTCGAGCGTCGCGCGGCTGTACTTCGGCGGCTTCTCGGGGTTGAGCCGATCGAGGTATTCGCGCAGTTCGGGGCGGCTCTGGAAGCGCCAGCCGGTCGCCAGCGCCACCAGCTCGACGCCGCGGTCTTCCCAGTCGCGCGTGAGTTCGTCGAGCAGCGAGCGGATCGTGTCGGGCGCGAGCTGATCGTCGAACAGCAAGCGCATCTCGCGCAGCGGCAGCGGCTGCTGTGCGCAGATGAGCGCGGTCTCGAGGACGCGCTTTGCATCCTGTGTATTCATGGAGTCCGTTACAGCCTCGGGCATTCAATGCCCGGGTCGGGTGAAAGCGGAACCGTTGGGGTCGGGGTCACCGATCGGGGCCTGTTACTCGAGGCGCCGCGGTTCCCGCATTGCCGGCGTAGCCCAGTTGTTGCTCTTGTTCTTGAAGCGCTTCGGCCGGCTCGCATCGGACTGGCGTCCGTTCGTCACGAACGGGACTTGCAACCGGCGAGGCCCCGATTGTAGCGGAGTGCGCTCATACGTCGAGCATCGGCGAAATCGCGTGGCAGGCAGACCGCAAGTCGGCCGGCGGTAACGCCTCGAAGCGCAGTGCGCGTGCATCGTGTGGATGCTCGAAGGCCAGCCGCCGCGCATGCAGCGCCTGGCGCGACATGCCCAGCGCCGGTGCGCCGCCGTACAGCGCGTCGGCCACCAGCGGATGTCCGCGCGACGCCAGATGCACGCGGATCTGGTGCGTGCGCCCGGTGTGCAGCGTGCAGCGCACCACGCTGGCACGCCCGCCTTCGATCGCCCCGCTCGCCAGGCACTGCACGTCGGTGCGCGCCGACTTGCCGGAAGCAACGACGGCCATGCGTACGCGCGACGCCGGGTCGCGGCCGATCGGCGCATCGACCGTGAAGGCCGCCTCGCGCGGCTCGCCGTGCACAATCGCCAGGTACTCGCGGTGCACCTCGCGCGCTGCGATGGCGCGCACCAGTGCGGTCACGGCCGCCAGCGTCTTACCCACCGCCATCAGGCCGCTGGTGTCCTTGTCGAGCCGGTGCACGATGCCCGCGCGCGGCAGGCTGGCCGCGCCGGCGTGGTGGGCCAGCAAGCCATTGAGCAGTGTTCCGGACCAGTGGCCCGCCGCCGGGTGCACGACCAGCCCGGCCGGCTTGTCGATCACGAGCAGGTGCTCGTCTTCGTGCACCACCGCCAAGGCCATCGGCTCGGCGCGAAAGGCGCGGCTTTGCGGTGTCGGCACCAGGCGCACCGCGACGCGCTGGCCGGCCGACAGGCGCTTGGCCGGCGTGCGCTGCGCGGCGGCGTCGACGCAGACCTCGCCGGCTTCGATCAGCTGCTGCAGGTAGCTGCGCGAGAACTCGGGCGCGAGCGCCACCAGCCAGCGGTCCAGCCGCTCGCCGTGTCCGGCAGCGTCGACCTGGCCCTCGCGCAGCTCGAACGCGTCGTCGTCCGGCGCGGCGGCATCGTCCTCTCCCGGCGCCGCTGGCCAGTCGAGCGTGGCTCGGCTCATATACTTTGCGCTTTCTTCGATGCGGCCCAGCCGCACGGTGTGGCAATGATGTGGATGCGGTCGAGCGCTTCTTCGCGGAGCGCGCAGGATCTGGTGGGGCACGGCGCACGGGCCTGGGCGCGCGCGGTGGGTCTCGCGGCGATGGCCGTTCTGATGGCCTCTTGCGGCTCGCTCGAGAAGGACGAGACGGCCGGCATGGCCACCGACAAATTGTACGAAGAGGCCCGCGACGACGCCTCCAACGGCAACTGGGACCGCGCCGCCAAGCTCTACGAGCGCGTCGAGGCGCGCGCGGCCGGCACGCCGCTGGCCCAGCAGGCCACGCTCGACCTCGCCTATGCCTACTACAAGGGCGGCGAGAAGGCGCAGGCGCAGTCCACGATCGACCGCTTCATCAAGCTCAACCCCTCGAGCCCGGCAATCGACTACGCCTACTACCTGCAAGGCCTGATCAACTTCAACGAGAACCTCGGCCTGCTCGGCAGCCTGGCCGGCCAGGACCTTTCGGAACGCGACCAGCAGGCCTCCAAGGACGCCTACCAGTCGTTTCGCCAGCTCGTCACGCAGTTCCCGCAATCGCGCTACGCGAGCGACGCGGCGCTGCGCATGAACTACATCGTCAACACACTCGCGCAGTACGAGGTGCACGTCGCGCGCTACTACTACAAGCGCCGCGCCTACATCGCCGCGGCCAACCGCGCGCAGCAGGCGGTGCAGGAGTTCCAGCGTTCGCCGGCTGTCGAGGAAGCGCTCTACATCATGGCGATGAGCTACGACCAGCTCGGCCTGCCGCAGCTGCGCGACGACGCGCAGCGGGTGCTGGTGCAGAACTTTCCCGACAGCAGGTTCCTGAAGGATGGCCTGGTCGCGGCGCCCAAGGCCTGGTGGCAGCTCTGGTGACGCAGCGCCGGAGCCGCGAGTGACGCGAATCAGCGAGGGGCCTTCGGGCCCCTCGTCGTTTCCGGCGCCTCAGGCCGGCGTGGCGGCGATCTCGGCCAGCCAGTCGAGCGCGCCGGCCTCGTCGGGCACGCGCGTCATCGGCGGCAGCGCCGCGATCAGCTGGCGGCCGTAGCTGCTGGCGGCCAGGCGCGGATCGCAGATCACGAGCAGGCCGCGGTCGGTCTCGCTGCGGATCAGCCGGCCGGCGCCCTGCTTCAGCGAGATCGCCGCCTCCGCGACGAAGTACTCGCCAAAGGCGCTGCGGCCCTCGGACTCGATGCGCTTGACGCGCGCCTCGACCAGCGGATCGTTCGGCGGCGGAAACGGCAGCTTGTCGATCACGACGCACTGCAGCGCGTCGCCGGGCACGTCGATGCCTTCCCAGAAGCTCTGCGAGCCGACCAGCACAGCCCGCGACGCCGACACGAAGCGCTGCAGCAGCGCTCGCTTGGGCGCACTGCCTTGAACGAGCACCTCGATGCCGTCGCCCGCGGCGGCGAAGTCGTCGCGCAGCGCCTCGGCCACCTGCGACAGCGAGCGCAGCGTGGTCGTCAGCACGAAGCTGCGCCCGCCCGCAGCGCGCGCGCAGGCGGCGCCGAGCCGCGCCACCGCCGACGGATGGCCGGGCTCGTTGGGCTTGGGAAAGCGCTGCGGCACGTACAGCCGCGCGTGGCTCGGATAGTCGAACGGACTGTCGACGCGCAATGTGCGCGCGTCGTCGAGGCCGGCCTGCGCGGTGAACCACGCCAGCGTCGGTTCGGCGCCCAGCGTGGCCGACGTGAACACCCAAGCGCGCGGCGCGGCCTCGATCTGCGTGCGCATCGCCTCGCGCACGTCGAGCGGCGACTCGACCAGGCGCACCGACTGCGCGCCGAGATCGATCCAGCGCACGCGGCCCGGCGCGGCCTCGAGCGCAAAGCCCGAGGCGCGCTGCGACAGCACGCGCGCGCGCTCCGCCAGGCGATCGAAGTCGGGCCCGATCTCGGCGACCGCGTCGAGCGCCAGCGAGGCATCGCGCGCCACCTGACCCAGCGCGGCCAGCGCCGATTCGAAGCCCGGCCGGCCGGCGCGCTCTTCCCAGCGCAGCTTGATCGTGGCGCGCACGTCGCGCAACGTGCCGGCGCTCGCGATGCGCAGGTCGCGCGCCGCGCGGTCGATGGCGGCGGCGAGGTCGTTCCAGGGCTGCAGGCCGCGCGCCTGCGACAGGCCCGCGGCGAGCAGGTCGCGCGCGAGGTCGATCGCCTGCGAGCTGCCGAGCACGGTGCCGAGGAAGGCCACGCCGGCTTCGGGCAGCTGGTGCGCCTCGTCGAACACCGCGACCTCGACCGACGGCAGCAGCTCGGCCAGCCCCGTGTCGCGCAGCGCCAGGTCGGCAAAGAAGAGATGGTGGTTGACGACGACGACGTCGGCCGCCATTGCGTCGCGGCGCGCCTTCATCACGTGGCAGCCGCGGTACTGCGGGCAGTCGCTGCCCAGGCAGTTCTCGCGCGTCGACGTGACCAGCGGTATGGCCGGGGAACGCTCGTCCAGCCCGTCGAGTTCGGCGAGGTCACCGGTGCGCGTGCCCTGCGCCCAGGCCTCGATCTTGGCCAGCGTGCGCAGTGACAGGCGGTCGGACAGCTGCGCGTCGTCGCGCGCCTGCGCCAGTCGGTGCGTGCAGAGGTAGCTCGCGCGGCCCTTGAGCAGCGCGATCGTCACCGGCACCTTGAGGGCGCCGGCGAGCCGCGGCAGGTCGCGCAGGAAGAGCTGGTCCTGAAGGCTCTTGGTGGCCGTGCTGACCATCACGCGCTTGCCGGACAGCAGCGCCGGCACGAGGTAGGCAAAGGTCTTGCCGACGCCGGTGCCGGCCTCGGCCACCAGCACCTCGTCGGCGTCGATCGCCTCGGCCACGGCCTGCGCCATGCGCTGCTGCGCGTCGCGCGGGCGATAGCCGGCGTCGACCTCGGCGAGCGCGCCATCGGCCGCGAAAGCACGCGCAACGGCAGCGGCGAGTGCGCTGTCGCGATGGTCGTCGGTCATGCCGGCTCGGGCGGCTCGAGCCGGGCTTCGAGCTGCGCGATCTGGTCGCGCAGCGCCAGGCGTCGCTTCTTCAGGCGACGCAGCATCAGGTCGTCGAGCGGCGATTGCAGCGCGGCGCGATCGATCAGGCCGTCGAGGTCGGCGTGTTCGATGCGCAGTTCGATCAGGCGGCGCTGAGGGGAGTGCAGGTTATCGTCCATCGACGTTCAACGGACGCCACACTGAATGCCTCACGAGGGAAGCCGCGCGGCCGTTTTGCAGGCGAGCGATTATAGTTTCCGGCCATGACGCCACCCACCTCCGGTCACCGCCTCGCCGCTGCCACGGGCCTTCACCGCGGCGACCGGATGTACCAGCAGGACCAAGTCGAGATCCTGCCGCACGCACGGGTACCGGGCTGCCTGCTGGCCATCGTCGCCGACGGCATGGGTGGCAAGAGCGGCGGGCGCAAGGCGGCCGATCAGGTGCTGCTGACCGCCAAGCAGCTGTTCGAGCGCTACACGCCGATGCGTGACGACCCCGCCGAGGCGCTCAAGCAGCTGGTGCTCGAATCGCACCTGATGATCAAGCTCACCGCGATCACGGCCGAGGAAGAGCCGCACAGCACGGTCGCCGCGATCCTGATCGATCCCTCGCGCGACTGCCACATCGTTCATGCCGGCGATTCCCGCGTCTACCACTTTCGCGGCCCCGACATGGTCAGCCGCACCAGCGACCACTCCTTCGTGCAGCGCCTGGTCGACGAAGGCCAGATCAGCGAAGACGAGGCCAACACGCACCCGCAGGCCAACCTGCTGACCGGCTGCCTCGGCACGCAGCAAGACCCGCCGATCACGCTGCACCACGTCGGCCGGCTCGAGATCGGCGATTCGCTGCTGGCCTGCTCCGACGGCCTGTGGCACTACTTCACGCCGCGCGAACTCGGCGCCATCGTGCACACGCTGCCGCCCCGCGAGGCCAGCGAGATGCTGATCGGCAAGGCGCGCCATCGCGCGCGCGGCGGCGGCGACAACCTCTCGCTCGCCCTCGTTCGCATCGAGGCGCTGTGAGCGCCTGAGCTAGCGGGAGGCCGCCGGCACCGGCGGCAGCGGCTGCGCAGCCGGCTTGCTCGCCTCGACATTGCGCCGCTCGATCTGCTCGCGGTGCGTCGCGGCTTCTCGCTGCTTCTCCTCGAAGCGCCCGCGCGCGGCCTGTTCGCGCGCCGAGCGCTCGGCCGGCGTAGGCTCCGCGGCCGCGGCGTGGGCCGACGCCGGCTGCGCCTTCGGCCGCGGCCTTGCAGGCAGGCCCTCCAAGGGCTGAGGCGGCTGCGCTTCGCTCGCGCGGGCCTCGCGGCGTGCGCGCTCGGCCTGCTTCTCGTCGATGCGCTCGCGTCGTTCTTGCGCGCGGCGCTGGCGCATCACCGCATCGAGCTGGGCGTCGCGCGCCTCGATCGGCGCCAGCGCTTCGCGGCGCCGCGCGCGCACGTCGTCGAGGCAGGCATTCACCGCGAAGCGCAATGCGCATTCGCGCTCCTCGGCCGCCGCGCGCTCCCGCACGGCGGCGCGCTGGTGGGCCAGTGCGGCGCGCTCGGCCGCTTCGGGCTCCACGGCGAGGCTCGCGCTCATCGACGCGACGACCAGCGTGAACGCCACCGCACGGGCGAGCCAGACGGCCGCCACGGTTCCGGTCTTGCCGGACCGCTCGAAGGTGCTTGGGGCGTGGATCACGTCAAGGCAGTATCGACCTCGCGATGCGCGAGCGCGAGGAACTCGGACGACTGCATCTCCACCAGCCGAGACACGGTACGCGGGAACTCGTGCGCGAGCGGACCTTCGGTGTAGAGCTGCTCAGGCGACACCGCCGCCGAGAGCACCAGCTTGACGCGCCGGTCGTAGAGCACATCGACCAGCCAGGTGAAACGCCGCGCCTCCGAGGCCAGCCGCGGCGACATCGCCGGCACGCCGGAGACGATGACGGTGTGGAACTGGCTCGCGATCTCGAGGTAGTCGTTCTGCGAGCGCGGGCCGCCGCAGAGCTCCTTGAAGTCGAACCAGACCACGCCGCCGGCACGACGGCGCGCCCGGATCGCGCGATGCTCGATGTGCAGCACCGGATCGATGTCGCGCACCTCGGCAAGCTGCTCGAAGGTGGACTCGAGCGCAGCCTCGGCCTCGGGTCCCAGCGGCGTGTGGTAAAGCCGCACATGCTCCAGCGTGCGTCGCCGGTAGTCGGTGCCGGCATCGACGTTGACGATCTCGAGCTTCTCCTTGAGCAGCTCGATCGCCGGCAGGATGCGGTCGCGGTGCAGGCCGTTCGGGTACAGGCCGTCGGGGTGGAAGTTCGACGTCGTCACGATGCTGACCCGATGCGCGAACATCGCCTCGAGCAGGCGATGCAGGATCATCGCATCGGTGACGTCGGCGACATGGAACTCGTCGAAGCAGATCAGCCGGTGCTTGCGCGAGATGCGCCGCGCCAGCTCGTCGAGCGGATTGACCGTGCCCTTGAGGTCCTGCAGCTCGCGGTGCACCTCGCGCATGAACTCGTGGAAGTGCAGCCGGGTCTTGCGCAGCAGCGGCACCGACTCGAAGAAGCATTCCATCAGGAAGCTCTTGCCGCGCCCCACGCCGCCCCACATGTAGACGCCGCGCGGCAACGGCGGATGGCGCAGCAGCCGCGTCACCGCGTTGCTGCGCCGCGCCTTGTAGTCGATCCACTCGTTCTCGCAGCGCTCGAGGGCGTCGATCGCGGCGAGCTGGGCCGCGTCGCTGCGGTAGCCGCGCTCCGCGAGCGAGCGCTCGTACAGCGCGCGGACTCCCACGGCCTTAGAAGTTCAGCGTGCGCTTGTCGACCGCGAGTGCGGCCTCCTTGGTCGCCTCGCTGAGCGACGGATGCGCGTGGCAGATGCGTGCAATGTCCTCGGCGCTGGCCTTGAACTCCATCGCGACCACGGCTTCGGAGATCAGCTCGCTGGCGAAGGGGCCGACGATGTGCACGCCGAGGATCTCGTCGGTCTTGGCGTCGGCGAGGAACTTCACCATGCCGGTCGTGTCGCCCAGCGCGCGCGCGCGGCCGTTGGCCATGAACGGGAACGTGCCGGCCTTGTAGGCGCGCCCCGCGGCCTTGAGCTGCTGCTCGGTCTGGCCCACCCACGCGATCTCGGGCGAGGTGTAGATCACCCACGGGATGGTGTTGAAGTTGACGTGGCCGTGCTGGCCGGCGATGCGCTCGGCCACCGCGACGCCCTCTTCCTCGGCCTTGTGCGCCAGCATCGGGCCGCGCACCACGTCGCCGATCGCCCACACGCCCGGCAGGTTGGTCTTGCACTCGTCGTCGACGGCGATCGCGCCGCGCTCGTCGAGCTTGAGGCCCACCGCTTCCGCATTGAGGCCGTTGGTGTTGGGCACGCGGCCGATCGAGACGATCAGCTTGTCGACCGTGAGCGTCTTCGCCTCGCCCTTGGCGTCGGCGTACGACACCGTCACGCCACCCTTGGCGTTCTTCACCTCGGCGATCTTGATGCCCAGCTCGATCTTCAGGCCCTGCTTGGTGAAGGCCTTGTGCGCTTCCTTGGCGATCTGCTCGTCGACCGCGCCGAGGAAGGTCGGCAGCGCTTCGAGCACGGTCACGTCGGCGCCGAGGCGACGCCACACCGAGCCCATCTCGAGGCCGATCACGCCGGAGCCGATCACGCCCAGCGTCTTGGGCACTGCCGGGATGCGCAGCGCGCCGTCGTTGCTGAGGATGTTCTCCTCGTCGAACGCGGCACCCGGCAGCGCGCGCGGGTTCGAGCCGGTGGCGACGATCACCTGCTTGGCGACCAGCGTCTCCTCGGCGGCACCGGCGACCTTGATCTCGTAGGCGCCCTCCTTCGCAGCGGCGAACGAGCCGCGGCCGTGGAAGAAGCTGACCTTGTTCTTCTTGAACAGGTAGAGGATGCCGTCGTTGTTCTGCTTCACGACGGTGTCCTTGCGGCCGAGCATCTTGGCGACATCGATGCTCAAGTCCTTGAGCCCGATGCCGTGGTCGGCGAAGTGGTGGCCGGCATGCTCGAAGTGCTCGCTCGACTGCAGCAGCGCTTTCGAGGGAATGCAGCCGACGTTCGTGCAGGTGCCGCCCGGGGCCGGGCCGCCCTTGGCATTCTTCCAGTCGTCGATGCAGGCGACGTTGAAGCCGAGCTGCGCGGCGCGGATCGCCGCGATGTAGCCGCCGGGGCCGCCGCCGATCACGACGACGTCGAATTGCTTGCTCATGGTGTGTTGGGCCTCGGCTTAGATGTCGAACAGCAGGCGCGCCGGGTCTTCCAGCGCTTCCTTCATCGCCACCAGGCCCAGCACGGCTTCGCGGCCGTCGATGATGCGGTGGTCGTAGGACATCGCGAGGTAGTTGATCGGGCGCACGACGACCTGGCCGTTCTCCACGACCGCGCGGTCCTTGGTCGCATGCACGCCGAGGATCGCCGATTGCGGCGGGTTGATGATCGGCGTGGAGAGCATCGAGCCGAACACGCCGCCGTTGGAGATCGAGAAGGTGCCGCCCGAGAGGTCGTCGAGCGAGAGCTTGCCGTCCTTGGCCTTCTGGCCGAACTCGGCGATCTTCTTCTCGATGTCGGCAAAGCTCATCTGGTCGGCATTGCGCAGGATGGGCACGACGAGGCCGCGCGGCGAGCCGACCGCGATGCCGATGTCGAAGTAGCCGTGGTAGACGATGTCGTTGCCGTCGACCGAGGCGTTGAGCACCGGGTACTTCTTGAGCGCGGCGACCGCGGCCTTCACGAAGAAGCTCATGAAGCCGATCTTGACGCCGTGCTCCTTCTCGAACTTCTCCTGGAAGCGCTTGCGCATCTCCATCACCGGAGCCATGTTCACTTCGTTGAACGTGGTCAGGATGGCATTGGTGGCCTGCGACTGCAGCAGGCGCTCGGCGACGCGCGCGCGCAGGCGCGACATCGGCACGCGCTGCTCGGGGCGATCGCCCAGGTTCTGCGCCACCGGTGCGGCGACGGCCGGCAGCGGCTTGGCCACCGCGGCCGCGACCGGCGCGGCCACCGGCGCCGCGACGGCCGGCTTGGCACCGCCTTCGATCACGCTCAGCACGTCGCCCTTGGTCACGCGGCCGTCGCGGCCGGTGCCGGCAACCTGGCCGGCCGACAGGTTGTGATCGGCCAGCAGCTTGGCGGCGGCCGGCATCGCGACGCCGGCCTTGCTGCCGCCGACGGCCGCGGCTGCCACCGCAGGGGCGGCGGCCGGCGCGGCGGCGGGCGCGGCCGCTGCGGCAGGCGCCGCGGCGGCGGCCGTGCCTTCGGTGTCGATCTTCGCGATGACTTCGTCGCTCACGCAGGTCTCGCCGTCGTTCTTGACGATCTGAGCCAGCACGCCGGCCGAGGGCGCGGGGACTTCGAGCACGACCTTGTCGGTCTCGATCTCGATCAGGATCTCGTCGACCGCGACCGCCTCGCCGGGCTTCTTCTTCCACTGCAGCAGGGTGGCCTCGGCCACGGACTCGCTCAGCTGGGGAACCTTGACGTCAATGATTGCCATGATGTTTTTCGCTGTGTTCGGTGGGGTTGAGCAGGTGGGCCGCCAGCGGCGCGCAGCCGCTGGCGTTGGCGCTCGCGCGCCTCACCGAACTCACTTGGTCAGGACGAAGCCCTTGAGCTTGTTGAAGGCCTGGTCGAGCAGCGCCTTCTGCTGCTCCTGGTGCAGGTGGGCGTAGCCCACCGCCGGCGAGGCCGAGGCAGCACGACCGGCGTAGCCGAGCTTCTGGCCGTCGGCCATGTTCTCGTGGATGTAGTGCTGCACGAAGAACCAGGCGCCCTGGTTCTGCGGCTCGTCCTGGCACCACACGATCTCGGTCAGGTTCGGGTACTTCTTGAGCTCAGCCGCAAAGGCCTTGTGCGGGAACGGGTAGAGCTGTTCGACGCGAATGACCGCGACGTCGGCGGCCTTCTTCTCCTCGCGCTTCTTGACCAGGTCGTAGTAGACCTTGCCCGAGCAAGCGATCACGCGCTTGACCTTGGCGGCATCGATCGCGGCGTCGAGCTCGCCGATCACGGTGCGGAACTCGCCCTTGGTGAACTCGGACAGCGGAGAGGTCGCGTCCTTGTTCCGCAGCAGCGACTTCGGGGTCATGATGACCAGCGGCTTGCGGAACATGCGCACCTGCTGGCGGCGCAGCACGTGGAAGATCTGGCTCGCCGTGGTGGGCTGCACGACCTGCATGTTGTTGTCCGCGGCCAGCTGCATGAAGCGCTCCAGGCGCGCCGAGCTGTGCTCGGGGCCCTGGCCTTCGTAGCCGTGCGGCAGCATCAGCGTCAGGCCGTTGGCGCGGCCCCACTTGACCTCGCCCGAGGCGATGAACTGGTCGATCACGACCTGCGCGCCGTTGACGAAATCACCGAACTGCGCCTCCCAGATCGTCAGCGTGTTCGGGTCGGCGCTCGCATAGCCGTACTCGAAGCCGAGCACCGCTTCTTCCGACAGGATCGAGTCGATCACCACGAACGGCGCCTGGCCCTCGGCCACGTGCTGCAGCGGGATGAAGAAGCCTTCGTCGAACTTCTCGCGGTTCTGGTCGTGCAGCACCGCGTGGCGGTGCGTGAAAGTGCCCCGCCCGCTGTCCTCGCCGGACAGGCGCACCGGGTAGCCACTGGCCACCAGCGAGGCGAAGGCCATGTGCTCGCCCATGCCCCAGTCGATGTTGATCTCGCCGCGGCCCATCGCGGCGCGATCGGCAATGACCTTCTCGACCAGCGGATGCACCTTGAAGTTGGCCGGAATGGTCGTGATGCGCTCGGCCAGGCGCTTGAACTCGGCGACCGGGATCGCGGTGTCGGCCGCGTCGGTCCACTTCTTGCCGAGGAAGGGGCTCCAGTCGACCGCGTACTTGCTCTTGTAGTTGGTCAGCACCGGATCGACGGTGTGCTTGCCCGCGTCCATCGCGGCGCGGAAGGCCTTGACCATCGCGTCGGGGCCGTCGGCGCCCAGCACGCCCTGCGCCACCAGCTTGTCTGCGTACAGCTTGCGGGTGCCGGGATGCTGGCTGATCTTCTTGTACATCAGCGGCTGGGTCAGGCTCGGCGTGTCCTGCTCGTTGTGGCCCAGCTTGCGGAAGCAGACGATGTCGACCACCACGTCCTTGTTGAACTGCTGGCGGTACTCGAGCGCGAGCTGGGTGCACAGCACGACCGCTTCCGGGTCGTCGCCGTTCACGTGCAGCACCGGCGCCTCGATCATCTTGACGACGTCCGAGCAGTACAGCGTCGAGCGCGTGTCACGCGGGTCGCTGGTGGTGAAGCCGATCTGGTTGTTGATGACGATGTGCAGCGTGCCGCCGGTGTAGTAGCCGCGCGTTTGCGCCAGCGCCAGCGTCTCCATCACCACGCCCTGCCCGGCGAACGCGGCGTCGCCGTGCACCAGCACCGGCAGCACCGAGACGCCGTCCGTGTCGCCCCGGCGGTCGAGGCGCGCCTTGACCGAACCCTCGACCACCGGGTTGACGATCTCCAGGTGCGAGGGGTTGAAGGCCAGGCTCAAGTGGACCGGGCCGCCAGGCGTGGTGACGTCGCTCGAGAAGCCCTGGTGGTACTTCACGTCGCCGGCCGGCAGGTCTTCCTTGGCGGTGTGGTCGAACTCGGCAAACAGGTCCTTGGGCATCTTGCCCAGGGTGTTGACCAGCACGTTGAGGCGGCCGCGGTGGGCCATGCCGATCACGAACTCCTGCACGCCCTTCTCGCCGCCGCGCTGGATGAGCTCGTCCATCGAGGCGATGAAGCTCTCGCCGCCTTCGAGCGAGAAGCGCTTCTGGCCGACGTACTTGGTGTGCAGGTAGCGCTCCAGGCCCTCGGCGGCGGTCAGGCGGTCGAGGATGTGGCGCTTCTTGTCCGGCGAGAAGCTGGGCTTGGCGCGGATCGACTCGAGCCGCTCCTGCCACCAGCGCTTCTCGGTCGGATCCGTGATGTGCATGAACTCGGCACCGATGGTGCCGCAGTAGGTCTCGCGCAGCGCCTGCAGGATCTCGCGCAGCGTCTGCTGTTCGGCGGTCGTGAAGTAGGTGTTCGTCGCGCTGAACGTGATGTCCATGTCGGACTCGGTCAGGTCGTAGAACGCCGGCTCCAGCTCGGGAATCTTGGGGCGCTCCTGGCGCTTGAGCGGGTCGAGGTCGGCCCAGCGCGCGCCCAGCGAGCGGTACGCGGCGATCAGCGACTGGACATGGACCTGCTTGCGCGCGACGGCCAGCTCGGCCGCGCTGGCCTTGACGGCGAAGGCGTTGGCCTTGGCGCGCTGAGCAAAGGATTCGACGACGGGCGCATGCGCGACGTCACGGCTTTCGGAGCCGTCGACCGCGGGCACGTTCTGCAGGGCGTCGAAGTACGAACGCCAGTTGTCCGGGACGGATCCCGGGTTGTCGAGGTAGGCCTCGTAGAGTTCCTCGACGTACGGCGCGTTCCCGCCGAACAGGTACGAGTTCGCCCGGTACTGTTGCATCATTTCTCGCTCACCTTTCGCCCCGGTTTCCGGAGCTCATGGCTGGTTATTGAACCTTCCGCGACACGGCTTGACCGGTTGGCGGATTGCGACCCGCCTTACTGAGTTGAAACCAGGAAGGGGACGGGAAGGACCGATGGAGTCGGGCGTGACTGTAGCACTGCACGCCTGACGCCGCTCAATGCAGGGTGGACGACCGCGGCGCCTGGTTGCGTCCGGGGGTGAAGAGGTCCGCCGCGTCGACCGCGTCGAAGCGGTACTGCGCGCCGCAGAACTCGCAAGCCACCTCGGCGGCGCCGCGCTCGTCGATCAGCGCCTCGATCTCGTCGCGCCCGAGGCCGCGCAGCATCGCCGAGACCTTGTCCCGCGAGCAGCTGCAGGCGAAGCGGGGGCCGTTGGCGCCCGACAGCGGCTCGAAGCGCTGCATGCGCTCTTCCCAAAACAGCCTGCGCAAGATGGTGTTCGCGTCCAGCGTCAGCAGCTCCTCGCGCGTCAGCGTGGCCGCCAGGTGCGCGATGCGATTGAAGCCCTCCGACAAGCCGATCTCGTCCTCGCGCGCCAAGCGTTCGAGATTGCCCTCGCCTTCGATCGGCAGACGCTGGATCAGCAGGCCGGCGGCGACCTGGTCGTTCGCGGCCAGCACGAGGCGCGTGTCGAGCTGCTCCGACTGCAGCATGTAGTGTTCGAGCACCTGGGCGATGTCCTGCAGCGGCTCGCGGTGATCGCCATGCAGGGGAACGATGCCCTGGTAGGGCTGGACGCCGGGCTTGCGATCCTTGGGGTCGAGCGTGATCGCACAGCGCCCGCGCCCGTGCGCATTGACCAGCGCCTCGAGCCGCGCGTCTTCGGCGATCTCGCCCGCCAGCGTCGCGGTGGCGCGCAGCGCCAGGTCGGACTTCACTTCGGCGACCGCCAGCTTGACCGGGCCGTCGCCCTGGATCTGCAGGATCAGCGCGCCGTCGAACTTGATGTTCGACTGCATCAGCACGCCGGCGGCGGCCATCTCGCCGAGCAGCGCGCGCACCGGCGCCGGATAGCCGCCGGCCGCCTCGCGGCGCCTGAGCAGCTCGACCCACGCGTCGGTCAGGCGCACCAGCATGCCGCGCACCGGCAGGCCTTCGAAGATGAACTTGTGCAGCTCGCTCATGAAGACGGCCCCCACGCTTGCGGCTGCGCCGCTGCGCTGCCCCCCGAGGGGGCGGAGCCCTGCTTGAGGCGGCTCGGCGCCGGGCTCATCGCGCTTCCCCGAGGCGCTTGAGCGAGGTCTTGTAGCGCTGCGCCCGATCGACGTAGGTCTGCGTGCCGCGCTGCATTTTGGCGATCTCCTCCTCGGTCAGCGGCCGCACCGCCTTGGCGGGGCTGCCGAGGATCAGCATGCCGTCCTCGAACACCTTGCCCTCGGTGACCAGGGCGCCGGCGCCCACGAGGCAGTTGCGCCCGATCTTCGCGCCGTTGAGCACCACCGCCTGGATGCCGATCAGCGCGCCATCGCCGATCTGGCAGCCGTGCAGCATGGCCTGGTGGCCCACCGTGACGCGCTCGCCAATCGACAGCGGATGGCCCGGATCGGTGTGCAGCACGCTCGACTCCTGCACGTTGGAGTGGCGTCCCAGCACGATGGGCTCGTTGTCGCCGCGCATCGTCACGTTGGACCACACGCTCGCGCCCTCGCCGATGACGACCGCGCCGATCAGCTCCGCGCTGTCGGCCACGTAGGCGCTGGCGTGCACCTGCGGCACACGGTCGTCGAGCTGGAACAAGGCCATGCGGAACTCCGGCAAAGGGATAATTTTAAGGATGGCTGCCATGTCCCCCGATGCCGCAAGGCCGTCTTCGTCCGCGCTGCCCGAGCTGCGGCGCCAGGCGCTCCAGGTGCTCGAGCTGCGCGACCCGCCCGCCAAGGCCGCCGCGGCGCGCGCGCTGCTGGCACAGCGCGACAGCCTGGCGCTCGACACCGCCGCGGTGCTCGAGCCGGCCGGCGCCCTGCCCGGGCGGCCCGAGCGGCCACCGCTGGTCGAGCCCAAGCAGGTGCCCACGCGCTCGCCCGCCACGCGCGAGGGCCGCGCGGCACTGCTGCACGCGATCGCGCACATCGAGTTCAACGCGATCAATCTCGCGCTCGATGCGGTGTGGCGCTTTCCCGGCCTGCCCGCGGCCTTCTACCGCGACTGGGTCCAGGTCGCCGGCGAGGAGGCGCTGCATTTCACGCTGCTGCGCGAGCACCTGCTCGCGCACGGCCACGACTACGGCGACTTCCCGGCCCACGACGGCCTGTGGAGCATGACCGCCAAAACCGCGCACGACGTGCTCGCGCGCATGGCGCTGGTGCCGCGCACGCTGGAAGCGCGCGGCCTCGACGCGACGCCGCCGCTGCAGAAGAAGTTCGCGCAGGCGGGCGATGCGCGCGCAGTCGAGATCCTGGCGGTGATCCTGCGCGACGAGGTCGGGCACGTAGCGATCGGCAACCGCTGGTACCGCTGGCTGTGCGAGCGCGCCGGGCTCGATCCGGTGGCGCTGTACCCGCAACTGGCGGCGCGCTACGAGGCGCCCAGACCGCGCCCGCCGTTCAACCTGGCCGCGCGCGAGGCGGCCGGCTTCAGCGAGGACGAGCTCGCCTGGCTGCGGCAAGACTACAGCGTGCCGACGAAATAGCGCTTCAGGCCGGCGAGGATCATCTCGACCGCGATCGCGGTCAGCACCAGGCCCATCAGCTTCTCGATCGCCGAGACCATCGACGAGCCCAGCCAGCGCCGCAGCCGGTCGGCCGCGAGCAGCACGGTGCCGCTGATCAGCATCGCCACGGTCAGCGCGCCGATCCACTGCCAGGTCTTGTCCGGCTGGCGCGAGGCCAGCAGCAGCACGGTGGCCATCGCCGACGGCCCGGCCAGCAGCGGCACCGCGAGCGGAAAGATGAACGGCTCCTTCGTGCCGCCTTCGGAGGCGTAGATCTCGCCGTGGCTGAAGATCATGCGGATCGCGATGATCAGCAGGATCACGCCACCGGCCACCTCGAGCGAGCGCTCCGAGAGGTGCATCAGCGCGAGGAAATGCTGGCCGCCGAACATGAACGCCACCAGCACGCCGAAGGCGATCAGCACCTCGCGGATCGCGACCGTCGGGCGGCGCGAGCGCGGCACCTTGCCCAGCACCGAGATGAAGATCGGCAGGCTGCCGAAGGGGTCGAGGACCAGGAGCAGGAGGACGAGGGCGGAGAGGAAGCTGTGGTCCATGGGCGGCGATTGTCGCCGCCCACCGCGTCAGCCGCGCGGATGGTGCTGCGCATGCAGCGTCTTGAGCCGCTCGCGCGCCACGTGGGTGTAGATCGTCGTCGTCGAGATGTCGGCGTGGCCGAGCAGCATCTGCACCGCGCGCAAGTCGGCGCCGTGGTTGAGCAGGTGCGTCGCGAAGGCGTGGCGCAGCGTGTGCGGCGACAGCGGCACCGCGATGCCGGCCGCGCGCGCATGCTTCTTGATCAGCAGCCAGAAAGCCTGGCGCGTCATCGCGGCGCCGCGCGCGGTGACGAACAGCGCATCGCTGCGCTGGCCGTCGAGGATCGCGGACCGGCCCTCGTTCAGGTAGCGCGTGAGCCAGGCATGCGCCTCCTCGCCGAACGGCACCATGCGCTCCTTGCTGCCCTTGCCGGTGACGCGCAGCGCCGCTTCGTTGAGCCCGACGTGAACGCTCTTGAGCGCGACCAGCTCGCTCACGCGCAGGCCGCTGGCATACATCAGCTCGAGCATCGCGCGGTCGCGCAGGCCCAGCGGCGTGTCGACCTCGGGCGCGGCGAGCAGCGCCTCGACATGCGCCTCGGTCAGCGTCTTGGGCACGCGCAGCGGCTGCTTCGCCGGCGAAAGCTTCAGCGTCGGGTCGGCCGCGACGCGATGCTCGCGCAGGGCCCAGCGGAAATAGCGCTTGAAGACCGTGAGGCGCCGGTTCGTGCTCGAGGCCTTCGAACCTTCGTGGCGCGCGACGGCATAGGCGCGCAGGTCGTTCTCGGTGGTCGCGTCGAGCGCCTTGCCGCCGTTCGCGGCGAGCCAGCGCGCCAGCAGCGTCAGATCGCGCCGGTAAGCGGCCAGCGTGTTGGCCGACAGGCCCTCCTCGATCCACAGCGCATCGGCGAAGGCGTCGATGGCCGCGGCGCTTTCGAGACCGAGCGGGTCTGGAATGTCTTCCTTCACGAAGCGCGCTTGTCCCGAAGAAGCCCTCTCCCGCGTGCGGGAGAGGGTGCACGAACGTCAGTCCAGCTTCAGCTTCTGCTGGTCGACCACCTTCTTGTAGACCTCGAACTCGGCCTTGGCCTGTGCCGCGAACTGCTCCGGCGTGTTGGCAACGATCAGCGAGCCGGTGTCCTCGATGCGCTTGCGCACCGCCGGGTCTTCCAGGGTCTTCTTCACCGCGGCGTTGAGCTTGTCGACCACCTCCTTCGGCAAACCCTTGGGGCCGTGGAAGCCGTAGTAAGCCATGCGGTTCACCGGCTCCAGGCCCACTTCCTTGAAGGTCGGCACGTTGGGCAGCACGGCCAGCCGCTCGGGCGCGGCGACGACGATCGGCACCAGGCGGCCGTCCTTGATGAATGGCAGCGCCGAGGGCAGATTGTCGAAGATCATCGGCACCTGGCCGGCCACCGTGTCGTTGAGCGCCGGGCCCGCACCGCGGTATGGAATGTGCGTCACGAACACGCCCGCCAGGCTCTTGTAGAGCTCCATCTGCAGGTGGCCGATGCCGCCGGTGCCCGAGCTCGCGAAGCTGTACTTGCCGGGGTTCTTCTTCAGCACCTCGACGAAGCTCTTGTAGTCCTTGGCCGGAAAGCTCGGGTGCACCGCGATCACGTTGGGCGTGGCCGCGATGTTGATGATCGACGTGAAGTCGGTCAGCGGGTTGTACGGCGTCTTCGGGTTCACGGCCGGGTTGGAGGCCGTGGTCGACACGGTGGCCATGCCGATCGTGTAGCCGTCGGGCGCCGACTTGGCGATCTCGGCCGCGCCGATGATGCCGCCGCCGCCGGCCTTGTTGTCGACGACCATGGTCTGGCCCAGCGGGCCGTTGATCTTCTCGGCGATCACGCGCGCGACGATGTCGGTGGTGCCGCCGGGCGCGAACGGCACCACCAGCCGGACCGGCTTGCTCGGATAGCTCTGCGCATGGGCCGCGGACGCGGCGCCCAGCGCCAGCGCGGCCAGGGCAAGAACGGTTCGGCGAGTGGCTAGGGTCATGAATGCTCCTTGGAAAGATGAGACAACCGACCGCTCGATGCGGTCGGATGAGGCGGTCGCCCGCTCGACGCGGTCGGACTCTGCCCGCAGCGTGAAGTGCCCGCGATCATGGTAAGCCCCAGGGTCGCGCTTCGCGGCAGTTAACCTCGGCGCATGCGCGATCTTCTCCTGCTGCTGCCCGATTTCCTGCTCATCGTCTGCGGCTTTGTCGTCTGCCGCTACACGCCGCTCAACCGCACGGTCTGGGAGTCGGCCGAGAAGCTCGTCTACTACCTGCTGTTCCCGGTGCTGCTGTTCACGTCCATCGTGCGCAGCCCGCTTCGCCCCGGCGAGACGGCAACGCTCGCCGCCGGCGGCCTCGCGACCGTGGGGCTGGGCATCGCTCTGGCCTACGCACTCAAGCGCTGGCCCGGCGTCGATGCCCGGCTGCACGCCTCCGGTGCGCAGACCGCGTTTCGCTTCAACTCCTATGTCGCGCTGGCGCTGGCCGAGCGCCTGGCCGGTCCGCCAGGCGTGGCATGGATGGCGCTGCTGGTCGCGGTGGCGGTGCCGGTGTGCAACGTCGCCGCGGTCTATCCGCTCGCGCGCCATGGCGGCCAGCACTACGGCCGCGAGTTGATGCGCAACCCGCTGATCGTCAGCACGGTTGCCGGCCTCGTGGCCAACCTGGCCGGACTCACCCTGCCCGAGCCGGTCGGCGTGGTGTTGCAGCGCATCGGCAATGCCGCGCTGCCGTTGGGCCTGATGGCCGTCGGGGCCGGCCTGCAGCTTGGCGGCCTCGCGGCCGCGCCCTGGCTGGCGGCAGGCTTCCTGTCGATCCGCCACGCGGCGCTGCCGGTCGCCGGCCTGCTGCTGGGCCATGCGTTCGCGCTGCCGGCCGGCCAGCGCATGGTGCTGCTCGCGTTCGCGGCGATGCCGACCGCCTCGAGCGCCTACGTGCTGGCGATCCGCATGGGCGGCCACGGCCCGTTCACGGCCGGGCTGGTGACGATGTCGACGCTGCTGGGCATGCTCACGCTGCCGGCCTGGCTGGCCCTGCAGCACGCGCTGTAGCCGAAGGCCGTTCGCGCTGGGCCAGCGCCCAGTCGATGTGCTCGCGCACCAGCGGCGTCGCGGCATCGCGCGCGTGCGCCAGCGCCTGCGCAAAGGCCTCGTCGCCGCGGTCGCGCCACGCGTTGCCCAGCGCGACCGCGAGGTTGCGCTGCCAGCGCTCGTGGCCGATGCGGCGGATCGCGCTGCCTTCGGTGTGGCGCAGGAACTCGGCCTCGCTCCAGCGCCACAGCTCGAGCAGCATCGGGTCGGCGAGCTGTTCGCGCACGTCGAAGTCGGGCAGCGCCGCGCGCTGCGCGAACTTGTTCCAGGGGCAGACCAGCTGGCAGTCGTCGCAGCCATAGATGCGGTTGCCCATCGCCGCACGCAGCTCGAGCGGGATCGGCCCATCGTGTTCGATCGTGAGGTACGAGATGCAGCGCCGCGCATCGAGCCGCTGCGCGGCGACGATGGCCTGCGTCGGGCACACGTCGATGCAGGCACGGCAGCTGCCGCAGTGCGGCTGCACCGGCTCGGTCAGAGGCAGCGCAAGGTCGACGTAGATCTCGCCGAGAAAGAAGGTGGAGCCGGCCTCGCGCGACAGCAGCAAGGTGTGCTGCCCGCGCCAGCCGATGCCGCTGCGCTGCGCGAGCTCCACTTCCAGCACCGGAGCCGAGTCGGTGAACACGCGGTGGCCGAACGGCCCGATGCGCTCGCGCAGCCGGTCGGCGAGCCTTTGCAGGCGCTGGCGCAGCACCTTGTGATAGTCGCGACCGCGCGCGTACATCGAGACTGCCGCGGCGCCGGGCCGCGCGAGGCGATCGAACTCGATCGCCTGCCAGCCCTCGGGCGCCGTGGTGGGCAGGTAGTCCATGCGCGCCGTGATCACGCGCACCGTGCCCGGCACCAGCTCGGCCGGGCGCGCGCGCTTGAGGCCGTGCGCGGCCATGTAGTCCATCGAGCCGTGGAAGCCGGCCGCAAGCCATGCAAGCAGCCCCGGCTCGGCCGCGCGAAGGTCCACATCGGCCACGCCGATCTGGGAGAATCCCAGCGTCTTGGCCCAGGCGCGCAAGTCGTCGAGCAGGACCTGCGGGTCTTGACCGGTGACGTCGGCGCGCAGCGCTTCGGGATGCATGCCCAGATTCTAGGAACGCGACACGAACACTGGTCCGACGAGACCGATTGCGCCGCCCGCGCCCATGCGCTGGCGCATGCGCTGGATCAGGCGCCCGCGGGTTCTGCGCCGCTTCGCGACGTCTGCATCGAACTCCAGGGCCCGCTGGGCGCCGGCAAGACCACCTTCACGCGCCATTTGCTGCGCGCGCTCGGCGTGGCCGGCCGCATCAAGAGCCCGAGCTACGCGGTGGTCGAGCCGCACAACTGGAGGGGCGCCGACGGCCAGCCGCGCCAAGCCTTCCACTTCGACTTCTACCGCTTCGGCGACCCGCGCGAATGGGAAGACGCGGGCTTTCGCGAGGTTTTCGCGGGCCCTGGCCTCAAGCTGGTGGAGTGGGCCGAGAACGCCGGCGACGCGCGCCCGCAACCCGACCTCGTGATCGCGATCGAGACCGACCCCGACCCCGACCGCGAATCCGCGCGCCGCGTGCTGCACACCGCGCACACCGAGCGCGGGCGCGCGCTGCTCGAACGCGGCTGCGCGCCGCTGCGGCTGTGAGGCGCGGCCCGATGGACCGCCGCACCGCCCTCGCCCGCCTCTCGAAAGGCGGCCTGCTCGTGCTCGCGCTCGGGCCGCTGCAGCTCGCTCACGGCGCCACGCTCTTGGCCGTGCGCGTGTGGCCGGCCGAGGACTACACGCGCGTCACGCTCGAGTCCGACGCGCGGCTCTCGGCGCGCCACTTCACCGCCCACGGCCCCGAGCGCGTCGTGATCGACATCGAAGGCCTCGAGCTCAGCCCGCAGCTGCGCGAGTTGGTCGGCAAGGTCGCCTCCGACGACCCGTTCATTGCCGGCGTGCGCATCGGCCAGAACCAGCCGCGCGTCGTGCGCCTGGTGATCGACCTCAAGCAGCCGAGCGCGCCGCAGGTGTTCTCGCTCGAACCGGTCGCGGCCTATGGCCACCGGCTGGTGTTCGACCTCTACCCCACCGTCGAGCGCGACCCGCTGCTCGCGCTGATCGCCGACCGGCTCGGCGACCCGCCGCCGCGCGACAGCGCGCCGGGCGCGGCAACGCCGAGCGAGCGCGCCGCCTCGGAGGTCGGCGACGCGCTCGGCGAGTTCATCGGAAAGATGAGTCCGCCACGCACCGCCGCGCCGGCCCCGGGCGCGTCGCGGCCGATCGAGGCCGAGCCCTCGCGCCCGCGCGGCACCGAGCGCCTGATCGTCGTCGCGCTCGATCCCGGCCACGGCGGCGAGGACCCGGGCGCGATCGGACCCAGCGGCCTGCGAGAGAAGGACGTGGTGCTGCAGGTCGCGCTGGCCTTGCGCGAGCGCATCAACGCCCAGCCCAGCATGCGCGCCTTCCTGACGCGCGACGCGGATTTCTTCGTGCCGCTGCACGAGCGCGTTCGCAAGGCGCGGCGCGTGCAGGCCGACCTCTTCATCTCGATCCACGCCGACGCCTTCATCAAGCCGCACGCGCGCGGCGCCTCGGTGTTCGCGCTCAGCGAATCGGGCGCCAGCAGCGTCGAGGCGCGCTGGATGGCGCAGAAGGAGAACGCCGCCGATCTCGTGGGCGGCGTCAACATCAAGACCAAGGACGCCGCGGTCACGCGCGCGCTGCTCGACATGAGCACCTCGGCGCAGATCCGCGACAGCCTGCGGCTGGGCAGCGAGGTGCTGGGCCGCATCGGCCAGGTCGGCCGGCTGCACAAGCCGCGCGTCGAGCAAGCCGGCTTCGCGGTGCTCAAGGCGCCCGACATTCCCTCGATCCTGGTCGAGACGGCCTTCATCTCCAACCCGGAAGAAGAAGCCAAGCTGCGCGACGGCGACTACCAGTCCAAGCTCGTGTCGGCGCTGATGAGCGGCATCGAGCGCTACTTCGCGAAGAACCCGCCGCTGGCGCGGCAGCGCGCGTTGTAGGCAGCGCCGGTTCACCCCTGCGTGAGCCCGCGCAGGAGATCGAGCGACGACACCACGCCGACCGTTTGCCCGCCCTCGGTGACCACGAGGTGATGGATGCGGCGCGCCACCATCAGCGTCGCGGCGTCCTGCAACGGCATCGCGACGTCGACGCAGACCGGCTTGTAGGTGCACAGCTGCCATGCGCGCGCATCGGTAGCGCCCGGCGAGGCCGCGCCAAAGCGCGCGAGGTCGGTTTCACTGATGACGCCGACGATATCGCCGGCAGGATCGAGCACGGGCGCCCACGAAAAGCCGCGCTGCACCAGAAGGGTCTGCACCGACTGCACCGTGTCGTCCATGCCCACGCAGCAGATCTGCCGCTCCATGACGGCCGCGACGGTCGGCTTCATGGCGCGGACTTCGCGGCGGCGCGAGGGGCGCGTCCGAGCCGGTGCTCGGCGGCCAGCACCGTGCGGGTCACGCCCAGCAAGGTGTCGGGCGTGACGCTGATCGAGGTGATGCCCAGCTCCACCAGCCATGCGGCCATCTCGGGGTGGTCGCACGGCGCCTGGCCGCAGATGCCCACATGGCGCCCATTGCGCCGCGCGCCCTCGACGGCCTGCGCGATCATCGCCTTCACGCCCTCGTCGCGCTCGTCGAAGTCGAAGGCCACCAGCGCCGAGTCGCGGTCCACGCCGAGCACGAGCTGGGTGAGATCGTTCGAGCCGATGGAGAAGCCGTCGAACAGGCGCGCGAAGGCGTCGATCTGCACGACGTTGTTCGGGATCTCGCACATCACGTACACCTCCAGTCCGCGCTCGCCGCGCACCAGGCCGTGGGACGCCATCGCCGCGAGCACCCGCTCGGCCTCGGGCACGCGGCGGCAGAACGGGATCATCAACCTCACGTTGGCAAGGCCCATGTCCTCGCGCACGCGCTTCATCGCCGCGCACTCGAGCGCAAAGCCTTCGGCATAGGCCGGGTGCGCGTAGCGCGAGGCGCCCCGGAAACCGATCATCGGGTTCTCTTCCTTGGGCTCGAACCAGCGACCGCCGAGCAGGCTGGCGTACTCGTTGGTCTTGAAGTCCGACAGGCGCACGATCACCGGCTCGGGAAAGAAGGCCGCGGCGATGGTGCCCACGCCTTCGGCGAGCTCGCGCACGAAATGGTCAGCCGGCCGCGCGTGGCCGTGCGCGAGGCGCAGCAGCTGGTCGCGCTCGGCGGGGTCTTGCACGCGATCGGGATGCACCAGTGCCATCGGGTGCACCTTGATGTGCTCGGCCACGATGAACTCCATGCGCGCCAGCCCGACCCCGTCGGTGGGCAGCAGCGCCGTCTGGAAGGCCGTGTCGGGGTTGCCCACGTTCACCATCACCCGCGTCTGCGGCCGCGCCAGCGTGGACAGGTCCACGCGTGTCGTCTCGAATGGCAGGACACCGGCGTAGACGCGACCCACCGCGCCTTCGGCACACGAGACCGTGACCTCGTCACCGGTGCGCATGCGCGTGGTGGCGTCTTCGCATCCGACCACGGCCGGGATGCCCAGCTCGCGCGCCACGATGGCCGCATGGCAGGTGCGCCCGCCGCGGTTGGTGACCACCGCGGCAGCCGCCTTCATCACCGTGCCCCAGTCCGGCATCGTGGTGTCGGCCACGAGCACGTCGCCGGGCCGGAAGTCGCTCAGCTCGGACACGTTCGACACCACGCGAACGCGTCCGCTGGCCACGCGCGCGCCCACTGCGCGACCGGTGACCAGTGGCGCGGCCTTGGCATGCAGGCGCACCTCCTCCACCTCGTGCAGCGGGCGCCGCGAAGCCACGGTCTCGGGCCGCGCCTGCACGATGTAAAGCCGGCCGTCGAGGCCGTCCTTGGCCCACTCGATATCCATGGGCGTGGAGCAGCCGGCCTTGCGGCTGTAGTGCCGCTCGATGGCCACGCCGGCATCGGCCAGTTCGAGCACGTCGGCATCGTCGAGGCAGAAGCGATCCCGGTCCTCCTTGGACGTCGGCACGTTGCGCGTGGTCTCGCGCCCGGCGCCTTGCGAATAGACCATGCGCACGTCCTTGCCGCCGAGCTTGCGGCGCAGCACCGCGCGATGCCCGGCCTGCAGCGTGGGCTTGAAGACATAGAACTCGTCCGGGTCCACGGTGCCTTGGACCACGTTCTCGCCCAGACCCCAGGCGCCGGTGACGAACACCACGTCGCGAAAGCCGCTGTCGGTGTCGAGCGTGAACATCACGCCGCTGGAGCCACGGTCGGATCGAACCATCTTCATGACGCCCACCGACTGGAGCACCTTGAAGTGGTCGAAACCCTTGCCGGCCCGATAGGCGATGGCGCGGTCCTTGAAGAGGCTGACGAAGCACAGCCTCACCGCGTCCAGCAGCCTGGCTTCACCCGCGATGTTCAGAAAGCTCTCGTGCTGGCCGGCGAAGCTGGCACCGGGCAGGTCTTCGGCGGTGGCCGAGCTGCGCACCGCCAGCGTGACATCGTCGCCGTACTCGGCGCGCAGCTTCGCATAGGCGGCCCTGATCTCGTCGGCCAGTTCGTCGGGCAGCGCCGCGGCCTGGACCGCGTCTCGCGCCGCCTGTGCCCGCCGCGCCAGGTCCTCCACGTCGGCCGCATCGAGCCCGTCCAGCGCGCGGTGCAGCCGCGGCCAGGCACCGGCGCGGTCCAGCGTGTGACGGTAGGCCTCGGCCGTGACAGCAAAGCCGTTGGGCACGCGCACGCCCTGGGACGACAACTCCCGAACCATCTCGCCGAGCGACGCGTTCTTGCCGCCGACCAAGGGAACGTCGTCGACGCCCAGCTCGGTGAACCAGCGCACGTAGGTCGGCTTGTCCATGGCGCCAGACTAGGACGAGCCTTGCGCGCGCCCTTGACCTGGCGCAAGGCACGGCACGCGAGCCTCGCCGGTCAGGCCGGCCCGAAACCGCCTCCGCCCGGCGTCTCGACCACGAACACGTCGCCTGCGGCCATCTCGACCGAGCCGATGTGGCCGAGCGTCTCGACGCGCCCATCGGCACGTTCGACGCGATTGACGCCCAACGCGCCGGCCTGTCCGCCGTCCAGCCCGAAGGGCGGCACCACGCGGCCGTTGCTGAGGATCGAGGCCGTCATCGACTCCAGGAAGCGCACACGCCGCACGCCGCCGTCGCCGCCGTGCCAGCGGCCCGCACCGCCTGACCCCTCGCGGATCGAATAGCTCTCCAGCCGCACCGGGAAGCGCGCCTCGAGCACCTCGGGGTCGGTCAGGCGCGAGTTGGTCATGTGGGTCTGCACGACGCTGGTGCCGTCGAAGCCGGGGCCGGCGCCCGAGCCGCCGGCGATGGTTTCGTAGTACTGGTGGCGCGCGTTGCCGAAGGTGAAGTTGTTCATCGTGCACTGGCTGGCGGCCATCGCGCCGAGCGCGCCGTACAGCGCATTGGTCACGCAGCTCGAGGTCTCGACGTTGCCGGCCACCACCGCCGCGGGCGGCCGCGGGTTGAGCATGCAGCCCTCGGGCACGACGATGGACAAGGGCTTCAGGCAGCCGGCATTGAGCGGGATGTCGTCGTCGACCAGGGTGCGAAACACGTAGAGCACCGCCGCGGTGGTGATCGAGCGCGGCGCGTTGAAGTTGTTGGGAAGCTGCTCGCTGGTGCCGCTGAAGTCGATCGTCGCGCTGCGGTTCGCGGCATCCACGCGCACCGCCACCTCGATGCGCGCGCCGTTGTCCAGCGGCAGCGTGAAGCGCCCGTCCTTGAGCGCGGTGATCACGCGTCGCACAGATTCCTCGGCGTTGTCCTGCACGTGCCGCATGTAGGCCGCCACGGTCTCGCGGCCGAACTGCGCAACCATCGCGCGCAGCTCCTGCACGCCCTTCTCGTTGGCGGCGATCTGCGCGCGCAGGTCGGCCAGGTTCTGCGCCGGGTTGCGTGCCGGGTACGGCCCCGAGGACAGCAGCCCCAGCAGCTCGCGCTCGCGCAGCCGGCCCTGCGAGACGAGCAGGAAGTTGTCGATGCGCACGCCCTCGTCGGCGATCGATGCCGAGAACGGCGGCATCGATCCGGGCGTGACGCCGCCGATGTCGGCATGGTGGCCGCGCGAGGCGACGAAGAAAGATGGTGCCGCCTCCTGCTCGCCAAGGAACACCGGCGTGACGACGCTGACGTCGGGCAGGTGCGTGCCGCCGTGGTAGGGGTCGTTGAGCAGGTAGACGTCGCCCGGCTGCATCCCCGGGTTGCGCTCGATCACGCTGCGGATCGAGTCGCTCATCGAGCCCAGGTGCACCGGGATGTGCGGTGCGTTGGCGATCAGTTGGCCGCGCGCGTCGAACAGCGCGCAGGAGAAGTCCAGCCGCTCCTTGATGTTGACCGAGTGGGCGGTGTTCTGGAGCCGAAGGCCCATCTGCTCGGCGATGTTCATGAACAGGTTGTTGAACACCTCCAGCATCACCGGGTCGGCACGCGTGCCGATCGCGTGGCGCTGCGTACGGGCGCGCACGCGCTGCAGCTCGATCGCGCCGCCCGGGGCGATGCGCGCCTGCCAGCCCGGCTCGACCACCGTGGTCGCGTTGCGCGCGGCAATGATGGCCGGCCCGTCGATGCGCGCACCGGCCGAGAGCGATTCGCCGACATGCAGCTGCGCGTCGCGCCAGGCGAGCTCGCCGCCGTCGTCGTCCTCGCAACACACCGCCACCGTCGCGGCCGGTGCCGGGCGGTGCTCGACCGGCGCCGCGGCGTCGGCCGGCGCCTGCGCCCCCGCGTCGCCGGCGCCGACCGCCTCGACCGACACCGCCTCGATCACCAGCGGCTTGTCCGGCATCAGGAAGGCGAAGCGCTGGCGGTAGGCCGCGTCGAAGTCGCGGCGCGCCGCGACGAGCGCGCCGTCGTGATCGCCCGCCTCAGGCCAGTTTACGGCCAGCGCGGTGTCCGTGCCCTGGTAGCGCAGGTGCAGCTGCGCGCGCGTGCGCAGCGCGCCGCGCGCGAGCCCCTGCTCGGCCAGCTCGTCGAGCGCGGCATCGGCCAGCGACTGCCGACGCGCGTCGGCAGCCCGCCAGCCGGCAGCATCAAGCGGCTGCTCGATCGAGGCCTGGCGCATCGCGACCTGCTCGGCCAGGCCCATGCCGTAGGCCGACAGCACGCCGGCCAGCGGGTGCAGGAAGATGCGCGTCATGCCCAGGGCGTCGGCAACCTGGCAGGCGTGCTGGCCGCCGGCGCCGCCGAAGCACTGCAGCGTGTAGCCGCCGACGTCGTAGCCGCGCGCGACCGAGATGCGCTTGATCGCGTTGGCCATGTTCTGCACCGCGATGCGCAAGGCGCCAGCTGCTGCTTCCTCGGGCCGCACCGCCCGGCCGCTGGTCTGCGACATCGCGCGCGCCAGCTCGCCGAAGCGCTCGACCACCCCGTCGCGGTCCAGCGGCTGGTCGGCGCCGGGGCCGAACACCTTGGGGAACCACGCGGGCTGCAGCTTGCCAAGCATCACGTTGGCGTCGGTGGTCGTCAGCGGCCCTCCGCGGCGGTAGCTCGCCGGCCCCGGGTTCGCGCCGGCCGACTCGGGTCCGACGCGCAGCCGGCTGCCGTCGAAGCGCACGATCGAGCCGCCACCTGCGGCCACCGTGTGGATGCTCATCATGGGCGCACGCATGCGCACGCCGGCGACTTCGGTCTCGAATGCGCGCTCGAACTCGCCGGCGTAGTGCGACACGTCGGTCGAGGTGCCGCCCATGTCGAATCCGATCAGCTTGCGGTGGCCGGCCGCCAGCGCGGTGCGCACCATGCCGACGATGCCGCCGGCCGGTCCCGACAGGATCGCATCCTTGCCGCGAAAGCGCCGCGCCTGCGCGAGCCCGCCGGAGGACTGCATGAACAGCAGCCGCACGCCCGGCATCTGCGAGGCGACCTGCTCGACGTAGCGCGCGAGGACGGGCGACAGGTAGGCGTCGACCACCGTGGTGTCGCCGCGCGAGACCAGCTTCATCAGCGGGCTGACCTCGTGCGAGGCCGACACCTGCGCGAAGCCGAGCGCGCGCGCGAGCCGCGCGGCCTGCTGCTCGTGCGCCGTGAAGCGCCAGCCGTGCAGGAAGACGATCGCGCAGGCGCGGATGCCGTCGTCGAGCGCGCGCTGCAGCTCGACGCGCAGCGCCGCTTCGTCGAGCGGACGCAGCAGCGTGCCATCGGCGCCGACGCGCTCGTCGGCTTCGATGACGCGCTCGTAGAGCTGCTGCGGCAGCCGGATGTGACGCTCGAACAGCCGCGGGCGCGCCTGGTAGCCGATGCGCAGCGCGTCGCGAAAGCCGCGCGTGGCCACCAGCAGCACGCGCTCGCCGCGGCGCTCGAGCAGCGCGTTGGTGGCGACCGTGGTACCCATCTTCACGCACTCGACGCGCGCGGGCGTGATCGGCTCGCCGGGCGCCAGCCTCAGCAGGCGGCGAATGCCTTCGACCGCCGCGTCGCGGTACTGCTCGGGGTGTTCGCTCAGCAGCTTGAGCGTGTGCAGCCGGCCGTCGGGCGCGCGCCCGACCAGGTCGGTGAAGGTGCCGCCGCGGTCGATCCAGAACTGCCAGCGGCCGAAGCGGGAGAGATCGTCTGCGCTCATCGGACCCGAAGGGTCGACGACCCAGCGCGCGCCGTCAACCACTGCTCGAACGCCGCTCGAGTCCCATTCAGCCGGCCACGGCCACCCGGTTGCGCCCGCCGCGCTTGGCGGCATAGAGCGCGTCGTCGGCGCGGCGCAGCAGCGCGACCGGATCGCTCACGGCCTCCATCTGCGGCGTCAGCGTCGCGACGCCGATGCTCGCGGTCACGGTGCCGACCGGCTCGACCGGCTCCAGCGCGATCGCGCGGCGCAGCTTCTCGGCCACCTCGTGCGCCTGCGGCGCGCCGGTGGCCGGCAGCAGCACGAGGAACTCCTCGCCGCCTTGGCGCGCGACGAAGTCGGTGGCGCGCAGCATGCGCGGCAGGCGCTGCGCGAGCTCGCGCAGCACCGCGTCGCCGGCCTCGTGGCCATGCTGATCGTTGATGCGCTTGAAGCAGTCGACGTCGACCACCAGCGCCGACAGCGGACGGCCGTGGCGGCGCACGCGCGCGATCTCGTCGAGCAGCCGCTCGTCGGCGCTGCGGCGGTTGTGCAGGCCGGTCAGCGCGTCGCGCCGCGCCAGGCGGTCGAGCTCCTCGTTGGCGCGCTCGAGCTCGGCGGTGCGCTCCTCCACGCGCGACTCCAGCGTGCGGTTGGCCTCCTCCAGCGCATGCTCGCGCGCGACCAGCCTGCGCGTCATCGCGTTCAGCGCGGACGACAGCTGTTCCAGCTCGCGCGCTGGGCCGCCGGCCGGGATCGCGACCTCCAGGTCGCCGCGCTCGATGCGCTGCGCCGCCTGCGCCATGCGCTCCAGCGGCCGTGCATAGCGCCCGGCGCTCCACCAGCCCACGGCCGCGGCCGCCAGGGCGATCAGCGCGCCGACCGCCAGCATGGCGTGGCGAGCCGCCATCGCGCTGGCCAGCGCCGCCTCGGCCGGCTGCTGCACCACCACGGTCCAGCCGAGGTCCGTGACCGGGCTGCGCGGCAGCATCGGCGCGTGCACGGTCAGGTAGCGTTCGCCGTCGCTCCAGACCTGCAGCGCCGGTTCGTCGGCGAGCGTTCCCGGCGGCTGCAGCGAAGCGCCCTCGCCGTCTGGACGCAGGATCACCGCGCCGCGGCGGTCGAGGATGAACACGCGCACGCCGCGCGCGCCGGTGTCGCGCTGCACCTGGCCGATCACGTCGCGCGCCCATGACCAGTGGCCGTGCGCGGCCAGCACCCCGATCACGCTGCCTGCGGGGTCGCGCAGCGGCGTCGCAAAGTCGATGAAGCGCGGCGGCTCGCCCGGGGCCGAGCTCGGCAGCAGCGTGGCCAGCAGCTGTGCCGGGTGGACGTCCCCGGTGAACGCGCCTGACCGACCGCGCCGGAACCACTCGCGCGAGCCGACATCGGCGCCGACCAGCAGGCCGCCGGTCGCGGCGCGCACGCGGCCGTCGATGCCGGTGACGCCGATCCAGGCGAAGCTCGGGTTCTGCGCGTGCAGCTGGTGCAGCAGCTCGTTCCAGCGCGATGGGTCGAGGCCGCGGGCGGCCACCTCCGGCGTCGCGGCGAGCAGCTCGAGGTCGTTCATGCGCTCGGCCACGCCATCGGCCAGCAACGCCGAGACGCTCACCGCCACCATGCGCAGGTACTCGCCCTGCTCGCGCGCCAGGCGCTCGCCGACCATCGAGCCGGCGACCACCGACAGCAGCGCCGTCACTGCCGCCGCGAGCAGGCCGAAGCCGATCGCCACCCGGGTGCGAAAGCTCGGGAGTTCCGACAGGGGGAGGAATCGCAGACGGTTCACGTCAGGCCTTCTGCGCGCCTGCGGGCCGGTTGGAGCCGCGTGGTCTCAGCTCGAAGCCGCGGCGCGGCGCGCGCGCCACGCGCCGCCGATCGCGATCAGCCCGGGCACGAGGATCAGCGCCCAGATGATCTTCTCGAGATGCCGCTGCACGAACGGCAGGTTGCCGAAGAAGTATCCGGCCAGCGTGACGCCCACGACCCACAGCAGCGCTCCGCCCACGTTGAACAGTGTGAACTTCGTGCGGCTCATCGCGGCCACCCCGGCGACGAAGGGCGCGAAGGTGCGGATGAAGGGCATGAAGCGCGCAATGACGATGGTGATGCCGCCGTAGCGCTCGTAGAAGGCGTGGGCCTGGTCGAACGCGCGCTTGTTGAACCAGCGCGACTGCTCCCATCGAAACACCTTCGGACCGAACCAGCGCCCGATCGTGTAGTTGCACTGGTCGCCCAGGATGGCCGCGGCCAGCAGCAGCGCCATCGCCAGCGGCAGGTTCAACAGGCCCGCGCCGGCCAGCGTGCCGACCACGAACAGCAGCGAATCGCCCGGCAGGAAGGGCATCACGACCACGCCGGTCTCGACGAAGACGATCACGAACAGCAGCGCGTACACCCAGATGCCGTACTGGGCGACGAACGCGGCGAGGTGCGCGTCGACGTGGAGGATGAAGTCAATCAGGAAGCTCAGGAGGTCCATCGTTGGGCGCTGGCGTCGAAAGGAAGATTCGGGGATGTGGAGGTCACAGGCGCGCTCGCACCGCGCGCGCGATCTGCTGCGCCTGCTCGTCGAGCGCGTCGCAGACAAAGGCGGCGCCGAAGTCGCGCAGCCACGCGCCCTCGGCGTCGTTGGCGGCCGCGCCGATGATCGCGATGCGCGGGTTCAGCTCGCGCACGGCGCGGCACACGCGCATCTTCTCGACCAGCGGCAGGTCGGCCACCACCAGCAGCCGCGCGCGTCGCGCGCCGGCCGCCTCGAGCAGGCCGGGGCTGGCGACGTCGCCGACGAGCTGGCTGACCCGCTGCGGCAGGCTGTCGAGCGCGCCACCGGCCTCGGGCTGCAGGAGCGTCATCGGCACGCCGGCGCCTGCCAGGCGCTGCAGCACGCGCCCGCCCAGCGAGCCGCCGCCTGCCAGCAGCACCGGCGGTGCGGCGGCGTCGGCCGCCAGGTCCGAGGCGGGCGCGGCCTCGACGGCCTCGGCCATCGCGGCGCTGGTCGGCCGCTCGGACGGCACGAAGCGCTCGACGGCGCGAAACAGCAGCGGGTTCAGCGCGATCGAGACGATGGCCGCCACCACCAGCGCATCGAGCGCCTCGCGCGGCAGCACGCCCAGGCCAAGTCCCAGGCTGGCGAGGATGAACGAGAACTCGCCGATCTGGGCCAGGCCCACGCCGACCGTCGCCGCGGTGCGCGGCGTGTCGCGATAGGCCAGCACGATGCCCACCGCAACCAGCGGCTTGAGCACCAGCACCACGCCCAGCACCGCCAGCACCATCAGGGGCTGCTCGGCCACGAAGGCCGGGTTGAACAGCATGCCGACCGAAACGAAGAACAGCGCCGAAAAGACGTCGCGAAACGGCCCCATGTCGGCCGCCGCCTGCGGGCCGAAGCGCGACTGGCCGACCACCAGGCCGCCGAAGAAGGCGCCCAGCGCCACCGAGACATGGAAGACCTCCGCCGCGATCACCGCGATGCCCAGCGCCAGCACGAACACGGTCAGCGTGAACAGCTCGCTCGATTGCGAACCGGCCGCGCGCTCCAGTGCGCGGTGCGCAAGGCGCGATCCGACCAGCATCACGACGGCGCCGAACGCCACCACCTTGCCCAGCGCGATCAGCAGCGCCTCGCCGGTCTCGAGCGCGTCGGCGCCACCGCTGGCGATCACCGGCAGCACCACCAGCGCCGCCACGGTGAACAAGTCCTCCGCGATCAGCCAGCCCACGGCCACATGGCCGTCGCGCGAGCTCAGGCGCTGTCGCTCGACCAGCATGCGCGTCAGCACCACGGTGCTGGCCACGGCCAGCGCCATGCCGAACACCAGGCCCGCCGTGTTGGACCAGCCGAACCAGCGCGCCACGCCCCAGCCGGCCGCCGCGGCGAGCGCGCTTTGCGCCACCGCGCCCGGCACCGCGAGGCGCCACACGCGCAGCAGCTCCTGCGGATGGAAATGCTGGCCGACGCCGAACATCAGCAGGATCACGCCGATCTCGGCCAGCTGCGAAGCGAGCGACTGGTCGGCGACGAAGCCTGGCGTGTGCGGCCCGACGATGATGCCGGCGGCCATGTAGCCGACCAGGGTCGACAGGCCGAGCCGCTGCGTGATCCATCCCAGCACGAGCGCCGCGGCGAGCCCGCCGGCGAGGGTGATGATGATGTCGAGGTTGTGCATGGGGGCGGTCAGCGCGCGCAGCAGGGCCGCCCCCAGCGCGCCGAGACCCCCGCGGGGGCAGCGAGCACCGTGAGCGTCGGGGCTTCTTCCTAGCTGCGCGGACCATACCAGCAGATCACGACGGATCCGCCGCAGGGCGCTCCTAGAATCGCACGATGAATGACGTGCTGAGCGCCGCGCGCGCGCGCCGACCGATCCGCGAGCTGCCCGACGAACTGGTCAGCCAGATCGCCGCCGGCGAAGTGGTCGAGCGCCCCGCCTCGGTGGTGCGCGAGCTGGTCGACAACGCGCTCGATGCCGGCGCGGCCCAGGTCACGGTCAAGCTCGAGGCCGGCGGCGTGCGCCGCATCGTCGTCGAGGACGACGGCATCGGCATCGCACCCGACGAGCTCCCGCTGGCGCTCAAGCGCCACGCGACCAGCAAGATCGGCAACCTCGCCGAGCTGGAGCAGGTCGCAACGATGGGCTTTCGCGGCGAGGCGCTGGCGGCGATCGCCTCGGTGGCCGAGGTCTCGATCGCCAGCCGCACCGCCGACGCCGCGCATGCGATGCGCATCGACGCGCGCAGCGGCGAGCTGGCGCCGGCGGCGCGTGCGGTCGGCACCAGCATCGAGGTGCGCGAGCTGTTCTTCGCGACGCCCGCGCGCCGCAAGTTCCTCAAGACCGACGCGACCGAGCTCGCGCATTGCGTCGAGGCGGTGCGCCGCCACGCGCTGGCGCGCCCCGACGTCGGCTTCGCGGTCTGGCACGAGGGCAAGTTGGTCGAGCAGTGGCGCGCCGCCGGCGCGCCGGGCGACGAGGCCGCGTTCGAGGCACGCGCGCGCGCCGTGCTCGGCGAGGACTTCGTCGCCGCGAGCCGCGCGGTCGCGCTTTCGCTCGGGCCGATGCGCATCCGCGGCCGCGCCGGCCTGCCCGATGCCGCGCGCTCGCGCGCCGACACGCAGTACGTCTACGTCAACGGCCGCTTCGTGCGCGACAAGCTCATCGCCCACGGCGTGCGCAGCGCCTACGAAGACGTGCTGCACGGCGCGCGCCAGCCGGTCTACCTGCTGCACATCGAGATCGCGCCGGAGCGCGTCGACGTCAACGTCCACCCGACCAAGATCGAGGTGCGCTTTCGCGACGGCCGCGAGGTGCACCAGGCGGTGCGCCGCGCGGTGGAAGCGGCGCTGGCATTGCCGCGCCATGGCGCGGATGCCGCGCCGGCATCGGCCGCCGCGGCGCCTGCGTTCACGGCGCCCGCCTTCGCCCCCGCCGTGGCGCCAACCTGGGGCGCGCAAGCGCCCTTGGGCCTCGCCACGCCGCGCTTCGACGCGAACGAACCGCCCGGGCCGTGGCGCTTTGCCGAGCCGATCGAGGCGACGGCGCCTGCAACGCTGCCACTCGCCGAAGCCGTGCCGCCGCGTGCCGATGGCCATGCCGGGCACGCCGATGCCGAGGACTGGCCGCTCGGCCGCGCGCTCGCCCAGCTCGGCGGCGCCTACGTGCTGGCCGAGAACCGCCATGGCCTCGTGATCGTCGACATGCACGCGGCGCACGAGCGCATCGTCTACGAGCGCCTCAAGGCCGGCCTGGGCGCGGCCCGCATCGAGTCGCAGCCGCTGCTGATCCCGGCCACCTTCGCCGCGACGCCGACCGAGGTGGCCACCGCCGAGGCGCAGGCCGAGGCGCTCGCGCGCCTGGGCCTGGACATCGCGCCCTTGTCGCCCGGCGTGCTGGCGATCCGTGCGCGCCCGGCCGCGCTGGCCGCAGGCGACGTGGTCGAGCTCGCGCGCTCGGTGCTCGCGGAGCTGGCCCGCTTCGACGCCAGCGGCGCGATCGAGCGCGCCCAGCACGAGATCCTCGCCACCATGGCCTGCCACGGCGCGGTGCGCGCGAACCGCCAGCTCACGCTGGTCGAGATGAACGCGCTGCTGCGCGACATGGAAGCGACCGAGCGCGCCGACCAGTGCAATCACGGCCGGCCCACCTGGCGGCAGGTCACGCTGAAAGAACTCGACACCCTCTTCTTGCGGGGGCGCTGACCTCTTGTTGCGGGGTCGATGAACTTTCGGCGCAGGTCCAGACTCGGATCGCGCCATGGAAAACCGCATCCGCCTCACCGGCCGCGCATGGTGGCGCGGCCTCGCGATCGCCGGCCTTGCCAGCGCCGGACTGATCGGTTGCGCATCGCTCGATGCGCAGCAGCGGCGCTGGATCTTCCAGCCCAGCAAGAACACCTGGGGCGGCGCGGCGGCGCTGTCCGAGCAGATGCAAAGCGTGTGGATCGACTTCGCCTCGGCGGAGTCGGGCGAGCCGGTGCGCCTGCACGGGCTGTGGCATCCGCAGGCGCGCGCCGACGCGCCGCGCGTGCTCTACCTGCACGGCGCGCGCTGGGACGTGGCCAGCAGCGCGCGGCGCATCCAGCGCCTGCACGACCTCGGCTTCTCGGTGCTGGCGATCGACTACCGCGGCTTCGGCCGCAGCAGCGACGCCCTGCCGTCCGAGGAGAGCGCAGCCGAGGATGCCCGCGCCGCCTGGGAGTGGCTGGCCGCGCAGACGCCCGCGGCGCAAGACGCGCCGCGCTTCGTCTACGGTCATTCGCTCGGCGGTGCGATCGCGGTGCGCCTGGCCAGCGAGGTCAACGACGAGGCCGGGCTCGTCGTCGAGGCCAGCTTCACGTCGATTCCCGACGTCTACGCCTCGATGAGCTTCGGCTGGCTGCCGCTGGCGCCGCTGATCACGCAGCGCTTCGATGCGGCCACGCGCATCGCGCTCGTGAAGGCGCCGGTGCTGGTGGTGCATGGCAGCCACGACGCGACGATCCGCCCCGAGCTTGGCCGCGCGCTGTACGAGCGCGCGGTCACGCCCAAGCGGCTGGTGCTGGTCGAAGGCGGCAACCACCACAACAGCAGCGCACTCGGCCAGGTGGCCATCCGGGAAGCGCTGCGGGAGCTGTTCGGCCTGGGCGAGTGAGCCTCGCGTGGTCCAATCGGCATCGACGTCGATTGCGACCATGGCCACGCTGAAACTGAACAAACCCAAGGCGGGCGCGCCCGCCTCGTCCCCCCGCGCGCCGGTGCGCGGCGCCAACGCGCCCCGCACCCGGCCGACCCTCGCGCAGGCGCAGGCCGAGCGCGAAGCGCGCGCCCAGCGCGAGCCGCGTGAACGCGACGAGCGCGAGGCCGCCCGCGACGAACGCCGCGCACCGCGCGACGCCCGCGACCGCAGCGATGCGCGTACCGCACGGCGCCCGGACGCGCCCCGCTCCGCGCCCACGCCGGCGCGCGCCGGCCCGTCCTCCAAGCCGCGGCCCACCGGCCCCGCGCCGCGCCCGGCCCCACGCGCCGAGGCAGACGAGCCGCTGCGCCCGCGCCTGTCCAAGCGCCTGAGCGAGCTGGGCCTGGCCTCGCGCCGCGAGGCCGACGAGTGGATCGCCGCCGGCCTGGTGACCGTCGATGGCGTCGTCGTCAACGAGCTGGGCTCGCGCGTCGGCCTCGAGCAGAAGATCGAGATCGACCCGCGCGCCCGCGAGCAGCAGGCCAAGCGCGCCACCGTGCTGCTCAACAAGCCGATCGGCTACGTCAGCGGCCAGCCCGAAGACGGCCACGAGAGCGCCGCGGTGCTGATCCGCGCCGAAAACCACTGGTCCGGCGACGCCAGCGCCCTGCGCCCGCCGCGCGCGCCGCTGCCGCACCTGGCGCCCGCCGGCCGGCTCGACATCGACTCCACCGGCCTGCTCGTGCTGACGCAAGACGGTCGCGTCGCGAAGCAGCTGATCGGTGCCGACAGCACGACCGAGAAGGAGTACCTCGTGCGCGTGACCTGGCCGGCGCGGCCGGACGTGAGCGACCTGATGTCGGCCTTTCCGCCCGAGCAGATCGAGCGCCTGCGCCACGGCCTCGAGCTCGACGGCCGCCAGCTGCAGCGCGCGCAGGTCTCGTGGCAGAACGAGCAGCAGCTGCGCTTCGTGCTGCGCGAAGGCCGCAAGCGCCAGATCCGGCGCATGTGCGAGCTGGTGGGACTGAAGGTGGTGGGGCTCAAGCGCGTGCGCATCGGGCGCATCGCGCTCGGAAAACTGCCGCTGGGGCAGTGGCGCTACCTGGCTGCCTGGGAGTCCTTCTGAGCGGTCGCTGAGACCGCCTCGCGCGCCGCGTCGAGCCACTGCGGCTCGGCCTGCTGCGCGCGTGCCAGGCCGCGCTGCGCGGCCTCGCGCGCGGCAGCGCGCTCGCCGAGCGCGAGCCGCGTGTGGGCCAGGTTGATCCAGGCCGGCGCGCTGTCGAAGCGCCGGGCGGCGGCTTCGAACGCGTCGGCCGCGCCGCGCAGGTCGCCGCCGGCGTGGCGTGCATTGCCCAGGCCGATGGCGATCGTCACGTCGTCGGGCAGTCGCGTGGCCACCGCGGCGTAGACGCGCGCTGCGTCGCGCGGCGCCGCGCTGCGCTCGTAGGCCACCGCCGCCGACGCCAGCTCGTTGGGCTCGACGTCCCGCGGCAGCTCGCCCGGCGCCAGCGCGGCGAAGGCCCAGCGTCCGCTGCGCGCCCAGGTGCGCTCGAACACCGCCATCGACATCGCCAGCCGCTCGGTCGTGCCCGAGCGCAGCAGCATCTCGCCGCGCGGGCGGTCGAAGCCGATCACCACCGCGTAGTGCCAGCGCGGCGCGATCGGCAGGCTCAGGTTCTGCAGCACGACCACCGGATGCCCCGCCGCGACCTCGCCCAGCAGCGCATCGAGCCGCGCCGGCAGCCGCACCGCGAAGCGGTCGTGGCGCCGGGCGGCGGCCAGCATCTCGACTTGCAGGCTGCCGCCGCGCGCCGGCACGAACACCTCTTCGCCCAGTCGCTCGGGACTCACGCCGGCGACGCCGCCGGCGCTGAGCACCGTGGCCAGCGCCGCCGGCCCGCACTGCTGGATCTCCTGCGGGAAGAACGGCGTGTCCTTCAGCTCGACACGCTCGGGCAGCCCCGCCGGCGGCGCGGCCTTCAGCGCCGCGGTCTGCGGCGCGTCGAGCGAGGCACAGCCCGCGACGCCGAAAACGAAAGCGGCGACCGCGAGGGTCGCCGCCAGCCTGCTGCGCAAGCGCATCGGCTTCGTTGGCTCAGCGCACCGAGCGCGTGAACGGGAACACCTTGGTCAGGCCGAGGATGTCGGTGACCAGCAGCAGCACGAAGATGAACACCAGCACGCCGAGGATGCTGTCGGCGCCGGCCGGCGCGGTGTCGATCGTGTGGGCGAGCTGGGCGACCTCGGCGTCGGTCAGCGAGTTGACGCGCGCACGCGCGGCATCGACGCTCACGCCGCGCTCGGCCAGGCCGGCGGCAACGTCGGCGCGATCGAGGAAGGACAACACGTGCGCGCGCTGCTGGGCAGCCTGGGCATCGGCCGACACCACGCCTTGCGCGGCGGCGACCTGCTCGGTGCCGATCAATGCGGCTTGGGCGCTTTGCAGCGCGCCGGCGTAGCTCAGGCTCGCCGCGACGCACATGGCAATCAGGCGGTTCTTGCGGTTCATGTTCTTTCTCGCTCCACGTTGCGTGTTGAAGATGACCACGGCCAGCGGCCGCAGCGCCCGGAAATCGTAACTGGCAAGCAGCGTGCCCCCGGAACCGCTTTGTTACTCTCGGTACATGTCCCAATCCGCCCCCGGCGGCACGCCCGAGGGCGGCGTGCAGCGCCCCTTGCTCGACCCGGTGCTGGTGGTCTGGGCGCTGACCCTGCTGCTGGGCATCCAGCCGCTGACCACCGACCTCTACCTGCCCGCCCTGCCCGGCCTGAAGGCCGAGCTGAACGCGCCGATGGGCGCGGCCCAGCTCACGCTGTCGGCGCTGATCCTCGCCTTCGGCTTCGGCCAGCTCGCGCTCGGGCCGCTGGCCGACCGCACCGGGCGCAAGCCGGTGCTGCTGGCGGGTCTTGCGGCCTACGTGGTCGCCGCACTCGGCGCGATGTTCGCCGCGACGATCGAGGCCGTGATCGCCTGGCGCGCGCTGCAAGGCGCCGGCATGGCCGCCGCGGTCGTGTGCGCGCGCGCGATGGTGCGCGACCTCTATCCGCCGCACGAGGGCATGCGCGTGATGTCGCGCGGCATGTCGGGCCTGGGCGTGATCGCGCTGTCCAGCCCGGCGCTCGGCGGCGTGATCGCCGCGTGGCTGGGCTGGCGCGCCGCGATCGCGGTGCTGGCCCTGTTCGGCGCCGCCACGCTGGCCTTCGTGCTGTGGCGCCTGCCCGAGACCATCGTGCAGCGCAACCCGCAGGCCACGCGGCTCAAGCCACTGATGGCCTCATGGCGCGAGATCGCCGCGCACCCGACCTTTCGCGCCTACGCCGGCCTCACGTTCGCGACCTACGCCGGCCTCTACACCTTTCTCGCCGGCTCGTCGTTCGTCTTCATCGAGGCGCTCGGGCTGTCGCGCACGGCCTACGGCCTGTCGGTCGCGTCGAGCTCGGTCGCCTACCTGCTGGGCACCTTCGCGTGCCGGCGCTGGCTCGCGCTGCACGGCGCGCGCGTCGCGGTGCGGCGCGCCGGCTGGTGCACGCTGGTCGGCGGCGTCGGCATGGCCGCGCTGACGCTGGGGGCCGGCGCCAGCGCCTGGAGCCTCCTCGTTCCGCAGTGGTTCTATGCCTTCGGCCACGGCATCCACCAGCCCTGCGGCCAGGCCGGCGCGGTGGGGCCCTTCCCGCGCCAGGCCGGCGCCGCCTCGGCGCTCGCCGGCTTCGTTCTGGCCGGCGGCGCGTTCGCGGTCGGCGCCTGGCTGGGCCTCGCGATGGACGGCAGCGCGACGCCGGTGGTGCTGACGATCGCGTTCTGGTCGATCCTCACGGCCGCGATCGCGTGGACCGGCGTGCAGCGGCACGGCGAGCCGCAAGCCGCGGTGCCCAAGCCCGCCTGAGCCCGCGCGATGGCGATCGACTACCTGTGCCTCGCCGGCCCCACCGCCTCCGGCAAGACCGCCGCGGCGCTGGCCGTTGCGCGCGCCTTCGCGGCCGAGGGCCGCGCGGTCGAGATCGTCAGCGTCGACTCGGCCCTGGTCTACCGCGACATGGACATCGGCACCGCCAAGCCCAGCGCCGCCGAACGCGCCGCGGTGCCGCACCACCTGATCGATCTCATCGAGCCGACGCAGAGCTATTCGGCCGCCGCCTTCGTGGCCGATGCGACGCGGCTCGTCGCCGAGATCCGCGCGCGCGGCGCGCTGCCGCTGCTGGTGGGCGGCACGATGCTGTACTTCAAGGCCTTGTTCGACGGCCTCGACGCGCTGCCGCCCGCCGACGCGGCACGGCGCGCGGCGATCGAGTCGCGCGCGCAGCGCGAGGGCTGGCCGGCGCTGCATGCCGAGCTCGCGCGCATCGACCCCGCGACCGCCGCGCGGCTCGCACCGGCCGACGCGCAGCGCATCTCGCGCGCGCTCGAGGTCTGGCAGGCCACCGGCCGCACGCTGTCGAGCTTTCACAGCGGCCGCTTCGACGGCGCGGGCGGTGCACCTTCGGGCACCGCCTTGATCTCGCTCGAACCCGCCGATCGCGCCTGGCTGCACCAGCGCATCGCCCAGCGCTTCGACGCGATGCTGGCGGCCGGCTTCGTCGACGAGCTGCGCCGATTGCACGCGCGCGCCGATCTGCGCGCCGATCTGCCGTCGATGCGCTGCGTCGGTTACCGCCAGGGCTGGGAGCTGCTGGACGCCGGCGATGACCTCGCCGCGCTGCGCGAGCGCGGCATCGCCGCGACGCGCCAGCTCGCCAAGCGACAGCTCACCTGGCTGCGCTCGATGCCGTGGCGCCACGTGGTCGAGTGCGACGCGCCCGACGCCGCCGAACGTGTGGTCGCGCTGGCGCGCCGGCTGAGCCTCGCATGAGCACGCAGCCCGCCGCGGTGCTCGAGGTCGAAGGCCTCGCCAAGCGCTTCGGCGAGACGGTCGTGTTCGAGCAGGTGTCGCTGCGCATCGCGGCGGGCGAGTTCGTCGCGCTGGTCGGCGAGTCGGGCGTCGGCAAGTCGACCCTGCTCAATGCGATCGCCGGGCTGGAGCCGGTCGACGCCGGCCGCGTGCGCCTGGACGGCCGCGACGTGCAGGCACTGCCCGACGACGGACGCGCGCAGCTGCGCCGCAGCGCGCTAGGCTTCGTGTTCCAGGCCTTCCACGTGCTGCCGCACCTGACGGTGGCCGACAACGTCGCGCTGCCGCTGCTGCTGCTCGGCCGCCCCGACGCCGCGCGCGTGCAGCGCATGCTCGACGCGGTCGGCCTGGGCGCGCTGGGCGCGCGGCTGCCGCAGCAACTGTCGGGCGGCCAGCTGCAGCGCGTGGCGATCGCGCGCGCGCTGGTGCACCGCCCGCGCCTGGTGCTGGCCGACGAGCCGACCGGCAACCTCGACCCGGCCACCGCCGAGCGCGTGCTCGACCTGCTGGTCGCCGAATTGGCTAGCGAGGGCACGGCCTGCCTGCTGGTCACGCATTCCCAGGCGGCGGCCGCGCGTGCGCATCGCGTGCTGCGGCTGACGCCGCAAGGGGTCGTGCCGGCCCCCCCCCGCGAACAGGGGTAGCGTTTGGAACCAGACACCGACCGCGCCGCCTGTCGGTGCTAATCTACCGCTCGTCTGCTCCGGCAGACGATTTGTTCTTTCCTCCCTCCCTCCGGCCGCCCTCACGGGCGGCCTTTTTTTTTGCCCGGCGGTCGCTGCGGCGCCGGCCGGCGCGTCGCCACAATGAACCGTGGCCGCTCCCCTTTCCGCTCCCGCCGCTTTCGACGTGCCGCTTGCCGCGCTGCTGCGCGCGCTGTCGTGGCCCGAAGCGCGCCGCCACGCGCTGCGCCACGCGACCGCCGTGCTGGCGGTGATGCTGGGCGTGGCGCTGGCCTGGTCGGTGCACCTGATCAACGCCTCGGCGCTGGCCGAGTTCGGCGCCGCGGTGCGCAGCGTCAACGGCGAGCCCGACCTGATCCTGGCCGGCAGCGCCGGCAGCCTCGACGAGGCCGACTACGCGCGCGTCGCCGCGCTGCCCGAAGTGGCGCTCGCGTCGCCGGTGATCGAGGTCGAGACGCAGGCCGAGGCCGCCGATGGCCGGCGCTTCACGCTGCGCGTGCTCGGGCTGGACGCGCTGGTCGCGCCGATGCTCGCGCCCGACGTGCTGCCGCGCCCCAACGACGACGAAGCCCAGCCGGCGCGCGTCGCGCTCGACCCCGACGTGGTCTTCCTCAACCCGACCGCGCGCGCGCACGTCGGCGCGGCCCGAACGCTGGCGCTGCAAAGCGGGCTGGCCCGCGTGCCGTTGCGCATCGCTGGCGGCGTGGCGGCGGCCGGCGCGCCGCTGGCGGTGATGGACATCGCCGGTGCGCAGGCGCGCTTCGGTGCGCCGGGGCGCATCACGCGCGTGGACCTGCGGCTTGCCGAGGGCGTGGACCGCACGGCCTTCGAGGCCGCGGCGCGGCGCGCCGGCTTGCTCGACGGCGAGCGCCGCGTGCTCGAGCCGCGCGCCTCCGAGCAGCGGCTGTCCAACGTCTCGCGCGCCTACCGCGTCAACCTCACGGTGCTGGCCCTCGTGGCGCTGTTCACCGGGGCCTTCCTCGTCTATTCGGTCCTGTCGCTGGCGGTCGCGCAGCGCCAGCCGCAGTTCGCGCTGCTGGGCGTGCTGGGCCTGGCGGCGCGCGAGCGGCGCCGGCTCGTGATCGCCGAGGCGGCCGTGGTCGGCGTGATCGGCAGCGCGCTGGGGCTGCTGCTCGGCACCGCGCTCGCGCTGGCCGCGCTGCGCTGGCTGGGCGGCGACCTCGGCGGGGGCTACTTCGAGGATCTGGCACCGGCGCTGCGCGCCTCGCCGCTGGCGGCCGCCGGCTACGGGGCGCTCGGCATCGTCGCGGCGATGGTGGGCGGCTGGGCGCCGGCGCGCGCGGCCGAACAATTGCCGCCGGCCCAGGCGCTCAAGGGCCTGGGCACCGACGCCGGGCGCCGCGAACACCCGCGCCTCGCGCTCGGCGCGATGGCCGCCGGCAGCCTGCTCGCGCTGCTGCCGCCGGTGGCCGGGCTGCCGCTGGCGGCCTATGCCTCGGTCGCGGTGCTGCTGCTGGGCGGCATCGCGGCCGTGCCCAGCGTCGTCGCGGCGCTGCTGCGATACGCGCGACCCGGCCGCAACCCGCTCAAACTGCTCGCCATCGAGCGCGCACGCCACCAGCGCGCCACCGCCACGGTCGCGGTGGCCGGCGTCGTGGCGAGCCTGGCGCTGTCGGTCGCGCTGACGATCATGGTGGCGAGCTTTCGCGACGCGGTCTCGCGCTGGCTCGACGTGGTGCTGCCGGCCGACCTCTACGTGCGCACCGCGCCCGGCTCGTCGCAGGCCGCGTGGCTGCCGCCGGCGTTCGTCGCCGCCGCTGCCGCGCTGCCCGGCGTCGAGCAGGCGCGCGCGCAGCGCGTGCTGCCGATCGCCTTGCGCCCCGATCGCGCGCCGCCCGCGTTGCTGGCGCGCGAGCTGGGCCCCGATCCGGCGGCCAGCCTGCCGCTGGTGGGCGCGCTGCGGCCCGCGCGCCCCGGCCTGTCGAGCGCCTACGTCAGCGAAGCCTTCGCGGCGCTCTACGACGCCGCGCCCGGGCGCGAAGTCGCCGTGCCGCTCACCGCCGCCGACGGCCGCACGCGCGAGGTACGCTTCCTCGTGCGCGGCGTCTGGCGCGACTACGCGCGACAGCACGGCGCGGTGATCATTGCGCGCGCCGACTACGTCGCGCTGACCGGCGACGAGCGCGTCAACGACCTCGCGCTGACGCTGCGCCGCGGCGCCGATGCCGATGCCGTGCGCGCGCGGCTCGTTGCGCTCGCCGGCGACGCGGCGCTGCTCGAGTTCGCGCGCGCCGACGAGCTGCGCGCGACCTCGCTGGCGATCTTCGACCGCAGCTTCGCGGTCACCGTCTGGCTGCAGGCGGTCGCGATCGGCATCGGCCTGGTCGGCCTGGCGGCCAGCACCTCGGCCCAGGTGCTGGCGCGGCGGCGCGAGTTCGGCCTGATGGCGCACCTGGGCTGCACGCGCCGCCAGGTGCTGGCCATCGTGGCCGGCGAGGCGGCGCTGTGGACCGGCGCCGGCGCGGTCGTCGGCCTCGCGCTCGGGCTCGCGGTCTCGGTGGTGCTCGTGTACGTCGTCAATCCGCAGAGCTTTCACTGGACGATGGAGCTGCGCGTGCCGTTGGCGCGCGTCGCCGCGCTGGTCGCGGCGGTGCTGGCCTCGGGCACGCTGACCGCATGGCTCGCGGCGCGCCGCGCGTCGTCCTACGACGCGGTGCAGGCGGTGAAGGAGGACTGGTGAACGTGCCCGGCTTCACGCGCCGCCGCTGCCTCGCGCTGCTGGCAGCCTCGGGCGGGCTCGGTCTCGCACGCGCCGACGCGCCGCACCGCGGCATGACGATCGCGCTGCCGCGCGATTTCGGCGCGCATCCCGAGCAGCGCATCGAGTGGTGGTACATCACCGGCCGCCTGCTGGCCGAGTCCGACGCGCAGGCCGAGTACGGCTTCCAGCTCACCTTCTTTCGCAGCCTCGGCCCGGCCGCGGCGGATCATCCGAGCCGCTTCGCGGCGCGCGAGCTCATCGTCGGCCACCTCGCGATCAGCGACGTGCGCGCGCAGCGGTTGCGCCATGCCGAGCGCGTCGCGCGCGCCGGCTTCGGGCTCGCCGAGGCCGCGACGCACGACACCGACCTGCGCCTGCACGACTGGACGCTGCGCCGCGAGGCGCAGGCCGGTAGCCATCGCTACCTCGCGCGCCTGCAGGGCGGCGAGATCGGCCTCGAGCTGCAGCTCGCGGCGACGCAGCCGGTGCTGCTGCAAGGCGAGCACGGCTGGTCGCGCAAGGGCCCGCGTCCCGAGGACGCGAGCGGTTACCTGAGCGAGCCTCAACTCGACGCTGCCGGCGAGATCACGCTCGACGGCCGGCGCGTCGCGGTGCGCGGACGCGCCTGGCTCGACCACGAGTGGAGCGACGCGCTGCTGCCGCCCCAGGCGGTCGGCTGGGACTGGTGCGGCATCAACCTCGACGACGGCGGCGCCCTCACCGCCTTTCGGCTGCGCCGCGCCGACGGCAGCGCGCTGTGGGCCGGCGGCAGCCACCGCCCGGCCGGTGGCGCGACGCGCGCGTTCGGGCCGGACGAGCTGCGCTTCACGCCGCTGGCGCACTGGACCAGCGCCGCAACCGGCGGGCGCTATCCGGTCGCCTGGCGGCTCGAGACCCCGCTGGGCGTGCACGAGCTGCGAGCGCGCTTTGCTGCGCAGGAGCTCGACGCGCGGCGATCGAGCGGCGCGGTCTACTGGGAGGGCTTGAGCCGGCTGCATCGCGCCGGCGGCGGCGAGCCCGTCGGCGATGGTTACCTCGAGATGACGGGCTACGCGGCACCGCTGTCGATCTAGCGCCGCGAATCGCTCAATGCGCGCCGCCCGCATCGGCCGCCGCGCCGCGGGCGCGCTTCGTGAGCCAGACCATCGCGATCAGCGTCACGAACAGGAAGGCCGAGCCGAGGAAGATGTCGTCGGCCGCGCGCGTGAAGGCCTGCTGGTCGACCAGGCGGTTGATCTGCGCGGCGGCCTGCTCGGGGCTCAGGCCGGCGGCGGCCAGCTTGCCCATCGCGTCGGTGAAGGCCGGGTCGCCGCTGGCGAGGCGCTCGACCAGGTGCGCGTGGTGCAGCGTCGCGCGGTCGTCCCACAGCGTGGTCGAGATCGAGGTGCCGAACGCCCCCGCGGTGATGCGCGCGAAGTTGCTCAGCCCCGAGGCCGCCGGCAGCCGCTCGGGCGCGAGGCCCGACAGGATGATCGAGTTCAGCGGGATGAAGAAAAAGGCCATCGCCGCGCCCTGCAGCAGCGTCGGGATCAGGATGGTCTCGAGGTCGCTTTGCGGCGTGAAGTTCGAGCGCAGCCACAGCACGAAGCCGAAGCCGATGAAGGCCACGCTGGCGAGCACGCGCGCGTCGATGCGCGAGACGTTCTTGCCCACCAGCGGCGACAGCACGATCGCCAGCAGGCCCACCGGCGCCAGCGCCATGCCGGCCGCGGTGGCGGTGTAGCCCATGTACTGCTGCAGCCACAGCGGCAGCAGCACCACGTTGCCGAAGAACAGGCCGTAGGCCACCGCCAGCGTCAGCGAGCCCAGCGCGAAGTTGCGCCGCGCGAACAGCTTGAGGTCCACCACCGGATGCTTCTCGGTCAGCTCCCACGCGACGAAGAACGCGAAGCTCACCAGCGCCACCGCGCCGAGCGCGACGATCTGGCCGGAGTGGAACCAGTCGAGCTCCTTGCCCTTGTCGAACATGATCTGCAGCGCGCCGACCCACAGCACCAGCAGCGCCAGGCCGACGGTGTCGATCGGCAGCGTCTTGCGCGGCGTTTCGCGATGCTGGTAGATCGACCACGCGATGCCCGCGGCGAGCAGGCCCACCGGCACGTTGATGTAGAAGATCCACGGCCACGACATGTTGTCGGTGATCCAGCCGCCGAGCAGCGGCCCCATCACCGGCGCGACCAGCGTGGTCATGGCCCACATCGCCATCGCCATGCCGGCCTTGGCCTTGGGGTAGCTCGACAGCAGCAGCGTCTGCGACAGCGGGATCATCGGCCCGGCCACCAGGCCTTGCAGCACGCGATACGCGATCAGCGCCTCGAGCGAATGCGCGAAGCCGCACAGCCACGAGGCCAGCACGAACAGCAGCACGCTGGTGACGAACAGCCGCACCGCGCCGAAGCGCTGCGTGAGCCAGCCGGTCAGCGGCACCGAGATCGCGTTGGCGACGCCGAAGCTCGTGATGACCCAGGTGCCCTGGTTCGGGCTCACGCCGAGGTCACCGGCGATCGCGGGCAGCGACACGTTGGCGATCGACGAGTCGAGCACGTTCATGAAGGTCGCGAGCGACAGCGCGACCGTGCCCAGCGCCAGCGTCGATCCGCTCAGCGGCGGCAGTTCCGCCGGCGCGGCTGAAGGAGAAGACATGCCCGATGCCTCGCGGTCGAACGATCGATCAGTGCTGGTTCGTGCCCGCGCCGGCCTTGGCCAGCACGCGCGGCGCGCGGCCGAGGTTGGCCGCGACGATGCGCTCGACATCGGCATCGGCCTGCGCCGCGGTCGCGTCGTAGACCTGGGTCTGCGCGACCGGCCGGCCGGCGCGGCCTTCGGCCAGGAGCGGTCCGTCGGTGTTGCGCACGTCGACCGTCACTTCCATCGACAGGCCCACGCGCAGCGGGTGCTCGGCAAGCTCCTTCGCATCGAGCGCGATGCGCACCGGCACGCGCTGCACGATCTTGATCCAGTTGCCGGTGGCGTTTTGCGCCGGCAGCAGCGAGAACGCGCTGCCGGTGCCCGCGCCCAGGCCGGCCACGCGGCCGTGGTACTCGACCTTGCGGCCGTAGACGTCGGCCTCGAGCGTCACCGGCTGGTCGACGCGCAGCTTCCTGAGCTGGCTTTCCTTGAAGTTCGCGTCGACCCACAGCGAGTCGAGCGGCACCACCGACATCAGCGGCGCGCCGGCCGCGACGCGCTGGCCGACCTGCACGCTGCGCTTGGCGACGATGCCGTCGACCGGCGCCGGCAGCTCGACGCGCGCCAGCGCCAGCCAGGCTTCGCGCACGCGCGCCGCGGCGCGCAGCACGTTGGGATGCTGCTCGACGGTGGTGCCATCGGTCAGCGCCTGATTGGCGCCGAGCTGCTCGCGCGCGGCCACCGCGGCCGACTGCGCGGCCGCCAGCGCGCTCTTGCTGGCGGCGAGTTGCGCGGTGGCGTGCTGGAACTCCTCCTTGCCGACCGCGCCGCTGGCCAGCAGCGGCTCGCGGCGCGAGACGTCGTCGGCAGCGCGGGTCACGTCGGCCTGGGCCTTGGCGACGTCGGCATCGCGCAGCGCGACCTGGGCCGCCAGCGTCGCGTTGTTGGCGTAGAGCGTGCGCACCTCGCGCACGGTCTGCGCGAGCTGGGCCTCGGCCTGGTCGAGCGCGACGCGCGCGTCGGCGGCGTCGAGCTTGACCAGCACCTGGCCGGCCTGCACGCGGTCGGTGTCATCGGCGTGGATCGCGAGCACCGTGCCGCCGACCTGCGGCGTGATCTGCACGACATTGCCCTGCACGTAGGCGTTGTCGGTGGTCTCCACGCGCGACGCGGCGAGCACCTGCCACGCGGTGTAGGCGCCGCCGGCAAGAAGCACCGCGACGGCGATCGCGATCATCGCCTTGCGGCGCTTGGGGTTCGACGCGGCAGCCGCGGCATTGGCAACAGGAGCATTCATGGCTGTCTCTCGTTGAAGTCGGTCGATCGGGTTCAGTGCGCGGCGGCGAGCCTCGGCGCGGCTTCGGCGTCGTAGCCGCCGCCCAGCGCCTGCGCCAGCAGGGCCTGGGTGTCGAGCGCGCGGGCGCGCAGGTCGGCACCGAGTCGGCGCTGCTGGAGCACCGTGGTCTCGGCGCTCAGCACGGTGAGGTAGGTGCCCAGGCCGGCGCGGTAGCGCTGCAGCGCGAGCGCGTAGGCGCTTTCGGCAGCGGCCTGCGCGGCCGCCTGTTCGGACTGCTGCTGCGCGATCGAACGCGTGCTGGCGACCTGGTCGGCGACCTCGCGCAAGGCGCCGAGCAGCGCCTGGTTGTAGCTCTCGATCGCGCTGTCGAGCTCGGCGTTGCGGCCGCGGTAGTTCGCGCGCAGCGCACCGCCGTCGAAGATCGGCAGCGTGATCGCCGGGCCGATGCCGAGCTGCCGGCTGCCGGCGTCAAGCAGCTGGTTCAGGCCGAGCGAGCTGAAGCCGGCGAACGCGACCAGGTCGACGTTCGGATAGAAGGCCGCGCGCGCCTCGGCCACGCCGCTGCGCGAGGCCTGCACGCGTTGCCGCGCGGCCTCGATGTCGGCGCGGCGGCCGAGCAGGTCGGCCGGCAGCCGCGAAGGCAGCGCGGCCAGCGGCGGCAGCGCGCCCAGGCGCGGCGCCAGCGCATCGAGCGCGTCGGGGCGCTGCGCGGTCAGCGTGGCGAGCGCGTGGCGTGCCAGCGCGATCTGTTCGTCGAGCGCGGCGATCTGCTGGCGCGCGTCGGGCACCGAGCCTTCGGACTGGCGCAACTCGACGTTCGTGTCGAGCCCGCTGGACACGCGCGCGGCCACGAGCTGCAGCGTTTCCTCGCGCTGCGCCAGCGTGCGCTGCGCGATCTCACGCTGCTCGACCAGGCGCGCGAGCTGCACGTAGCCGCGCACGACGTTGGTCGCCAGCAGCACGCGCGCGGCCTGCGCGTCGGCCGCGGCGGCGCGCTCGCTGCCGAGCGCCGCATCGAGCGCGGCGCGGTGGCGGCCGAAGAAGTCGATCTCCCAGCGTGCACTGGCCTGCAGCGTGGCGCTGGTTTCGGTCGCGCCGGCCAAAGGCGGCGGGATCAGGCCGTTCTCGGTGTAGCGCTGGCGCGTGGCGTCGAGCTCCAGGCCGACCTGCGGCGCGCCTTGCGCATCGACGCCCTCGCGCGAGGCCGCGGCGCGCGCCAGGCGCGACTGCGCCAGCCTCAGCGAGGGGCTGTCGGCCAGCGCGCGCTCGACCAGCGCGTCGAGCTGCGGGTCGCGCCATGCCTTCCACCAGTCGGCGGCCGGCGCGGTGGTCGCGGCGGGGTCGAGCTGCAGCGATGCGGCATCGAGCGGCTTCGAACGCGAGGTCGCCTCGCCCGGCGTCGCACAGCCGGCCAGCGTCAGCACCACGGCCGCGGCCAGCGACAACGCGAACGGCAGCACCACCAGCCGCCGAGCTGACGATTCGCTTACCTGTCTGCTCATATATTGCTCAGGCTTCATTTGCTTAGACAAGTATCAGGGCGAAAAAAACGCCCTGCGGGCGTTCGGGTCTTGTGTCCAGGCCCGCTCAGTCGTCGGCGGACTCCTGGCGCATCGCCTCGGCGTTGGCCAGCATGCGGCGCAGCGAGTCCTTCAGCGTCGTCCACTCGGCCTTGCTGAAGCCGGCCAGGCACTCGTTGAGCACGTCGGCCAGGACCGCCGGCACCTTGTCGGCCACGCGGCGTCCGGCCGGCGTGAGCTCGAGGTGCACCACGCGGCGATCGACCGTGGAGCGCACGCGCTTGCACAGGCCCTTGGCCTCCAGCCGGTCGAGCATGCGCGTCATCGCGCCGGTGTCGACCTGCAGCTCGCGCGCGAGCTCGGCCACCGTGTTCACGTGGCCGGCGCGCAGCTTGTAAAGCGGCGCCCATTGCGCGTTGGTGAGCTCATGCTCGCCGAGCCGGCGATCGGCCTCCTGCGACACCATGTTGAGCACGCGGCGCATCAGGTAGCCGACACTTTCCTCCGGGCGGTAGTCGGCACCGGTGTAGAAGCAGGCAGGTGAACGAGACATGGGCGGATATTAGTTGCCTATGCAGTCTTTGTCAATGCACCATTCGTCAACCTGCCGGCAACATCGGCTGCCTACACTGGCCCAACGATGACCGATCCGACCATCACGCCGGCCGCCGCCGGGCAGCGCTCGGTGCGACCGCTGCGCGCCCTGCTGCCTTTTCTCGCACCCTACCGCGGCCGCATCGCGCTGGCGCTGCTGTTCCTGCTACTGGCGGCGCTCGCGACGCTGGCCGTCCCGGTGGCCTTGAAGTCGCTGATCGACCAGGGCATCGTCGGCGCGTCGCCGGGCGAGCGCGCGATGGCGCTGCGCGGCCATTTCGCGGCGCTGTTCGGCGTCGGCGCGGCGCTGGGCCTGTTCTCGGCGGCGCGCTTCTACTGCGTGACCTGGCTCGGCGAGCGCATCACCGCCGACCTGCGCAGCGCGGTCTACGCGCATGTGCTGCAGCAAAGCCCCGAGTTCTTCGAGACCACGCGTTCGGGCGAGGTGCTGTCGCGCCTGACCACCGACACGACGCTGGTGCAGACCGTCATCGGCTCGAGCTTCTCGATGGGCCTGCGCAACTCGGTCATGGGCCTTGGGGCACTGGCGATGCTGGTCGTGACCAACCCGCTGGTGATGGCCCAGGTGCTGGGCATCCTGGTGCTGGTGGTGCTGCCGGCCATCGCGGCGGGGCGGCGCGTGCGCCGCCTGTCGCGCGCCAGCCAGGACCGCGTGGCCGACACCAGCGCCATCGCCGCCGAGGTGCTGGCGGCGATGCCGGTGGTGCAAAGCCACACCGCCGAGGCGCGCGAGGCCAAGCGCTTCACCGCCGCGAGCGAGCGCGCCTTCGCGGCCGCGCTCGGCCGCACGCGGCTGCGCTCGGGTCTCGTCGCTTTCCTGATCACCGCGACCTTCGGCGCGCTGCTGTGGGGCCTGTACCAGGGCACGCAGGCGGTGATCCGCGGCGAGATCAGCGCCGGCCACCTGGGGCAGACCATCGTCTTCGTGCTGCTGCTGGTGAGTTCGGTCGCGGTGCTGGCCGAGGTCTGGGGCGACCTGCTGCGCGCCGCCGGCGCGACCGAGCGGCTGATGGAACTGCTCGATGCGCGCTCGCCGGTGCGCGAAGCACCGCATCCGCTGGCCTTGCCGGCTGAATCCGGCCGGCAGCAGGCGGTGGTCGCATTCGACCGCGTGCGCTTCCACTACCCCTCGCGACCGCAGACGCCGGCGCTCGACGGCGTAAGCTTCGAGGTCCACGCGGGCGAGACGGTCGCGCTGGTCGGCCCGAGCGGCGCCGGCAAGAGCACGGTGTTCCAGCTGCTGCTGCGCTTCTACGACGCGCAGTCCGGCGAGGTGCGGCTCGACGGCGTGCCGGTGCCGCGCCTGGCGCTGCAGGCGCTGCGCGAGCGCATCGGCCTGGTGCCGCAAGACAGCGTGATCTTCTCGGCCAGCGCCGCCGACAACATCCGCTACGGCCGCCCCGGTGCGAGCGACGCCGAGGTCGAGGCGGCCGCGCGCGCAGCGCATGCCGACGGCTTCATCCGCGCGCTGCCCGAAGGCTATGCGAGCTTCCTCGGCGAGCGCGGTGTGCGCCTGTCGGGCGGACAGCGGCAGCGCCTGGCGATCGCGCGCGCGATCCTGAAGAACGCGCCGCTGCTGCTGCTCGACGAGGCCACCAGTGCGCTCGACAGCGAGAGCGAGCGAGCGGTGCAGGCGGCGCTGGACGCGGCGATGCGCGGGCGCACCACGCTCGTCATCGCGCACCGGCTCGCAACCGTTGTGCATGCCGACCGCATCCTCGTGATGGACCAGGGCCGCATCGTCGATCAGGGCCGCCACGCGGAACTGCTGTCGCGCTGCGAGCTCTACCAAAGGCTAGCCGCAGCACAGTTCGATACAACATCCCCCGCGCCGCCTCGGGCATCCTGGGCGGCACCAAGAACCGAGGAGAAGCACTCATGAACCTTCGCTCCCCCCGTCCGCTCGCCGCCATCGTCGCGGCTTCGGTCGGCCTCGCGGGCCTGTCCGGCTGCGCGAACATGTCCGACGAGCAGCGTCACACGGCCACCGGCGCCGGCGCCGGTGCGCTGGCCGGTGCCGCACTCGGCGCGATCATCGGCGACAGCAAGAAGTCGGCTGCCACCGGTGCCGCGATCGGCGCGGTGGCCGGCGCCGTCGGCGGCAACATCTGGTCGAAGAAGATGGAGGAAAAGAAGCGCGCGATGGAGCAGGCGACGCAGGGCACCGGCGTCGAGGTCACGCGCACCCAGGACAACCAGCTCAAGGTCAACGTGCCGAGCGACATCTCCTTCGACACCGGCCGCGCCGACATCCGCCCCGAGCTGCGCTCGGTGCTCGACCAGTTCGCCAGCGGCCTGTCCAGCGACCCGTCGACCATCGTGCGCATCGTCGGCCACACCGACGCCACCGGCAGCGACGCGATCAACGACCCGCTGTCGCTGCGCCGCGCGGAAAGCGTGCGGACCTACATCGCCGACCGCGGCATCTCGTCGTCGCGCATCGAAACCGCCGGGCGCGGCTCGCACGAGCCGATCGCCAGCAACGAGACCGCCGACGGCCGGGCGAGGAACCGTCGCGTGGAGATCTTCCTGCGCGAGCCGGAAAAGAAGTCCTGATCGACTCCGCCTGCGCAGAAAGGCCGCCTTCGGGCGGCCTTTTTGATGCCCTCCCTACAATCGCCCGATGACCTCCACCGCCCGCCCCGTCCGCTCGCAATACGAAGACTTCATGCGCCACGTGCGGGATCACGGCACGCCCAAGACCGACCGCACCGGCACCGGCACGACCAGCGTGTTCGGCCACCAGATGCGCTTCGACCTGTCCGAAGGCTTCCCCCTCGTGACGACGAAGAAGGTGCACCTGAAGTCCATCATCCTCGAGCTGCTGTGGTTCCTGCGCGGCGACTCGAACGTGCGCTGGCTGCAGGAGCGCGGCGTGACGATCTGGGACGAGTGGGCCCGCGACGACGGCGAACTCGGACCGGTCTACGGCGTGCAGTGGCGCAGCTGGCCGACGCCCGACGGCGGCCATATCGACCAGATCGCCGAGGTGGTCAAGCAGCTCAAGACCAATCCCGATTCGCGCCGCATCATCGTCAGCGCCTGGAACGTGGCCGATCTGCCCAAGATGGCGCTGATGCCCTGCCATGCGTTCTTCCAGTTCTATGTCGCCGACGGGAAGCTGAGCTGCCAGCTTTACCAGCGCAGCGCCGACATCTTCCTGGGCGTGCCGTTCAACATCGCGAGCTATGCGCTGCTGACCCACATGCTGGCGCAGCAGTGCGATCTCGAGGTCGGCGATTTCGTCTGGACCGGCGGCGACTGCCACATCTACAGCAACCACCGCGAGCAGGTCGACCTGCAGCTCTCGCGCACGCCCTACCCCTACCCGGTGCTGAACATCAAGCGCCGCCCGCCGTCGATCTTCGACTACGCCTACGAGGACTTCGAGGTGCTGGACTACCAGCACCATGCGGCGATCAAGGCGCCGGTGGCCGTCTGAGTCGAGGCTGTGACGCGATGAGCGAACTGATCGTGATCGCCGCGGTGGCCCGCGACGGCGCCATCGGCCGCGGCGGCGTGATGCCGTGGCACCTGCCGGCCGACCTGAAGCACTTTCGCGCCGTGACGCAAGGCCATCCGGTCGTGATGGGCCGCAAGACCTGGGACTCGTTGCCGCCGCGATTCCGGCCGCTGCCGGGCCGGCGCAACATCGTCGTCACGCGCAATGCGAGCTGGTCCGAGCCCGGCGCCGAGGCCGCGCCGTCGCTGGACGCGGCCCTGGCCCGGCTCGATGGCGAACCCAAGGTCTTCGTCATCGGAGGGGCCGAGCTGTATGCGCAGGCGCTGCAGCGAGCCGACGCGCTCGAGCTCACCGAAATCGACGCCACGGTGCCCGATGCCGACACCTTCTTCCCCGCCTGGGACCGCGAGACCTTCGTCGAAGTCGCCCGCCAGGCCGAGACCGGCGAAGCCAGCGACGCACGCTGGCCGCTGGCCTGGGTCACCTACCGGCGCCGCTGATCACTTGCCTGCTGCTGCGGCGCGCCGCCGGCGGGCGTGGTCTTGGGGGCCGTCTTGGGCGAGCTCTCCGGGAAGTACTTGTCGAGCAGCAGCTGCGCCACGTTCGGCGCGGTGATGCGCCGGATCTGGAAGCCGATCGGCACGCCGACGGCACTGTCCTTGGCCTTGATGTCCTCGATGTAGTTCTCGAACGCGATCATCATCGAGTTCAGGTCCAGCGCCTTGTTGGACGCCTGGTCGAGCTTGCCCAGGCTGTGGATCATGCTGTCGGCCATCTGACCCTGCATGCTGAGCAGCTGACTGCCCACGCGGGCGCGCAGCGACCCGGTCTGCACGGTCTCGCGGTGGTTGGCCGTCGCGTTGTTGAGGCTGTTGAGCTGCTGCGCGGTGCGCTTGCCCTCCGACTGCAGCACCTTGTCGACACCGCCCGCGAGCGCCTTGGACGTGAACGACGGCACCGCGCCCATCGCAATCACGTTCACGTGCGACGACACGCGGCGCATTCCCAGCACGCTGCGGATCTCCTGGTTGACGACGCTGTCCATGCCGAACTTGCCGGCAATATCGCTGAGCCAGGCGCCCAGGCGGACCTTGTCTTCCATGCCCGCGATGTCGTCGACGCTGCGGCTGCTTTCGAGGTCCTCGAAGTCGACCGTGTGCACCATGCCGACGAAACTCGAGCCGTAGTTGACGCCGCTCAGCAGCGGGATGCTGTGCGCGTCGGCGCCGGGCCGGGCGCTCACTGCGAGCTTGCCGAGCGCCTCGATGTCGTCGGGATCGATCCGCTCGGCCTCGCCATAGAGATGGTTCCACGTCGTCAGCGCGCGGTCGGGGTCCAGCACCATCGGCACCAGCATCGCCACGTTGCGGTGCGTGCAGGTGGCCGTGATCACCAGCGTGCCGGTCAGGTTGTGGCTCTTGCGCTGCTGGCTGATCTGCGCGCTGGCGGCCTTGGCCAGCTCGCGCGACCTGGAGCCCAGCGGCGCGGTCATCTCGCGGATGGCCTCTTCGATCTCGGACACCGTCGTTTCGGCCGACTCGCTGGTGTCGCCATAGCGGAAGTACTGCAGGTCCAGGCGCATCGAGTCCGAGGCCAGCGGCTTGCGCAGGATCTCGGTGGCGCTGAAGTCCACGGGCGTTTCCAGCGTGTCGTCGACATCCACCACGGCGAGCTTCTCGCGGCTGGCCTGGATCGCGTTGTCGTTGGCGATGCGCGTGGTCATGTAGTCGCGCGCCGACTTGGCGATCTCGTCGTTGAGACCGGCGATGCGCTCGGTGAGCTCAGCGATGTCGACCTCCAGGCTGATGAGCTCGTTGACCGTGTTCTGCAGGCCGCGGCGCATCGCGATCAGGGAATTCATCTTGTCGAGCGCGGCGTCGGTCTTGGCCTGCGCCGCGCCGATCTCGCCCATCAGCGAGAGGATGCTGGCATCGACGACGCGTCCCAGCGTCAACGACGGATGCTCGAAGGGAATGAAGGTGGCCATGGCGATGGGAGGTTCGGCTCAGTGTGTCTCTCGCACACCGCGCCGCCGGTGACGGATTCGTGATCAATTCGAAGCGTCGCTCGCCGCTCGCAGCAGGCCGTGCTCGATCGCAGCGCGCAGCCCGGCGCAGGCCCGCTGGCGCACGCACGGCTCCAGGCGCTGCAGCTCCCCGCTGGCCAGGCGCGCCGCAAGGTGTTCGCAGGCCTGCCCGACGCCGGGCGTCGCCGCACCGATCGCCCGGATCGTCAGTCCAACGCCCAATGCCCCGAGCGCGGCGGCGGCCGCACGCGGCGAGCGCGCCCGCCCGTGCAGGCAGGCCTTGATCAGGCAGGCGAAGGCGCGACGCAAGGCCGCGCCCTGGGCGGGCGCGTAACCCGACGCGGCAATCCCGGCGACCGCGTCGGCGAAGTGCCGCACGAGATCGAACTCGCCATCGTCGACCGCGTCGAAGTGCTCGATGCAATGCGGCAGCAGGCTGCCGAACAGCCACGCATCGACGGCATCGCAGGCCGCGCGCTGGCTCGCCAGGCGCGGCGCGAGTTGCGCCAGCAGCGGCGCTGCCGTGACGAATCGGCCCAGGCGCCGGCACACGCGCCGGCTGGTCAGCGGCCGGCCCTGCGCAACCAGCAGCGTCCAGCCGGCGGCATCGCGCGAGAGATCGCGCAGCCAGGCGGCGAGCGGCTCGTCCAGCCCATCGGACACGCGCGCGGCCCGCTCGACGGCGCCGCAGCGGCGCCGCGCCTGGGCGCGCGGCTTGCGCTGCCACGGCGAGGCATCGCGCGGCGGGCGCGCATGTCCGGCGGTGCCGCCGCGTCGCACGCGAACGCGGGCCGATGTGCGCTTGCCGCCCGCGCTCTCGTTCATCGGCAGTCCCTCGGCGACGCCGCACCCCGGTACGTTTGGCGCGGCTCGATGGTCACCGCCGCGGCAGCCCGGGAGCAGGCAAGGGGCATGGCGAGCATGTCGGTCGTCGTGATGGCGATGGCGAGCCGCCAGTGTGGCCGGCCACCGCCCACGCCCCGTGACCGATCGGTGATCAATTCGCGACCGGCTCGCGCGTGCCCGCGCGCTAGACTGCCGCGCCGCCGATGCAGGAAGGATCCACCCCGTGAAGCTCGCCACCTGGAACGTGAACTCGCTGGCCGTGCGCCTGCCCCAGTTGCTCGACTGGATGGCCTTGCATCAGCCGGACGTCATGGTGCTGCAGGAAACCAAGCTCACCGACGACAAGTTCCCCGCGGCCGAGCTGGCTGCCGCCGGGTACCAGTCGCAATGCCACGGCCAGCGCACCTACAACGGCGTGGCCCTGCTCAGCCGCGTGGGCGCGACCGATCTGCAGCGCAACATTCCCGAGTTCGGCGACGAGCAGGCGCGCGTGATCGCCGGCACCGTGGGCGGACTGCGCGTGATCGGCGCGTACTTCCCCAACGGCCAGGCGCCGGGCACGGAGAAGTTCGAGTACAAGATGCAGTGGCTGCGCGCGCTGCGTGACTGGCTCGAGGCCGAGATGGCGCGCCACCCTCGCCTCGTGCTGATGGGCGATTTCAACATCGCGCCGGAAGACCGCGATGTCTTCGACCCGGTGCTGTGGGCCGGTCAGATCCACTGCACGCCCGAGGAGCGCGCGCATTTCCAGCGCCTGATCGGGCTGGGCATGCACGACGCGTTTCGCCTGTTCGAGCAGCCGCCCAAGAGCTGGAGCTGGTGGGACTACCGCAACCTCGCGTTCCGCAAGAACCAGGGACTGCGCATCGACCACATCCTCGTGAGCGACGCGCTCAAGGCCAGCGTCAAGGCCTGCAGCATCGACAAGCTGCCACGCAAGAACGAGCGGCCGAGCGATCACGCGCCGGTACTCGCGGAGATCGATCTGGGCTGAGCTGGCGGCGCGGCACGGTGGCCGGCCGCTGCGGGTCGCTCAATCGTCCAGGCCGAGTTCCTGGATCTTGCGCGTGATCGTGTTGCGGCCGATGCCGAGCTTGTGCGCGGCCTCGATGCGCCTGCCGCGCGTGATGTCGAGCGCCGCATGGATGAGCTGCGCCTCGAACTTGCGCGTGAGCGAATCCCACACGTCCGGCACGCCGGCTTCGAGCAGGCTGCGCGCCTCGCGTTCGAGGTCGGCGAGCCAGCCGGCTGCCGTCATTGCCGGCGCCGATGCCACCGGCGCGAGCGCCGCGGCGCCGGTCGACGGCGCGGCCACGGCGGGCTCGGCAGCCACGGACTGCGCGGACGCCGGCGGCATGGCCACCGGCAGCTCGAGCGGCGCGCTCGACAGCAGCTCGGGCGGCAGGTCCTTGGCGTCGATCATCTGCGCCGGCGCCATCACGGTCAGCCAGTGGCAGATGTTCTCGAGCTGGCGCACGTTGCCGGGAAAGTCGAATGCGGTGAGCCGCGCCAGCGCGGCATCCGAGATGCGCTTGGCTTCGACGCCCAGTTCCTTGGCGCTGCGCTGAAGGAAGTAGCGCGCCAGCGTGGGAATGTCTTCGCGGCGCTCGCGCAGCGGCGGCAGGCGCAGGCGGATGACGTTGAGGCGGTGGAACAAGTCCTCGCGGAACACGCCTTCCTTGACGCGCTGCTCCAGGTTCTGGTGCGTCGCGGCGATCACGCGCACGTTGGCGCGCATCGGGTTGTGGCCGCCGACGCGGTAGAACTGGCCGTCGCTGAGCACGCGCAGCAGGCGCGTCTGCAGGTCGAACGGCATGTCGCCGATCTCGTCGAGGAACAGCGTGCCGCCGTCGGCCTGCTCGAAGCGACCGCGCCGCGTGGTCTGCGCGCCTGTGAAGGCGCCGCGCTCGTGGCCGAACAGCTCGCTTTCGAGCAGGTCCTTGGGGATCGCCGCGGTGTTGATCGCGACGAAGGGGCCGCTGCCGCGCGGGCTGTGCTTGTGCAGCGCGCGAGCGACCAGCTCCTTGCCCGAACCCGACTCGCCGGTGATCAGTACCGTGACGTTGCTCTGGCTGAGCCGCCCGATCGCGCGGAAGACATCCTGCATCGCCGGCGCCTGGCCGAGCATCTCGGGCATCTGCGCCAGGCGCTCGTCGGAGACGTCCTCGCGCAGGCTCTCCTCGACCGCCCGGCGGATCAGCTCCACCGCCTTGGGCACGTCGAAGGGCTTGGGCAGGTACTCGAACGCGCCGCCCTGGAAGGCCGAGACCGCGCTGTCGAGATCGGAGTAGGCCGTCATGATGATGACCGGCAGCCCGGGCATGCGCTCCTTGACCTTGGCCAGCAGGTCGATGCCCGAGCCGCCGGGCATGCGGATGTCGCTCACGAGCACCTGCGGCACATCGTCCTCGTCGAGCGCAGCGAGCACGTCGCGCGGGTTCGCGAAGCTGCGCACCGGCAGCTCCTCGCGCGTGAGCGCCTTCTCGAGCACGAATCGGATGGATTGATCGTCGTCGACGATCCAGATGGGCTTCATGCGCTCGTGCGTTCTCGTTCTTGGCTGAGGTGGGCGACTCCGTTGCCAAGGCCCATCGTGCGGATCAGGGCAGCGGGATCGTGATGCGGAACAACGTTCGGCCCGGTTCGCTCTCGCAGTCGATCGTCCCCTGGTGCTGGGAGATGAAGGTCTGCGCCAGCGTGAGCCCGAGCCCCGAGCCGCCGTCCCGACCCGATACCAGCGGGTAGAAGATGCGGTCCCGGATCTCGGGCGGCACGCCCGGTCCGTTGTCCTCGATATGCAATTCCAGTGCCAAACGATAGCGCTGCTTGCCGATGGTGACCTGCCGCGCGATGCGCGTGCGTATCCAGATGCGTGCGTCGCCGGCGGCGATGCGCTCGGCCAGCGCCTGCGCGGCGTTGTGCGTGATGTTGAGCACCGCCTGGATCAGCTGCTCGCGGTCGCCGCGGAAGTCGGGAATCGAGATGTCGTAGTCGCGCTCGATGCGCAGGCCGCGCGGGAACTCCGCCATCACCACCGAGCGCACGCGTTCGCAGACCTCGTGGATGTTCATGTCGGCCACCACGTGCGGCCGGCGGTGCGGCGCGAGCAGGCGATCGACCAGCGCCTGCAGGCGGTCGGCCTCGTGGATGATGACCTGCGTGTACTCGGTCAGCTCGCGCTTGGACTCGATCTCCATCTGCAGCAGCTGCGCCGCGCCGCGGATGCCGCCCAGCGGGTTCTTGATCTCGTGCGCGAGGTTGCGGATCAGCTCCTTGTTCGCCTGCACCTGGTCGGCCGTCCGCTCCTCGCGGTCCTGGCGCGCCTGCTGCTCGATCTCGATCAGCTCGATCAGCACCGCGGCATCGGCGGTGCCCGGCGCCTCGATCTGGTTGACGATCACGTGCACGCGCAGCGGCTCGGCCGCGGTGGCCGGGCGGCGCAGCTGGGCATCGAGCCGGCTGGTCGAGAACTCGTTGCGCGCGACCGCCGCCACGGTGTCTTGCAGCAGCTCGACCTCGACGAACCAGTCGAACCACGGCCGGCGCAGCACGCTGCGGCGCGACTGGCCGAGCACGTTCTCGAAGGCGGTGTTGGCGAACAGGCAGCGGCCGTCGGGCCGCACGATCGCGACCATGGTCGCCAGCAGGTCAAAGCCCTCGGCGCCCGCCGCGATCACGTCGGCCCCGGCCGGCGCGACCTGGCGCGGGCCGCCGGCGCGCGGATCAGCCTCCACCGCCGGGCAGCTTGCCGATCTCGCGCCGCAGCGCGGCGATGTCGGCCTGCGAGCGCTCGATGCTGGCCTTCAGGTCGGCCACGCGGTCGAGGTACTTCTGGTAGTTGCGCTCGTCGCCGCGGCGCTCCGGCTCGCCGTTGTTGTATTCCTTCTGCAGCGAGGCAAGGCGCTCTTCCTCGCGCCGTAGCTCGTCTTCGAGGATGCGGCGCTTGTCGGCGTCGCGCGCGCGCTGGTCGGCGGGATCGACCTTGGCGCCCTCGCCGCCCGAACGCGCCGCCGCGCCTGATTCGCTGCGGCGCGGCACGGTCGACTGGATCACCGTGACCGGGGCGCCCTCGAGGGTCTTGCAGCCCTTGGCGGCGGCTTCCTTGGCCGTCAGGCCGTCGGTGTAGACGTTGCCCGGGCAGCGATAGACCGTGCGCTCCTGGGCCAGCGCCGGCGCGCAGGCCAGCACGGCCGCCGCGGCGAGGAGGCCGCTGGCGCATCGCCTCGTGGCGGTCCATCGGTCCGGCGTACGCATCGCAATCTCCATCTCGTTGGCGTGATCGTCGGAGGATACCGCCCCAACGCGGCGCGGGCGGTGCGGGTGCACGGCCGCAAAGAAAAAGGGACGGCGCGCGGCCGTCCCTTCGTGTCGGAAAACACAGCCGCGGCGCGGCTGCGTTCGCACGGATCACAGGCTGTAGTACATGTCGAACTCGACCGGGTGCGTGGTCATGCGGAAGCGCTGGACTTCCTGCATCTTGAGCTCGATGTAGGCATCGATCAGGCCGTCGGTGAACACGCCGCCCTTGGTCAGGAAGGCACGGTCCTTGTCCAGATACTCGAGCGCCTGGTCCAGGCTGTGGCAGACGGTCGGGATCTTCGCGTCTTCTTCCGGCGGCAGGTGATACAGATCCTTCGTGGCGGCTTCGCCCGGATGGATCTTGTTCTCGACGCCATCGAGGCCGGCCATCAGCAGCGCGGCGAACGCGAAGTACGGGTTGGCCTGGGGATCCGGGAAGCGCGCCTCGATGCGACGGCCCTTCGGGTTGGCCACGTACGGGATGCGGATCGACGCCGAGCGGTTGCGCGACGAGTAAGCCAGCTTCACCGGCGCCTCGAAGCCCGGCACCAGGCGCTTGTAGCTGTTGGTGCCCGGGTTGGTGATCGCGTTGAGCGCGCGGGCGTGCTTGATGATGCCGCCGATGTAGTACAGCGCGAACTCGCTCAGGCCCGCGTAGCCGTCGCCGGCGAACAGGTTCTTGCCGTCCTTCCAGACCGACTGGTGCACGTGCATGCCCGAGCCGTTGTCGCCGACGACGGGCTTGGGCATGAAGGTCGCGGTCTTGCCGTAGGCGTGCGCGACGTTCTGGATCACGTACTTCTGCAGCTGCAGCCAGTCGGCGCGCTCGACGAGCGTGCTGAACTTGGTGCCGATCTCCATCTGGCCGGCGTTGGCCACTTCATGGTGATGCACTTCGACCGGGATGCCCAGCGACTCGAGGATCAGGCACATCTCCGAGCGCATGTCCTGCATGCTGTCGATCGGCGGCGTCGGGAAGTAGCCGCCCTTGACGGTGGGACGGTAGCCCGAGTTGCCGTGCTCGTACTCCTTGCCGGTGTTCCAGGCCGCTTCTTCCGACTCGATCTTCGAGAACGAGCCCGACATGTCGACGTTCCAGCGCACGCTGTCGAACACGAAGAACTCGGGCTCGGGGCCGAAGTAGGCGGCGTCGCCCAGACCGGAGGACTTCATGTAGGCCTCGGCGCGCTTGGCCAGCGAGCGCGGGTCGCGCTCGTAGGGCTTGCCGTCGCCCGGCTCGAGCACGTCGCAGGTCAGGATCAGCGTCGGCTCTTCGAAGAACGGGTCGATGTTGGCCGTGTTCGGGTCCGGCATCAGCAGCATGTCGGAGGCTTCGATGCCCTTCCAGCCGGCGATCGAGGAGCCGTCGAAGGCGTGGCCCGACGTGAACTTGTCTTCTTCGAAGGCGGACACCGGCACGGTCACGTGCTGTTCCTTGCCGCGGGTGTCGGTGAAGCGGAAGTCGACGAACTTGACTTCGTTGTCCTTCACCATGTTCATCACGTCGGCGACGGTCTTGGACATTCAGGTTCTCCTGCGAGGGCGCTGGTCGTGGAGTTGGTTGGGAGGGTCGGCAAAGACGTCAAAGCCTTCGATTCCCCAGAGAGAGGCCCCAAAAAGGCACGCGGCAATTTAGCAGAATCCATGCCCAGATTCGGGGCTGTCGAGGCTGGCACAGCCCGCTAAAGCGGCCTCGAACCGCCACGAACGGCCGCTTCGGCCAGCACAGGCGGACGGGACGCGCCAGTTCGGTGCGCCGATCGCACGTCGTTGGTGCCCGCGGCCTCGCGTCAGCGCACCGCTTCGGGGCCCAGGCGCACGCCGTGCCGCTCGAGACCGGCGCGCAGCGTCGCGTAGGCCGACGCGATCAACTCGCCCGGCCGGCCCTTGACGCCCAGCTCGATGTGACGGCCATGGACCGGATGGTCGACGCTCGGCAGGCTGAAGACCTTCACGCCAGGGTGCTGCGCCTCGACCTCGTTCATCAGCGGCGTCAGCGTCGCTTCCATCGCGCCGTAGACGATCACCGAGCGCTCCTCGCTGCGCGCGCTGCCGTGCAGCGCGCGATAGCGCTCGTCGAGCACCGCGGCGATCATCGGCCAGGCCATCACCGGAAAGCCCGGCACGAAGTGCACCGCACCGCCGGCCACCCCTTCGCAGCTGAAGCCGGGGATCTTGTTGTAGGGGTTCGCGATCAGCGTCGCGCCCTTGGGGAACACGCCCATGTTGAGCCGGTGGACGTTGTCGGCCCGGTCGGGCTCGTACGGCACGCCCTGCTCCATCGCGACGTCGCGCATGCGCTCGAGGATCAGCTCGCGCGCCTTCGGATGCAGTTCCAGCTCGACGCCCAGCGCCGCCGCGGCGCACTGGCGCGTGTGGTCGTCGGGCGTCGCGCCGATGCCGCCGCAACTGAACACCGCGTCGCCGCTGGCAAAGGCCTCGCGCAGCATCTGCGTGATGCGCTCGGGCTCGTCGCCGACATAGCGCGCCCACGAGAGCGCGAGGCCGCGCTCGCCGAGCAGTTCGATCACCTTGGCGAGGTGCTTGTCCTCACGCTTGCCCGAGAGGATCTCGTCGCCGACGATGATGAGTCCGAAGGCCATGGCTCAAGGCTCCTGCAGCGCGCCGAACTGGCGCAGGTCTGGCGCGACGGGCGCCGGGTTCTCGGCGCGGCGGCGCGCGTCGAGCGCGGCCAGCGCGTAATGCGTGAACCACAGGCACGAGAACGCGAACACCAGCGTGTACAGCCACATCGACACGACGATCAGCAGCGGCGCGAGCACCAGCGCCATCGCGCTCACCGCCCACACCAGCGACGGCGCCGCGCCGAGAAAGCCGGTGACGACGCCGATTGCCAGCAGCGGCCAGCGGTGCTCGCGCATCAATGCGCGGCGCTCGTCGCGCGAGGCATGCTCGGCCAGCGCGTCGAAGCTCATTACGCGATAACTCAGCCAGCCCCAGATCAGCGGCGGCAGCACCAGCACCAGCGGCGGGATCAGCCACAGCGGCATGCTCGCCACCAGCAGCGCCACCGCCGCGATAGTGGACACCAGCGACCACAGCACCGAACGCCAGGCCGGCTCGCCCTGGCGACGCTCGAGCGCCGGGAAACGCCGCTTGGCGACCAGCTCGACGATGGCCGGGCTCATCGCCACCGCCACCACCAGCAGCGAGGCGATCACCAGCAGCGGCGCGGCAATCGCGACCACGATCAACGGCGAGATCACCGCGCGAAAGCCGCTCGCGCCGACGCCGTCGAGCCAGGTCATCACCGTCTCGCCGAGCGACCAGCTGGAAAGCCACGTCGACACGCCGTCGACCGCCGGCTCCCAGAAGAACCAGCCCAGCGCCCAGGCCGCAACGCTGGTGATCAGCAACGGCAGCAGTGACAGCAGGATCACGCGCGGCAGCAGGCAATAGGCCACCGAGCGCCAGAAGGCGTCGAACATCAGGTTCATTCAGTCCCGTCCGAACAGGCGCACCAGGCCGAGCCACTGCTGCGACCAGAAGCCGCGGCCATAGTCGCGCGCGCGGCCAGCCGGCGGCGGCAGCTGGTCGCGGATGCCGGTGGCGTCGAAGCGCTCCAACTCGAAGTTGGCGGTGCGAAACAGCACGTCCCACCACGGGAACAGCACCGCGAAGTTGTGGCCGCCCAGCGTGCCTGCGCCCTTCGACTCGTGGCCGACGCCGATGCTGTGGTGCAGCCGGTGGAACCGCGGGCTCACCAGCAGCCGCTCGCCGATGCGTCCGAACGAGACGCGCAGGTTGGCGTGCTGGAAGCTCTCCAGCAGCTGCGTCACCGCGACGATGGCGACGAACTGCCCCGGCGCGACGCCGATCGCGCGCGCGACCAGCGCGATGATCGTGTCGCGCAGCAGGTCGTCGAGCAGGTGGTTGCGGTTGTCGGACCAGGCCGTCATCTGCCGCTGGCTGTGGTGCAGCGCATGCAGCTGCCACCAGGCATCCACGCCATGCTGGCCGCGGTGGATCCAGTAATCGACGAAGTCGAACACCACCAGGTAGAGCGCGAACGCGAACCACGCGCTGTCGGTCACGCCGGGCCACCAGGGTGCCACCGCGGCGTCGAGCTGCCAGCCCGAGAAGCCGTAGATCGCGGCGCGACCGAACAGCGCGTCGGTCAGCGGCTCGATCGCGAAGAACACACCGAGGCGGAACAGCCCGAGCCGGTGGATCAGCGTGTAGACCACGTCGACGCGCACCGCGCGCCGGTCGCGCAGCGGCTCGACCGGCCGCAGGCGCTGAAGCGGCGCGAAGACGAAGGCGATCACCGCGACCTGCAGCAGGCCCACGAGCAGCCAGCCGGTGGCGTCGAACGCGTCTTCGAGCAGGTTGGCCTGGCCCACGGCGAACAGCAGCGGCTGGACCGCGCCTTCGAACAGCGCCTGCTGCGCGCGCGCAAAGAGATCGATCAACCCGTCCATCAGTTCAGCGGATGCTTCGTGATCCAGTCACGGTACTGCGGATGCTCGGCCAGGGTGCGAAAGCAAAAGCCGCGCGCCTTCAGACCCTCGATCAGCGGCTCCAGTACCGCGGGCGCCCAGGGATCCTTGCGCGACCAGATGCCCAGGTGGGCGACGAGGATGTCGCCTTCGCGGATGTCGCGCAACGCGGTGTCCCGCAGGAGCCGGTTCGGGAAACGCTCGCTCGGCAGTTCGTCGCCGAGGAAACCCGCCGGTGCCCAGCCGACGTGCCGAAAGCCGCACTGCCGCGCGGCCTCGAGCAGCCTGGCCGAGGTGCGCCCGGCCGGCGCGCGAAACAAGGGCAGCATCGCCTGGCCCGTCGCCTCGGTGAACCAGCGCGCCGGACGGCGCAGCTGCTCGCAGTAGTCCGCGGCATCGAGCACCTGCGTTTGCCCCGCCTGCTCGCCGGCCGTCGGCCGGGCCTTCAGGCCGGCGGCAACGTCCGCCTGCCAGACCACATGGTCCCAGGTGTGCGAGCCGAAGGCATGGCCTTCGGCCGCGCGCGCCTTCCACCACGCGGCCCAGCGGGCATCGAGGCTCGAGCCGCCGTCCTGCGTCTTCTCGTTGGCGAGGAAGAACGTGACCTTCACATCGTGGCGCGCGAGCACGTCGGCCACCAAGTCGGCCACGCCCATGTGACCGGTGTCGAACGTGAGGTAGACCGGCCGCTCGCAGGCCGGCGCGGCCTGCACCGGCTGCCAGAGCGCCGCAGCCGCGGCCAGCGCGAACTCAACGGCGCGACGCATGCTCCAGCGTCCACACGCCGTGCGGCGAACGGCCTACCGGCACCTGGCGCACGATCTGGCGCGTTGCCGGATCGATCACCGTGAGCCGGCGCGACCAGCGCGAGGTCACGAGGATCAGCTTCGCCTTGCTGGCCGGGTCGACCAGCACGTCGATGCAGTCGGGGCCGCCGGGCGCGGCGTACTGGTCCACGACGGCCAGCGTCTTCAGGTCGATGCGGCTGATCGTGTTGGCCACGCGGTTGCTGACCAGCACGTGCTGGCCATCGCCCCAGGCGCGAAACGCGTGCGCGCCGGCGCCGGTCTTGATGCGCTTGGTGAGCACCGGCGGGTTCTGCGTGACGTCCCAGGCCTCGACCACGTCTTCGCCGGTCATGCCGATCAGCAGCGTCTTGTCGTCGGGCGCGAGGTAGACGTCGGCCGGCATCTTGCCGACCGCCACCGTCCAGCGCGGCGCCTGCGTCGCGAGGTCGACGGCGATCAGCTGGTCGCTGTCTTGCAGCGAGGCATAGACGACGCTGCTCTTGCTGTCGATCGCCAGGTGGCTGGGCGTGCGTCCGGCCGGCACCTTCTTGACCAGCTCGAACTGGCCGCCGGCCTGCGCGGCCGAGCCCTGCCAGCGATAGATCGCGAGGTGGTCGAGCCGGTTCGCCGCGGTCACCAGCCACTTCATGTCGGGCGAGAAGCGCAGGTGGTAGGGGTCGCCGATGTCGGCGATGGTGCGCAGCACGGCGCCGCTGCGCGGGTCGACCACCGTGATCGAGTCGCTCATCGCGTTGGCCACCAGCAGCGCGCGCTCGTCGGGCGTGAGGTAGAGGTGGTGCGGCTCCTTGCCGGTGGGCAGGCGACGCAGTTCGGTCCAGGTGGCCGGATCGATCACGCTGATGGTCGCGTCGAGCGAGTTCAGCACGAACACCGGCGAGCGCGCTGCGGCAGGGGCGCTGGCCGCGGCGCTCGCCGCCTGGCCGGGCTGCGCCTGCACGCTGGCGACCAGCAGGCTGCCGATCGACCCGACGGCCGCGCCCGCGGCGGCCCTCACGGCGGTCATCACCATCGTCCGCCGCGCGAGAGCCGATCCACTCCGCGGGCTCAACATCGAACGCTTCAACACGTACCCCGACAACGCAATCCGCCAGTGTACCGGGGCACTTTGCGGCGGCCTGACGGCCGGGCTCACATCTGCCGGAAGCGATGCAGGTAGCTGCGACTGACCGGCAAGGTCTCGCTGCGCCCCTTGATCTGCAGCTCGGCGGTGTCGTTGGCACCGCGCAGCACTTGCACGACGCGGTGCAGGTTGACGATCACCGAGCGGTGAATCTGCACGAAGCGCTCGGGATCGAGTTCCTCGATCAGCTCGCGGATCGACTTGCGGATCAGCGCCTCGCCGCCTTCCCAGACCACCAGCGTGTACTTCTCGTCGGAGCGCAGGTAGAGCACCTGCTCGACCGGGATCAGCTTGATCGCCGGGCCCACCGACGCGCGGATCCACTGCAGCCAGGCCGTCGGGCGCGGGCCGTCGATGCGCGCGGCCAGGCGGCGCAGCACCGCGTCGAGCTGTTCGTCGTCGATGCCGGCGCCGGCGCTTTCGAGACGCTCCTTCAGGCGCGCCACCGTATCGGCCAGGCGCTGCGGCTCGAAGGGCTTGATCAGGTAGTCGATCGCGCCCTGCTCGAAGGCTTGCACCGCGTATTCGTCATAAGCCGTCACGAAGACGACCAGGGCCTTGCGGCCGATCGCGCGCGCCGCCTCGACGCCGTTGAGCCCCGGCATGCGGATGTCGAGGAACACCACCGCCGGCGCGCATTGGGCGGCCAGCTCCACCGCCTCGCGCCCGTTGCGCGCCTCGCCCAGCACCTCGAGCTCGGGCCACAGCTCGCCGAGCAGGCGCACCAGGCGCTCGCGCAGCAGCGGCTCGTCGTCGGCAACGATGGCAGTGGGACGGATCGGCATCGCGCTCGGGATTGTGCAGTTCGGAACGCGCGGTTCAATCGGCGCGCGGCCCGGCTTCGGGCTCGAACACGATCTCCGCGCGCAGGCCCCGCCCGCCGTCGGGCATGCCGAGCTCGAGCTTGGCCGACGCGCCGAAGTAGGCCGCGAGCCGCTCGCGCAGCTGCGACAGGCCGAAACCCGGCTGTGCGGTCTCGTCGAGCCCGACCCCGGAGTCCTGCACCCAGATCCGCACGCGCTCGCCCTCGGCGCGCGCGCCGACCTCGATGTGCCCGCCCGACTCCGACGGATCGATGCCGTGGCGCAGCGCGTTCTCGACCAGCGTCAGCAGGCCCATCGACGGAAAGCGCAGGCCGTGCAGCGGCGCCGGCACGTCGATCGCGTACTGCAGACGGTCCGGCATGCGCGAGGTCATCACCTCCAGGTAGGCGCGCACCAACGCCAACTCATTGCCCAGCGTCTCGTCGGCCGCGCGCAGCCGCGGCAGCGCGGCGCGCAGGTAGGCGATCAGGTTCTTGAGCACGGTCGCCGCGCGCGGCGAGCCGGCCTCGACCAGGGCCTGCACGTTGGCCAGCGTGTTGAACAGGAAATGCGGTTCGATCTGCGCCTGCATCAGCCGCAGCCGCGCGTCCAGCGCCTGGCGCTCCAGCGTCTCGCGCTCCAGCGCGAAGCGCAGCGCCTGCGCGCTGGCGCGCTCCTCGCGCTCGCGCACCAGCGCCGCGAGCGAGGCGATCAGGCCGACCACGAGGCTCAGGCCCAGCACCCAGACGAAGCCCATCATCCGGTGCCGGTTCTCGAGCACCGCGCCGAGCTGCCAGCCGACGTCCTGCAGCGACTCGACGACCGCGAAGATCGGCGCCATCGTCACCACCGCCAGCACCTGGGCCAGCCACGCCGGCAGCCAGGTCTGGCGCCAGTTGCCCGCCACGGTGTAGACCAGGGCCAGGCCCCAGGCGATCACGAGCGCGCGCAGCCACAGGTCGACCAGCGAGTTGATGAAGATCGGCTTGATCACCACGGTGACCAGGCTGGCGATCAAGGCAACGACGATGAGCCGCCGCCAGCCGAAGCCGGCCAACCAGTCGCGCCAGGATCGCTGGGCGCGCGCAGCGTTCGCGTCGTCGTTGTCGGCGGAGGGCTGCACGAGGGGTTGCATGGGGAGCCACGATAGCCCCGCGCCGGCCCGCTCGCCAAGCCGCCGGGGCGAGCGGTGCGACGAAGCGCGGTTGCGGGGCCGCGAGTCGCGGCGCCGCAAAGCCGCGCGGGGCGGCCGATGCTAGCCTCGCGGCCCGATGACACCGCCCACCGAACGCCCGCCCGCCCCCAGCTTCGCCGAGGCGCTGCGCTTCTGGCTCAAGCTGGGCTTCATCAGCTTCGGCGGGCCGGCCGGGCAGATCGCGGTGATGCACCAGGAACTGGTCGAGCGCCGGCGCTGGATCTCGGAGCGGCGCTTCCTGCACGCGCTGAACTACTGCATGGTCCTGCCCGGGCCCGAGGCGCAGCAGCTCGCCACCTACATCGGCTGGCTGCTGCACCGCAGCTGGGGCGGCATCGTCGCCGGCGGCTTGTTCGTGCTGCCGTCGCTGGCGATCCTGATCGCGCTGTCGTGGATCTACCTCGCCTTCGGCCACACGCCGCTGGTCGCGGGCCTGTTCTACGGCATCAAGCCGGCGGTCACGGCCATCGTGCTGCACGCCGCGCACCGCATCGGCTCGCGGGCCTTGCGCAACGCCTGGCTGTGGGCGATCGCCGCGGCGGCCTTCGTCGCGATCTTCGCGTTTGCCGTCCCCTTCCCGCTGATCGTGCTCGCGGCCGCGGTGCTCGGCGCAGTCGGCGCTCGCGTGGCGCCGCAGCGCTTCGCCGCCGGCGGCCATGCCGCCGCGCGGACCCGCCACGGCGTGGCGGTGATCGACGACGACACGCCGACGCCCGCCCACGCACGTCACCGCTGGCCGCGCTTTGCGCGCGTCGCCGCCGTCGGCCTGGCGCTGTGGGCCGCGCCGCTGGCGGCGCTGGCGGCCTGGCTGGGCTGGCACGGCACGCTGGCGCAGATGGGCTGGTTCTTCACCAAGGCGGCGTTGCTGACCTTCGGTGGCGCCTATGCGGTGCTGCCCTATGTCTACCAGGGCGCCGTGGACCACCACGGCTGGCTCGGCGCCGCGCAGATGATCGACGGCCTCGCGCTCGGCGAGACCACGCCCGGCCCGCTGATCATGGTGGTGGCCTTCGTCGGCTTCGTCGGCGGCTGGCAGCAGGCCGTGTTCGGGCCCGAGGCGCTGCCGGCGGCCGGCATCGTGGCGGCCTGCGTGGCGACCTGGTTCACCTTCCTGCCGTCGTTCGTGTTCATCCTGCTCGGCGGGCCGCTGGTCGAGTCGACCCACCGCGACCTGCGCTTCACCGCGCCGCTGACGGCGATCACCGCCGCCGTGGTCGGCGTGATCCTGAACCTGGCGCTGTTCTTCGCGCTGCACGTGCTGTGGCCGCAGGGCCGCGACGGCGCGTTCGACCTCACCGCCGCGCTGATCGCCCTGGCGGCGGCACTGGCGCTGTTTCGGTTCAGGAGCGGCGTGATCGAGGTGCTGGCGGCGTGCGCCGTGCTCGGCCTGGCCGTGACGCTGTTCAGCGCCCCTTGATGAACTCGACGATCCGCTCGATCGTGCCCGGGTCGTCGTCGAAGCCGCCGTGCGTCGTGCTGGTGCTCACCGGCCCGGGCGCGACATGCACCTCGACCTTCGGCAGCAGCGGCGCGATGTGGCGGTCGAAGTCCTTCTGCAGGCCGAGGATGGGCGTCGTCGCGCCGCCTTCGAAGGACTCGCTGACCAGGTAGAGCAGCGAGCGGCGGTAGGGGCCGCAGGTCGGGTCGTCCTGCTCGGCGTGGTCGCTCAGGTGGAACTGCACGAAGCGCTTGACCGCGCCGGACTGCAGGCGCGGCACGACCAGGTCGCGGAACGTCTGCATGCGCACCGCCGGCGCCATCAGCGCGAGCGACTCGATGGGCATCGCATCGGCGACGCGGTCGATGACGAAGCTCGCGACGATGCTGCCGGCCGAGTGGCCGACCAGGTGCACGCGCAGATTGTGCTGCGCGGCGCGCTCCCGAAAGTGCATCCACAGCTGCACGGCGCCGGGCTGCTGATCCTGCGGCAGCAGCGGGCCGCGCGGATCGAACACCGGCTTGCTCATCGCATCGGCGTTTTGCTTCATCTCGCCCCACAGCTGCGTGCCGGGGCGCGCGAGCGCGCGCTCGAGGCGGCGGTTCCACCAGCGCTCGATCTGCTCGCCGATGCCGCCGGCCGTGCGCGGCACGTCCTTCACCGCGTCGGACAGGCGGTTCATGATGGTGTCGAAGGCGCCGGTCTCCCACATCAGGAAGATGGGAAAGATCTTCGCGTCGTAGAGCCTGGGGATCCAGCGCGCGGCGATCTGTGCCGCGGCCTTCTCGCCGACCAGGCCACCGTGCGCGTAGACGCACACGTCGATCGGCTCGGCGGGCTTCAGGCCGAATTTCTCGCGCGCCAGCGGCAGCTGCACGTCGACGATCGCTCGCACGTCGTCGGGCATGGTGCGAAAGCTGCCGCTGTTGGAGAGCTCGCCGTTGTTGCTCATGTTGATCACGAAGGGCGCGATCTCGCGTTCGCGCAGCACCTCGCTGGCGGCCAGCTTGACGCGGCCGGTCGACGCGTCGGTGCGCAGCGTCATCGAGCGCGCGATCGCCCGGTGCTCGGCGGTCACGACGCCGAGCTGCGCGACCCAGCAGTCCATCGCGTTGTCGACCCAGTCGTCGTAGCCGAGCACGGCCCAGCCGTGGCTGCCCCAGTCGGGGCCCCAGGAGTTCTGGATCAGGAAGCCGTCCTCGCAGTAGCCGACGATCGCGAAGGCATGGCCCGGATGCTGGGCCCGGCCGCCGCGGCGCGGGATGCGCCAGATCGACTTGTATGACTTCGGCACGCGCCGTTGCGGCTCGAGTTCGAGCCCATCGTCCCAGCCGCTGTGGCAGCCGCAGGTCGCCAGCAGGATGCCAACCTCGTTGAGCGCGGCGTGCATGTCGGCGATGCGCTTGGGATCGACGCGGTAGTAGGCGCCCAGCGGGCGCTTGACGGCATCGAACCACCAGTCGTCGGCCAGCGAATCGCTCGCCGGGGGCATGTCGATCGTCGGGTACAGCCGCTCGCGGCAGGCGCCGTGCTTGAACCAGCCCTTCAGCGCGCCGCGCGCGCTCGAGCCCTCGTCCTCCTGCGCGCCGGGGAACTCGTCGTAGCGGCGCGCCATCGAGTACAGCATGAAGGGCGAAACGCTCGCGTCCTTCTCGCGCAGCGACTTGCGCTGCAGGTACTCGACCACCAGCGCCAGCGCGAAGCCGGTGCAGGCGTTGGTCTGGCCCTGATGCTTGATCGGCAGCACGACGTCGGGCAGGCGCTCGAGCTGCGGCGTCAGCGACACCATCGGCACGAAGGGCCGGTCGCGAAAGTCGATCGCGTCAGGGCGCGCGACGCGGCGAAGCTGCGCGGCCGAGATGCGAGGAACGCCTTGCGATCGCGGCGCACGCGCCGCCTTGCCGGACTTGCTGGCCATCGAGAGCCCCCCGTCGTCATACCTCGACGGCGCGACTCTCCCGAGGCCGCATGCCAGCGTCCATCCCCAAGAAACAGGAAGGGCCGCCTCTCGGCGGCCCTTCGATCGCGGGATCGCGTCAGCGGCGCTCAGGCGCCGGCGCGCTGCAGTTTGGCGTCGAGCGCAAGGCCCAGCGTGTCGGCCGCATCGAGCAGGTGAGCGCGCGTCTCGGCGTTGAGGCCGCCGCGCTTCTCGGCCGCCAGCAGCTGGCTGCGCAGCGCACGCGCCTCGGCGCGCAGCAGGCTGCGCGCGTCGGCGCGGCTGAGTGCCGAGGGGCGCAGCAGCAGGCCGGCGAGGCGGTTGACGTGCTCGCGCTGCAGCTCGCGGCGCTGAGCGGGGATATCGCCGCCGCCGGCCAGCTCGCTCCACACGACCTTGGTCAGGCGGCCGTACAGCTCGCTGAGACGGAAAGCCTCGGACGGCTTGTCGGCCTTGGGCTCGCTGTCGAGGATGCGCGCGGCGACGCCGTCGCTCATCAGCTGGCCGAGCACGCCGCGCTGGCCGTCGAGCAGGGTCTGCGTGAGCGAGAAGTCGGTCGCGACCGGGCCGTCGCCCTCGCGCAGCGCGTCGAGGCGCTCTTCATAGTTGGGCGCCATGCGGCGCAGCAGCTGCGGCGAGAAGCGGAACGCGTCGGCCGCGAGCAGGCGCGTGGCCAGCAGGTCGAGCGCCTCGCGCTGCGTCGCGGCCGGCACCGGCTGCAGCGGATCGCGGCCCGTACCCGGGTAGTCGCGCAGCGTGCGCACGCCGCCGATCTGGCGCGCCAGCACGCCGGCCGCGCGCGCCGCGTCGCGCAGCGCATAGCCGACCGCGCGGCGCAGCAGCGGGTATTCCTGCTCGGGCTTGAGCGCGCGCGTCTCCTGCCGCGTCACCAGGTCGCGGGCGATGTCGAAGCGCTTGCGCGCGAACGCGACGACGTCGTTGCCCAGGTCGAACTGCACCGCGTCGGGATCGATGCCGAGGTAGTTGTCCTCGTCGGTGCCGTAGGCGAGCTGCGGCTCGGCGCTGCGCGCGGCGATCTTCTGCAGCTCGGCGGCCTCGGCCTCGGGCGCAAGCGGCTTGTAGGCGTACTCGATCGCCCAGTAGTCGTAGGGGCCGAGCGTGCTCTCGAACGCGGCGACCGGCGGCTTGCCCGGCGCCGGCAGGTTGGCCGGGGCGTACTCCATCACCGAGCCGGTGTTGCCGTGGGCCGCGGTGAAGACCGGATCGGACAGCTGCGCGTCGCTGTAGATGCGCGAGGCGCGGAAGTTGTGGCGCAGCCCCAGCGTGTGACCGACCTCGTGCATCGAGACGTCCTTGAGGTAGGCCTGCACCCAGGCATCGGCCTCAGGGCTGTCGGGATCGAGGTCGCCGCGCGCTTCGAGCACGTCGAGCGCGTAGCCGAGCTGCTCGGCGGCGAAATCGGCGTGGTCGCAGCGCAGCGGATCGAACGCGCCGTCCTCGTGGTCGCGCGCCGAATGACCCGCCACGAGGATCTGCGAGCGCTCCGCGCGACGGTTGCGCGAAGACAGGCTCTCGAAGCCGATGTCGGCGTCGAGGATCTCGCCCGAGCGCGGATCGACGTGGCTCGGGCCGATCGCCCCGAACGAGGGCTTGGCGTTGGTCATCCAGCGCACCGACGCGCGGTTGGCGTCGAGCGTGTCGAAGTCGGCGGCGTCGGCCTGCTGCTGCACGACGACCGCGTTCTTGAAGCCGATCTTCTCGAACGCCTTGTTCCACTCCAGGATGCCGGCGGCGATCGAGCCGCGGTACTTCTCGGGAATGTTCTTGTCGAGCCAGAAGGTGATCGGCTTGACAGGCTCGGAGACTGCGGCGGCCGGGTCCTTCTTCTCGAGGCGCCAGCGGTTCACGTAGCGCTGCTTGGGCGTTCTCGCGAGGTCGTCGGTGAAGTCGGAGACCTGCGTCTCGAAGAAGCCGACACGCTGATCGGCCTTGCGCGGGCGCATCGGCGTCTCGGGCAGCGCGACCAGCGAGTAGTGCATCGTCAGGAACAGGCTGCGCACGTCGGGCAGCGTGTCCGGCGTCGTCGGCGCGGGCGTTCCGGGCGGCGTGTTCGGCTGCGGGATCGCGATGCCGGCGGTTTGGTAGTGGTTCAGCGTCTCGATCACCAGCAGCTCGGGCGCGTTGCGCACGCCGGTGATCGCCGAGTTGGCGCGGTCGAGGCCGTAGTTCTGGCGGTAGACGCGCTGCAGATTGATGCCGAAGCCGGGAATGTCGGCCACGAACAGCGCGCTCGCGTCGACCAGGATCGACTGCTTCTCGGGATGCGCGGCGCTCGCGACCGCGGCGCTCGCCACCAGGCTCGGCGAGTACGCGCTCTTGACCGCCGCGGCCGACGGCGAGCCGTCCTTGGCCGCGTAGGCGTTGTTCAGCGCGATCAGCTGCACCTGGTTGCCGACGCGGCGGAACTGCACCGCCTGCGCGCGGCCGAAGCCGCCCCAGTTGCTCGCCATCAGGCCGCCGAAGAAGCCGGCCTCGCCGATGCCGGTGGCCAGCTTGGGGCTGAGGAAATAGGTGCGCTTGAAGGCCTCGGGCGAGAGTTCCAGCCAGACCTTCTCGTCTTTGCGCCACACCGGGATCAGGCCCTCGCTGGCCTTGGCGTCCTTGACGACGGTGGCAAAGGGCTGCGGTGCGCCGGGCGTGGGCGCCGACGCCGCCGGCTTCGGCGCGGAGGCGCCGTTTGCCGGGGCCGCGGCGGCCGCCGGGGCGCTCGCCGAGGGCGTCGTCGGCGCGGTCGTCGCGCAACCGGCAAGGAACAGGGCCGCGGCGGCAGCGGCCGGCGACACGCGAAGCAGCTTCTTCATCGGACGGATCATCGTCTGGGTTCGAAAACGACACCGGCCTGCCGATCGGCAGGCCGGAACGAGGCGGCGAAGCGGATGAGCCCGCCGCGCAGGACACGCAAGGCGCTTGGGCCCTCTTGCACGACGCGTGCCGGATGCTGCGCCACCCGACGGCGTTTTGCCATCGGGACTCTCCCGCGCGGCAGCCGGCTTACTTGGTCAGCGCCTTGAAGCGCAGGCGGTGCGGCTTGGCGCCCTCCTCGCCCAGGCGGCGCTTCTTGTCCTCTTCGTACTCCTGGTAGTTGCCGTGATAGAAGAACCACTTGGAGTCGCCCTCGCAGGCCAGGATGTGCGTCGCGATGCGGTCGAGGAACCAGCGGTCGTGGCTGATCACCATCACCGAGCCGGCGAACTCGAGCAGCGCGTCTTCGAGCGCGCGCAGCGTTTCCACGTCGAGATCGTTCGAGGGTTCGTCCAGCAGGAGTACGTTGCCGCCCTTGGCCAGCGTCTTGGCCAGGTGCAGGCGGCCGCGCTCGCCGCCCGAAAGGTTCTTGACGAGCTTTTGCTGGTCGTTGCCCTTGAAGTTGAAGCGGCCGATGTAGGCGCGCGAGGGCATCACGAACTTGCCGACGACGATGTTGTCGAGGCCGCCCGAGACGTCTTCCCACACCGTCTTGTCGCCCTCGAGCGATTCGCGGCTCTGGTCGACGAAGGCCATCTTGACCGTCGGGCCGATCTTCACCGTGCCGGTGTCCGGCTGCTCCTTGCCGGAGATCATGCGAAACAGCGTCGACTTGCCGGCGCCGTTGGGGCCGATGATGCCGACGATCGCGCCGGCCGGCACCTTGAAGCTCAGGTCGTCGATCAGCACGCGGTCGCCGAAGCTCTTGGTGACGTTCTCGAACTCGATGACTTCATTGCCCAGGCGCTCGGCCACCGGGATGAAGATCTCGTTGGTCTCGTTGCGCTTCTGGTATTCGACGTCGCTCAGTTCCTCGAAGCGCGCCAGGCGCGCCTTGCTCTTGGCCTGGCGACCCTTGGGGTTCTTGCGCACCCATTCGAGCTCGCGCTTCATCGCCTTGGTGCGCGCATCTTCGGTGCGCTGCTCCTGCTCGAGGCGCTGCTCCTTCTGGTCCAGCCAGGTGCTGTAGTTGCCCTGGTAGGGGATGCCGCGGCCGCGGTCGAGCTCGAGGATCCACTCGGCGGCGTTGTCGAGGAAGTAGCGGTCGTGGGTGATCGCGACCACGGTGCCGGGGAATCGCTTGAGGAAGATCTCCAGCCACTCGACCGATTCGGCGTCGAGGTGGTTGGTGGGTTCGTCGAGCAGCAGCATGTCGGGCTGGCTCAGCAGCAGCCGGCACAGCGCGACGCGGCGCTTCTCGCCGCCCGACAGCTGGCCGATCACCGCGTCCCACGGCGGCAGGCGCAGCGCGTCGGCGGCGATCTCGAGTTGCAGGTCGGTGTTCTCGCTGCCGGCCGCGGCGATGATGGCCTCCAGCTCGGCCTGCTCGGCGGCGAGCTTGTCGAAGTCAGCATCGGGCTCGGCGTACTCGGCGTAGACCTCCTCGAGGCGCTTCTTGGCCTTGAGCACACCGCCGATGCCCTCTTCCACCGCCTGGCGCACCGTGTGCTCGGGATTGAGCTCGGGCTCCTGCGGCAGGTAGCCGATGCGCAGGTCGGGCATCGGCACGGCTTCGCCCTCGATGTCCTTGTCGAGGCCGGCCATGATCTTGAGCAGCGTCGACTTGCCCGAGCCGTTCAGGCCCAGCACGCCGATCTTGGCGCCGGGGAAGAACGACAGCGAGATGTCCTTGAGGATCTGGCGCTTCGGCGGAACGATCTTGCCGACGCGGTTCATCGTGAAAACGTACTGGGCCATGGGGCTCCTGCCTGGTGTGCTCTTCGAATGGGGTGCGCGCGGGCCTGGGTGGCGGGTCGCGGGGGGGCGACGGTCCGGCGGTGCAGCCGCTATTGTCGCCGCAACGCGGCGTGCGCCCGGCACCGCCCGCTACAATCACTGCCGCGACGCGCTGTACCAGTCCCTGCGTTGCAGTCGATTCCGACTCCCACTCTTCCCCGTGCCTGTCGACTGGCGCTGTGTGCTTCGCGCGCGGCGGCGGGCCGATCTCGACGCCCGCACACCGGGCGCCACTCCATGTCATTCAAGGACCTGGGGCTCGCCGAGCCCCTGCTGAAGGCCGTCCACGACGCCGGCTACGACACCCCCACCCCGATCCAGCGCCAGGCGATCCCCGCCGTGCTCGCCGGCGGCGATCTGCTCGCCGGCGCCCAGACCGGCACCGGCAAGACGGCCGGCTTCACGCTGCCGCTGCTGCACCGCCTGGCCGCCGGCCACGCGCGCAAGGACAGCAAGGGCCGCTGGGCCATCCGCGCCCTCGTGCTCACGCCCACCCGCGAACTCGCCGCACAGGTCGAGGAAAGCGTGCGCACCTACGGCAAGTACCTCAAGCTCAGCTCGATGGTGATGTTCGGCGGCGTCGGCATGCAGCCGCAGATTGACCGTCTCAAGCGCGGCGTCGACATCCTCGTCGCCACGCCGGGACGCCTGCTCGACCACCACCAGCAAGGCACGCTGGACCTGTCGCACGTGGAGGTGTTCGTGCTCGACGAAGCCGACCGCATGCTCGACATGGGCTTCATCCACGACATCAAGAAGGTGCTGGCGGTCCTGCCGCGCGAAAAGCAAAGCCTGCTGTTCTCGGCCACCTTCAGCGACGACATCAAGGCGCTGGCCGAGCGGCTGCTCAACAAGCCGCAGGTGATCGAGGTCGCGCGCCGCAACACGACCGCCGAGACCATCGCACAGAAGGTGATCCCGGTCGGCCGCGAGCGCAAGAAGGAGCTGCTCGCGCACCTGATCAAGCAGAACGACTGGCACCAGGTGCTGGTCTTCACGCGCATGAAGCACGGCGCCAACCGCCTGACCGAATTCCTCAACGGGTGCGGCATCAGCGCGATGGCGATCCACGGCAACAAGAGCCAGGGCGCGCGCACCAAGGCGCTGGCCGAGTTCAAGAGCGGCGAGCTGGCGGTGCTGGTGGCCACCGACATCGCCGCGCGCGGCATCGACATCGACCAGCTGCCGCACGTCGTGAACTACGAGCTGCCCAACGTGCCCGAGGACTACGTGCACCGCATCGGCCGCACCGGCCGTGCCGGCGCCGAGGGCGAGGCGGTGTCGCTCGTGTGCGTCGACGAGGAAGGCTTCCTGGCCGACATCGAGAAGCTGATCAAGCAACGCATCCCGCGCGAGACGGTGCCAGGCTTCCAGCCCGATCCGAACGAGCGCCCGCAGCCGATCCAGGTCGGGCGGCGCACGCTCAACGGGGCGCCGCGCGGTGCCCATAGCGCCCCGCGCGGCGGCCACGGCCATGCAGGCCATGGCAGCGCGCGCGACGGTCGCGGCGGCGGCCACGCGCCGCGCCAGGGCCAAGGCCAGGGGCAAGGCCGCCCGGCCACCGCCCGCACCGGCACCGGCAACGGCCGCCCGGGCCAAGGCAGCGGACGTCCGCCGCGCGGGCGCTGACGCCCGGCGGCCGCGGGAGCCGCTCGTTCACAAATCGTCGCGCCTCGTCACAGTGTGACGGGGCCATGGCGCCTAAAGTGACTTTCCACACAGGAGTCACTTGGCACGATGAGCGCGTACCCCCGCTGGCATTCGACATGGCACACCGCCTGGCAAGGCAGTGACATCGTCGTCTTCCGCGACGACGAAGAGATCGACCGCTTTGCGGCCGACCAGATCGAGCGCGTGATCTTCGTGCACGACGGCCTGCCGCAGTCGGCCGGCGAGCTGCCGTTCGCGGTGGTCGAACTGGCCGAGGAGGCCATCGTGCTGCCGGCGGACACCGGCTTCGCAGGCCGCGTGCACTTCGAGCGGCAGTCGTTCTGGGACGCGCGAGCCTGCGTCTACTGGGCCGACCTCCGCACCGCCGCCCTGCCCAACTCCTGCATGGCGCGCGGCGGCTTCGGCTGGCTGCAGAGGCGCGTGCGCTTTGCGCGGCTCACGCGCGCCGAACTCTCGCCCTGGTTGGAGCGCTGGTCGCTGCAAGGGCCGCAAAGCTGGGACCAGCGGCGCTGGCAGCGCATCGAGCGCAATCGTCCCTTCGCGTCGTCGGGGCATGGCGGCGCGGCTTCGCTGCGCTGACGGCGCACCGCCCTTTCCGCCGCTCGCCAATGAACACGGCCCGGGATCACCGGGCCGTGGTTCTTCTGCCGAAGTGGATGGGTTCTCAGGAGGCGGGCTTCTCCGTCTTCTCGACTTTCTTGGTGGTCTTCTTGCTCGTCTTGTGAGCGGTGCTCTTCTTGGCCGCGGCCGTGTGCTTGGCCTCGACGGGCTTGGACGCCGCAGGCGCCGGCGTGGCTGCGGTGGCAGGCGCCGCAGGCGTCGCGGGGGATGCGGTCTGGGCGTAGGCGCCGGCGGCCACGAGCGATGCGATCAGGGCGGGAATCAGCTTGCGCATGGAGTTCACTCCTTGTTGGATGCGAGCGGTCTGCTCGCTCATCCAACGGCGCCGCCGGGCGCCTGTTGACGCCGGCGCCGCCGCGTCAGCCGCTCGACAGTCGGGTCGACAGCGCAGCGTCAGACGACGCCGCGCTCAATCGAAGCGCCCCTGCCGCAGCCACTTGGTGGCAACCCACTTCTCGCCTTCGAGCACCGGCGCGCCGCCATGCAGCGTGCGGGTCGAGGGATGCGGGCGGTCGTAGGCGAAGAACACCGCCGAGCCCCGCTGCGGCGCGATCTCGAGCTTGACGTCGGGGAACGTCGTGCCGCCGCCCTTCTCGGGCGTGTTGAGGTACATCACGACCGTGCCGACGCGCTGGCCGCCGCGCTTGAGAATGGTCGGCGTGCCGGGCTGCGACGGGTCGAAATAGTCGTAATGCGGCTTGTACTCGGCGCCCGGGCGGTAGCGCAGCACCTGCAGGCCCTCGCCGTTCTCGATCGGCCAGTGCAGCAGCGCCGCGAGCCGCGTCTCGATGGTGGTGCAGATCGGGTGCTCGCCGCGGGCGAAGAACATGCCCTCGCTGGTGCGCGCGGCGTTGATCTCGCTGTCGCCGGTGCTCATGTCGACCGTATGCGAGCGCTCCAGCCGCGCGCGCGCATGGCCGATCAGCTCATCGCACTCCTCTTCGGAGAGCAGGTCGGCGAAGACCACGACCCTGGGCGAGTCCATCGACATCACGATGCGCACCTCGCGGTCGTGGGCCCACAAGGCCGGCGGCGAGCCGCGCAGATCGGGCCCGGGCATCGGCCCGGAGGGCGCGGCGGCTTCGGCCTCCTGCTGGGCGCGCTGCTCGGCCAGCGCGTTCTGCAGCACCGACTCCATGGCCTGGAGCGCGACGTCTTCGTTCCAGCCGCTGGACTTCATGGCCTCGAGCACGGCCTCGGGCCGGTGCCCGGCGCGGGCCTGGTCGACGATCCACTGGCGCAGTTCGGCGGTGATGGTTTGCTGGCTCATGGCGCTCATGGCGAGATTCGGCGTCGGAACACGAGGCGCTGCGGCTCGCTGGCCGCCGCGTCGAAAGCATAGCCCTCGTCGGTGAAGCGCTCCAGCGCCGCCACCGAGCGGGCCCGTGAACGGATGGCGTGGCGCGCCATCAGGCCGCGCGCGCGCTTGGCGTGGAAGCTGATGATCTTCCATGCACCGTTCTTCCATTCCTCGAACACGCAGTCGACGACGCGCGCCTTCAAGGCCTTGCGGTCGACCGCGCGAAAGTACTCCTGCGACGCCAGGTTCACGACCACCGGCGAGCGCTCGCCGCGCAGCCGCGCGTCCAGGTGCTCGGCGATCGCGCTGCCCCACCAGGCGTAGAGATCCTTGCCCTTCGGGTTGCCCAGCGCAGTACCCATCTCGAGGCGGTAAGGCTGCAGGCGGTCGAGCGGGCGCAGCACGCCGTACAGGCCGGAGAGGATCGCTACATGCTGCTGCGCCCAGGCGAGGTCGTCGGCGTCGAGCGTGGCGGCCTGCAGGCCGCCGTAGACGTCGCCGTCGAAGGCCAGCACCGCCGGCTTGCTGTTGCGCGCGGTGTGGCGGCGCTGCCAGGCGGCGTAGCGGCCGACGTTGAGCTCGGCCAGCGCATCGCTCAGGTCCATCAGCTCGGCCACCTGCGCGGGCGACTTCTCTCGCAGCAGCGCCACCAGTTCGGCGGCGCGATCGGCGAACAGCGGCTGCGTCGGCTGCAGGCCTTCGGGCGTGGGGGTTTCGTAGTCGAGCGACTTGGCGGGCGACAGCAGGAACAGCATGGGAACGCGAAACGGGGCCGGTGGCGAACGGGGCCGCAAGGCTACCAGCCGCGACGGCGTGGCATGCTCGGCCGATGCCCGCGACCGCCAAGCATCTCCCGAACGCGCCCTGCCCTTGCGGCCGCGGGCGGCCCTATGCGGCTTGCTGCGGCCCCTGGCATGCCGGCGAACCGGCCCCCGATGCCGAGGCGCTCATGCGCTCGCGCTACAGCGCCTTCGTGCTCGGCCTGGCCGACTACCTGCTCGCGACCTGGCATGCGTCGACGCGGCCGGCCTCGCTCGAGCCCGACGAGCCCGGCCTGCGCTGGCTCGGCCTCGAGGTGCGCGCGCATGCCCGACAGGACGAGGACCACGCCACGGTCGAGTTCGTCGCGCGCTGCAAGCAAGGCGGCCGCGCGACGCGGCTGCACGAGCTCAGCCGCTTCGTGCACGAGCAGGGGCGCTGGTACTACGTCGACGGCACCGATCCGCGCGAGCGTCCGGCGCTCCCTCTCGAGGGCATGGCGCGCAGCGCCAAGGGGGCACGGTGAGCGACGACATCCTGCCCGTGCTGCACGACGACGGCGTCGTGCTCGCGGTGCACAAGCCGGCCGGCCTGCTGGTGCATCGCACGGCGCTCGATCCGCACGAGACGCGCACCGTGATGGAACTGCTGCGCCGCCAGTTCGATGCCCGGCTGCACGCCATCCACCGCATCGACAAGGGCACCTCGGGCGTGCTGCTGCTCGCGCGCGACGCACATGCCGCCGCGCGGCTCGGCGCGGCCTTCATGGCGCGCGAGACCGGCAAGCGCTACCTCGCCTTCGTGCGCGGCTGGCCGCCCGAGCAGGCGCGCGTCGAGCACGCGCTGCGTCCCGACGACGCGCCTGCCGACGCGCCGGCGCAGGATGCCGTCACCGAGTTCGCGCGCGGCGCCTGCATCGAGGTGGCCAACGGCGTCGACCGCTACGCGCGGTCGCGCTACGCGCTGGTCGAGGCGCGCCCGCTGACCGGCCGCCGGCACCAGATCCGCCGCCATCTCAAGCACTTGTCGCACCCGATCATTGGCGACGCGACCCACGGCAAGGGGCCGCACAACCGCTGGTGGGCGCAACGCCTGGGCATCACGCGCCTGTGGCGGCATGCGCTGGAGCTGGACGTGCCGCACCCCGACGGCGGCCGGCTGCGCGTGGCCTCGCCGCTCGATGCGGCCTGGAACGCCGACTGGCAGGCGCTGCTGCGCGAGATCAGCGCAGATCGCCCGCCAGGCTCGCCAGCGTGTCGGCCGCAATCAGCACATGGGCCGGATAGTTGGTGTGGTCGCAACCCAGCTTGACCTGCGCGCCGGCGCGGATCGCATCGATCACGGCGCGGCCGAACTCGAAGCGCAGGAAATGCACCGACGAGGTCTTCTCGTCGTTCTCGCGATCCAGGTCCTCGTCGGCGATCGCATAGACGCGCGCATGCCCCTCGACCTCGACGAACATGCGGTCCTCGACGCCGATCAGGCGCGCCAGCTCGCGACGGCGCTCGTGCACGTCGGGGTACTCGAGCAGCATCGTCGCCTTCCAGTTCGTGCCGTCGGGCACCAGCGGCGCGTAGACCGACAGCTCCTGCTCGATGCCCTCTTCCTCGAAGATCTTCTCGACGCGCAGCATCTCCTGGATCTGGTAGCGGATGGTCGTTTCGTCCTCGAACTGGACGTTGATGTGCTCGCCCAGGCGCACCGAGCGCAGCCTGCGGTGCGCGACGATGCGCGGCTTGTGCTCCTTGCGGTATTTGGCGTAGGCCTCGAGCGTCATCAGGCTGTCGCGGGTGATCGTCATCGGGCGCTCCTCGAAGCGATTCAAGCCAGTCCGTAGGCCGTGCGCAGCAGGCTGAGCGGATGGGCGAGCCTGGGCACCGGCAAGTCGTTATTGCCCATGCCCTGCGCGATGTGGTGGCCGCCGAGCGGGCAGTCGGAGCTGATCCAGTCGGGCCCCTGGCCGTCGGCGCCGGGCTTGGCCATGGCCTTGAACACCGGCTTGCCGATCTTCATCGCGATCGAGTGATAGGGCTTCTTGACGCCATAGGTGCCGGCGTGGCCGGAACAGCGCTCCACGGTGTTGAGCTCGACGCTCACGCGCTCGCCGATCAGCCTGAACATCTCCTCGGTCTTGCGGCCGATCTTCTGCACGCGGCCATGGCAGGGGACGTGGTAGCTGACCTTGCCGAGCGCGGTGTTGAAGTCGGTCTTGAGCAGGCCGTCCTTGTGGCGCGCGACGAGATACTCGAACGGGTCCCACATCGCGTCTTGCACCGCGAGCACGTCGGCCTCGCCGGGAAACAGCAGCGGCAGCTCCTGCTTGAACATCAGCGTGCACGAGGGCACCGCGCTGAGGATGGCGTAGCCCTCCTTGGCGTACTTCGCGAGCACGGGAATGTTGGCATCCTTGCTGCGCTCCACCGACTCGAGGTCGCCGAGCTCGAACTTGGGCATGCCGCAGCACTGCTCCTTCTCGACGACCACGTAGGGGATGTCGTTGTGGGCCAGCACCTTGAGCAGGTCGAAGCCGATGCCCGGCTCGTTGTAGTTGACGTAGCAGGTCGAGAAGATCGCCACCTTGCCGGGCGTGCGCTGCCCGTTGGTGACGACGCTGGCCGCGCTCTTGGCCGCGCCCCAGCGGAACCGCTGGCTCGCCAGCTCCGGCATCCAGGCCTTGCGGTCGACGCCGAGCTGGGTCTCCATCAGCCCGCGCGCAAAGCCCGTGCGGTTGACTGCGTTGACCAGCTGCACGACGACCGGGATGCCGGCGAACTGGCCGTGCACGTCGGTCGAGGCGAGGAACTTCTCGGCCGCCTTGACCTCGCCCTTGCGGAAGCGGATCGCCTTGGCGCGCAGCATCGCGTGCGGGAAGTCCAGGTTCCACGGGTGCGGCGGCACGTAGGGGCACTTGGTCATGTAGCACAGGTCGCACAGGTAGCACTGGTCGACCACCTTCCAGAAGTCCCGCTTGTCGACGCCGTCGAGCTCGCCGGTCTTGCCCTCGTCGACGAGGTCGAACAGGGTCGGAAAGGCATGGCACAGCCCGACGCAGCGGCGGCAGCCGTGGCAGATGTCGAAGATGCGCTCCAGCTCGTGGAGGCACTCGCCCTCGTCGTAGAACGTCTCGCCTTTCCAGTCGACCGCATGGCGCGTCGGCGCTTCGAGGTTGCCTTCTCTTGTGCTCATCGGTTGGTCCTGGGCAACGTGCAGGCACGGGCCGGGGCGCGTCGCGTCCCGGCCCGAAAAGGGCGAGCGCCCAGGCTCAGTCGACCAGCGCGTCGAGCGCCTTCTGGTAGCGATTGGCGTGCGAGCGCTCGGCCTTGGCCAGCGTCTCGAACCAGTCGGCGATCTCGTCGAAGCCTTCGTCGCGGGCCTGCTTGGCCATGCCCGGGTACATGTCGGTGTACTCGTGCGTCTCACCCGCCACCGCCGCCTTGAGGTTGCAGCGCGTCGAGCCGATCGGCAGGCCGGTGGCCGGATCGCCGACCGTCTCGAGGAACTCGAGGTGGCCGTGCGCGTGGCCGGTTTCGCCTTCGGCCGTCGAGCGGAACAGCGCGGCGATGTCGTTCTGGCCTTCGATGTCGGCCTTGTTCGCGAAGTAGAGGTAGCGGCGGTTGGCCTGCGATTCGCCGGCGAACGCGTCCTTGAGGTTTTGCTCGGTCTTCGAACCCTTCAGCTGCATGGAGGTCTCCTTGTGGCTAGGCGAACGGAACCAGCGAGTCGGCGGCAGGCACCGCCGTACAAGACCGTACCGCAGCGCGGGCCGCGCGTCCAATTGCCGGACTCAATGCGCCGAATTGCTGGGGCTTACCCGTAGGGCGTGCGGCGGGGCAACCCGCTCAGCCCAGGCGCTGCTTCGCCGGCACCGCGGTCGGCGGCGCCGGCAACCGGGCACCCGGGCCGAGCGTGAAGAAGAAGCACGCGCCGCGCCCCACGGCCGCGTCCACCCAGATGCGCCCGCCGTGTCGCTGCACGACGCGCTGCACGATCGACAGGCCGACGCCGTGACCCTCGAACTCGTCTTCGCGGTGCAGCCGCTGGAACGCGTCGAACAGCCGCTCGGCGCGCCCCATGTCGAAGCCGACGCCGTTGTCGCGCACGAAGAACACCAGTTCGTCGCCGCGCGCCTCGACGCCGATCTCCACGCTGGCGCGTTCGGACTGGCGCGTGTACTTGAAGGCGTTGGACAGCAGGTTGACGAGCAGTTGCCTGAGCAGGGGCGCATCGGCCATCACGCGCGGCAGCTCGCCGATCTGCACGGTGACATCGCGCTTGGGCTGCTCGCGGCGCAGGTCGGCAACGACCTCCCACACCAGCGGGCCGACATCGACCGCCTGCACGTTCAGGGTCTTGCGCCCGACGCGCGACAGCCGCATCAGCGCCTCGACGAGCTCCTGCATCTGGTGGGCCGCTCGGTCGATGAAAGACAGCCACGTGCGATGCTTGTCCGACAGCTGCGGCGCGAGCTCCTCGGATAGCAGCGCCGAGAAGCCCAGCACGATGTTCAGCGGCGAGCGCAGGTCGTGCGAGGCCGAGCGCGTGAAGGCGTCGAGCTCGCGGTTGGTGGCTTCGAGTTCGGCCGTGTGCTCGCGCACGCGCCGCTCCAGCTCGGCGTTGTGCGCCCGCAGCCGCCGCACCGCCAGCGCGCGCGAGATGACGGGCAGCATCGCGCTCAGCTTGAACGGCTTGAGCACGTAGTCGAGCGCGCCCGACTGCATGGCCTCGACCGCCGAGCCGATCGTGCCCTCGCCGGTCATGATGACGACGACCAGGGTCGCATCGATCTCGAGCGCGCGGCGCAGCAGCGCGATCCCGCTCATGCCCGGCATCATCAGGTCGGTCAGCAGCAGGTCGAACGGCGCCTGGCGCAGCGCGGCCAGCGCCGCCTCACCGTGCTCGCAGCCGACCACGTCGAAGCCCTGCGCCTTGAGCGTGTCGCACAGCGCGCGCATGTGGGCGATCTCGTCGTCGACGACGAGCAGGCGCGGTGGTAGCGAATCGGCGGCTTTGATCATCGCTTCATCCCTGCTGGGTGGCCATGGCGCCGGCAGGCGCGACGCTGGGCTGGGGCCGTCCGCCATGGCGCAGCAGCGCGCGCCGCAGGTCGGCGAGCTTGGGCGGCTTGCTGAGCACCTCGTCGACGTGCGGCAGGGTCTCGTCATCGCCGAGCAGGCCCTGGCCCCAACCGGTGAGCAGCACGACCGGCGTCGATGGCGAGGCGCGCTTGACGGCATCGGCCACCTTGCGGCCGTCGACGTAGGGCATGCCGAGGTCGGTCAGCACGAGCGAGAACGCCTCGCCGCTGCGCGTCGAAGCCTCGAAGGCGTCGATGCCGGCCTGGCCGTCGTTGGCCGCGACGACAACGTGGCCGTCGCGCTCGAGCATGTCCTGCAGTGTCTTGAGCAGCAGCGGGTCGTCGTCGACCAGCAGGATGCGCAGGCGCTGCGAGCGCGCCGGCGCTTCGGCGCCGGCCACCGCGTTCGTCGTCGCCTCGGAGGGCGGCGGGAAGCGCAGCATCACCGTCGTTCCGCGGCCGGGCTCGCTGTCGATGTCGACCTGCGCGCCGTGGCGCTGCGCCGCGCCGTAGACCATGGCCAGGCCCAGGCCGGTGCCGCGCTCGCCCTTGGTGGTGAAAAACGGCTCGAGGCAGCGCCGGCGCGTCTGCTCGTCCATGCCGATGCCGGTGTCCGCGACGTCGATGCGCGCGGCGGGGGCGCCCTGCGCATCAGTCACGCGGCGCGTGCGCAGCGTCAGCTCGCCGCCGTCGGGCATCGCGTCGACGGCGTTGAACACCAGGTTGATCAGCGCCTCGCGCACCTCGCTCTCGACGCCGGCGATCTCGGGCACGTCGTCGGCCAGGTCGGTCGACAGACGGATCACGATGCCGCGCTGCTGCGGCATGTCGCTCCAGCGCGCGCGCGTCATCTCGGCGACCTCGCGCACCAGCTTGTTCGGCGACAGCCCGGTCAGCGCAAGCTGCGGGGTGCGCTGGCGGTAGAACTCACGCATGCGCTGCACGGTGGCCGCAACATCGTCGACCGCGCGCGCGATGTTCTCCAGGTAGCTGCGCGCCTGTGGGCTGAGGTTGGGCTCGTGCTCCAGCAGGCTTTCGGTGTAGAGCACGACCGGCGAGATCGCGTTGTTGATGTCGTGCGCGATGCCGCTGGCCATCTGGCCGAGCGCGCGCAGGCGCTCTTGCTGCATCACCGCCTGCTGCGTCTGGCGCAGGTCGTCGTAGGCGCGCTGCAGCGAGCTGTGCAGCTCGGCCTGGCGCGCGGCCAGCGCGACGTGCGCGCTCAGCTGGCGCAGGAACTCGCAGTCGCCGCTGCTGAAGGCGTGCGGCTCGCGGCGCGCAACGACCATCACGCCGAACACGCGGCTTTCCGACTGCAGCGGCGCGATCACCAGCGAGCGCAGGCCGCCGCTGGCCAGGCGCTGCGGAAACGGGAACCTGGTCTGGCCGATGTCCTCCTCATAGACCAGGTGGCCACGCACGCAGCGCGACAGTCCGTTGCGGTCGATCGGCACGAGCGCGCTCTCGGTCATCGCCATCTCGAGCGCCAGCGCCGCGCTGTGCACCCCGACGCGCGTGACGGTCAGCTGGGCCTCGGCGGCGTCGTAGCGGCAGATGCAGCAGAAGTCGGCCGGCAGGCGCTCCTCGAGGCTGCGGATGGTGACCTGGTAGATGCTTTGCAGGTCCTGGCGCTCGCCGATCGCGCAGGTGACCTGGTCGAGCAGGTTCAGCCGCGCGAGCTGGGCCTGCAGGCGCAGCTGCGCCTGCTTCCGCTCGGCGACCTCGGCGCTCAACCGCTCGGCGGTGGCGCTGAGTTCGGCCGTGCGCTCGACGACTCGCTGCTGCATCTCGTCGCGCGCGCCCTCCAGGGCCCGCGCCTGGTGCTCGATGCGCTCGGCCATCGCGTTGAAGGTCTGCCCGAGTTGCCCGAGCTCGTCCTCGCCGACGCCGCCCACGCGCGTCGACAGGTCGCCCCGTCCGATGGCCTCGCTCGCGGCCGTCAGTGCGCGCACGGGCCGCACGATGCTGGCGGCGAAGACGAGCCCGACGATCAGCGCCAGCGCGATGATCGCCGCCGCGAGCGCGACCTGCTGGCGCATGGTCTGCGCGATCAAGCTTTCCAGGTTGGTCGCCGGCACCATGTAGAACACGGTCCATGGCACCGTGCTGGCGCGCAGCGCGACGCCGTAGGTCCAGCTGCGGTTGACCGGCGAAAAGCCCCTGAACAAGGTCGCATCGAGCGCGTCGGCGCGTGCGCGCTCGAACTGCTCCGGATACGGCTGCACGTCATCGAGGAACTGGCGCGTCCCCATGCCGAAGCGCCGCTCGGCGACCAGGCTTTCAATCGTCGCCGGATCGAGCCGGCCGCCGGGCCGGAACACGACGCTGTCGCTGTGGGAGTGGGCCACCCGAATGCCCAGGCGATCGAACGCCACCGCGTAGCTGCCGGGGCCGGCCCGGCCGTTGCTGCCGCGCAGCAGGTCCCACAGGGCCTGCGCGCGCGTGATCAGCAACGCGGCGCACAACACCTCGCCGCGGTCGCCGCCCGCGCGCACCGGCGCGAGGTAGGCGATCTGCGCCTGTTCGCCCGCCTGGGTCACCGACAGGTGGATGTCCGACACCGCCGGCTGGCCGGCCAGCGCCGCGCGCACGTGCGGTCGAAACGAGATGTCGAGGCCGACGACCGCCGCATTGGTGGCGACGAGGATCCGGCCGTCGGGCCCGACCACGGCCGCACCGCCGATCGACGAATCACTGCCGGGAAACGCCGCCAGCAGACCGAGCAAGTCGGCATGCCGAGCGGCCCGACCCGCGGCGTCGGCCGCGCAGTAGCCGGCGACGTCGGGGAAGCGCGCGATGCGTCCGACCGCGCGCTGGTGGCCGGCATGAAAGCCGTCCACGTCGCGCACGACCTGCTCGCCGCGCGCCTGCAGCAGCTCGCCCATGTCGTCGACGAGGCGCTGCCGCGTCTGCTGCACTTCCAGGTAGGCGGCGACCACCAGCGGCAGCAGCGAGGCGAAGACCAGCAGCGTGGCCACGCGCACCCGCAGCGACCAGCTCCGCGGGCCAAACAGCGATCTCGCGGACCACCACTGTCGCGACACTTCGACCTCCCTCGCGCAGGCGACATCGGCCCGCGCGAACTTGGCCTGATCGTCTGGCGAAAGCGCGATCGACGCAAGCTTTCAGACAGGCGCCCCGCCTGGGGTCAATACCTCCGCAATATGGTGGACGCCGCGGCGCGCGAGCCAGGCGTCAATGCGCCGCTTCGACCGACGGCAGGCCGCCATGCAGGCCTTGCGGCGAGCTCGCGCGGCACGACGCCGCGGTCGGCTGCGCGCCGCCGGCGAGCCATTCGAGCAACTGCTCGACGCCCATCGGCCTGGCCAGCAGGAAGCCTTGCAGGTGGTCGCAGCCGGCGATACCGAGGAAGCGCTCCTGGTCGGCCTCTTCGATGCCCTCCGCGACGACGTTCAGCCGCAGCTTGCGCGCCAGCTCGAGCATGCTGCGGATCACCTCCTCGCTCGCGGCGTCCTTGCCGATGCGGTCGACGAAGCTGCGGTCGAGCTTGATGCAGTTGATCGGAAACAGCGTCAGGTAGCTCAGCGACGCATAACCGGTGCCGAAGTCATCGACCGAGACGCCGACGCCGAGCGCCATCACCGATTCGAGGATGCGGCGCGCGGCGTAGGGGTCGCCGACCACCGCCGTCTCGGTGATCTCGATCGTCAGGCCGGCCGGCGGCAGGCCGGTGCGGTGCAGCACCTCGGCGATGGTGTCCGCCAGCTCGGGCTGCTGCACGGTCAGCGCCGACAGGTTGACGCACACGCCCACGGCATGGCCGGCCGCCCGCCACTCGACGGCATCGGTGCAGGCGCGCTCGAGCACCCAGCGGTCGATGCGGCAGATCAGCCCGCTTTCCTCGGCATAGGGAATGAAGGTGGCCGGCGAGATCGGCTTGCCGTCGGCGCCGCGCCAGCGGATCAGCGCCTCGGCCTTGTCGGCAGCGCCGGTCGCGGCATTGACGATCGGCTGGTAGGCCAGCGTGAACTCGTGCCGCTCGAGCGCCTGCTCGATCGCGGCGGCGAGCTGCAGCCGCTCGCCGCTGCGCGCCGACATGTCCTCGCTGTACAGGCGCATCTGCCCGCGGCCGGCGCTCTTGGCCTCGTACATCGCGAGATCGGCGTTCTGCTGCAGCGCCACGGCGTCGTTGCCGTGCTGCGGGTACAGGCTGATGCCGATGCTCGCGCCGACGTGCACCGTCGCCTCGCCGAGCTTCACCGGCTCGTGCATCGCCTCGATGATGCGCCGCGCGACCTGCTGCGCGTCGTCGGGCCCGCTCAGCTGGCTGAGCAGCACGGTGAACTCGTCGCCGCCCATGCGCGCGACCGTGTCGACGGCGCGCACGCAGCCGGCGATGCGGTGGCTGACCTCGACCAGCAGGCGGTCGCCGGCCTGGTGGCCGAGCGAGTCGTTGACGTCCTTGAAGTGATCGAGGTCGATGTACATCACCGCCAGGCGGCTCGACTGGCGCTGCGCCGTCGCCAGCGCGACGCGCAGCCGGTCGCCGAACAGCGCACGGTTCGGCAGCTCGGTCAAGGGATCGTAGAAGGCCAGCTTCTGCAGCTGCTGCTCGGTCTGCTTGACGCCAGTGATATCGCGCGACAGGCAGACATAGCGCCGCGGCTCGTCCTCGTCGCCTTGCACCGTGTTGATCTGCACCAGCGCCGGAAACAGCTCGCCGCTGCTGCGACGGTCGAGGATCTCGCCCGACCAGCGCCCCTCGCGGTGCAGCGCGCGCCAGACCTCGCGCGCCTGCGGGGTGTCGAAATCCAGCCCGTGAACCGGCCGCCCGACGAGCTCGTCGCGCGTGCGGCCGACGGTGTGTTCGTAGGCCGGGTTGACCTCGACGATCTCGCCGCGCACGTCGGTGATCGCGACGGCCTCGCCGGTGCTGCGGATCACCGCGGCGTAGACGCGCAGGCAGCGCTCGACCTCGTGGCGCAGCATGATCTCGGCGCGCAGCCCGTCGTTGGCCGTGCTGAGCTCCAGCGTGCGCTGCTGCACCGCCGCCTCGAGCGCGTCGACGTGGGCCTCCGTCTGGCGCGCCAGGCGCCACTTGGCGGTCAGCGCGCGCGCCAGCTGGCTCACCTCGATGGCATCGAAGGGCTTCTTGAGGATCAGCAGGCTGTCGTTGCCGTTCAGGCGCCGCAGCACGTCGCTCCACGCATGGTCGGCAAAGGCGGTGCAGATGACGACCTGCAGGCGTGGATCGACCCGCCACAGCCGCTCGATCGTCTGCACGCCGTCCCAGCCGGGCGGCATGCGCATGTCGACGAAGGCCAGCTCGTAGGGGCGCCCTGCCCCGAGCGCCGACTGCAGCATGCCGAGCGCCTCTTCGCCCTGGTAGGCCGAGTCGAGCTCGAAGACCGGCCCTGCGGCCGCCGGTTTCTCGCCGAACAGCGAGGCTTCGATCGCCGCGAGATCGTCATGCACCGCCGGCGCGAGGATCTTGCGGAAATCCTGGTGGATCGACGGCAGGTCATCGACCAGCAGGATGCGCGAAGGCGAAACGATCATGGGTGGACTCCTGGAAGAGCGACCGGCAGCTCCAGCGTGAACGTGGCCCCGTGGCCCGGACCGTTGCTGTGGGCGCGCAGCGTGCCGCCCATTTCCTTGGCGGCCAGGATGCAGCTGTGCAGGCCGAAGCCGTGGCCGTTGCGGCGGGTCGTGAAGCCGTGGCTGAAGATGCGCTTCATGTTCTCGGCCGAGATGCCCTCGCCGACGTCGGCCACCTGGAGCACGAGCCGGCGTCCGTCGGCATGCTCGGCCAGGCGCGTGCGCAGCGTGATCTGACGCGGATGGTCGAGGACCTCGCCCATTGCCTGCTTGGCGTTGTTGATCAGGTTCACCAGGATCTGCACGAGGCGCTGGCGATCGAGCAGCAGCGCGGGCACCTCTGCGAGATCCTTGACCACCGCCACGTGGTGACGCGTCAGGCTGGCGGAGCTCATGCGCAGCGCGTCGTCGACGAGGTCGCTCACCGACGCCGCCTCGACCAGGCTGGCGGTCCCGGCATGCGCCTGCTGCGCGGCGACGATGTCCTTGATGTGGTCGACGCTGCGCACCAGCGCGTCGAGCTCCTTGACCACGCCCTGGCGCTCGGCCTCGTAGGCGCCCGCCAGCCGATCGAGGTACTCCGGCAGCAGCCGGCCGCGCTCGTCATGGGCGAAGAAGGCGCCGAGATCGCCCGCATGCTGCTTCAGCATCGCGGCCACCTGGGCCAGCTTCGCGGCCGGGAACTCGCGCAGCCGGCCGCTGACGATGCCCACCGAGACGTTGACGCTGTTGAGCACGTTGCCGACGTTGTGCAGCACGTCGTTGGCGATCTCCGCCATGCCGGCCTGGCGCGCGGCCGCTGTGGCTTCGCGTTGAGCCGCATCCAGCTCGCGCGTGCGCTCCGCCACCCGCTGCTCCAGCTTGGCATTGGCGCCGCGCAGCGCCTGGTTGACGCGCTTGATCACCGCGTGGCTGCGGATCAGGCTCGCTGCGGCGTAGACGATCAGGCCGGCCAGCGCCGCGGCGAAGGCCAGCAGGTACAGGCGGTTGAGTTCGCTGCGCTCGGCGCCGTCGCGCTGTTCCCTGGCCAGCACGTTCTCCAGCTCGTCGGTGAGCGCAGCGGTCGGCACCGCGCCAATGTCGGCCAGCAGGCGCTCGACGATCGGCTGCTCGCGCAGCACCGTGCGCACGTGGGCCAGGAACAGCTCGATGCGCTCAGCGGTCTCAGGCGGTACGTCCGGCCGGTCCGCCGACAGCAGGGCCAGCTTGGCCTCGATCGTGGGCACGCGATCGAGCGAGACGTCGTGGCTGAAGACAAGGGTGTCCAGCAGCACGTCGTTGACGCGCGCGGCGATGTCGCTGCCGCCTCGAGGGCTGGCCGCGCCTTGGCCTTCGAGCGCTTCGCGCAGTTCGTCGGCCGCGGTGGGAAGAAAGGAAAGCGAGTTGCGCAGCAGCGCGTTGTGCGACTTGAAGCGCTCCACCAGCCGCGTCTTGCCCTGCACCGCCTGCCCGATCAGCTCGCCGGTGCGCGCCAGCGCGGCCGCCTCGAGATGCGCCTCGCCGGCGGTGCCGGCCTGCAGCGCCTGCTGCAAGTCGTTGAGCTGGCGCAGCGGATCGACGAGCGGGTCGTAGTCGGCGCGCAGGCCCATGCGTGCCTTCAGGACGTCGAGCTCCCATTGGGCGTCGAGCTGCTTGATCTGGCGCAGCACGGCCACGTCCTCGAGGTGGCCTGCCGCGTCGTAGCCCTGGGTACGCTCGTAGAGCAGCGCGAGGATGGCCGCCAGCACCGCGGCCAAGGCGGCCACCGGCAGCCAGCGTGTGGAAGCGGCTTTCTCGCTCACTTGGAAGCCTCCGGCAGCGCCGTCAGGGTTTGAAGGAACTTGACGATCGATTCCGTGTCCTGGGCCGACGGCGTGCGGCCGAGCTGGTAGCGGAACATCACCCTGACGGCGTCTTCGAGCGTGCGCGCGCTGCCGTCGTGGAGATAAGGCGCGGTCAGTGCCACGTTGCGCAGGCCGGGCACCTTGAAGACGTTGCGGTCGGCCGCGTCGCCGGTGACGCCGAAGCGCCCGAGATCGGCCTCGGTGGGATTGCCGCGCGCGGCGAAGTAGTCGCCCATCACGCCGAACTTCTGGAACATGTTGCCGCCGAGGTTCACACCCTGGTGGCAGGCCACGCAGCCGTATCGCTTGAACCTCTCATAGCCCGCCTTCTCGTCACTCGACATGGCGGTCTGGTCGCCGCCCAGGTACTTGTCGAAGCGCGAGCCCGGCGTGACGAGCGTGCGCTCGTAGCTGGCGATCGCGTCCTGAATGTTCGAGCGCGTCACGCCGTCGCGGTAGGCCGCGGCGAACGCGCGGGCGTAGTCCGCGTCGCGCACGATCATCGCCACCACGTCGCGCCAGTTCGAGCCCATCTCGACCGGGTTCTCGACCACCAGGCCGACCTGCGCCTCGAGCGAGTCGGCGCGCCCGTTCCAGAACTGCCTGAAGTTCAGCGCGGCGTTGAACACCGTCGGCGCGTTCACCGCGGTGGCGCGCCCGTCGAAGCCGATCGAGCGAGCGCGGCCGTCGGCGCCGCCCTTGGCCGGGTCGTGGCAGCTGGCGCAGGACACCTTGCCGTTGGCCGACAGGCGCACGTCGTTGAACAAGCGCCGGCCGATCTCCACGCGCGCCGGATCCTGCATCAGCGTCGCGGGGACCGGCTTGACCGGTTCGTCGAGCGCGGCCAGCGCGGTGCCGCACAGTGCGAGCGCACCGGCGGCCAGCAGCGCAGCGGCGTGGCGCCGCTGCGCTGCTGCAGGCCGTCTCCTCCCGGTGGTCTGTGCCATGGTCACCCTCTCGCATCGCCGCTATGGCTCGATGACGGGCACCATCGTGTGCCGCGGCCGTCGCGCGCGGTATCGGCGCGCGGATGGTCGCGCTGTCGGGAGTTCTGGACTGTCCGCGTCGGGCGGCGCGCTAGCGAGCGAAGGGCGCAGCCAGCGGCTCGCCGACGAAGACGCCCTGCGCTGGCCACGCGACGCTCTTCCAGTAGGCCTCGATGGCGCTGGCGCCTTGCAGGTAGTGCAGCAGCAGCACTTGCGGGTGGGGAAACTTGTGCAGGTGGTTGCAGGGCTCGCTGACGGTGCCGTAGCTCGCGGTCGCGCCGGCGGCAATCCACTCGAGGGCATCGCTCTGGTCGCCCGACTCGCCCAGGCGGCCGCCCATCGACGTGAGATGGTCGGCGAGCGCGCCCGGCACGAAATGCAGCGCCGTCAGCGGCGGCAGCCGCGCAATGCCGGTCTGCAGCAGCAACACCTCGGCGGGCTGGCCGACGCGCTCGTCCAGCCGCGCCTGGGTGATGGTGACGTGCAGCCCTTCGATCGTGCCCGAGGCCGGGAACAGCGCGGCGCGCACGTTGCGGTGGCCATCGTCGCTGCTCAGCAGCAGGGCTTCGACCGCCGGCGAACCGCGGCGCCCCAGCGTGCGGTCGGCCGCGACGCCACGGTCGATCAGCGCGCGCGCCTCGTCGACGCTTCGCGCGGCCAGCAGCATCGACGGGCGCAGGCCGATCTCGCCGGCCGGTCGCACGCTGGCGCTGTTGAAGTAGGGCGACGGGCGCGTCGGTGCGCAGCTGTGGCTGCAGTCGGCCGCATCGGCGCCGAGCGCGATCGCGCCGGTGATCGACAGGCAGGCGACCGCGTACGGCTGGCGCCATGCGAGCGCGACCGCCTGGATACGCTCGCCGGCGAAGCCTTCGCGCAGGCGGCGCTCGAGGAGCGCGAACTCGTCGCGCGAGAGCGTGCCGCGCACCGGCAGCTCGACGCGCAGCACCTGTTCGTCGGACAGCGCGCGGGCGCGGATGTAGTGCTCGCCCACGGCCACCGAGTAGGGATCGGCGGTGTTGATGACCAGGCCGATGTCGTTGGCGGTCAGCCGCCCGGTCACGCGCGGCACGTGAACGCCGGTGGAGCCGGCCGGCGGTTCGGCTTCATGGGCCGCCGCCGCGGCCGCCAGCAGCACGGCCGCGGCGGCCGCGAGAACCCTCAACGATGCATTCGCCATGCGGGAAGCGTAGCCGCGCGATACCGCGATCCGCTCATTCGAAGGTTTCGCGATACAAAACGATGCGGCGGCTGAGCGACAATGAGCCGATGAAGCGTACCGAGGCCCAGCACCCGACGATCCAGGTCATCGAGCGCATGTTCTCGCTGCTCGACGTCCTGGCCGCCCACCCCGATCCGGTGTCGCTCAAGGAGCTCAGCGAGCAGACCGGACTGCACCCCTCGACCGCGCACCGCATCCTCAACGACCTGACGATCGGGCGCTTCGTCGACCGACCCGAGGCCGGAAGCTACCGGCTCGGCATGCGCCTGCTGGAGCTCGGCAACCTGGTCAAGGCGCGGCTCGACGTGCGCGACGCGGCGCTCGCGCCGATGCGCGAGCTGCACAAGCTCACGCACCAGCCCGTCAACCTGTCGGTGCGCCAGGGCGATGAGATCGTGTACATCGAGCGCACCTACAGCGAGCGCTCCGGCATGCAGGTCGTGCGCGCCGTCGGCGGTCGCGCGCCGCTGCACCTGACATCGGTGGGCAAGCTTTTCCTGGCGCACGACGATCCGCAGCGCGTGCGCGCCTACGCGACGCGCACCGGCCTGGCGGGCCACACGCGCAACAGCATCACCGACCTGCCAGCGCTCGAGCGCGAGCTCGCCAGGGTCTCGCAGTACGGGACCGCGCGCGACAACGAGGAACTCGAGCTGGGGGTGCGCTGCATGGCCGCTGGCATCTTCGACGACCAGGGAAAGCTGGTTGCCGGCCTGTCGATCAGCGCGCCGGCCGACCGCCTCGAAGAAGGCTGGATGGATCGGCTCAAGGCGACGGCCTCGCAGATCTCCGCCAAGCTCGGGCACCGCGGCGCCTGAGCGCCGCCCGTACGGCCCACCAAAGAAAACGGCCTGGGTGAACCCAGGCCGTGTTGCATCCGCAATACCTTCCCAACGACGTCGGATGCTGAAAACGTGATCCTTCGACCGCGGCTCAGGAGCCGGTGCGCGCCGCCGTGCCGGCGGTGACCGGGTCGGCCGAGCTGCCCGGCATGTTGGCTTCGATCCAGTGACGCACGCGCTCGGCGTCGCCCAGGCGGGTGTACTTGCCGGCCGAGTCGAGGAAGACCATCACCAGCTTGCGGCCGGCCAGGCGGGCCTGCATCACCAGGCAGCGGCCGGCCTCGGAGATGTAGCCGGTCTTCTGGAGGTCGATCTCCCACTCGGGGTTGAGCACCAGGCGGTTCGTCGTGCGGTACTGCAGCGTGCGCCGGCCCACCGACACCGCGTACTCGGGCGAGGTCGACAGCTCGCGGATCAGCGGATAGTTCGACGCCGCGCCCACCAGCACCGCCAGGTCCTTCGCGCTCGACTGGTTGCGGCTGGACAGGCCCGTGGGCTCGACATAGTGCGTGTCATGCATGCCCAGCAACTTGGCCTTGGCGTTCATCGCCGCGACGAAGGCCTCGAGCCCGCCCGGGTAGGCGCGGCCCAACGCGTGGGCGGCGCGGTTCTCGGACGACATCAGCGCCAGGTGAAGCATCTCGCCGCGCGTCAGCGTGGTGCCCGGGCGCAGGCGCGAACCGCTGCCCTTCTCGGTGTCGATGTCCTCGCTGGTGATGGTCAACGGCTCGTCCATCGAAAGCCCGGCATCGAGCACGACGACCGAGGTCATCAGCTTGGTCAGCGAAGCGATCGGCAGCACGGCCTGGGCATTCTTGTCGACCAGCACCTCGTTCGTGTCCTGGTCGATCACGAAGGCGACGCTCGACTTCAGGTCGAGCGGATCATCGGTCTTGCGCAGCCCGGCGAGCTGGCCGGCGGACGGCCGCTCGGCGACGACCTTGGCGCTGGCGCGGCGCTTGGTCGCCTTGACCGACGGCTTCTTGGCCGCCTTCGCCGTCGCGGCGCGGGATTTCTGCGTCTGAGCAGACGCGGCCTGCGGCGCGGCCATCAGCACGAAGGCGGCCAGACCCAGGATCCACAGGGACTGCATCAGCAAGCGGTAGGAACGAATCGACACAGTCAAATCCCCAGAACGTGGCGCGAGTCTAGGCCAAAGAAAAAAGGTGCGCAAGATCAAGAACTTGCGCACCTTTCCTCGAAACCTTCGAGGTTTACCCGTGGTTTCATCCCTGGGCGGCCACGCGCTCCTGCTTGCTATGGAGCTTGTTCAGCGCCGCGAGGTAGGCCTTTGCCGACGCGACGACGATGTCCGGGTCCGCTCCAACCCCATTGACGACGCGGCCCGCATGCTGGAGCCGAACCGTGACCTCGCCCTGCGATTCTGTGCTGCCCGAGGTGATGGCGTTCACCGAATAAAGCAGCATTTCCGCACCGCTTTCCACCTTGGATTCGATCGCCTTCAGGCTCGCGTCGACGGGGCCATTGCCGTCGCTTTCAGCGTGGTACTCGACCTCCCCGACCGCAAACGCCACCTTGGCATGCGGGCGCTCGCCGGTGCCGGAGTGCTGGTCCAGCGACAGCAAGCGGTAGGTTTCCTGTTCGTGGGTCACGCTCTCGTCGCCGACCAGGGCAATGATGTCCTCGTCGAAGATCTCGCTCTTGCGGTCGGCCAGATCCTTGAAGCGCGCAAAGGCGGCGTTGATGTCGGCCTCGGACTCGAGCTCGATGCCCAGCTCCTGCAAGCGCTGCTTGAACGCGTTGCGCCCGCTCAGCTTGCCGAGCACGATCTTGTTGGCGCTCCAGCCTACGTCCTCGGCGCGCATGATCTCGTAGGTGTCGCGCGCCTTGAGCACGCCGTCCTGGTGGATGCCAGAGGCATGCGCGAAGGCGTTCGCGCCCACCACGGCCTTGTTGGGCTGCACGACGAAGCCGGTGGTCTGCGAGACCATGCGCGAAGCCGGCACGATCTGCGTGGTGTCGATGCCGACCTCGAGGCCGAAGTAGTCGCGGCGGGTCTTCACCGCCATCACGACCTCCTCCAGCGAGCAGTTGCCCGCGCGCTCGCCCAGGCCGTTGATCGTGCACTCGACCTGCCGCGCGCCGCCGATCTTGACGCCGGCCAGCGAGTTGGCGACCGCCATGCCGAGATCGTTGTGGCAGTGCACCGACCAGATCGCCTTGTCGGAGTTGGGCACGCGCTCGCGCAGCATGCGGATGAACTCGCCGTAGAGCTCGGGGATGCCGTAGCCCACGGTATCGGGCACGTTGATCGTCGTTGCGCCTTCGGCGATCACGCCCTCGAGCACGCGGCACAGGAAGTCGGGATCGGAACGGTAGCCGTCCTCGGGTGAGAACTCGATGTCGCCGCAGAGGTTGCGCGCGAAGCGCACCGCCAGCTTCGCCTGCTCGAGCACCTGCTCGCGCGTCATGCGCAGCTTCTTCTCCATGTGGAGCTCGCTGGTGGCGATGAAGGTGTGGATGCGCGAGCGCGCCGCGCCCTTGAGCGCCTCGGCCGCGCGCGCGATGTCGCGGTCGTTGGCGCGCGCGAGCGAGCAGACGGTGGACTCCTTGATCGCGTCGGCGATCGACTTCACGGCCTCGAAGTCGCCGTTGCTCGACGCGGCGAAGCCGGCTTCGATCACGTCGACACGCAGTCGCTCCAGTTGGCGCGCGATGCGCAGCTTCTCCTCGCGCGTCATCGAGGCGCCGGGCGACTGTTCGCCGTCACGCAAGGTGGTGTCGAAGATGATCAGCTTGTCGGACATGGGACTCTCCGTGGCCAGCGTCGCTCGAGAGGGAAATGAAAACGGCCCGCGACGCTGGTATGCGCGCGGGCCGTGATGCGGAATTCGGATGGACGAAGACGATCAGCGCGCGCGAAGCACTCCTAGAAGAAGTAGCAGCGAAATGCGGCGAAACGTCATGGCGGCCAATATAGCACGCAGCCTTGCGGGCGCGGCTCAGGATTTCGCTATCAGCCGTGCAGGCCGCGCTCGTCGGGCTCGTCGGTCGAGGTGGCGATCACGCTGACGGGCTTGCCCTTGAGGCGCTTCCAGACATAGACGCCGTAGCCCGACAGTCCGTAGATCACGAACAGCCCGAACAGCACCGTCGGCGGATGGATGTTGATCACCGCGATGCCCAGCGCGATCGCGACGATCACGATGAAGGGCACCGAGCGCTTGAAGCTCACGTCCTTGAAGCTGTAGAAGGGCACGTTGGTGACCATCGTCAAACCGGCGAAGAGCGTGAACCCGAAGGCAACCCAGGCGAGCCATTCGATCTCGCGCGCGCCGTGGAAGCCGGCGTCGTCCATCAGCCAGATGAAGCCCACCACCAGCGCCGCCGCCGCCGGACTCGGCAGGCCTTGGAAGAAGCGCTTGTCGACGACGCCGATGTTGGTGTTGAAGCGCGCCAGGCGCAGCGCGGCGCCCGCGCAATAGACGAAGGCCGCGATCCAGCCGAGCTTGCCCAGGCCCTTGAGCGCCCATTCGTAGACGATCAGCGCCGGTGCGGCGCCGAAGGACACCATGTCCGACAGGCTGTCCATCTGCTCGCCGAACGCGCTTTGCGTGTTGGTCATGCGCGCGACGCGGCCATCGAGGCTGTCGAGCACCATGGCGCTGAAGATGCCGATCGCGGCGTTCTCGAAGCGCCCATTCATCGCCATCACGATCGCGTAGAAGCCGCCGAACAGCGCCGCGAGCGTGAACAGGTTGGGAAGGATGTAGATGCCCTTGCGGCGCGGACGGCGCGCGGGCTCTTCGGTCTCGTCGTCGTGCTGGTCTTCGGGCAACGCTGCGCCGTCGTGCATCGGGGTACCGCTCGCGTCGGTTGAGGTGGGGTGCATGGACTGAAAGGATAACGCAGGGTCCCCAAGCAAAAAGGCCGCGCGCCTTGCGGCTGCGCGGCCTTCCTGCCGGCAAGGACGCTCAGTTCTTGGACTGGTCGACCAGCTTGTTCTTCGCGATCCACGGCATCATCGCGCGCAGCTTGGCGCCCACGACCTCGATGTCGTGCTCGGCGGTCAGGCGGCGGCGCGACAGCAGCGTCGGCGCGCCGGCGCGGTTCTCGAGGATGAAGCTCTTGGCGTACTCGCCGGTCTGGATGTCCTTCAGGCACTGGCGCATCGCGTCCTTGGTCGCCTCGGTCACAACCTTGGGCCCGGTCACGTACTCGCCGTACTCGGCGTTGTTCGAGATCGAGTAGTTCATGTTCGCGATGCCGCCTTCGTAGATCAGGTCGACGATGAGCTTGAGCTCGTGCAGGCACTCGAAGTACGCCATCTCGGGCGCGTAGCCGGCCTCGACCAGCGTCTCGAAGCCGGCCTTGATCAGCTCGACGGTGCCGCCGCACAGCACGGCCTGCTCGCCGAACAGGTCGGTCTCGGTCTCCTCGCGGAAGCTGGTCTCGATGATGCCGGCCTTGCCGCCGCCGTTGGCCGCCGCATAGCTCAGCGCGAGGTCGCGCGCCTTGCCGGACTTGTCGGCGTGCACGGCCACCAGGTGCGGCACGCCACCGCCGTGCACGTAGGTGTTGCGCACCGTGTGGCCCGGCGCCTTGGGCGCGACCATCCAGACGTCGAGGTCAGCGCGCGGCACGACCTGGCCGTAGTGCACGTTGAAGCCGTGAGCGAAAGCGAGCGACGCCCCCTCGCGGATGTTCGGCTCGACGTCGTTCTTGTAGACCGCAGCGATCTGCTCGTCGGGCAGCAGGATCATCACCACGTCGGCGCCCTTCACGGCCTCGGCCACCTCGGCGACCTTGAGGCCGGCCTTCTCGGCCTTGCTCCACGACGCGCCGCTCTTGCGCAGGCCGACCGTCACCTTGACGCCGCTGTCGTTGAGGTTCTGCGCGTGTGCGTGGCCCTGCGAGCCGTAGCCCACGATCGTGACGTTCTTGCCCTTGATCAGGGAGAGGTCGGTGTCCTTGTCGTAGTAGACCTTCATGTTGGCTTCTCCAGTCGAAATGCTGCGGGGGTTCAGTTCAGACGCGCAGGATGCGCTCGCCGCGACCGATCCCGCTGGTGCCGGTGCGCACGGTTTCCAAAATGGCGGTGCGGTCCACCGCCTCGATGAACGCATCGAGCTTCGACGTGTCGCCGGTGAGCTCGATCGTGTAGGTCTTCTCGGTGACGTCGATGATGCGTCCGCGGAAGATGTCGGCCATGCGCTTCATCTCCTCGCGCTCTTTGCCGACGGCGCGCACCTTGATGAGCATAAGCTCGCGCTCGAGGTAGGCGCCTTCGGTGAGGTCGACGACCTTGACCACGTCGATCAGCCGGTTCAGGTGCTTGGTGATCTGCTCGATCACGTCGTCGCTGCCGGTGGTGACGATGGTCATGCGCGACAGCGAGGAGTCCTCGGTGGTCGCAACGGTCAGGCTTTCGATGTTGTAGCCGCGCGCCGAAAACAGCGCGACCACGCGGGAGAGCGCTCCGGGCTCGTTCTCCAGCAAGAGGGCAATGATGTGTTTCACGATCGTGCGACGCGCTCTTCAAGCCGTCGGCGGTAACCGCCGGCCCTTGGCCACGCCCTTGATGGTTGGATGACGCTCGTCGAACCCGACCGCATCGCCTCCGGTGCGCCTGACGCGAAGCCGGCAAGCCTCGCGCCCTTGCACCGTCGGCGCTACGGCCTCACAGGTCCTCGGAGCCCAGCAGCATCTCGGTGATGCCCTTCCCGGCCTGCACCATCGGCCAGACGTTCTCGGTCGGGTCGGTGCGCACGTCGAGGAAGACGGTCCGGTCCTTCAGGCGGATGGCCTCGCGCAGGGCGGGCTCCACATCCGAAGGCTTCTCGACCAGCAGGCCGACGTGCCCGTAGGCCTCGGCGAGCTTGACGAAGTCCGGCAAGGCATCCATGTAGCTGTGCGAGTAGCGCCCGCCGTAGTCGAGCTCCTGCCACTGCCGCACCATGCCCAGGTAGCGGTTGTTCAGGCTGATGATCTTGACCGGCGTCTTGTACTGCTGGCAGGTCGAGAGCTCCTGGATGCACATCTGGATCGAGCCCTCGCCGGTGATGCAGAACACATCCGAATCCGGCTTGGCGAGCTTGATGCCCATTGCGTAGGGCAGGCCCACGCCCATCGTGCCGAGGCCGCCTGAGTTGATCCAGCGACGCGGCTCGTCGAAGCGGTAGAACTGCGCGGCCCACATCTGGTGCTGGCCGACGTCCGAGGTGACGTAGCAGTCGGTGCCGCGCGTGAGCTCCCACAGCTTCTCGACCACCGCCTGCGGCTTGATGACCTCGCTGCTGCGCTTGAACGACAGGCAGTCCTTCTTGCGCCACTCGTTGATCTGGCTCCACCAGGCGTTGATCGAGGCCGAATCCGGCTTCGCCTGCGCTTCCCTGATCTGCGCGATCAGCTCCTGCAGCACGTCCTTGACGTCGCCGACGATGGGGATGTCGACCTTCACGCGCTTGGAGATCGACGAGGGGTCGATGTCCACATGGACGATCTTGCGCTCCACCGACGAGAAGTGCTTCGGGTTGCCGATCACGCGGTCGTCGAAGCGCGCGCCCACGGCGAGCAGCACGTCGCAGTGCTGCATCGTCATGTTGGCCTCGTAGGTGCCGTGCATGCCGAGCATGCCCAGGAAGCGCGGGTCGGTGGCCGGGAACGCGCCCAGGCCCATCAGCGTGTTGGTGCAGGGATAGCCCAGCAGGTTGACCAGCTCGCGCAGTTCGGCACTGGCATTGCCCAGGATCACGCCGCCACCGGTGTAGATGTAGGGCCGCTTGGCCGCCAGCAGCAGCGACACCGCCTTGCGGATCTGCCCACTGTGGCCCTTGCGCACCGGGTTGTACGAACGCATCTCCACCCGCTCGGGGTAGTGGAACGCCGTGGTCTTGAGCGAGACGTCCTTCGGGATGTCGACCACCACCGGGCCGGGACGGCCGGTGCGGGCGATGTGGAAGGCTTTCTTGATCGTCGTCGCCAGGTCGCGCACGTCCTTGACCAGGAAGTTGTGCTTCACGATGGGGCGCGTGATGCCCACGGTGTCGCATTCCTGGAACGCGTCGAGGCCGATGGCCGGCGTCGGGACCTGTCCCGTGATGATGACCATCGGGATCGAGTCCATGTAGGCGGTCGCGATGCCGGTCACGGCATTCGTGACGCCCGGCCCCGAGGTCACCAGCGCGACGCCGACCTCTCCGGTTGCGCGCGCGTAGCCGTCGGCCGCGTGGATCGCTGCCTGCTCGTGGCGCACGAGCACGTGCTCGATGGAATCCTGCTTGTACAGCGCGTCGTAGATGTAGAGCACGGCGCCGCCGGGGTAGCCCCAGAGGTGCTTCACACCTTCTGCCTGCAGGCAGCGGACGAGGATGTCGGAGCCGTTCAGCTCCTTGGAGGGGGTGTGCGGTTGTGCCGTAGCGGCACGCTTGACTTCCGCGGCAGACATGTCCATTTAGAACCTCTTGGTTGTTCTCTAACGAAGAACCTTCGGTGCCCCTCTCCGCGCCCTCGTGAGGCGGGTGTGGAGCCTGCGCGGTCAACGGATCGGGCGCCCGGGTCGGGCGGCCAATGAAGACCCAAACTGCGTTGTGCGAAGCAGCATTATGCACTGAGGCGGGGCCGCGCCACGCTGGTGCATGACCCGGTGACATAATCCGCCGCGTTTTCGCCCACGCGATCAGCAACGCGACAGCGCCCCCTTGGCCTCCGACCACGAACTCAGCGATTTCCTCAAGAGCGTCGAGAAGCGGGCCTTCAAGCGCACCGTCTATGCGGTGCGCGATGACGATGCCGCGCTCGACATCGTCCAGGACGCGATGATCCGGCTGGCCGAGAAGTACGCCGATCGGCCGGCGGCCGAGCTGCCGCTGCTGTTCCAGCGCATCCTCTCGAACGCGACGATGGACTGGTTTCGCCGCCAGAAGGTGCGCGGCGCGATCATGCAATCGTTCTCGGATTTCGAGTCCGATGGCGGCGACGGCGACTTCGACCTGCTGGAAACTCTGGCGCTGGGAACCGGCGAAGGCGTCGAAAGCGCTGCCGATGCTGTCCAGCGGGCGCAGTTCCTGCTAACGATCGAGGAAGAGGTCAGCCGCCTGCCGGGGCGTCAACGCGAGGCATTTCTTCTGCGTTACTGGGAAGAACTCGACGTCGCAGAGACGGCTGCTGCCATGGGTTGTTCCGAGGGCAGCGTCAAGACGCACTGCTCGCGCGCAGTGCACGCCTTGGCCAAGGCCCTCAGGGCGAAGGGTGTCGCACCATGAACCGTTCCACCGCCATTTCTCCCTTCGACCGCGAGGCTCGCGAGGCCCGTTTCGCGCTGCGTGTGGCCGCCCGGTTGACCGAGCGCAGCGCCGCGCTGCCCCATGACATCAACGAGCGCCTGCGCATCGCCCGCCAGCAGGCCCTCGAGCGGGCACGCGCGAAGACGGTCGCTGCCCCGCAAACGGCGCCGGCGGTGCTCAATGCCGGGCGCGGCTCCCTGTTGTTCGGCGGCGACGGCAGCTCCGGCTGGTGGCGCCTGGCCGCCTTGCTGCCGGTCGTGGCGCTGGTGGTGGGCATGGTGACGGTGCAGATCCAGAGCGAGGACGAGCAGGCTGCCGACGCCGCCGAGATCGACGCAGCCCTGCTGTCCGACGACCTTCCGCCCGCCGCCTATGCCGATCCGGGTTTCGCCGAGTTCCTGCGCCAGCCGGCCGATTGACGCGGCGCCAATGACCACACGCCGCCTGCTCGCCTTCGTTTGCGCCGCCCTGCTGGCCGGCGCGGTCGTTGCCGCGCCCGATGCAGGCGGCCCGACGTGGTCCGAGCTCAGCCCGGCCCAGCGCAATGCGCTCAAGCCGCTGGAGCGTGAATGGGGCGGCATGGACGGGCCGCGCAAGCAGAAGTGGCTCGAGGTGACGGCCCGCTTCGACAAGATGTCGCCCGACGAACGCCGGCGCATCCAGGAACGCATGGCCGACTGGGCCAAGCTGAGCCCGCAGCAGCGCGGCCAGGCGCGCCTCAACTACCAAGGCGCCAAGCAGCTGCCGGCCGAGGAGCGCCAGGCCCGCTGGCAGGCCTACCAGGAGCTGCCCGAAGACCAGCGCAAGCAGCTCGCGGCGACGGCGCGCAATGACGCACGCAAGGCAGGCGCCGCGCCCCGCCCGGGAGCGGCCAAGACCGCCGGCACGGCGGCCACCGGCCCGCAACCCAAGGTGAATACCGTCCCGAGCCCCCTCGAGGCGGCGCGGCCGCGACCGGTCGCGCCATCGACCGTGCAGGCCAAGCCCGGTGCGACGACGCGCCCGATCTCGCAGCCGGCGACACCCCCGTTGCACCAGCAGCCGGGCCTGCCCAAGATCGCCGCGACGCCCACCTTCGTCGACCGCAACACCCTGCTGCCGCAGCGAGGCCCTCAGGCGGCCGCCGCCGCGGAGCCGGTCAACCAGAAGCCCTGAGTCCGCGCGCCTGTTAGGCTCGCGGACTTTGCTGCCCGCGCGGCCGCAAGCGCCGCGCCCTGGTTTGTTTTCATGTCCGCCCCCCTCCTGACGCCGCCGAGCCTGCGGCGACGCATGGCCGCCTTCTTCTACGAAGGCGTGCTGCTGTTCGGCGTCGTGATGATCGCCGAGTACCTGTTCTCCGCCCTGACCCAGCAGCGGCACGCGCTCTACCTGCGCGAGGCCAGCATGGCCTTTCTCTTCATCGTGCTGGGCATCTACTTCACGTGGTTCTGGTCGCATGGCGGCCAGACGCTTGCGATGAAGACGTGGCACGTGCGACTGGTGCGCGCCGACGGCAGCCCGGTCTCCCAAACGCGCGCGCTGGCCCGCTACGTCGCCAGCTGGATCTGGTTGCTGCCGCCCTTGGCCGGCGTCGGCGTGCTCGGCGTGAAGACGCTCGGCGGCGGCGGGGCGACCGCGATCGTGCTGGGTTGGATCGCCGGCTATGCCTTGCTGTCCAAGCTGCAGCCGCAGCGCCAGTTCTGGCATGACGTGCTGTGCGGCACGCGGCTGATCAGTTGGCGGCCCGTTGTCGCGGCGCGGTGATCTTGGCCCGTTAGGATCGCGCGCGATGAACGGCAACCCCTACAAAGGCCGCACCGGCCTCGATCGCATCTGGCGCGCCTGCGGCTACTCCATCGACGGCCTGCGCTCGGCTTACCAAGGCGAAAGCGCCTTCCGCCAGGAGGTGTGGGCGGCCCTCGTGCTGATGCCGGCCGCGTTCTGGATCGGCCGCGGCTGGGTCGAGGTCGCGCTGCTCGTCGGCTCGGTGCTGCTGGTGATGATCGTCGAGCTGCTCAACTCCAGCGTCGAGGCGGCGATCGACCGCGTGAGCTACGAGCTGCACGACCTCTCCAAGCGGGCCAAGGACATCGCCAGCGCGGCCGTCCTGCTCTCGCTGCTGCTGTGCGGCGGCATCTGGGTCGCCGCACTCTGGCACCGCTTCGGCCACTGACGACCCACCGCGAACGATGAACGCCCCTGCGCCGCTGTCCTTCTGCATCTACTGCGGTTCGCGCCCCGGCCACCGCGACGCCTATGCCGATGCCGCGCGCCGCACCGGCACCGCGATCGCCGCGCGCGGCAGCCGCCTGGTCTACGGCGGCGGCAACGTGGGCCTGATGGGCATCGTCGCCGATGCCGCGCTCGCGGCCGGCGCCTTTGTCTGCGGCGTGATTCCGCGCTCGCTGATGGAGCGCGAGGTCGGCCATCGAGGCTTGAGCGAGTTGCACGTGGTCGAGACGATGCACCAGCGCAAGCAGATGATGGCCGAGCGCGCCGACGCCTTCATCGCCTTGCCGGGCGGCATCGGCACCTTCGAGGAGCTGTTCGAGGTCTGGACTTGGCGCCAGCTGGGCTACCACGACCAGCCGATCGGCCTGCTCAACATCGAGGGCTACTACGACGGCCTGCTGGCCTTCCTGGACCGCTCGGTGGCCGAGGGCTTCCTGGGCGAGAACGTGCGCGCGCTGCTGCTCGCCGACGACGATCCCGAGCGCCTCGTGGATCGGCTCGCACGGCTCGTCCCGAGCGCGCGAGCTGCGGACGACTACACGCGCATCTAGCTCAGACCGCCGATTCGTCCGTCTCGCCGGTGCGGATGCGCACCACCTGCTCGACCGCCGTCACGAAGATCTTGCCGTCGCCGATCTTGCCGGTCTTGGCGGCCTTGACGATGGCCTCGATGCAGTGCTCGACGTCGCTGTCCTTGACCACGACCTCGACCTTCACCTTGGGCAGGAAGTCGACCACGTACTCGGCGCCGCGGTAGAGCTCGGTGTGGCCCTTCTGGCGCCCGAAGCCCTTGACCTCGGTCACGGTCAGGCCGGAGACGCCCACGTCGGCCAGCGCCTCGCGCACCTCCTCGAGCTTGAACGGTTTGATGACGGCGGTGATCTGCTTCATGGCGGGCTCCGGGTGCGCAGGTTGGTCTTGAGCGGATTTAAGCACGTCAGGCGCGGAACTTGGACGTGATCGGGTAGCGCCAGTCCTTGCCGAACGACCGGTGCGTGATGCGGATGCCGACCGGCGCTTGCCTCCGCTTGTACTCGTTCACCTTGATGAGGCGCGCGACCCGCTCCACCGTGGTGCGCTCGAAGCCGTCGGCGACGATCTCGTCGACCGAGCGGTCCTCTTCCATGTAGCGCGCGAGGATGGCGTCGAGCACGTCGTAGGGCGGCAGGCTGTCCTGGTCGAGCTGGCCCGGGCGCAGCTCGGCCGACGGTGGGCGCGTGATGATGCGCTCGGGAATCGGCGCCGGCTCGCCGCGCGCCTCGGCCTGCGCGTTGCGCCAGTTCGCGAGCCGGTAGACCAGCGTCTTGGCCACGTCCTTGATCACTGCGAAGCCGCCGGCCATGTCGCCGTAGAGCGTGCAGTAGCCGGTGGCCATCTCGCTCTTGTTGCCCGTGGTCAGCACGATGCGCCCGCTCTTGTTGGACAGCGCCATCAGCAGCGTGCCGCGGATGCGCGCCTGGATGTTCTCCTCGGTCGCGTCCTCGGGCAGGCCGGCGAACTCGCTCGCGAGACTCTGGCGGAAGGCGTCGAACATCGGCTCGATCGCGATCTCGTCGTAGCGCACCGCAAGGCGCCTGGCCATCTCGCGCGCATCGATCCACGAGATGTCGGCCGTGTAGGGCGACGGCATCATCACCGCACGCACCTTGTCGGCGCCCAGCGCGTCGACCGCGATCGCCAGCACCAGCGCCGAGTCGATGCCGCCCGACAGGCCGATGATCGCGCCCGGGAAGCCGTTCTTGCCGAGGTAGTCGCGCACGCCCGTCACGAGGGCGCCCCAGGCCTGGGCCTCTTCGCCCGGCAATGGTGCGAGCTCGCCGCTCGCGCCGCCGGCGATGTCGAAGCGCAGCGGTAACACCTGCTCCTCGAAGCTGTGTGCGCGCGCGCGTACCGCACCTGTCGCATCGACCGCGAACGAGGCACCGTCGAACACGATCTCGTCCTGCCCGCCGGTGAGATGCGCATAGGCCAGCGGCAGACTGAGCGCACGCGCTCGCTCGGCCATGCGCGCCTCGCGCTCGGCCGCCTTGCCGAGATGAAACGGCGACGCATTGAGCACCACGAGCGCCTGCGCGCCGGCCGCCTTGGCCGCAGCGCCGGGCTCGTCGAACCAGGCGTCCTCGCAGATCAGCACGCCGACCTTGAAGCCGCCCGCATCGACCACCAGCGGGCCGAGGCCGAGCTCGCGGCCGGTGGTGAAGTAGCGTCGCTCGTCGAACACCTGGTAGTTCGGCAGCTCGCGCTTGGCGTACCCGCCGACCACCCGGCCGGCGTGCAGCACCGAAGCCGCATTCACCCGTCGCAGCACGGCCATCGAGCGCGTGCGAACATCGTCGCCGACGGTCTTCGGATGGCCGACCACGAGGTGCAGGTCCGGCAGATCGGCCAGCGACTTGGCGAGCTGCGCCAGCGCGGCATCGCAGGCCTGCATGAAGGCCGGGCGCAGCAGCAGGTCTTCGGGCGGGTAGCCGGTCAGCGCGAGCTCCGGCGTCACCGCGAGGCGCGCGCCGGCCGCGTGCGCCTCGCGCGCCATCGCGGCAATGCGACGCGCGTTGCCATCGAGATCGCCGACCGTGGCATTGAACTGCAGGAGCGCGACAGGAAGCGTGGAAGACGACGAGGCCATGAAGGATCACGATACGCAGGATGCTCGCGCCGATGGTAGCGCCCGGTCCGATGCGCTCGTGATGCGCATTGCCGGCGACCCGCATGCGATCGAGGCCTCGGCCTGGGATGCGCTGCTCGAGGCCAGCCCGGCCCCGACGCCCTTCCTGCGCCACGCCTTCCTGTGTGCGCTGCATGACTCGGGCAGCGCGGTTGCCGAGACCGGCTGGACGCCTTGCTTCGCGACGCTGGAGCGCGGCGACGTGCTCGTCGCGGCGGCCGCGCTCTACCTCAAGAGCCACAGCTACGGCGAGTACGTGTTCGACTGGGCCTGGGCCGACGCCTGGGAGCGCGCGGGCCGGCCCTATTACCCCAAGCTGCTCGGCGCCGTGCCGTTCACGCCGGTGCCCGGCAGCCGTTTGCTGGCGGTGGACGACGATGCGCGCGCGGCGCTTCTGGCCGGCATCGAGCAGTTCGCACGCGCGCAAGCGCTGTCGTCGGTGCACCTGCTGTTCATCGACGAAGCCGACCGCCGCGCGGCCGAGGCGCAAGGCTGGCTCGAGCGCAGCACCGTGCAGTTCCACTGGCGCAACCGCGAGCACCGGCCCTACGCCGATTTCGATGATTTCCTCGCCGGTCTCACGCGCGACAAGCGCCGCAAGATCGCGCAGGAGCGCCGCTACGTGCGCGAAGCCGGCGTGACGATGCGCGCGCTGGCCGGCGCGCAGATCACCGGCGCCGACTGGGACTTCTTCTACCGCTGCTACCAGCGCACCTACCGCGAGCACCGCTCGACGCCCTACCTGACGCGCGACTTCTTCGCGCGCATGGCGCGCGGGATGGCCGAGCACTGGCTGCTGTTCATCGCCGAGCGCGGCGACGAGCGCCTGGGCTGCTCGCTGATCGCGCTCGATCCCGCGTGTCGCGTCGCCTACGGCCGCTACTGGGGCGCGCTCGCGCCGGTGCGCTGCCTGCATTTCGAGGCCTGCTACTACGCGCCGCTGGAATGGTGCATCGCGCAGGGCTACCTTCGCTTCGAGGGCGGCGCGCAAGGCGAGCACAAGATGGCGCGCGGCCTCGAGCCGGTGCGCACCTTCTCGTCGCACTGGCTCGCCCACCCCGCTTTCGCCGATGCGGTGGCCCGCTTCCTCGAGCGCGAGGGCGCAGGCGTCGAGGCCTACGTCGACGAACTGGAGCAGCGCACGCCGTTCAAGCGGCCGGCGTGACGCTTCCCAGCGTCACGCCGTTGAACCTCACTCCTTGAAGTCGCCGCCGAAGGCCAGGACGAAGGCATCCGGCTTGACGTACTTGCGCAGCGCCGCGTTCACCTGCTCCAGCGTCAGCGCGGCGATCGCGTCGTCGACCCTCTGCGAGACCGCGAAGTCGCGCCCGAGGTAAAGGTTGCTCGCCAGGCTGGCGGCGAGCTGGTCGTCTTGCGCGCGCGCGAGGCTGCGCCGGCTGATCAGGCCGCGCTTGGCCTCGGCGAGCTCGGCGGCGGTGAAGCCGTCCTTGAGCGCGCGCGCGACTTCCTCGCGGAACGCCTTCTCCACCTTCGGCCGGTTCTGCGGCGCGAAGATGGCGTAGGCGCCCCAGCTCGAATTGGGTTCGAACTGGCTCCACTTGACGAAGCTCCCGGTGCCGTACGACAGGCCGTCCTTCTCGCGGATGCGCACCCACAGCCGCGAGCTGCCGCTGCCGCCGAGCAGGAAGTTGGCGGTCATCAGCGCCGGGTAGTCGGCATCGAGATCGTTCAGCGGCACGCCCGACTGCTGCGCGAGCATCAGCGCGTTCTGCTTGTCGGGCGTGGGCAGCTTCATCAGCGTCGGCGGCACCGGATGCGCGGGCTCCGGCACCCGTGCATAGGTCGCCGTGCTGCGCCAGTTGCCCAGCGCCGCATCGAGCGCCTGGCGCACCGCCGCGGGATCGAAGTCGCCGGTCGCCGCGAACTCGCCGTAGGAGGCGCCGTAGAAGCGCTGGTGGAAGGCGCGAAGCTGGTCCGCGGTCACCGCCTTCAGGTCGGCGACCTGCTCGTCGAAGCTGCGCGCATGGCGCACGTCGCCGCGCGGGTACGGGTTGCCATGACGCGCCAGCGCGTTCTCGGTCACGGCCTCGGGCTCGTGGCGCTGCTGCTCGATGGCCGTCAGGCCCTGCGCACGCAGCTCCTCCAGCACGGCCGGCGGAAAGTTCGGTTCGCGCAGCAGCTCGCCGACCAGCGCGATGGCTTGCGGCAGCGTGTCGCGGCGCGACGCGAAGGCCAGCGTCACCGCGCCGTTCGACGGCGCGATCTTCAGCTCGGTCTTGAGTTCGTCGAGCCGGTCCTGGATCTGCTGGCGGCTCAGCCTGGCCGTGCCCTTGTCGAGCATGGCGGCCACCATCTCCGGCACGTCGCCCTGGTTCGCGAGGCTCTTCTCGTCGCCGAAGCGCAGCACGAGCGTCGCGCGCACCGCATTGCCGCGCGTCGGCTTGGGCAGCAACGCGAGTTTCAGGCCGCTGGCCAGCTGCGACTTCTGCGTCTTGGCGTCGATGTTCGAGGGCGTCGCGTCGAAGGCCGCGACGGTGGCGGCAGCGGCCGACGGCGTCCAGCCCTTGAACTGCGCTGCGACGTCGATCGTGGCCGGCGCGGGTGCGCGCCGGGGCTCGGTCGTCGGCTCGTAGCGCGCCAGCGTGCGGTTCGAAGGCAGCAGGTTCTGCTCGGCGACGCGCTGCACGTCGGCCAGCGTGACCTTGGCGACGCGGTCGCGCTGCAGGAAGAAGAAGCGCCAGTCGCCCAGCGCGATTGCCTCCGACAGGTTCACGCCCACCGCCTCGGGGTTGGCGAACTCCTGCTCCCAGCCCTTGAGCCACTTGGCGCGCGCCCGCTCGAGCTCCTCGGCGGTGATCGGCTCGCGCGCCACCGACTCGAGCGCGCCGAGCATGGCGTCGCGTGCCTTGTCGACGTCGTGCTCCGCACCGAGCACCGCGACGAACAGCGCCGCGCTCGGGTCGTGGAACGAGAAGCTCTCCGCGCCCACGCTCGAGGCCAGCCGCGTCTCGACCAGGCGCTTGTGCAGACGGCCGGCAGGGGCGTCGCCGAAGATGAGCTCGAGCATCTTGAGCGCAGCGCTGTCGGCATGGCCGCCCGGCGGCGTGTGGTAGCCGACGTAGAGCAGCGGCGTGCCGCCGACGCGGCGCACGTGGATCACGCGCTCGCCGTCTTGCGCCGGATCGAGCGTGTACAGGCGCGGCAGCACGCGCTTGGGTCTGGGGATCGCGCCGAACGACTGCTGCACCCAGGTGAGCACCTTGGCCGTGTCGAACTTGCCCGAGACGATCAGCGTCGCATTGTCGGGCTGGTAGTACTGGCGATAGAAGGCCTGCAACCGGCCGATGTCGACGTTCTCGACGTCGGCGCGCGCACCGATCGTGTCCTTGGCGTAGTTGTGCCAGTCGAACATCGCCGACAGCAGGCGCTGGTAGAGGATGCGCTGGGGATCGTTCTCGCCCATCTCCATCTCGTTGCGCACCACCGTCATCTCGGAGTCGAGGTCCTTCTTCGCGATGAAGCTGTTGACCATCGCGTCGGCATGCCACGACAGGAACCACTTCAGGTTGTCGTCGTTGGCCGCGAAGCTGGCGAAGTAGTTGGTGCGGTCGAACCAGGTGCTGCCGTTGGCGCGCAGGCCGCGCTTGCTGAACTCGGCCCACACGGCCGGGTTCTTCGGCGTCCCCTTGAAGATGAGGTGCTCGAGCAGGTGGGCCATGCCCGTCTCGCCGTAGTTCTCGTGGCGCGAGCCGACGTGGTAGGTCAGGTTGACCGTCGTCGTGGGCTTGGAGTCGTCGGGCGCGAGCAGCAGCTGAAGCCCGTTGGCCAGGCGGATCTCCTGGATGCCCTCGACCTCGGTCACCGCCTTCATGCCCGGCGGCAGCTTGGCGGGCGGCGCGGCGTGCGCCGGCGTCGCACACAGCGCCACCAAGGCCAGCCCAGAAACGACAACGGCCGCACGAAGGCGGCCGAAGGGGGATTGCAGCTTCTCAGCAGTCATGAGCGCACTCTCGGGCCTCGTGGGCCGGTCAGCAGAAAGTGACCGGCAGTTTAACGAGCCCTGCGGCGTGCGCCGCGCTGCGTGGCCGCCGTGTCAGGCAGGCTTCTTGGCGTAGCTTGCGATGCCGGCGCGGACTTCTTCCTTCGCGGCATCGGGGCCGTCCCAGCCGACCACCTTGACCCACTTGCCCGGCTCGAGGTCCTTGTAGTGCTCGAAGAAGTGCTGGATCTGCTTCAGGCGCAGCGGGTTCATGTCTTCGGGCTTCTGCCAATGCGTGTAGATCGGCAGGATCTTGTCGATCGGTACCGCGAGCAGCTTGGCGTCGCCGCCGGCCTCGTCTTCCATCTTGAGGATGCCGATCGGGCGGCACTGCACCACCACGCCGGGCACCAGCGGGAACGGCGTGATCACCAGCACGTCGACCGGATCGCCGTCGTCGGACAGCGTCTGGGGGATGTAGCCGTAGTTGCACGGGTAGTGCATCGCCGTGCTCATGAAGCGATCGACGAACAGCGCGCCCGTGTCCTTGTCGACCTCGTACTTGATCGGGTCGGCATTCATCGGGATCTCGATGATGACGTTGAACTGATCGGGCGCCTTGGCGCCGGGCGTCACGTTGTGAAGGCTCATGGCTGGCTTGTCTCGTGGAGATCGATCTGCGGGGAAACCCGGATTCTACGGGCCGAGCTTGTCATGACCTGACGTGCACCGGCATGGCGCGGCGTTGTTTCCGCAGGAAAACACCATGCGCCGCGCGTTGCCACGCCTGCCGCCCTCCCCTAGCATGCCGCGGCGACTCCGACCGGGTCCACCACGGGCCCGTCCAAGAAGCGGAGCGCGCCAATCAATCGAGGAATCCTCAATCCGAGGAGAAGGAGATCTTCTTCATGTCGAGTTCCTGGGCGCTCGTTTTCGCGCTGTTGTGCGGCCTTGCCGCGGTGGCGTACGGCTTCATCCAGCGCAGCTGGATCCTGAAGCAGGACGCGGGCAACGCCCGCATGCAGGAGATCGCGCAGGCGGTGCAGCAAGGCGCCGCCGCCTACCTCGCGCGGCAGTACCGCACGATCGCGATCGTGGGCGTCGTGCTCACGGTGCTGATCGGCCTGTTCATCGGCCTGCCAACCGCGGTGGCCTTCGTGATCGGCGCGGTGCTCTCGGGCGCCTGCGGCTTCATCGGCATGAATGTCTCGGTGCGCGCCAACGTGCGCACCGCGCAGGCGGCGACCAAGGGCATCGAGCCGGCGCTCGCGGTGGCCTTCAAGGGCGGCGCGATCACCGGCCTGCTGGTCGTGGGCCTGGGCCTGCTGGGCGTGGGCGGCCTGTTCTGGTTCCTTACCGCCAACGGCCAGGTCACGCCGACCGCCCCGCTGTCCAATGCGCTCAAGCCGCTGATGGGCTTTGCGTTCGGCGCCAGCCTGATCTCGATCTTCGCGCGCCTGGGCGGCGGTATCTTCACCAAGGGCGCCGACGTCGGCGCCGACCTGGTGGGCAAGGTCGAGGCGGGCATTCCTGAAGACGATCCGCGCAACCCGGCGGTGATCGCCGACAACGTGGGCGACAACGTCGGCGACTGCGCCGGCATGGCTGCCGACCTGTTCGAGACCTACGCGGTCACGCTGATCGCGACCATGGTGCTCGGCGCGCTGATGATCACCGGCGCCGCGATGGAAGCGGTGCTCTACCCGCTGGCGCTCGGCGGCTTCTCGATCATCGCCTCCATCATCGGCTGCGGCGCGGTCAAGGCCACGCCGGGCATGAAGAACGTGATGCCCGCTCTCTACAAGGGCCTCATCGTCTCGGGCCTGATCTCGCTGGTCGGCTTCTACTTCATCACGCTGTGGGTGATGCCCGACAACGCCATCTATGCGAGCGGTACGCAGTGGCGCCTGTTCGGCGCCGCGGTCGTCGGCCTGCTGCTGACCGCGCTGCTGGTGTGGATCACCGAGTACTACACCGGCACCGACTACGCACCGGTCAAGCACGTCGCCAAGGCCTCGACCACCGGCCACGGCACCAACATCATCGCCGGCCTGGGCGTGAGCATGAAGTCCACCGCCTGGCCGGTGATCTTCGTGTGCCTGTCGATCATCGGCGCGTACTGGCTCGCCGGCCTGTACGGCATCGCGATCGCGGCGACCTCGATGCTGAGCCTGGCCGGCATCGTCGTCGCGCTCGACGCCTACGGCCCGATCACCGACAACGCCGGCGGCATTGCCGAGATGGCCGAGATGCCCGATTCGGTGCGCGACATCACCGACCCGCTGGATGCCGTCGGCAACACCACCAAGGCGGTGACCAAGGGCTACGCGATCGGCTCGGCCGGCCTCGCCGCGCTGGTGCTGTTTGCCGACTACACGCACGCACTCGAGGCCGCGGGCAAGAGCGTGAGCTTCGATCTCAGCAACCACATGGTGATCGTCGGCCTGTTCATCGGCGGCCTGATCCCCTACCTGTTCGGCGCGATGGCGATGGAGGCCGTCGGCCGCGCCGCGGGCGCGGTGGTCGAAGAAGTGCGCCGCCAGTTCCGCGACATCAAGGGCATCATGGAAGGCACCGCCAAGCCGGAGTACGGCCGCGCCGTCGACATGCTGACCTCGGCCGCGATCAAGGAAATGATCGTCCCGAGCCTGCTGCCGGTGGTCGTGCCCATCCTCGTGGGCCTGCTGCTCGGCCCCGCCGCGCTCGGCGGCCTGCTGATGGGCACCATCGTCACGGGTCTGTTCGTCGCCATCTCGATGTGCACCGGCGGCGGCGCCTGGGACAACGCCAAGAAGTACATCGAGGAAGGCCACCACGGCGGCAAGGGCAGCGAGGCGCACAAGGCCGCGGTGACCGGCGACACGGTCGGCGACCCGTACAAGGATACCGCCGGCCCCGCGGTGAACCCGCTGATCAAGATCATCAACATCGTGGCGTTGCTGATCGTGCCGCTGCTGCCGGGCACCGGCGGCAGCCCTGCACACAAGGCCGAGGCATCGGCTGCCAAGCCGGTGGCAGCCGTCACAACACCGGCCATCGTGCGCTGACAACACTGCGCCACGAGACCAGCCAAGGGGCCCTGCGGGGCCCCTTCTTCATGCTCGCGCGCCGCCGGTAAGCCCCGTCCTTGCGTGGGTCATTGCACGGGCATAGATTGCGCACACCCCCGACGAAGGAGACCGGACCATGGCTTCATTGACCGTGAACGGCACGCCGCGTACTTTCGACGGCGACCCGGAGATGCCTCTGCTCTGGTACCTGCGCGACGAGCTGCGCATGACCGGCACCAAGTTCGGCTGCGGCATGGCGCTGTGCGGCGCCTGCACCGTGCACCTCGACGGCGCCGCGGTCCGCTCCTGCAGCACGCCGATGAGCGCCGTCGCGGGCAAGAGCGTCACCACCATCGAAGGACTGGACCCCAAGGGCCAGCATCCGCTGCAGAAGGCCTGGCGCGACCAGGGCGTGCCGCAATGCGGCTACTGCCAGTCGGGCCAGATCATGCAGGCCGCGGCGCTGCTCAAGACCAACAAGCGCCCGAGCGATGCCGATATCGAGAACGCCATGTCCGGCAACATCTGCCGCTGCGGCACCTACACGCGCATCAAGGCCGCGATCAAGCAGGCCTCTGGCCAGAAGGAGGCATGACATGGACGCGCCCTTGCAAGCCACCCGCCGCGACTTCATCACCACGACGACTGCCGGCGGCTTCGCGCTCGCGCTCGGCGCGTCGGGCGAGCTGTTCGCCCAGGAAGCTGCTCCGGAAGGCCCGCCCAAGTACGGCGCCTATGGCATGCCCCATGGCGTGGTCGAGAACCCGCTGGTGTTCGTCTCGATCGCCGACGACGGCATCGTCACCATCACCTGCCACCGCGCCGAGATGGGCCAGGGCGTGCGTACCGGCGTGCCGATGATCCTGGCCGACGAGCTCGAGGCCGAGTGGTCCAAGGTGCGCGTCGTGCAGGCGCCGGGCGACGAGCCGCGCTTCGGCAACCAGGACACCGACGGCTCGCGCACCACGCGCCACTTCTTCATGCCGATGCGCCGCTGCGGCGCCGCGGCGCGCCAGATGCTCGAGGCCGCCGCGGCCGCGCGCTGGAACGTGCCGGCCAGCGAGGTGATGGCGCGCAACCACCAGCTCGTGCACCGCAAGAGCGGCCGCACGCTGGGCTACGGCGAGGTCGCGCGCGCCGCGGCCGCGCTGCCGGTGCCCGCCACCGCGGACCTCAGGCTCAAGAAGCCCGCCGAGTTCCGCTACATCGGCAAGGGCAAGGTCCCGATCGTCGACGGCTTCGACATGACGACCGGCCGCGCGGTCTACGGCCAGGACGTCGTGCAGCCCGACATGCTGTTCGCCGTGGTCGCGCGCACGCCGGTCTACGGCGGCACGCTGCGCGGCTTCGACGCGGCCGACGCGAAGAAGGTGCCGGGCGTCGTCAAGGTGGTCGAGATCAAGGGCTCGCCGGTGCCCAGCGCCTTCCAGCCGCTGGCAGGCGTGGCCGTAATCGCCACCAGCACCTGGGCCGCGATGCAAGGCCGCAAGGCGCTCAAGCTCGACTGGGACGGCGGCCCCAACGCCAGCTACGAATCGCAGGGCTACCGCGCCGCGATGGAGCAGGCGGCCAACCGGCCGGGCAAGGTGATCCGCAATGCCGGCGACGTCGACGCGGCGCTGAAATCCGCCGCCAAGGTGGTGAAGGCGCAGTACTACATCCCGCACATCACCCAAGCGCCGATGGAGCCGCCCGCCGCCACCGCGCAGATCAAGGACGGCCGCTGCGAGGTCTGGGGGCCGTTCCAGAGCCCGCAGGCGGTGCGCACCGACCTCGCCAAGCGGCTCGAGATGCCGATCGATCGCATCACCGTCCACGTCACGCTGCTGGGCGGCGGGTTCGGGCGCAAGAGCAAGGGCGACTTCGCGACCGAAGCCGCGCTGCTCGCGCGCGAGACCGAGGGCAAGCCCGTCAAGGTGGTCTGGACGCGCGAGGACGACCTGCACCATTCCTACTACCACACGGTCTCGGTCGAGCACCTCGAGGCCGGGCTCGACGCGAAGGGCAAGCCGGTCGCGTGGCTGCACCGCAGCGTCGGGCCGACGCTGCTGTCGCTGTTCATGCCCGACCCCAAGCTCGAGTCGCCGATCGAGCTCGGCATGGGCCTGACCAACGTGCCGTTCGCGGTGGGCAACCTGCGCGTCGAGAACCCCGAGGCGGCGGCGCACACGCGCATCGGCTGGTACCGCTCGGTCTCCAACATCCCGCACGCGTTCGCGGTGCAGTCCTTCGTCTGCGAGATGGCGCATGCGGCCGGCCGCGATCCGAAGGATTTCCTGCTCGAACTGCTCGGCCCGCCGCGCCTGATCGATCCGCGCTCGATCAACGACACCTGGAACCACGGCGAGGACCCGACCGCCTACCCGATCGACATCGGCCGGCTGCGCCGTGTCACGACCACGGCGGCCAAGGCCGCCAACTGGGGACGGCCGATGCCCAAGGGCCGCGGGCTCGGCATCGCCGCGCACTACAGCTTCACCACCTACGTGGCGAGCGTGGTCGAGGTCGCGGTCAATGCCAAGGGCGAACTGACGATCCCGCGCGTCGACATCGCGGTCGACTGCGGCGCGATCGTCAATCCGGAGCGTGTGCGATCGCAGATGGAGGGCGCCTGCATCATGGGCATCGGCAACGCGATGAGCAGCGAGATCACGTTCAAGGACGGCCGCGCACAGCAGGACAACTTCCACCAGTTCGAGGTGCTGCGCATGAATGCGGCGCCCAAGCGCATCGTCGTGCACCTGATCCCGGGCGACTACGACGCGCCGCTGGGCGGCGTGGGCGAACCGGGCGTACCGCCGATCGCGCCGGCGCTGTGCAACGCGATCTTCGCTGCCACCGGCAAGCGCATCCGCAGCCTGCCGATCCGCGATCAGCTGAGCGCCTGACGCGCGGCGACGCCAATCGGGGCGGTCGCAACGCGGTTGCGGCCGTCGCACTTGGCGTCATAGAGCGCACGGTCCGCGGCGTCGACCAGCGCCGCCGCGGCCGCGTCGTCGTGCAGGATCGCACCGGCCACGCCGACGCTGACCGTCACGACGCCGAACGGGCTGCCCAGATGCTCGATGCGTAGCGCCTCGACGGCGGCACGCAGCCGCTCTCCGACCACCATCGCGCCGGCCGCGTCGGCCTCGTGCAGCAGCGCGATGAACTCCTCGCCGCCGTAGCGTGCGAGCACGTCGCCGGGTCGCGCCAGCGCGTGGCGAAGCGCCTGGGCCACGGCGCGCAGGCAGGCGTCGCCGGCAACGTGGCCACAGCGGTCGTTGAGCAGCTTGAAGTGATCGATGTCGATCATCAGCACGGCCACCGACTGGCGCTCCTGCAGCTCGCGTCGAGCCGCGCCGCTGAGCGCGTGCTCGAGCGCGCGGCGGTTGGCCACGCCGGTCAGCGCGTCGGTCCAGGCGATGCTGCGCAGCTCGGAGTGTTCGCGCTGTAGCAGCTCGCCGTGCTCGATGTGGCGCACCTCAGCCAGCGTGTTGCGCATCGCGTAGCCGATCACCGCGATCAGCACGCCGGCGGCGCCGTAGGCGTAGTCGACGCGGATCAGGAACAGCGAGACGATCAGCAGCGCACCGGCCAGCAGGATGGGACGCGCGCTGCGCACCGCGCGCACCAGCACCGGGCTGCGTCGATGCAGCTCGGCCGCCGCGGACGGCCCGCGCAAGGCCCACCACGCCAGCAGCGCAAAGGCGAGCGTCACGATCGAGCTTTCCTGCGGTCCGAAGCTCGGATTGCCGGCCAGGAAGTGGTTGTTGATAAAGACGATGCCGAGATAGACCAGCTCGTAGGACGACAGCGCGCGAAACAGGCTGCGCTCGGCTTCGTCTTCGGCGGCGCGCCAGCGCACCAGGGTGCCGATCGCGAGGAACAGGTTCTGCGCATCGAGCAGCCACACCATGGCCGTGACGCCGGCGTCGTCGGGCGTCCCGCCATGCGCGGTCAGCATCGCCCAGGTGTAGAGGAAGAAGCCCTGGCCGAGCGACAACGCGAGCACGGCATCGATCAGGCGCACCAGCCGATGGCCGGTGGCTCGCCAATCGCTGGCCAGCAAGAAAGCGATCGGCACGGCTGCGAGGTTGAACGCCAGCATCGCGTCGCGGTACATCTCGTACTGGCGCGCCTCGATCAGTTCGTACCAGAGGTTGCCGAAAGCGCCGAGCGACCAGATCGTCAGAGACAGCGCCAGCACCCGCCAGCCGGCGCGCGCCGGACCCGTCTCGCGCCGGGCGCGCCCAGCCAGCGCCAGCGCGGCGAGCAGCGGCGCGGCGACCATCGCGACATACGCCGCCGCCGCGGCCACCGACGGCAGGAAGACGAAGATCGCGAGCTGGACGGCGAGAAAGGCGATCGGGTAGAGGACCGGCATGACGGCGCTGGCTCCCCCGGCCCGCCGGCGGGGCCCAGCACGATGAGGGAGCGGATGCCGGATGGTATTCGGCCGCCGCGGGCTGCACTTGAGCCCGCGGCGGCCGAGAAGGCGCGGCTGCGCCCTGGGCGCTTCAGCGCCGCTGCGGCGGCAGATCGGTGCAGCTGCCGTGCGCGGCCTCGGCCGCCAGGCCCATCGTCTCGCCCAGCGTCGGGTGCGGGTGGATGGTCTTGCCGATGTCGACCTCGTCGGCCCCCATCTCGATGGCCAGCGCGATCTCGCCGATCATGTCGCCCGCGTGCGTGCCGACGATGCCGCCGCCGAGGATGCGGTGCGTGGCCGCGTCGAACAGCAGCTTGGTGAAGCCCTCGTCGCGGCCGTTGGCCAGCGCGCGCGCCGAGGCCGTCCACGGGAACAGGCCCTTCTTGATCGCGATGCCCTTTGCCTTGGCCTCGTCCTCGGTGAGACCCACCCAGGCGACCTCGGGATCGGTGTAGGCCACGCTCGGGATCACGCGGGCATCGAACGCCGTCTTGGCCAGCGCCGCATCGCCGAGCAGCTCGCCGGCGATGACCTCCGCCGCGACATGGCCCTCGTGCACCGCCTTGTGCGCGAGCATCGGCTGGCCGACGATGTCGCCGATCGCGAAGATGCTCGCCACGTTGGTGCGCATCTGCACGTCGACCGGAATGAAGCCCCGATCGCCGACTGCGACGCCGGCGTTCTCGGCGCCGATCTTCTTGCCGTTGGGGCTGCGGCCCACGGCCTGCAGCACCAGGTCATAACGCTGCGGCTCGGCCGGCGCGTTCTCGCCTTCGAACCTGACCCAGATGCCATCAGGCTTGGCCTCGGCACCCACGGTCTTGGTCTTCAGCATCACGCGGTCGAAGCGCGGGGCGTTCATCTTCTGCCAGACCTTGACGAGGTCACGGTCGGCACCCTGCATCAGGCCGTCGAGCATTTCCACCACGTCGAGCCGTGCGCCCAGCGTCGAGAACACCGTGCCCATCTCGAGGCCGATGATGCCGCCGCCGACGACGAGCATCTTCTCGACCTTGGGCGGCAGCTCGAGCGCGCCGGTGGAGTCGACGATGCGCGCATCGTTGGGCAGGAACGGCAGGCGCACCGCCTGCGAACCGGCCGCGACGATCGCGCGCTTGAAGCGGATCGTCCGCGACTTGCCGGTCTTCTCCTGGCCGCTGCCGGTGGTCTCTTCCACCTTGAGATGCTGCGCGTCGAGGAAGGCGCCGACGCCGCGCACCACGCTGACCTTGCGCATCTTGGCCATGCCCGCCAGGCCGCCGGTGAACTTGTTGATCACCTTCTGCTTGTGCGCGCGCAGCTTGTCGATGTCGACCGTCGGTGCGCCGAACGCGACGCCGACGTCGGCAAAGTGCTTGACCTCGTCCATCACGGCGGCCACGTGCAGCAGCGCCTTGCTGGGAATGCAGCCGACGTTCAGGCACACGCCGCCGAGTGTGGCGTAGCGCTCGACCAGCGCGACCTTGAGGCCGAGATCGGCGGCGCGAAAGGCCGCCGAGTAGCCGCCGGGGCCGCCGCCGAGCACGACGACGTCGACCTCGAGGTCGACGCCACCGGCGTAAGTCGAGGCCGCGACAGGTGCGGCGACAGGCGCCGCGACCGGTGCAGGGGTCGGCGCCGATGCAGCCGGCGCGGGCGCGGCGGCAGCCGCCTCGCCCTCGACCACGGCGATCACCGTGCCTTCGCTGACCTTGTCGCCGATCTTGACCTTGAGCTCCTTGATCACGCCGCCGTGCGACGACGGGATCTCCATCGAGGCCTTGTCGCTCTCGACGGTGATGAGGCTTTGCTCCGGCTTGACGGTGTCGCCGGGCTTGACCAGCACTTCGATGACGGCAACCGATTCGAAGTCGCCGATGTCGGGGACCTTGATGTCGATGAGGGCCATGTTCAGCGCTCCCCGATCACAGCAAGGCGCGGCGGAAGTCCGCCAGCAGGCCCGCGAGGTAGGCATTGAAACGCGCCGCGGCGGCGCCGTCGATCACGCGGTGGTCATACGAAAGCGACAGCGGCAGCGTGAGCTGCGGCGCGAACTGCTTGCCGTCCCACACCGGCTTCATGTAGCTCTTGCTCAGGCCCAGGATCGCGACCTCGGGCGCGTTGATGATGGGCGTGAAGTGCGTTCCGCCGATGCCGCCCAGCGAGCTGATCGAGAAGCAGCCTCCGGTCATGTCGGCCGGGCCGAGCTTGCCGTCGCGCGCCTTCTTGGCGAGCTCGCTCATCTCGGCGCTGATCTGCAGGATGCCCTTCTTGTCGGCGTCCTTGAGCACCGGCACCACCAGGCCGTTGGGCGTGTCGGCCGCGAAGCCGATGTGGAAGTACTGCTTGTAGACCAGCGCGTCGCCGTCCAGGCTGGCGTTGAACTCGGGGAACTTCTTCAGCGCCGAGACCACCGCCTTGATCACGAAGGCGAGCATCGTGACCTTGATGCCGCTCTTCTCGTTCTCCTTGTTGAGCTGCACGCGCAGGGCTTCGAGCTCGGTGATGTCGGCTTCGTCGTTGTTGGTGACGTGCGGGATCATCACCCAGTTGCGATGCAGGTTCGCGCCGCTGATCTTCTTGATGCGCGAGAGGTCCTTGCGCTCGATGGGGCCGAACTTCGCGAAGTCGACCTTCGGCCAGGGCAGCAGGTCGAGACCCGCACCGCCGCCGGCGGCAGCCGCCGGCGCCTTGGCCGCCTGGGCCTGCGTGCGCACGTCGCCGGCCATCACGCCCTTGACGAAGTTGTGCAGGTCGTCCTGCGTGATGCGGCCCTTGGGGCCGCTGCCCTTCACCTCGGCCAGCGGCACGCCGAGTTCGCGCGCGAGCTTGCGAATCGACGGCGAGGCGTGCGGCAGCGCGCCGGTCGGCGGCGCCGGTTCATGGGGCGGCAGCGCCGCCGTCGGCGAGGTGCGCGCCGGCGGCGCGCTCGCGGCGGGCGCGCTGGCCGCCGGTGCCGCAGCAGCCGGCGCAGGTGACGCGGCGGGTGCGCCGGCCGCGCCCTTGAGCACGACGATCGGCGTGCCCTTGGAGACCTTGTCGCCAACCTTCACCAGCAGCTGCTCGACGGTCCCCGCGGCCGACGACGGAATCTCCATCGAGGCCTTGTCGCTCTCGACGGTGATGAGGCTTTGCTCCGTCTTCACGGCATCGCCCGGCTTGACCAGCAGCTCAATCACCGCGACCTCGTCGAAGTCGCCGATGTCGGGCACGACGACCGTGACCGGGCCGCTGCCGGCCGAAGGCGCGGCAGCCGCCGCAGGCGGCGTGGCCTCAGGCGCCGGCGGCTGCGCGGGCGCTTGCGCAGGAGCGGACGCGGCCGCAGCCGATGCCGGCGCGGCTGCGCCTTCAGCATCGAGCACCAACACCACGCTGCCCTCGTTGATCTTTTCGCCGAGCTTGACCTTCAGCTCCTTGACCACGCCGGCGTGGCTCGAAGGAATCTCCATCGAGGCCTTGTCGCTTTCGACCGTGACCAGGCTCTGCTCGGCCTTGATCGCGTCCCCCGGCTTGACCAGCACCTCGATGACCTCGACGTCCTTGAAATCGCCGATGTCGGGCACCTTCACTTCGATGAGCGCCATGCGTTGTCTCCGTGCGGCTCGTTGTTCTTACGCGTAAAGCGGATTGATCTTGTCGGCGTCGATGCCGTACTTCTTGATCGCCTCGGCGACCTTGGCGGCCGGCACCGAGCCCTCCTCGGCCAGCGCCTTGAGCGCTGCGACGACGATGTAGTGGCGGTTGACCTCGAAGTGCTCGCGCAGGCGATAGCGGAAGTCGCTGCGGCCGAAGCCGTCGGTGCCGAGCACCTTGTAGGCGCGCCCCTTGGGGATGAAGGCGCGGATCTGCTCCGCGTAGTTCTTCATGTAGTCGGTCGACGCGATCACCGGGCCGGCATGCGCGCTGAGCTGCTGCGTCACGAACGGCAGGCGCGGCGCCTCGGTCGGATGCAGCAGGTTCCAGCGCTCGCAAGCCTGGCCGTCGCGCGCCAGTTCGTTGAAGCTCGGGCAGCTCCAGACGTTGGCGGCCACGCCCCAATCGCTTTCGAGCAACTGCTTGGCGGCCTGGCTCTCGCGCAGGATGGTGCCGCTGCCCATGAGATTCACGCGCGGCGTCTTCTTGGCGCCTTCTTCCAGCAAATACATGCCCTTGAGGATCTGCTCCTCGGTGCCGGGCTTGAGGCCGGGGTGCGGGTAGTTCTCGTTGAGCAGGGTCAGGTAGTAGAAGACGTTCTCCTGCCGCTCGACCATGCGCTTGAGGCCTTCGTGCATGATCACCGCGACCTCGTGCGCGAAGGTCGGGTCGTAGCTCACGCAGTTGGGGATCGTGCCGGCGAGGATGTGGCTGTGGCCGTCCTCGTGCTGCAGGCCCTCGCCGTTCAGCGTGGTGCGCCCCGAGGTGCCACCCAGCAGGAAGCCGCGCGCCTGCATGTCGCCGGCGGCCCAGGCCAGGTCGCCGATGCGCTGGAAGCCGAACATCGAGTAGTAGACGTAGAACGGGATCATCACGCGGTTGTTCGTCGAGTACGACGTCGCCGCGGCGATCCAGCTGCTCATGCCGCCCGCTTCGTTGATGCCTTCCTGCAGGATCTGGCCCGATTTGTCCTCGCGGTAGTACATGACCTGGTCGCGGTCCTGCGGCGTGTACTTCTGGCCCTCGGGCGAGTAGATGCCGATCTGGCGGAACAGGCCTTCCATGCCGAAGGTGCGCGCCTCGTCGACGAGGATGGGCACGACGCGCGGACCCAGCGTCTGGTCGCGCAGCAGCTGCGTGAGGAAGCGCACGTAGGCCTGCGTGGTGCTGATCTCGCGGCCCTCGGCGGTGGGCTCAAGCACGGCCTTGAAGGTGTCCAGCGGCGGCACCGGCAGCTGTTCCTCGGCCTTGGTGCGGCGCTGCGGCAGGTAGCCGCCGAGCGCGGCGCGGCGCTCGTGCAGGTACTTCATTTCCGGCGTGTGCTCGGCCGGCTTGTAGAACGGAATGTCCTTGGCGAGCTGCTCGTCGGTGATGGGGATGTTGAAGCGGTCGCGGAAGGTCTTGATGTCCTCGTCGGTCAGCTTCTTGGCCTGGTGAGCGATGTTCTTGCCCTCGCCGGCCTTGCCCATGCCGAAGCCCTTGACGGTCTTGATCAGCAGCACCGTCGGCTGGCCCTTGTGGTTGACCGCGCGGTGGTAGGCCGCGTAGACCTTCTGCGGATCGTGGCCGCCGCGCTGCAGGCGCCAGATGTCGTCGTCGCTCATCTTGGCGACCATCTCCAGCGTCTTGGGATGGCGGCCGAAGAAGTGCTTGCGCACGAAGGCGCCGTCGTTGGCGCGGAAGGCCTGGTAGTCGCCGTCCACGGTGTCCATCATGATCTTGCGCAGCTCGCCGTCCTTGTCGCGCTGGAGCAGCGGATCCCAGTAGCTGCCCCACAGCAGCTTGATGACGTTCCAGCCCGAGCCGCGGAACTCGCCCTCGAGCTCCTGGATGATCTTGCCGTTGCCGCGCACCGGACCGTCGAGGCGCTGCAGGTTGCAGTTGACGACGAAGATCAGGTTGTCGAGCTTCTCGCGCGCGGCCAGGCCGATCGCGCCGAGCGACTCGGGCTCGTCCATCTCGCCGTCGCCGCAGAAGACCCAGACCTTGCGCTTGGAGGTGTCGGCGATGCCGCGGGCGTGCAGGTACTTGAGGAAGCGCGCCTGGTAGATCGCCATGATCGGCCCCAGGCCCATCGAGACGGTCGGGAACTGCCAGAACTCCGGCATCAGCTTCGGGTGCGGATAGCTCGACAGGCCCTTGCCCTCCACTTCCTGGCGGAAGTTGAGCAGCTGCTCCTCGCTGATGCGGCCTTCCATAAAGGCGCGCGCGTAGATGCCGGGCGCCGAATGGCCCTGGATGTAGAGCAGGTCGCCGCCGTGGTCGGGCGTGTCGGCGTGCCAGAAGTGGTTGAAGCCGGCGCCGAACATCGTCGCGACCGACGCGAAGCTGGAGATGTGGCCGCCGAGGTCGCCGCCGTCGGCCGGATCGAGCCGGTTGGCCTTGACCACCATCGCCATCGCGTTCCAGCGCATGTAGGCGCGCAGGCGCTCCTCGATCTCGAGGTTGCCGGGGCAGCGCTCTTCCTGCTCGGCGGGAATCGTGTTGACGTAGGCCGTGGTGGCCGAGAACGGCACGTCGATGCCCGCCTGGCGGGCGTGGTCGATCAGCTGTTCAAGGAGGAAGTGGGCGCGCTCGGGGCCTTCGGCGCCGATCACGGCGGACAGGGCGTCCAGCCATTCGCGCGTTTCGCCGGCATCGGCGTCGTTGGCAGCGCCGGCGGCCGGCAGGTTGTCGGGCAGTGCGGACATGCTTGTCTCCTGGTGCGGCGCGCGGATCGCCGGCGGTCTTAGGTGAACGCCCCTAGTTTGGCATAGCTCCCGCGAACTTCCAAATCATGCGAGTCGATTTCTTAATATGAAAACATGGCTCGCGCCGGTTTGAGGGCTGTCGAGCGGCCAGGTCCTTCGCGTCGATCCCCTTCGATAATCGCGCGATGGCTTCCACGTTGCCGAGCGATTCCTCATTCAATCCCCGCCGCGACCGGCGCCGGCGCCTGTTCGGCAGTTGGTGGAAGCGCCAGTCGCCGGCGCGCCAGGACCGCTTCGTCACGCTCGGCCCGGTGCTGTCGGTGCTGCTGTTCCTGGCGGCGATCATTGCGGCCTTCTGGTACCTGCGCAACGAGGAGTTCGAGCGTGAGCAGGAGTCCGTCAAGCGCGACACCGAGATCGCGCAGCAGCAGATCCGCCTGCGCCTCATCGAGAACCAGGAGCAGTTGGTGCGCATGGCGCGCGAGCTCGCAACCAAGGCGATCGACCAGGACGAGCTGATCGGCCAATCGGTCAGCTTCGTGCGCGAGCGCCCGGAGGTCGTGAGCCTGACCTGGGTCGGCGCCGACCGCGCGATCCGCACCCAGCACTTCTCGCCGAACCATCCGATGGACGCGGCGCGCGCGATCGAGCGGCGCGCGCCGTATCCGTCGTCGCCGGCCGCCAGCGCCATGCTCGCGCCGCGCAGCGGCCAGCGTCCGTCCGCTGCCGTGTCGGCGCCGCCGGCCACGCCGGCGGCGCCACCCAGCCTGGGCGCCGAACCCGACTGGGCCTTCGGCGCCGCGCGCGATCTGCGCCAGCCCGTCTACTCGCGCCCGTTCACCGGTGCGGGCGGCCAGCCGGTGTTCCAGATCCACGTGCCGCTGATCGACCGCAGCGCCTTCTCGGGCGTGCTGATCGCCGAGTACTCGCTCGAGTCGCTGCTGCGCCACTTCGTGCCCGGCGAGGTGACGCGCCGCCACGCCATCTCGCTGCTCGACGCCGACCGTCGCGTGCTGGCCAGCACCGTCTCGCGCGAGCTGGCCGACAGCAGCCGGCGCCCGGCCTTCGTCGAGGACGTGGTGGTCTCGCCGGTCGGCAACGGGCTCACGCTGCGCGGCCAGGGCTGGCGCACCTCCATCGGCCTGATCGGCAACACGCTGTTCTGGATGGTCGTCGCGCTGTCGGCGCTGACCGTCTGGATGCTCGGCGGCACCTGGCGCCACATGCGCCGGCGCGGGCAGATGCAGTCGGCCCTGATCGCCGAGACCAATTTCCGTCGCGCGATGGAGAACTCCATGCTCACCGGCATGCGCGCGATGGACCTGGAGGGCCGCATCACCTACGTGAACCCGGCCTTCTGCGCGATGACCGGCTTTGCGGAGCACGAACTGATCGGCCGCCTGCCGCCCTTCCCTCATTGGCCGCCGGACCGCATCGAGGAAAGCATGCGCCTGTTCCAGCAGGAGCTGCAGGGCAAGAGCCCGGCCGGCGGCATCGAGGTCAAGGTGCTGCGCAAGGACGGCAGCGTCTTCGACGCGCGCATGTACGTCTCGCCGCTGATCGACGCGCGCGGCCACCAGACCGGCTGGATGACCTCGATGACCAACATCACCGAGGCCAAGCGCATCCGCGACCAGCTCTCGGCTTCGCACGAACGCTTCACCACCGTGCTCGAAGGTCTGGAGGCCGCCGTCTCGGTGCTCTCGGTGCAAGAGGGCGAGCTGCTGTTCGCGAACCGCTCCTACCGCCTGTGGTTCGGCGCCGAGGCGCAAGGCCATGCGCTGTTGGCCGGCGGCAATGCGGCGCCGCCGCCGTCTCCGGCCGACCGCGACGACGAGGTCGACGGCCTGGGCGGCCTGCCGACGCAGGAGCTCACCGAAGCCAAGTCCGATGCGCGCGAGGTCTTCGTCGCGCCCCAGCAGAAGTGGTTCGACGTGCGCGCGCGCTACCTGCAGTGGACCGACGGCCGCCTCGCGCAGATGATCATCGCGACCGACATCACCGCGCGCCGCCGCGCCGAGGAGCAGGCGCAGCACCAGGCCGAGAAGGCGCAGGAGACCAGCCGCCTGATCACGATGGGCGAGATGGCCAGCTCGGTCGCGCACGAGCTGAACCAGCCGCTCACGGCGATCGTCAACTACTGCAACGGCATGGTCTCGCGCGTGAAGGCCGGCTCGATCGGCGAGCCCGATCTCATCGCCGCGCTCGAGAAGACCAGCAAGCAGGCGCAGCGCGCGGGCCAGATCATTCACCGCATCCGCGCCTTCGTGAAGCGCAGCGAGCCGCAGCGCCAGCCGGCGCAGGCGCGCGAGATCGTCGAGGACGCGGTCGAGCTCGCCGGCATCGAGCTGCGTCGTCGCAACGTCGAGATCCACAGCTACGTCGCGCAGCGCCTGCCGACGATCATGGTCGACCCGATCCTGATCGAGCAGGTGCTGCTCAACCTGCTGAAGAACGCGGCCGAGGCGATCGACAACGCGCGCCTGCCGAGCGCGCGGCGCCACATCGAGCTGCGCGTGATCCCGCGCCACACACCCGACGAAGGCGGCGTGATCGAGTTCAGCGTCACCGACAACGGCCCCGGGCTGCCCGACGAAGTGATCGCGCGGCTGTACGAAGCATTCTTCTCGACCAAGAGTGACGGATTGGGCATCGGACTGTCGCTGTGCCGCTCGATCGTCGAGTCGCACCGGGGCCGGATTCGCGCGGAGAACCTCTACAATGGCTCGACCGTGATCGGATGCCGTTTCTCGTTCACGCTGCCGGTCGAGGCCGGATCCGCGAGCCACGAGCGCAGCCCGGCCGACGCGGTGGCCGCTCCTCCGCCCTCACCGTCACTCACACCCAACGCATGAGCCTGATCCCCAAGAAAGGCACCGTGTACGTCGTCGACGACGACGAAGCGGTCCGCGACTCGCTCCAGTGGCTGCTCGAGGGCAAGGACTACCGGGTCAAGTGCTTCGACTCGGCGGAGTCCTTCCTCTCCCGCTTCGATCCTCGCGAGGTGGCCTGCCTGATCGCCGACATCCGCATGGACGGCATGAGCGGCCTGGAACTGCAAGACCGCCTGCTCGAGCGCAAGAGCCCGCTGCCGGTCGTCTTCATCACCGGCCACGGCGACGTGCCGATGGCCGTGACCACGATGAAGAAGGGCGCGATGGACTTCATCGAGAAGCCCTTCAAGGAAGAAGAGCTGCTCGGCCTCGTGGAGCGCATGCTCGACCAGGCGCGCACCGCCTTCAGCCAGCACCAGGAACAGGCCAGCCGCGAGGCGCTGCTGTCGCGCCTGACCACGCGCGAGAGCCAGGTGCTCGAGCGCATCGTCGCCGGCCGCCTGAACAAGCAGATCGCCGACGACCTGGGCATCAGCATCAAGACGGTGGAGGCGCACCGCGCCAACATCATGGAAAAGCTCAACGCCAACACCGTGGCCGATCTGTTGAAGATCGCGCTAGGCGCCCAGGCCAAGGCCTGAACCGCCCGCTCCCGCCGAAGGCCGCTCCGACGAGCGGCCTTCGCGCTTCAAGACCGAGGAATTCCGCAACATGTCCGCCCAACTCATCGACGGCAACGCGCTCTCCAAGCAACTGCGCGCCGAGGTCTCCGCCCGCGCCGCGGCGCTGCGCGCGCGCGGCACCACACCCGGCCTGGCCGTGATCCTGGTCGGCGACAACCCGGCCAGCCAGGTTTACGTGCGCAACAAGGTCAAGGCCTGCCATGACAGCGGGCTGCACTCGGTGCTGGAGCAGTACCCGGCGACGATGTCCGAGGCGGAGCTGCTGGCGCGCATCGAGGCGCTCAACGCCGATGCAGCGATCCACGGCATCCTGGTGCAGCTGCCGCTGCCGGCGCACATCGACGCGCACAAGGTCATCGAGACCATCTCGCCGGCCAAGGATGTCGACGGCTTCCATGTCGCCAGCGCCGGCGCGCTGGTCGTCGGCCAGCCCGGCTTCAAGCCCTGCACGCCCTACGGCTGCATGAAGATGCTGGAATCGATCGGCTGCGACCCCAAGGGCAAGCATGCGGTGGTGATCGGCCGCAGCAACATCGTCGGCAAGCCGATGGCGCTGATGCTGCTCGCCGCCAGCGCCACGGTCACGGTATGCCACAGCGCAACGCCGGATCTCGGCGCGATGACGCGCCAGGCCGACATCGTGGTGGCCGCGGTCGGCAAGCGCAACGTGCTGACCGCCGAGATGGTCAAGCCCGGCGCGGTGGTGATCGACGTCGGCATGAACCGCGACGACGCCGGCAAGCTCTGCGGCGACGTCGACTTCGCCGGCGTGTCCAAAGTTGCCGGCTGGATCACGCCGGTGCCGGGCGGCGTCGGTCCGATGACCATCACGATGCTGCTGGTCAATACCATTGAAGCGGCGGAACGCGCCGCCACCTGATTTCCGCGATCCATCGCAGACATTGGCCGAATCCAATCGCGCCACCGCGCGAGCAAGGCAAGATCGCTCGAGACACGACCCACGAGGTTGAACCGAGGTTGAACATGACGCAGCCCCAGAATCCCCTGCTCGACACCAGCGACCTGCCGCGCTTCGCCGAGATCGGCGCCGAGCATGTCGGCCCGGCCGTCGACGCGTTGATCGCCGAATGCGAAGCCGCGCTCGAGCGCGCCACCGGCCCCGACGTGCCTGCCGACTACGACGCGCTGTCGAGCGTGCTCGACGTGGCCACCGAGCGCCTGGGCCGCGCCTGGGGCGTGGTCGGCCACCTCAACGCCGTGGCCGACACGCCGGCGCTGCGCGCCGCCTACAACGAGGCCCTGCCCAAGGTCACCGCCTTCTTCACCAAGCTCGGCTCGGACGAGCGCCTGTATGCCAAGTACAAGGCGATCGCCGCCGCGCCTTCGGCGTCGCAACTGGCGCCGGCACGCAAGCGCGCGCTCGACAACGCGCTGCGCGACTTCGTGCTCTCGGGCGCCGAGCTGCAAGGCGCCGCCAAGCTGCGCTTCGCCGAGATCCAGGATCGCCTCGCGGCGCTGGCCCAGTCATTCTCCGAGCACGTGCTCGACGCGACCGACGCCTTCGCGTACTACGCCAGCGCCGAGGAGCTGGCCGGCGTGCCCGAGGACGCGGTCGCCGCGATGCGCGGCGCCGCCCTGGCCGAGCGCAAGGACGGCCACAAGATCACGCTGCACATGCCCAGCTACCTGCCGGTGATGCAGTACGCGCACGACCGCTCGCTGCGCGAGCGTGTCTACCGCGCCTACGTCACGCGCGCATCGGAGCATGGTCCGACGGAGCTCGACAACTCGCCGGTGATGCGCGAGATCGTCGCGCTGCGCCAGGAAGAGGCCGCGCTGCTGGGCTACAAGACCTACGCCGACGTCTCGCTGGTGCCCAAGATGGCGCGTTCGCCCGGGGAGGTGCTTGCCTTCTTGCGCGACCTCGCCGCGCGGGCGCGCCCGCACGCCGAGCGCGACCTCGCCGAGTTGCGCGAGTTCGCCGCGAAGGAGCTGGGCCTGCCCCAGCTGCAGGCCTGGGACATCCCCTATGCGTCCGAGCGTCTCAAGCAGGCGCGCTATGCCTTCAGCGACACCGAGGTGAAGCAGTACTTCACCGAGCCCAAGGTGCTCGACGGGCTGTTCCGCATCGTCGAGACGCTGTTCGACGTGTCGATCCGCCCCGACCATGCCGAGGCCTGGCACCCCGACGTGCGCTTCTTCCGCATCGAGCGGCGCGCGGGCATCGGCTCGGGCGACGCCGCGCCGCAGCTCGTCGGCCAGTTCTACCTCGACCCCTACGCGCGCAACGGCAAGCAGCCCGGCGCCTGGATGGACGACGTGCGCGGCCGCTGGCAACGCCCCGACATGCAGGGCGCGGCGGCGCTGCAGACGCCGGTGGCGCACCTGATCTGCAACTTCGCCTCGCCGGTCGGCAACCAGCCGGCGCTGCTGACGCACGACGACGTCACCACGCTCTTCCACGAGGCCGGCCACGGACTGCACCACCTGCTCACGCAGGTCAGCGAGCGCGGCGTCGCCGGCATCTCGGGCGTCGAGTGGGACGCGGTCGAGTTGCCCAGCCAGTTCATGGAGAACTTCTGCTGGGAGTGGGAGGTGCTGCAGCGCATGACAGCCCATGTCGAGACCGGCGAGCCGCTGCCGCGCGCGCTGTTCGACAAGATGCTCGCGGCCAAGAACTTCCAGAGCGGACTGGCGATGCTGCGCCAGGTCGAGTTCGCCCTGTACGACATGCGTATGCATGCCGAGCCCGGCCAGGAGCAGCGCCTGCAGGCCTTGCTCGACGAAGTGCGCGCCGAAGTCGCGGTGATCGTGCCGCCGGCCTTCAATCGCTTCGCGCACAGCTTCTCGCACATCTTCGGCGGCGGCTACGCGGCCGGCTACTACAGCTACAAGTGGGCCGAAGTGCTCTCGGCCGACGCCTACAGCGCTTTCGAGGAAGCCGGCGTGCTCGATGCCGAGACCGGCCGTCGCTATCGCGAAGCCATCCTCGAGGCCGGCGGCAGCCGCCCGGCGATCGAAAGCTTCAAGGCCTTCCGCGGCCGCGAGCCCAGCATCGACGCGCTGCTGCGACACCAGGGCATGGCTTGAGACATGTTCATCGCTGCCGGCCGGCGCGGCACTGCTAGCATGCCCGGCAAGGTCTGCCGAAGCGGAGGTTGCCGGCCATGAAGTCACGTCCTCCCACCCCCTCGATTCGCTCGATTCGCTCGATCGCGCTCGCCGCGCTGCCGCTGCTGCTCGGAGCGTCGCCCGCATGGGCGGTGTTCAAGGTCATCGGACCCAACGGCCAGGTCACCTACTCGGACCGGCCGCCGTCCGAGCCGGCCGCGCGCGTGCAGCAGCTCAGCCCGCAGGCGACGCCGCTGCCGGCGAACAACCTGCCGCCGGTGCTGCGCGAGGCCACGGCACGCTATCCGGTCACGCTCTACACGATGCCCGACTGCAATGTCTGCGACAGCGCGCGCGCTTACCTGCGCCGCCGCGGCATCCCGTATGCGGAGAGCACCATCAGCACGATCGAGGACCGCTCGCTGTTCGCCGCGCGCTTCAACAACTCGCTGACCGTGCCGGTGCTCACCATCGGCAGCCAGAAGCTCGAGGCCTTCGAGGAATCGACCTGGGCCAGCTATCTCGATGCCGCGGGCTATCCCAAGTCGTCGGCGCTGCCGGTGGGCTACACGCCAACGCCACCAACGCCGCTGGCGCCGCGCGCGGGCGACGCCGCTCGCGCGCCCTCGGTGCCGCGCACGCCGCTGTCGGATGCGCCGCAGCGGCGGCCGGACGAACCGGCCACGCCGATCCCGCCCGGCTTCAAGTTCTGATCACGCGAAGTTCAAGGTCTGCACGCCCTCGGGCGTGCCGAGCAGGCAGACGCTCGCGCGGTGGCGCGCGAAGATGCCGACGGTGACGACGCCGGGCCACTGGTTGATCTCGGTCTCCATCGCCAGCGGATCGGCGATCGCAAGTCCGCGCACGTCGAGGATCGCGTTGCCGTTGTCGGTCACCACGCCCGCGCGCAGCAGGGCCTGGCCGCCGATCGCCTCGAAGCGCTTGGCGACCTGCGCGGCCGCCATCGGGATCACCTCGACCGGCAGCGGAAAACGGCCCAGCACGTCGACGCGCTTGGAGGCATCGGCGATGCAGACGAAGCGCTCGGCCAGGTCGGCGACGATCTTCTCGCGCGTGAGCGCCGCGCCGCCGCCCTTGACCATGCAGCCGCGACCGTCGATCTCGTCTGCGCCGTCGATGTAGACCGGCAGGCGCGCGCCCTGCGCGACGACATCGGCGGCTTCCAGCACCGCGATGCCGTGGCGCTTGAGCCGCTCGGTGCTGGCGTTCGAGCTCGACACTGCGCCGCGGATGCGCCGTTTCACGTCGGCCAGCGCGTCGATGAAACAGTTGACCGTGGAGCCGGTGCCCACGCCGATGATCGAGCCCTCGGGCACGTATTCGATCGCTGCACGGCCGACGAGGGCCTTGAGTTCGTCCTGGTTCATGGTGGGGCTCGCACGGGGATGGCCGCGATTATCGAGGACGCGCCTGCTCGGCCCGCGCGCTCGGCTCGGAGACAATCCGCGCCGATCATGGCCCTCGTTCCCTACGCCCTCACCCGCCCCTTCCTGTTCGGCATGGATCCCGAACAGGCCCACGAACTCACGCTCGACGCGCTGGCGCGCTTCCAGCACACGCCGCTGGCCTGCCTGTGGCGCGAGGCACGCGTCGACGATCCGGTGCATGTGGCCGGGCTGCGTTTCCCGAACCGGGTCGGCCTGGCCGCCGGGCTCGACAAGAACGGTCGCTGCATCGACGGCCTGGGCGCGATGGGCTTCGGATTCATCGAGGTCGGCACCGTCACGCCGAAGGCTCAGCCGGGCAACCCCAAGCCGCGCATGTTCCGCCTGCCCGAGGCGCAGGCGCTGATCAACCGCCTGGGCTTCAACAACGACGGGCTCGATGCCTTCATCGCCAACGTCTCGCGCGCCCGCTTTCGCGACGGCGGCGGCGTGCTCGGCCTGAACATCGGCAAGAACGCCGCAACGCCGATCGAGAACGCGGTCGACGACTACTTGATCGGCCTGGCCGGCGTGTATCCGCACGCCGACTACGTGACCGTCAACATCTCCAGCCCCAACACGCAGAACCTGCGCAGCCTGCAAAGCGACGAGGCGCTCGACCGCCTGTTAGGCGCCCTGCAGGAGCGCCGCCAGCAGCTGATCGCGACGCATCGCCGCACCGTCCCCATGTTCGTGAAGATCGCCCCCGACCTCGACGAGCAGCAGGTCACCGTGATCGCCGCGACGCTGAAGAAGAACGCGATCGACGGGGTGATCGCCACCAACACGACGATCTCGCGCGAGGCCGTTCAGGGTTTGGCGCATGCCAACGAAGCCGGTGGCCTCTCCGGTCGGCCGGTGCTCGAGGCCAGCAATCGCGTGATCCGGCAGCTGCGCCTCGCGCTGGGCGCGGGCTTTCCGATCATCGGCGTCGGCGGCGTGCTGTCCGGCGCCGACGCGCGCGCCAAGCGCGACGCGGGCGCCGACCTCGTGCAGATCTACACCGGGCTCATCTATCGCGGCTCGACGCTGGTCAGCGAGGCCGCAAAGGCGCTGCGCGGCTGATCCGGTTCGGCGGGCAGCCGCGCCAGGATCGCGGCGGCCATGCGATCGGCGGCGCCGCGATGGGCAGCCGCGAAGTCGAGCGCCTTGCGGCTCATCGCCTCCAGCGTGGCGGGCTCGGCCGCCAGCAACTCGACCGCGCGGGCGACCGCCGCGTCAAGGCCGGGCAGCCGCTCGCTGGCACCGGCGGCCAACGACAACTCGGCCGCCTGAGCGAAGTTGAAGGTCGACGGCCCGATCAGCAGCGGGCAGGCGCACGCCGCGGCCTCGATCAGGTTCTGGCCGCCGAGCGGCTCGAAGCTGCCGCCCAGTAGCGCGAGGCGCGCCGCGGCGTAGTAGGCCGGCATCTCGCCGAGCGAGTCGCCGAGCCAGACCTGCGCATCGCCGTCGTCGGGTCGATCGGCCTGCCACGCACTGCGGCGCGAGAGGCTCAAGCCTGCATCGCCGACCAGCCGGGCGACCTCGTCGAAGCGCTGCGGGTGGCGCGGCACAAGCAGCAGCCGCGCCGGCGGGGCCGCCTCGCGCCAGGCCGCGAGCAATGCGGCCTCCTCGCCCTCGCGCGTGCTGGCCGCGAGCACCAGCGGTCGCTCGCTGGCCGCGCGCCAGGCCGCGCCGCGCGCGATCAGATCGGGCGACGGCGTCATGTCGAACTTGAGGTTGCCGACCACCTGCACCGTGCGCGCGCCGGCGCCGCGCAGACGCTGGGCGTCGGCTTCGGTCTGCGCCAGCACTTCGGTCAGCCCGGCGACCGCCGGGCGCAGCAGGGCGGCGAAGCGCTCGCCGCGCCGCAGGCTCTTCTCGCTCAGGCGCGCATTGGCCTGCAGCAGCGGCACGCCCAGCTCGTTCGCGATCGCCACGAGATTGGGCCAGAGCTCGGTTTCCATCAGCACGCCGATCGACGGTCGGTGATGACGCAGGAAGCGGCGCACGGCACCCGGCGTGTCATAAGGCAGCCAGACCTGTCGATCGCCCTCGCGCAGCAAAGCACGGCCTGCTTCGCGGCCGGTGGCCGTGCCATGCGTCAGCAGGATGCGCAGGCGCGGGCGGCGCGCGTGCAAGGCATCGATCAGCGCAGCGGCTGCGCGCGTCTCGCCCAGCGACACGGCATGGATCCATACCGCGCCGGGCGTCGGCGGCGAAGACTCGTAGCGGCCGAAGCGCTCGCCGACCGCTTCGTTGTAGCCGGCCTCGCGGCGGCCGCGCCATGCCAGCCGCAGCCGGTAGGCGGGCGCCAGCGCCACGAGCAAACCGCTGTAGAGCCAGCGCGCGATCTGCATGCGCGCTCGCTCAGTGCGCCGCGGCCGCGATCTTCGCGTCCGGCTTGACCGCGCGGATCGCCGCGAGGAACTGCGCCTCGATGCGCTCCAGCGCCGCCTGCGTGCGGCCTTCGAAGCGCAGCACCAGCACCGGCGTGGTGTTGGAGGCGCGCACGAGGCCGAAGCCGTCGTCGTATTCGGCGCGCAGGCCGTCGATCGTGATCACCTCGCGGGCACCGGGGAACGTGGCGGTCTCGCGCAATCGGGCAATGACGTCATGGTGCTCGCCCTCGGCGCACGGCACGTTGAGCTCCGGCGTGCTGATGTTGGCCGGCAGCGCATCGAGCAGCGCACTCGGGTCGCGCTCGCGCGACAGGATCTCGAGCAGCCGCGCCGCGGTGTAGGTGGCATCGTCGAAGCCGTACCAGCGCTCGGCGAAGAAGATATGCCCGCTCATCTCGCCGGCGATCGGCGCGCCGGTCTCCTTGAGCTTGGCCTTGATGAGCGAATGCCCGGTCTTCCACATCAAGGGCTCGCCGCCGGCCTCGCGGATCGCCGGTGCAAGACGCTGCGTGCACTTGACGTCGAAGATCACTGTGCCGCCCTTCACGCGCGAAAGGATGTCGCGCGCGAACAGCATCAACTGGCGGTCCGGGAAGATGTTGTTGCCCTCGCGCGTGACGACACCCAGCCGGTCGCCGTCGCCGTCGAACGCGAGCCCGAGCTCGGCGCCGGTTTCGCGCACGGTGCGGATCAGGTCGACGAGGTTCTCCGGCTTGGACGGATCGGGATGATGGTTGGGGAAGTCGCCATCAACCTCGGAATAGAGCTCGATCACCTCGCAGCCCAGCGCGCGCAGGATGCCCGGCGCCGATGCGCCGGGGATGCCGTTGCCGGAATCGACCACGATCTTCATCGGCCGCACCAGCTTCACGTCGCTGGCGATGCGATGCGAATACTCGGCCAGGATGTCCATGCGGCCCAGTCGGCCGCGGCCCTTGGCGTAGTCCTCGGCCTCGATGCGCCGACGCAGGCCCTGGATGTCCTCGCCATAGATCGCGCGACCGGCCAGCACCATCTTGAAGCCGTTGTAGTCCTTCGGGTTGTGGCTGCCGGTGACCTGGATGCCCGAGTTGCAGCCATGCGCGCCGCGTGTCGCGGCCACGTAGTACAGCATCGGCGTGGTCACGGCCCCGATATCGACCACGTCGATGCCGGTCGAGCGCAGGCCGCGCGCCAGCGCCGCGACGAGCGACGGGCCGGACAGCCGACCATCGCGCCCCAGCGCCACGGCCTTCTCGCCCTGCCGCAACGCCTCGGTGCCGAAGGCCCGACCGAGATGCTCGGCAACGCGCTCGTCGAGCGAACGCCCGACAACGCCGCGGATGTCATAGGCCTTGAAGATGCTGGGATCGACTTGCATGGACACATCGACGCCGGCGCGCCGTGTAGAAGGGACGGCGGATTGTAGGGACGCCATGTGGGCGCCAAGCCCCTCCAGGCACACGTCCGAAAACGGCGAGTCACACTCGGTGGGCGACCTACCATCGCCTCATGCCCCCGCAAACCACCCACGTCCCCGCGGCCGTCGAGACCGTGCCCGGCGCCGGCATCGATGCCGACGCGGCCTGGCGCGTCTGGCAAGCACGCGATGCGCGCTTCGACGGGCGGCTGTTCGTCGGCGTCACCTCCACCGGCGTTTATTGCCGGCCGGTGTGCCGCGTGCGGCTGCCGCGTCGCGCGAATTGCCGCTTCTTCGACAGCGCCGTGCGCGCCGAACATGCCGGCTTTCGGCCCTGCCTGCGCTGCCGCCCCGAACTCGCGCCGGGCCTGTCGTTGGTGGATTCCTCGTCCAGCCTCGCGCAAGCCGCCGCCGCGATGCTCGACGAGGCGGTCTATGCCGGCGAGGCCGTCACGCTGCCCACGATTGCCGAGCGCCTGGGCGTGACCGATCGCCACCTGCGCCGGATCTTCCAGGGCGAGCATGGCGTGAGCCCTGTTGACTACCTCACCACGCGCCGGCTGCTGCTCGCCAAGCAACTGCTCAGCGACACCGAGCAGCCGATCACGCAAGTCGCGCTGGCGAGCGGCTTCGCGAGTCTGCGGCGCTTCAACGCGGCCTTTGCCGAGCGCTACCGGCTGAGCCCGAGCCGGCTGCGCCGCGACCGCGGCGAATCGGCGGCGCCGCCGGCCGCGGCGCTGCGCGTGCGGCTCGGCCTGCGCCCGCCCTACGACCATGAGGCGCTGCTCGGCTTCATCGCGCGGCGCGCGATGCGCGGCATCGAGGCCGTCGATGGCGACGGCTATCGCCGCAGCCTTCGCGTGACGCACGCCGGCCGCGAACTGGCCGGCTGGCTGCATGCGCGCATCGACCTCGAGCGCAGCGAACTGCTCGTGAGCCTGGCGCCGACGCTCGCACCTGCGCTGGGCCTGATCAGCGCACGGCTGCGCCAGGCCTTCGATCTCGATGTCGAGCCGCCGTCGATCGATGCCGCGCTGGCCGCGCTGCCGCTGGCGGTGCGCCCCGGCCTGCGACTGCCCGGATCCCTCGACGGCTTCGAGACCGCGGTGCGCGTGGTGCTGGGGCAGCAGGTCACCGTCGCGGCGGCTCGCACGCTGGCGCAGCGCCTGGTCGAGCGCTTCGGCACGCCGATCGCGACGCCTTGGGCCGACATCACTCACCTGTTCCCGAGCGCGCAGGCGATCGCGCAGGCCGACCCGGCAGCGATCGGCACGCTGGGCATCGTGCGCCAGCGCGTGCGCGCGCTGCAGGCCATCGCAGCCGGCGTGGCCGACGGCAGCCTGGCGCTGCACCGCGCCGCCCCCCTGGAAGCCACGCTCGATGCATTGCGGGCGTTGCCCGGCGTCGGCGAGTGGACCGCGCAGGTCATCGCGATGCGCGCGCTGTCGTGGCCCGATGCCTGGCCGTCGTCGGACATCGGGCTGATGAATGCCCTCGGCACGCGCGACAAGCGCGCGCTCGACACCCTGGCCGAGCCGCTGCGCCCCTGGCGCTCCTACGCCGTGATGCGCTTGTGGCACCACCTGGAGACCGGAACATGAACACGATCGACCACCGCGCGCTCGTTGCGCAGGGCCGCTTCGAGACGCCCCTGGGCGGCATGCTCGCCGCCGCCACTGCGCGCGGCATCGCCGGCCTGTGGTTCGACGGTCAGCGTCACCACCCCGGCGCGCTCGACGTGCCGAGCGACTCGACACAGCGCTGGATCGCCCAGCTGCGCGAGGAGTTGTGGGCCTACTTCCGCGGCGCGTCGATGCGTTTCGCGACACCGCTCGATCTCGCCGGCAGCGACTTCCAGCGCAGCGTCTGGCAAGCCCTGCTGAGCGTGCCCGCCGGCGAGACGCCGACCTACGGCGCGCTGGCCCGTTCGCTCGGTCGCGCCGACGCGGTGCGCGCCGTCGCCGCGGCGGTCGGACGCAATCCGGTGTCGATCGTCGTACCTTGCCATCGCATCGTCGGCCAGAACGGTTCGCTCACCGGCTATGCCGGCGGGCTCGACCGCAAGGCCGCCTTGCTACGCCTGGAGGGCGCTCGTGCCGGCCTCCAGCGCCCCCTGGAGCTCGCCGCATGAAGCCTCGTGACCTGTGTGAACTGCTGCTGCTGGCCGCGCTGTGGGGCGCGTCATTTCTGTTCATGCGCCTGGGGGCGGGCGAGTTCGGCCCGGTCGCGCTGGCCGCCGTGCGCGTGGGCCTGGCCAGTCTCGCACTGCTGCCGCTCGCGTTGGCCGCCGGACAGGGCACCGCGCTGAGGCAGCACTGGCGCGCCATCGCGGTGGTGGGCATCAGCAACTCCGCCCTGCCGTTCCTGGCCTACAGCTTCGCGGCCCTGTCGATCACCGCCGGGCTTGCGTCGGTGTTCAACGCGACCACACCGCTGTGGGGCGCGCTGATCGCATGGCTGTGGCTGCGCGACCGGCTCACGCCGTGGCGCGTCGTCGGACTCGTGATCGGCTTCGCCGGCGTGCTGTGGCTGGCGTGGGACAAGGCCTCGTTCAAGCCCGGAGCGCAACAGACCGGCTGGGCGGTGCTGGCCTGCCTGGGCGCGACGCTGCTGTACGGCTGGTCGGCCAGCTTCACCAAGCGGCGCCTGACCGGCGTGCCGCCGCTGGCCGTGGCCACCGGCAGCCAATGTGCCGCGGCCGTCGCGCTGCTGCCCTTGGCGCTGCTGGCATGGCCGGCGCAGCCCATCTCGAGCACCGCATGGATTGCCGCTGTGCTGCTCGCGCTGCTCAGCACGGCCCTGGCCTATCTGCTGTACTTCAGGCTCATCGCGCACGTCGGGCCGGCGAACGCCATCGCGGTCACCTTCCTGATCCCGGTCTTCGCCGTGCTGTGGGGCGGGATCTTCCTCCACGAGGCCGTGAGCACCGTGATGCTGGCGGGTTGCGCGGTGATCCTGCTCGGCACGAGCCTGGCCACCGGCTTCTGGTCTCCCAGCTCGCGCACGGCGAACGCGCCGAGCACCGCGCGTTGAGGCAAAAAATCGACGATGGGCCACCTGCTCGCGCGGTCTCGTCGATGCAGCGCGCAAATCCTTCCGCGCAATGCGACAATAGACGGATGGCGAAAGACGACGTTCAAACCAAAGTGACCGCCGACGGGCTGCGTTATCGCTCGAAGGCCTCCGGCTCCCCGTTTGGCACTGGCGGTGTGTTCTCGGCCGCGACGATGTCTTGCTTCAAGTGTGGCAAGCACCGTCCGCGTGCCCAGCTGAAGACCCAGCGCATCCTCGGCAAGTCGCAGGTCGTCTGCGATCCTGCCTGCGGCCAGACCGGCTGAGCACCGGTCGCGGGCGGTGCCCTACCGCCCGTTTCGTGCACCGCGGATCGCAATGACCACGGCCCACGACGACGACTCGACGCCCGAGAGGGTCGTCGCACTGAAGCGCATCCGCTTCCTGATGGAGTTCTGGGGCATCACGATCGACGAGATCGAGACGGCACCCCAGGAACCAACCTCGCCAGTTCCCGCGCCAACGCAACTGGCCGGCCCCAAATACCGGCACCCCTCCAACGGCGAAACCTGGGACGGCTTCGGTGAGCAGCCCGATTGGCTCAAGCGTGCCTTGCTGCTGGAAGGCTATACGGTCGAACAGTTGCGCGTAGCGGCCGAGGCTGATTGATCCGCTTCGTTCGTCGGCACGACGCCCAACCATCACGACGCAAGACGCCCAAAAGGACAAAGGCCAGCGGCTTTTCAGCAGCTGGCCTTTGAAATTTGTTGGCGGAGTGGACGGGACTCGAACCCGCGACCCCCGGCGTGACAGGCCGGTATTCTAACCGACTGAACTACCACTCCGCGTCGGTCCACCTCAATGCGTTTGAGCGTTTCGGTGAAGCTGAAATGATACATCACTTTTTCGGCCTCGCGCAATAGGCGACAGCGGATCCGCAGCCTCTCGTCCAGGCGCGTCAGACCGCTCGACATTCATCGTTTTGCAGCGCCGCCGCGATTGCTACAGTCGACAGTCGCGCGGCAGTCCATGGCGGATCCGCCGTAGGACATTGACCGCATGAGCGCCACGCCCGACGCCAGGACTGCTGCTATTGCTTCGCGTCGCATCGACGATGTCGTGCGCTGGATCCTGCGTTCGCTGGTCGTTGCACTGGCGTACTACATCACCGGTCGTCTGGGCCTGCAGCTGCCGTATCAGGGCGCGTATGTCACGCTGATCTGGGCGCCCTCGGGCATCGCGCTCGCGGCGTTGCTGCGCTGGGGGCCATCGATGACACCGGCCGTGGCCGCCGGCGCGCTGGCCGTTGCGTTGGCCGTGGGCTCCTCGGCGCCACTGGCCGCGGCCTTGTCGATCGGCAACGCGCTTGGGCCGGCCTTCGCGGCCGACTGGCTCGCGCGCCGCGGCTTTCGAACCGAGCTCGACCGTCGGCAGGATGTGCTTGCCTTCCTCGTCCTCGGCGTCGGGGCGGGAATGGCCATCACCTCGCTGTGCGGCGCACTGTCGCTTCACTTCGCGGGCCTGTTGCCGGCACCGCGAGCGCCGGTGGCATGGCTCGCCTGGTGGCTTGGCGACGCGGTCGGTGCCCTGCTGGTTGGCGTTCCACTGCTGACCTGGCCCACGGAGCCGGTGCCGGCGCGTCACCGTGCCCAGCTGCGCCGGCACATCGGGACTTTCACGCTGATCGCGGTGACGGTGCTGTGTGGCGCGATCACATTCACGCGGCCGGCCTCGGCGGACCTCACGCCGCTCATCTTCGTGCCGCATGCCCTGCTGTGCTGGCTGGTCCTGCGCGCGGGCCTGCACGTCGCATCGCTGGCCTCGCTGGCGCTGGCCGCTACGGCTGCCTGGGGCACCGCTCGCGGGCTTGGCCCCTTCTTCAGCGGCGAAGTGCAGCGCGGACTTGCGCTGCTATGGGGCTACATCGCCACGCTCGCCGTCGTACCGCTGACGATCTCGGTACTGATCGGCGAGCGCCTTCGAAGCGAGGAGCGTTGGCAGCTCGCGCTCGAGGGCGCGGCCACCGGCGTCGGCGATTGGGACCTGCGCAGCGGTCGCATCTTCTATTCGCGACGCTGGAAGGCCATGCTGGGCTATCGCGACCACGAGATCGGCGACCGGCTCGAGGAGTGGCAGTCGCGAGTCCACCCCGAGGACGACCCGCGCCTGCGCGCAGCGCTCGAGGACCTGCTGGCACAGCGCAGCAAGGAGCTGCGTATCGAGCACCGCCTGCAATGCCGCGACGGACGCTGGAAATGGTTCGAGCTGCATGCACGGGTGGTCGAGCGCGGCCCGCGCGGCGAAGCGCTGCGCGTGATCGCTGCCGGCACCGACATCACCGAACGACGCATGGCCGAGGACCGTCAGCGCCTGTCGTCGCATCTCGTGCAGCATCTTCACGAAGGCCTGGTGATCACCGATGCGCAATGCCGCATCCTGCACGTCAACCCTGCCTACACGCGACTGACGGGCACCGCGCGCGACGAGCTCATCGGCAGCGTCCCCGCATTGCTCGCTGCGACCGACCCGTCGCGGCCCGACGAGCTCGATGCCCTGCGCGGAGACGTGCGCAATGCGCTCGCGGAAGGCGGCGTCTGGCGAGGCGAGCTGGTCGCCATCCGCCGCAACGGGGAGCGCTACACCCAGCAGACCACGGTGTCGGTGGTGCGCGGCGCGTCGGGCGAGATCGAGCACCACGTGATGGCCGTGTCGGACATCACCACCGCGCGCCAGCATCGCGAGCAGCTCGAGCGGCTGGCGCACTACGACCCGTTGACCGAATTGCCCAACCGCGTGCGGCTCGCGACGCTGCTGCGCGAGGCGATCGCCGCCGCCGACCGCGATGGCCACTGGCTCGCGGTGGCCTATCTCGACCTCGACCACTTCAAGCCGCTCAACGACCAGTTCGGCCATGACGCCGGCGACCGCCTGCTGGCCGAGCTGGCCGGGCGCCTGCGGGCCACGCTGCGCGGCCACGATGTCGTCGCGCGCCTCGGTGGCGACGAGTTCGTGCTGCTGATGCGCACCACGTCGCTGGCCGAATGCGCCCAGGGGCTGCAACGCGTGCTGCAGTCGGTGACGCAGCCCTACACCGTGGGCATGCCGCGCGCATGGCACGTGACGGCGAGCATCGGGGTCACCGTGTACCCGCTCGACCGGGCCGATGCCGACACGCTGCTGCGCCATGCGGACCACGCGATGTACGGCGCCAAGCAGGCCGGCCGCAATCAGGTGCAGTTCTTCGATCCCGAGCTCGATCGCCAGACCATCGCGCGGCGCGAGGCGGCGCTGCGCATCGAGCATGCGCTCGATGCCGGCGAGTTCTGCCTTTACTACCAGCCCAAGGTCGACATGCAGCGCCGCGAGGTGCTGGGCTTCGAGGCGCTGCTGCGCTGGCAGCGCCCGCACTATGGCTTGCTGCCTCCGGCGGAATTCCTGCCGCTGGTCGAGAACGCCGAGCTAGCGGTCAAGCTGGGCGACTGGGTCCTCAACGAGGCGCTGCGCCAGCTTGGCCACTGGACCGAGCAGGGCCATCGCTTCTCGCTCAGTGTCAACGTCTCGGGCCGTCACCTTCAGCATCCCAACTTCGCCGAACGGCTGCGCGAGCTGCTTGAAGAGCACGACCCGCTGCTCGCGCGTCGTCTGGAGCTGGAGGTGCTGGAGACCGCTGCGCTGGCCGACCTGGGCCGCACCTCGCAGGTGATGGACCGCTGCCGCACGCTGGGCGTGCGCTTCGCGCTCGACGACTTCGGCACCGGCTATTCGCAGCTCACCTATCTGCGCGAGCTGCCGGTCGACTCGATGAAGATCGACCGCTCCTTCGTGCACGGCATGCTGACCAGCAGCGCGGACTTGGCCATCGTCGAAGGCGTGATCGCGCTGTCGCGCACCTTCGGCTGCACCGTGATCGCCGAGGGCATCGAATCGGCAGCGCAGGCGCGCGCCCTGGTGGCCGCCGGTTGCGTGGTCGGCCAGGGCTATGGCATTGCCGGGCCGATGCCGGCCGCGGCCGTGCCGGAGTGGGTGGAGGCCTACCGCCAGCGCGCGCCGGCGGTTCCGACCGAGCCGATCTGAGCGGCCCGCTCAGGCGGCCGCGAGCAAGGTCCGCTTCGCCTCGGCGTACTCGCGCGCGAGCCGCTCGATCAGCTCGCGCGCCGGCACCACGCGATCGACGACGCCGATGCCCTGCCCGCAACCCCAGATGTCCTTCCAGGCCTTCTTGGCGCTGTCGCCGCCGCCGAAGTTCATCGAGCTCGGATCGGCCTCGGGCAGCTTGTCGGGATCGAGACCCGAATTGAGGATCGAGCCCTTCAGGTAGTTGCCGTGCACGCCGGTGAACAGGCTCGAATAGACGATGTCGTCCGAGCTGCTGTCGACGATCATCTGCTTGTAGCCCTCGACCGCGCGCGCTTCTTCGGTGGCAATGAAGGCTGAGCCGATGTAGGCGAAGTCCGCGCCCATCGCCTGTGCCGCCAGCACCGCGCGTCCGGTGGCGATCGCGCCGCTGAGTGCGACGGGGCCGTCGAACCACTGGCGGATCTCCTGCACCAGCGCGAACGGGCTCTTGGTGCCGGCATGGCCGCCGGCACCGGCGGCCACGGCGATCAGGCCGTCGGCGCCCTTCTCGATCGCCTTGCGCGCGAAGGTGTTGTTGATGATGTCGTGCAGCACCACGCCGCCCCAGCCGTGGACGGCCTCGTTCACGTCGGTGCGCGCGCCGAGCGACGTGATCACGATCGGCACCTTGTACTTCGCGCACACGCTCATGTCGTGCTCGAGCCGGTCGTTGCTCTTGTGCACGATCTGGTTGATCGCGAACGGCGCGGCCGGCTTGTCGGGATTGGCGCGGTTGTAGGCCGCAAGCGTTTCGGTGATCTCGGCCAGCCACTCGTCGAGTTGCGAGGCCGGGCGCGCGTTGAGCGCGGGCATCGAGCCGACGATGCCGGCCTTGCACTGCTCGATCACGAGCTTGGGGTTGCTGATGATGAACAGCGGCGAGCCGATGATCGGCAGCGGCAGGTTCGCAAGAACGGGCGGCAAAGGCATGAGGACTCCGAACGGCAAGGAGATCAGAAGGCGTCGGGCGCCAGCGCGTTGACGCTCTCGCCGCCTTCGACGATGGCATCGCGCAGCGCCGGCACGCGCGAAAGGATGTGCTCGGCGTAGAAGCGCGCGGTGACGACCTTGGCGGCCATGAAGGCGGCATCGCTCGCGGCGTTGTCCTCGGCCGCAATCAGCGCGCGCGCCATCTGCCAGCCGGCCACCACATTGCCTGCCAGCATCAGGTAGGGCACCGAGCCCGCGAACACCGCGTTGGGGCTCGCCTTGGTTTGTCCGGCCACGAAGTCGACCACCTGCTCGAAGGCCTCGCGCGCAGCCCTCAGGCGCTTGAGCATCGACTTGGCCGCATCGCTCTTGCGATCCGACAGCTGGGCTTCGGTCGCGGCGATCTGCCGTGCGATCGCCTTGGCGACCTGGCCGCCGTCGCGCGCCGTCTTGCGCCCGACGAGGTCGTTGGCCTGGATCGCCGTCGTGCCCTCGTAGATCGGCAGGATGCGCGCGTCGCGGTAGTACTGCGCCGCGCCGGTTTCCTCGATGAAGCCCATGCCGCCGTGCACCTGCACGCCGAGCGACGTGGCCTCCAGGCTCATCTCGGTGCTGTAGCCCTTCACCAGCGGCACCATGAACTCGTAGAAGGCCTGGTTCTGCTTGCGCACCTCTGCATCGGGATGCGCGTGCGCGGCGTCGTACGCGGCCGCGGCGGTGATCGCCATCGCGCGGCAGCCTTCGGTCAGCGCGCGCATGGTCATCAGCATGCGCTTGACGTCGGGGTGGTGGATGATCGGACCGCTGCCCGGCAGCGAGCCGTCGACCGGGCGGCTTTGCACGCGGTCCTTCGCGTAGGCGGCAGCTTTCTGGTAGGCGCGTTCGGCCACCGCGATGCCCTGCATGCCCACCGCGTAGCGGGCCGCGTTCATCATGATGAACATGTACTCGAGGCCGCGGTTCTCCTGGCCGATGAGATAACCGGTCGCGCCGCCATGGTCGCCGAACTGCAGCACCGCGGTCGGGCTGGCCTTGATGCCCAGCTTGTGCTCGATGCTCACGCAGTGCACGTCGTTGCGCTCGCCCAGCGAGCCATCGGCATTCACCATGAACTTGGGCACGATGAAAAGCGAGATGCCCTTCACGCCCTCCGGGGCGCCGGCCACGCGCGCGAGCACCAGGTGGACGATGTTGTCCGCCATGTCGTGCTCGCCGTAGGTGATGAAGATCTTGGTGCCGAAGAGCTTGAACGAACCGTCGGCCTGCGGCTCGGCGCGCGTGCGCACCAGCGCGAGATCGCTGCCGGCTTGCGGCTCGGTCAGGTTCATCGTGCCCGTCCACTCGCCGGAGATCATCTTCGGGATGTAGGTCTGCTGCTGCTCGGGCGTACCGGCGGTCAGCAGCGCCTCGATCGCGCCGTCGGTCAGCAGCGGGCACAACGCGAAGCTCAGGTTGGCGCTGTTGACCATCTCGATGCAGGCCGCGCCGATGGTCTTGGGCAGGCCCTGGCCACCGAAGTCGACCGGATGCTGCAGGCCCTGCCAGCCGCCTTCGACGAACTGACGAAAGGCCTGCTTGAACCCCGGCGTGGTGGTGACGTTGCCGTCCTTCCAGAAGCTGGGTTGCTGGTCGCCGGTCCAGTTCAGCGGCGCCATCACGCCCTCGTTGAGCTTGGCGCATTCCTCGAGCACGGCTTGCGCGGTCTCGAAGCCGGCGTCCTCGTAGCCGGGCAACTGGGCCACCGCTTCGATGCCGGCCAGCTCCTTCATGCAGAACAGCATGTCCTTCACGGGCGCCTGGTAACTCATTCTTGTCTCCTCAACAGCCGAAGAAAAAGCGCCCGGACGCAAGGACGTCGAGGCGCTTGAAGATCACGCGCAATGCAGCTCAGAGCTGCTTGACCAACTCGGGCACGGCCTCGAACAGGTCGGCCTCGAGGCCGTAGTCGGCCACGCTGAAGATCGGCGCCTCCGGATCCTTGTTGATCGCGACGATCACCTTGGAGTCCTTCATGCCGGCCAGGTGCTGGATCGCGCCGCTGATGCCGCAGGCGACATACAGGCTGGGCGCGACGATCTTGCCGGTCTGGCCGACCTGCCAGTCGTTGGGCGCGTAGCCGGCGTCGACCGCGGCACGGCTCGCACCGAGCGCGGCGCCGAGCTTGTCGGCCAGCGGCGTGAGCACCTCGTTGAACTTGTCGCTCGAGCCCAGCGCACGGCCGCCGGAGACGATGATCTTCGCGGCGGTGAGCTCCGGGCGGTCGCTCTTGGTGACCTCGCGGCCGACGAAGGCGCTCTTGCCGGAGTCGGCCACCGCGGGGATGTTCTCGACCGCCGCGTTGCCGCCGGTGCCCGCGGCGTCGAAGCCGGTGGTGCGCACGGTGATGACCTTCACCGCATCGCTGGTCTGCACGATGGCGATGGCGTTGCCGGCGTAGATCGGGCGCTCGAAGGTGTCGGGCGCATCGACCTTGGTGATATCGCTGATCTGCGCGACGTCGAGCTTGGCGGCCACGCGCGGCGCGACGTTCTTGCCGTGCGCGGTGGCTGGGAACAGCAGGTGGCTGTAGCTGCCCGCGATGGCCAGCACTTGCGCGGCCACGTTCTCGGCGAGTTGCTCGCCCAGCTGCGGCGCGTCGGCCAGCAGCACCTTGGCGACACCCTGGACCTGCGCGGCCGCCTGCGCGGCGCCGGCCGCGTTGTGGCCGGCGATCAGCACGTGGACATCGCCGCCGCACTGAGTCGCGGCGGTGATGGTGTTGAGCGTGGCGCCCTTGAGGGTGCCGTGGTCGTGTTCAGCGATGACAAGTACGGTCATGGTCAGATCACCTTCGCTTCGTTCTTGAGCTTGGCCACCAGCGTGGCGACGTCGGGCACCTTGATGCCGGCCGAGCGCTTGGGCGGCTCGCTGACCTTGAGCGTCTTGATGCGCGGCGTGACATCGACGCCGAGATCGGCCGGCTTGACCGTCTCGAGCGGCTTCTTCTTGGCCTTCATGATGTTGGGCAGCGTCACGTAGCGCGGCTCGTTGAGGCGCAAGTCGGTGGTGATCACGGCCGGCAGCGACAGCGACACGGTCTCCAGGCCGCCGTCGACCTCCCGCGTGACCTTGACCTTGCCATCGGCCACCTCGACCTTGGAGGCGAACGTGGCTTGCGGCAGATCTGCCAGCGCGGCCAGCATCTGGCCGGTCTGGTTGCAGTCGTCGTCGATGGCCTGCTTGCCCAGGATCACGAGGCCGGGCTGCTCCTTGTCGACCAGGGCCTTGAGGATCTTGGCCACGGCCAGCGGCTGCAGCTCGGCGTCCGTCTCGACCAGGATGGCGCGGTCGGCGCCGATGGCCATCGCCGTGCGCAGCGTCTCCTGGCACTGGGTCACGCCGCACGACACCGCGACGATCTCGGTGACGATGCCCTTTTCCTTCAGGCGCGTGGCCTCTTCGACGGCGATCTCGTCGAAGGGGTTCATGCTCATCTTGACGTTGGCGATGTCCACACCGCTGCCGTCGCTCTTCACGCGCACCTTGACGTTGAAGTCAACCACGCGCTTGACCGGAACCAGGGCCTTCATGAAACGCTCTCCTCGAAGGAAGTCTGTGCAAAACCTGACGGCATTCTATGGAGCGACGAGGAGGCAACTGCCTGGGTCGGCCACAAAAAAGCACGATCGTTCGATTTCAGATTCTACTCGAATGGCTTCGACCGCCTGCCACCTGCGCGACAACCGGCACCGCAGCTAGACTCGCGCGCCGTGTCCGCCGCCCGTGTGTCGCCCGAACCCGCAGCCATTGGCTCGCCCACTCTCCATGTCGGCGTGTTCGATTCCGGCGTGGGAGGGCTGTCTGTGTTGCGCGCGCTGCGTCGGCACTTGCCGGGCGCGCGCCTGAGCTACCTCGCCGACTCGGCACATGCGCCGTATGGCGAGCGCGATGCCGCTTTCGTTGCCGAGCGCTCGCGCGCGATGACGAGCGTGCTCGTCGAGCGGGGCGCACAGTTGGTCGTCGTCGCCTGCAACACGGCCACCGCGCTGGCGATCGACGGGCTGCGTGAAGCGCATCCGTCCTTGCCCTTCGTCGGCGTCGAGCCGGGTATCAAGCCGGCGCTGGCTGCCACACGCGTTGGCCGCGTGGGTGTGATGGCCACGAGCGCCACGCTGTCCAGCGAGCGCTTTCGCCGGCTGCTGCAAGCGCAGGCCGCGCTTCATCCCTCGGTGGACGTCGCATTGCAGCCGTGCCCCGGTCTCGCCCGCGCGCTCGAACAGGGCCCCGCGGGGATGGCCCAGGTAGCCGAACTCGCGCAGCGCTACGCGCGGCCCTTGCGCGAGGCTCGGGTCGACGTCGTCGTGCTTGGCTGCACACACTATCCGTTCGCAGCAGCCGAGATCGCGGCCGCGCTCGGGCCCGATGTGACGCTGCTCGACACCGCCGTCGCGGTGGCACAGCAGGCGGCGCGCCTGGCGGCCAACCTCGAACCCCTGGCCATCACCGACGCCAGCACCACGCTCGGGACCACCGGCGATCCGCAGGCGCTCGCCGACATCGCGCGCGCGTGGCTGGACTTCCCGTTCGACGTGCCGCCCTTGCGCATCGACACCTGAAGCGCTCGATCGAGCCTGGTGCCCCGACCCGGGATCGAACCGGGATGGACCTTCTCGGTCCCGCGGATTTTCTTACCCGCCACGGCTTTCGCCGCCGCGACGCTCGCACATCGCGTTTGGGGTCTGGAGCGCGCCTTCACCCTGGCGCCGTTGCCGACGCTGTAGGTGCCCGCCGTCCGCTCTCTACACCTTCCGCACGGACCGGCCGCGCGGCTTGGCTCGGCGTTGCCTCGCGAGCAGACTCGCAGGGGGTTCACCGAGTTTGACGGGATTCACGCTGCACGTTTCCGTGCAGGTGCTCAAGATGAATCAAGTCCGCTGCGTCTGCCTGTTTCGCCATCGGGGCCAGGCGCGATCGTAGCCGCAGCACGGACACATCCGGGCGAAAGCCGGCACATGGCCAGCCACGGGAACAGCAGGACGCTCAGCAAACCCGCGGCCACCAGCCGCGTCGCCTCGAGCGGCGCCATGTGCCCCGCCGCCACGGCCGCGGAAGACAGCGCGACGATCATCGACAGCGACGTGGCCGACAGCAGCGCCAGCGCCTGCGTCTGCCGCACGCCGAGATCGCGGACGAACAGCACGGCCGGCAGCCCGCGCACGGCGAGCAACGCAGCGGTCAGCAGCACGACGTCGGGCCACGATGCCGCGTCCGCCATCAGGGGCCGCACTTCGAGCCGCATGCCGCTCGTGACGAAGAAGATCGGCACCAGCAGGCCGAAGCCCACCGCATCGAGCTTGTGGCCCAGCTCGTCATCGAGCGGCGCGCCGCGCTGCTCGCGTCGAGCCAGCCCAACGGCCAGCCCGGCCACCAGCGCGCCCAGCGCCAGCTCCAGGCGCAGCCAATGCGCCAGCCCCATCATCGCGACCATCAGCAACAGGCACAGCCGGATCGGCCATTGGCCGCTGCGATGCATCGCGCGGCCGATCTCGCGGATCAAGCCTGGCGGGCGCACGCGCAACGATGCCCAGCACACCGCCAGCGCGGCAAGCATGAACACGAGCGTCGCGCCGATCTGCCGCGCTTCGCCGCCTCGTCCGGCCAACAGCAGCGACATCAGCAGCACAGGCCCGAGCTCTCCTATCACGGCACAGGCGATCACCGCACGTGCGAAGTCGCTCGCACCGCACTGCATGTCGCGCAGCACCGGCGCGACGATGCCCAGCGCGGTCGTCGCCAGTGCGATCGCGACCACATGACGATCGGTGATGACGCCCGCGCTGCCGAGGCCCCATGCAGCAACAGTCGCCAGCCCCAGCGAGATCGCCCAACTGCCGACGCCGCGAGCCAGCGACGGCCCACGCAACTCGCGGACATCGATCTCCATGCCAGCCAGGAAGAACAGCAAGGCCATGCCCATCACGGCAAGAACCTGCAGGCCGCCATCGACCTCGGCGAGCTGCAGGCCGTGAGGGCCGATCGCAACGCCCAGGAGCAGCTCCAGCGCAATCACCGGCAGCCGCGCCGACGCGCCGCGTTGGCTCAGCCAGGGCGCGAGCGCGGCCGCACCGATGACCCAGGCGGTCGAAGCGAAATCAAGGTCGTCGAGCACGGTGACATGGACACGCACGAGGTTGCCGATGCACTCTAGCCACGCGCGCCGCCCCGCGAATGCCGGCCCCATGACCGATTGCTGACGTATTTGCGGGCGCGGCGTTGCGCGCCCGCTATGCTTTGCCCATGTACGCGCCCTTCTTCGGCCTGAAGCACGAGCCGTTCTCCATCGCCCCGGACCCGCGCTACCTCTACATGAGCGAGCGCCATCGGGAGGCCTTGGCGCATCTGCTCTACGGGCTCGGCAGCGGCGGCGGCTTCGTCTTGCTCACGGGCGAGATCGGCGCGGGCAAGACCACCGTGTGCCGCTGCTTCCTCGAGCAGATTCCCAAGCGCTGCAACGTCGCCTACATCTTCAACCCCAAGCTCACCGTCGAGGAACTGTTGCGCACAATCTGCGACGAGTTCCACGTGCCGTACCGGCACATCGGCGAAGGCGCACCGACAGTCAAGGACTACGTCGATCCGCTCAACGAGTACCTGCTGAAGACGCACGCGGTCGGTCAGAACAACATCCTCATCGTCGACGAGGCGCAGAACCTCTCGATCGACGTCCTCGAGCAGCTGCGCCTGCTCACCAACCTCGAGACCAATGAACGCAAGCTGCTGCAGATCGTGCTGATCGGCCAGCCCGAGCTGCGCGGGCTGCTGGCCAGCCCCAAGCTCGAGCAACTGGCGCAGCGCGTGGTCGCGCGTTATCACCTGGGCGCGCTGTCTCCTGAGGAGACGGTGCACTATGTGCGGCACCGCCTCGGCGTGGCGGGCCTGACCGCCGCCTTGCCGTTCGAGCCGGCGGCGCTCGATCGCATCCATCGCCTCTCGCGCGGCGTGCCGCGGCGCATCAACCTGCTTTGCGATCGCGCGATGCTTGGCGCCTACGCGTCGGGCGTGGCCCGTGTCGACCGCAAGACCGTCGACAAGGCAGCCGCCGAAGTGTTCGGGGACGCCGAGCCGGCGCCTCGTCGCCGCGTCGCGCTCGCGGCCGGCACGGCGGCGGTGCTGATGCTGGCCGCCGGCGGCGGCACGTACTGGACGATGGGCAGCCGTTCGGAGACGCATGCCGCGACGGCGGCGGCGCCCGCCGCTGTCGCGGCGTCGCGGACCGCGGCCTTGACACCGCCTGCACCGACAGGCGCGTCCGCGCCGATCGAGCGGCGAGCCATGAGCGGCGATGCGGCCGCGTCGGCGGCCGAAGCGACCACGGCGTCAGCACCCGAGTGGCTGCGCTCCGAAGCGCAGGCCCTGCGTCGGCTCGCAGCGCGATGGAACGTCACGATCGGGGCTGACGAGGATCCGTGCCAGCAAGCCACGCGACACGGCATGCGCTGCTTCAAGATCAGCGGCGGGCTCGGCCTCATTCGCCGGCTCGATCGACCGGTCGTGCTGACCCTGTACGACGACGCCGGACGCGCGAGCTACGCCGTGCTCGCCGCCATCGAAGGCGACCGCCTCGTGCTGGGCACCGACGATGGTGGCAGCCGCCGGCTGCCGCTGGACAGCCTGACCAGTTCGTGGCGCGGTGAGTTCAGCACCTTCTGGCGCGCGCCGCCCGGCTACCGCGGTGGCGCGCTGCCTGAAGGCAGCAGCGGCCCGGCTGTCGACTGGCTGGCCGCACGACTGGCCGCCGCGCAGGGCCGATCGGCGCCCGCCGCGCCCCAGACGCTGGACGCCGAGCTCAAGGGACGCGTCCAGGCCTTCCAGATCGCGCAGGGCCTGCGTCCCGACGGCCTCGCAGGCCCTGCGACGCTGATGCAACTCAACCGCGCGACCGGCATCGACGAGCCGCGACTGCTGGCGAGCGGGAGTTAAGCCATGTCGTACATCCTCGACGCGCTGCGCCGCTCCGATGCCGAACGCGAACGCGAGCAGGCGGGCGTACCGAAGCTCTTCACTCAGCAAGCTGCCGGACCGCTGTCGCGCGCCGACCCGGCCGTCCCCCGTGAACGACCGGTGTTGTTGTGGGTGATGATCGGCATCGCTCTTGGGCTGGCGGCGCCGGCCCTATGGTTCGCGCTCGGCCGCAGCGGCCCTGACCCCATGCCAGTGCCTCAGGCGACCGGCCACGGCCCGACCACGATGCCGGCGATGCCTGCACCGCCAAATGCTGCGCCACGGTCGCAACCACAGCCTGAGGCCGTGCCCCGCCAGGCCGCGGAGCCGCGACCGCTCGAACGAGCGGCTCTACCGACCGCTCCGCAAGGCCCGGGACCGCACAGCCTAGCGATCGAAGCCGCCGCGATGCCGGCGCGCCAGCCAGCCGACGAACCGTCGCGCACGGCACCGAGAACTCCGCCACGGGCTTTGGCACCGACGCCACCGCCAGCCGCCAAGGTGGAGTCGTCCGAACGCATCCCCAAGTTGTCGGAGCTGCCAGAGAGCCTGCGTCGGGAACTGCCACCGCTGGCCTTCGGAGGCGCGGTCTACTCGGATACGCCTTCGGCGCGCTTCGTGATCCTCAACGGCCTGATCCATCGCGAGCAAGACCGCGTGGCGCCCGATCTCGTCGTCGAACAGATCAAGTTGAAGGCGGCCGTGCTGCGCTATCGCGACCAGCGCTTCGAGATCACCTTCTAGCCGCACGCGTCTCCGGGCGGACAAAGAAAAACGGCCCCCGAGGGGGCCGTTCACATGTTTGGAGGCGCGGGCCGGAATCGAACCGACCTAAACGGATTTGCAATCCGCTGCATAACCGCTTTGCTACCGCGCCGGTGAAGAACGTTGCGAGCAACGCGCCGCACTTTAACCGACAAAAAAGGGAAGCGGCTGCTTCCCTTTGTGTATCTGGAGCGGGAGACGAGTCTCGAACTCGCGACCTTAACCTTGGCAAGGTTACGCTCTACCAACTGAGCTACTCCCGCATTGCTCACGATGCCGTTGCTGCCTGGCGTTTCGTCCTGGCCTCATCGTTGTCGTGAGCCTCGCATTATAGGGGGCCTTGCGCAGGCATTGCAAGCCCCTTCGCTTCAATGCTTCACGGCCTCCTGCGAAGCGGTGCCCGTGGTCGTTGCATCGGCCTTCGCAGGCGCCGCTTCGGCCTTGACCTCGTCATCGAGGGACAGGGCCTGCGGCTGTCGCTCGAGCGCGAGTTCCAGCACGCGGTCGATCCACTTCACCGGAACGATCTCGAGATGGTTCTTCACGTTCTCGGGAATCTCCTGAAGATCCTTGACGTTCTCCTCAGGGATCAGCACGGTCTTGATGCCACCGCGGTGGGCGGCCAGCAGCTTCTCCTTCAGACCGCCGATCGCCGTGACCTCGCCGCGCAGCGTGATCTCGCCAGTCATCGCCACATCGGCCTTGACCGGGATGCCGCTGAGCGCCGAGACGAACGCCGTCGTCATCGCGATGCCGGCGCTGGGACCATCCTTGGGCGTCGCCCCATCCGGCACGTGGATGTGGATGTCGCGCTTCTCGAAAAGCTCGTCCTTGATGCCCAGCCGAGCGGCACGCGAACGCACCACCGAACGAGCAGCCTCGACAGACTCCTTCATCACGTCGCCGAGCGAGCCGGTGCGGATGATGTTGCCCTTGCCCGGCATCACCGCCGACTCGATCGTCAGCAGGTCGCCGCCGACTTCCGTCCATGCCAGGCCGACGACCTGGCCGACCTGGTTCTGCTTCTCCGCACGGCCGAAGTCGTACTTGCGCACGCCGAGGAAGTCATTGAGGTTCTCGTCGTCCACGACGACGCGGCCTTCGTACTTCTTCAGCGACAGGCCCTTGACCACCTTGCGGCAGATCTTGCTGATCTCGCGCTCAAGCGAACGCACGCCGGCCTCGCGGGTGTAGTAGCGGATGATTCCGCGGATCGCGCCTTCGGTGACGTCGAGTTCCTCGTCCTTCACGCCGTTGTTCTTGCGCTGCTTGGGCAGCAGGTACTTCTGCGCGATGTTGACTTTCTCGTCCTCGGTGTAGCCCGACAGGCGGATCACTTCCATCCGGTCGAGCAGCGCCGGCGGGATGTTCATCGAGTTCGAGGTGGCCACGAACATCACGTCGGACAGGTCGAAGTCGACCTCGATGTAGTGGTCGCCGAAGGTGTGGTTCTGCTCCGGGTCGAGCACCTCGAGCAGCGCCGACGACGGGTCACCGCGGAAGTCCATGCCGAGCTTGTCGATCTCGTCGAGCAGGAACAGCGGGTTGCGCGTGCCGACCTTGGCGAGGTTCTGCAGCACCTTGCCCGGCATCGAGCCGATGTAGGTGCGGCGGTGACCGCGGATCTCGGCCTCGTCGCGCACGCCGCCCAGCGCCATGCGAACGAACTTGCGGCCGGTGGCGCGCGCCACGCTCTGGCCGAGCGAGGTCTTGCCCACGCCCGGGGGGCCGACCAGGCACAGGATCGGCGCCTTCACCTTGTCGACGCGCTGCTGCACGGCAAGGTACTCGAGGATGCGGTCCTTGACCCGCTCGAGGCCGTAATGGTCCTCGTTGAGCACCTCCTCGGCGTGCGCGAGGTCGTGTTTGATCTTGGTCTTCTTGCTCCAGGGCAGGTTGACCAACGTGTCGATGTAGTTGCGCACGACCGTGGCTTCGGCCGACATCGGCGACATCAGCTTGAGCTTCTTGAGCTCGGCCTCGGCCTTCTTGCGCGCCTCCTTGGGCATGCGCGCGGCGGTGATCTTCTTCTCGAGCTCTTCGAGGTCGGCGCCTTCCTCGCCCTCGCCGAGCTCCTTCTGGATCGCCTTGACCTGCTCGTTGAGGTAGTACTCGCGCTGGCTCTTTTCCATCTGCCGCTTCACGCGGCCGCGGATGCGCTTTTCCACCTGCAGGATGTCGACCTCGTGCTCGAGCTGCTCGAGCAACTTCTCAAGACGCGAGGACACCGAGATCAGATCGAGCACGGCCTGCTTGTTCTCGAGCTTGAGCGGCAGGTGCGCGGCGATCGTGTCGGCCAGGCGGCCGGCGTCGTCGATCCCTGCGATCGAGGTCAGGATCTCCGGCGGAATCTTCTTGTTCAGCTTGACGTACTGGTCGAACTGCTGCGTCACGGCGCGGCGCAGCGCCTCGACCTCGGGCGAGACGGTCTGCTCGGGCGCCACGGGCACGATGCTCGCGACGAAGTGCTCGCCGTTGTCTTCGATCGACGTGGTGGTCGCGCGCTGCATGCCCTCGACGAGCACCTTCACGGTGCCGTCGGGCAGCTTGAGCATCTGCAGGATGCTGGAGACGCAGCCGACTTCGAACATGTCGTCGGCCTTGGGCTCGTCCTTGCCGGCGGCCTTCTGGGCGACCAGCATGATCTGGCGGCCGGCTTCCATGGCCGCTTCGAGCGCCTTGATCGATTTCGGCCGCCCGACGAACAGCGGGATGACCATGTGGGGGAAGACCACCACGTCGCGCAGCGGCAGCAGCGGCAGCGTGATCGGCTCGGCAGGCAGGATCGGATGTCCGGACATGGGGGTTCTCACTTTCTCAGGCGACGCGCAACTTCAGGCGTGCACGATGGCACAGAGGTGCGGGCCCAGACGGGAATTGCAAGTGCGGCAATCGCGGTGCCGCAGCGCCGCACGGTGCATGGCGGCGTTGGGCATCAATCATTGCGTCGGCTCGGGGCGTTCAGGCGCTGGCCTTCGCCTGTTCGCGGTAGACAAGCAAGGGCTTCGTGCCCTCGTCAATGGTGTGTTCGTCGACCACCACCTTCGCCACGCCATCGAGCGTGGGCAGGTCGAACATCGTGTCCAGCAGCGCTTGCTCCATGATGGAACGCAAGCCGCGTGCGCCGGTCTTGCGCGCGAGGGCCTTCTTGGCGATCGCCAGCAGCGCCGAGCTGCGGATCTCGAGGTCGACGCCGTCCATCGAGAACAGCGCTTGGTACTGCTTGAGCAGCGCGTTCTTGGGCTCGGTCAGGATCTGCACCAGCGCGTCTTCGGTCAGCTCGCCCAGCGTGGCGACCACCGGCAGGCGGCCGACCAGTTCCGGGATCAGGCCGAACTTGATCAGATCCTCGGGCTCCACTTCGCGGAAGACCTCGCTGATCTTGCGCTCCGACTTGCTGCGCACCGCCGCGCCGAAACCGATGCCCGACTTCTCCGAGCGGTTCTGGATCACCTTCTCGAGGCCATCGAAGGCGCCGCCGCAGATGAACAGGATGTTCGTCGTGTCGATCTGCAGGAAATCCTGGTTCGGGTGCTTGCGCCCGCCTTGCGGCGGCACGCTGGCCATGGTGCCTTCGACCAGCTTCAGCAAGGCCTGCTGCACGCCTTCGCCCGACACGTCGCGTGTGATGCTGGGGTTGTCGGCCTTGCGCGAGATCTTGTCGATTTCGTCGATGTAGACGATGCCGCGCTGCGCACGCTCGACGTCGTAGTTGCAGTTCTGCAGCAGCTTCTGGATGATGTTCTCGACGTCCTCGCCGACGTAGCCGGCTTCGGTCAGCGTCGTCGCGTCGGCGATCACGAACGGCACGTTCAGCAGGCGCGCGAGCGTCTGCGCGAGCAGCGTCTTGCCCGAGCCGGTGGGGCCGATCAGCAGGATGTTGCTCTTGGCGAGCTCGACGTCATCCTTCTTCTTGCCGGCGCCTTCGCCGACGTGCTTCAACCGCTTGTAGTGGTTGTAGACCGCCACGGCCAACGTGCGCTTGGCCGTGTCCTGGCCGATCACGTACTGGTCGAGGATGGCCTTGATCTCGCCGGGTACGGGCAGGTCGCTCTTGCCGCCCTTGGCGTCAGGCGACTCGGCCGGGACCTCGTCGCGGATGATGTCGTTGCACAGCTCGATGCACTCGTCGCAGATGAAGACCGACGGTCCTGCGATGAGCTTCTTGACCTCGTGCTGGCTCTTGCCGCAAAACGAGCAATACAGCACCTTTTCGCTGGAGGAGCCTTTTTTCTCGGGCATGGGCGTGCGGTGCTACAGGGAGGGGTTCGAGGGGATGATAGTGCAAAAGAAAACGGGGCCTTCCACTGGAAAAAGGCCCCGTTGCCGACGCTGTTGAGGCGCAAGCAGCGTCAGCCTCAGCCGCGCTTGGCGATCACCTCGTCGACCAGCCCGTAGGTGCGGGCATCGGGCGCGTCCATGAAGAAATCGCGCTCGGTATCGGCTTGTATCTTTTCCAGGCTCTGGCCGGTGCGTTCGGCCAGGATCCGGTTGAGCTGCTCGCGCGTCTTCAGGATCTCGCGCGCGTGGATCTCGATGTCGGTGGCCTGGCCTTGGGCGCCGCCCAGCGGCTGGTGGATCATGATCTTGGAGTTCGGCAAGGCGAAGCGCTTGCCCTTCTCGCCGGCTGCCAGCAGGAAGGCGCCCATGCTGGCCGCGATGCCCATGCACAGCGTCGAGACCGCCGGCTTGATGAACTGCATCGTGTCGTAGATCGCCATGCCGGCGCTGACGCTGCCGCCGGGCGAATTGATGTAAAGCGAGATGTCCTTGTCGGGGTTCTCGCTTTCCAGGAACAGCAGTTGCGCGACGACCAGGTTGGCGGTCTGGTCGTTGACCGGGCCCACGAGGAAGATCACACGCTCGCGCAGCAGGCGCGAGTAGATGTCGTAGGCGCGTTCGCCGCGGCCCGATTGTTCGATCACGATGGGCACCATGCCCAGGTTCTGCGTTTCCAGCGCGCTCATGGCTCGTTCCGTGGTTGGAATCGTCGGTAGATGCGGACGGATCATACGGTCACAAGAAGGCCCTGAAACGACGAAGGCGTCGCCCCGCAGGAGCGACGCCTTCCGGCGCTTCGACGGCCCTGGCAGGCCGGCGGATCAGGCCTGCTGCATCAGCTCGTCGAACGCGACAGCTTTGTCGGAGACCTTCGCCTTGCCGAGCACGAACTCGGCGACGTTGTTCTCGATCACCACCGCCTCGACCTCGGCCAGGCGCTGCGAGTCGCCGAAGTACCAGCGCTTCACGTCGTCGGGCTTCTCGTAGCTCTGGGCGAGCTCCTCGATGTGGCCGGTGATCTGCTCCGGCTTGGCCTGCAGCTGGTTGGCGCGCACCAGTTCGGCCACCACCAGGCCCAGGCGCACGCGGCGCTCGGCTTGCGGCTGGAACACCTCGGCCGGGATCGGCGCGTTGTCGGCGTCCTTGATGCCGCGCTGCTTCAGGTCGGCGCGGGCCTGCTCGGTCATGCGGCCGATCTCGTTTTGCACCAGCGCATTCGGCAGTTCCAGCTCGGCCGCCTTGACCAGCGCTTCCATCACGGCCGCCTTGTTGCGCGCCGCGACCCGGAACTTGACCTCGCGCTCGAGGTTCTTCTTGATGTCCGCGCGCAGGCCTTCGATCGTGGCGTCGGCAATGCCCAGCGACTTGGCGAACGCCTCGTTCACTTCCGGCAGGTTCTGCTGCTCGACCTTCTTCAGCGTCACCAGGAAGTCGGCTTCCTTGCCGGCCACGTCCTTGCCGTGGTAGTCCTCGGGAAACTGCAGCGGGAAGGTCTTGGACTCGCCGGCCTTCATGCCGCGCACGGCCTTCTCGAAGGCCTCGAGCATGCGGCCTTCGCCCAGGATGAACTGGAAGCCCTCCGCTCGGCCGCCCTCGAACGGCGTGCCGTCGATCTTGCCCTCGAAGTCGATCGTCACGCGATCGCCGTCGGCGGCGCCCTCGGCGGCCGGGCGCTGCGCGAAGGTGCGGCGCTGCTTGCGCAGGATCTCGAGCGTCTTGTCGATCGCCTCTTCGGTGACCTCGCTCGAGACGCGTTCGACCTCGACGCCCGACAGGTCGGCGATCTTGACTTCCGGATAGACCTCGAAGGTCGCATCGAAGGCCAGCTGGCCCTCGGGCGCGCCCTCCTTCTCGCTGATGCGCGGCATGCCGGCGACGCGGACCTTGGCCTCGTTGGCGGCCTTGTTGAAGGCCTCGCCGACCTTGTCGTTCATCACCTCGTACTGCACGGAGTAGCCGTAGCGCTGGGCGACGACGCTCATCGGCACCTTGCCGGGGCGGAAGCCGTCGGCCTTGACGGTCTTGGCGAGGCGCTTCAGGCGCGACTCGACCTCGTTCTTGATGACGTCGGCCGAGAGGGTCAGCGTGATGCGGCGCTCGAGCTTTTCGAGGGTTTCGACAGTGACGGCCATGGTGAGAACTCTTGCTGCGTTGTTGTGACTGGTGCGCGGGGCGGGACTCGAACCCGCACACCATCGCTGGCGTCAGGACCTAAACCTGGTGCGTCTACCAATTTCGCCACCCGCGCGGATGGAAACGGGGTGCCGTCGCTGCAATGACGCTCTCGCATCCTGCAGCGCAGGCGCCCCGTGGCGTACGCTGAGCCGGGGATTTTAACCGGCCGCGGCGGCGCTTCCCAGCATGGGTTCGCGCTTCACGCGGAACCAGGCCGCGTACATCGCCGGCAGCGCCAGCAAGGTGAGCGCCGTCGCAACGATCAGGCCGCCCATGATCGCGACCGCCATCGGGCCCCAGAACACGCTGCGCGACAGCGGGATCATCGCCAGCACCGCCGCCGCGGCGGTGAGCACGATCGGCCTGAAACGCCGCACCGCCGAATCGACGATCGCATCCCAGGCCGGCACGCCGCGCAGGCGATCGTGCTCGATCTGGTCGATCAGGATCACCGAGTTGCGCATGATCATGCCGGTCAGCGCGATCACGCCGAGCAGCGCGACAAAGCCGAACGGCCGGTTCAGCAGCAGCAGCGCGGCGGCGACGCCGGCGATGCCCAGCGGTCCCGTCAGGAACACCAGCATTGCGCGGCTGAAGCTGTGCAGCTGCAGCATCAGCAGCGTGAACATGATGAAGAGCATCAGCGGCGCGCCGGCGGCGATCGAGCCCTGGCCTTTGCTGCTCTCCTCCACCGCGCCGGCCACCTGGATCGTGTAGCCGGCCGGCATGCGGGCCATCAGTTCCTGCAGCTTGGGCCACACCTGCGCGGTCACCGTTGCGCCCTGCATGCCCTCGACCACGTCGCCCTGCACGGTGACGGCGAAATGCCGGCCCTCCCGCCACAGCACGCCCGGCTCCCACGTGTTGCTGATCTTGGCGATCTGCGTCAATGGGATCGAGCGGCCGCTGCTGGTCGGGACATAGGCATTGCCCAGATCGGTGATCGCGTTGCGCTCGTCGGCCGGCTGCCTGAGCACGATGTCGATCAGCCGGTCGCCCTCGCGGTACTGTCCGACCGTGGTGCCCGACAGGATGGTGCGTGACGCCTGCGCGATCGCCTGGCTCGTGACGCCGAGCGCGCGCGCCTTGTCCTGGTCGATCTCCATGCGCAGCACCTTGACCGACTCGTTCCAGTTGTCGTTGACGCCGCGCATGTTCGGATTCGCGCGCAGGATCTCCTTGGCCTGGTCGGCCCAGGCGCGCACGGCCTTGGCGTCGTCGCCCACCACGCGGAATTGAACCGGATACGGCACCGGCGGGCCGTTGGGCAGCAGCTTCACGCGGCCGCGCACCTCGGGGAACTCCTCGGCCAGCAGCGCGGGCAGCTTCTGGCGCAGCGATTCGCGCACCGCGAGGTCCTTGGGGATCAGGATCGCCTGGCTGACGTTCGTCTGCGGGAACACCTGGTCCAGCGGCAGATAGAAGCGCGGCACGCCCGAGCCCACCCAGGTGCTCACGCTCTGCACGCCGGGCTCCTTCATCATGCGCGCCTCGAAGCGCTTGGCCACCTCCTCGCTGGCCTCGAAGTTCGAGCCCTCGGGCAACCAAAGGTCGACCAGGATCTCAGGCCGGCTGGAGTCGGGGAAGAACTGCTGCTGCACTCGGCCCATGCCGACGATGCCGAGGGCAAAGGTCAGCAGCGTCGCGCCGATCGTGATCCAGCGGTGCTCGACGCACCAGTTCACCAGCGCGCGAAAGCGCAGGTAGAACGGCGTGTCGAACAGCTCGTGCGGGCTCGGGTCCTCGCCCGGCTTCACCGCATGCGGCTTGGTGTGCAGCAGCACCGTGCCCAGGTAAGGCACGAAGTACACCGACACCAGCCACGAGATCAGCAGCGCCGCGGTGGTGACCGCGAAGATCGCGAACGTGTATTCGCCCACCGCCGACTTGGCCAGGCCGATCGGCAGGAAGCCCGCCGCAGTGATCAGCGTGCCGGTGAGCATCGGCATCGCGGTGATCTCGTAGGCAAAGGTGGCCGCGCGCGCCTTGTCGTAGCCCTCCTCGAGTTTTCGAACCATCATCTCGACGGCAATGATGGCGTCGTCGACCAGCAGGCCCAGCGCGATGATCAAGGCACCCAGCGAGATCTTGTGCAGCCCCACGCCCCAGTAGTACATGGTCACGAAGGTGATCGCGAGCACCAGCGGAATCGTGATCGCCACCACCATGCCGGGCCACACGTCGATGCGAAAGCGCAGGCCGGTGGGCTTGGTGTGCAGGCCCAGGCTGATGAAGCTCACCGCCAGCACCACCACCACCGCTTCGATCAGCACGCGCACGAACTCGCCGACCGAGCGCGACACCGCCTGCGGCTGGTCCTGGATTTGCGCCAGCTCAATGCCCGCCGGCAGCTCCGACTGGATCTGGCTGGTCGCAGCCTGGAGCTGCTTGCCGAGCTCGATGATGTCGCCGCCCTTGGCCATCGAAATGCCCAGGCCCACGACGTTCTTGCCCTGGTGGCGCACCTTCAGCGTCGGCGGATCGACGTAGGCACGCGTGACCTGCGCGATGTCGCCCAGGCGCAGGCTGCTGGCCGCGCCGGTCTGCGGGTTCACCGCGCGGATCGGGAACGCGCGCAGCTCGTCGATCGACTTGAACACGCCGCCGATGCGCACCTGCAGCGTCTGGCCGGCCACGTTGAGCATGCCCGCGCCTTCGACCGCGTTCTGCGCCGACAGCTGCGCCAGCACGGCGTTGAGGTCGATGCCCAGCTGGGCCAGGCGCTTTTGTGAGATCTCGACGAAGACCTTCTCGGCCTGCACGCCGAACAGCTCGACCTTGGCCACGTCCTTGACGCGCAGCAGCCGCGAGCGCACGTCCTCGGCCTTCTGGCGCAGCTCCTCGTCGGAGAAGCCGTCGGCCGACAGCGCATAGATCGAGCCGTAGACGTCGCCGAACTCGTCGTTGAAGAACGGGCCCAGCACGCCCTGCGGCAGCTGGCCGCGCATGTCGCCGATCTTCTTGCGCGTGAGGTACCAGACGTTGGCCACCTCCTTGGGCGGCGAGCTGTCCTTGAGCTGGAAGATCGTCAGCGATTCACCCGGCTTCGTGTAGCTGCGGATCTTGTCGGCATACGGCACCTCCTGCAGCGTGCGCTCGATCTTGTCGGTCACCTGCTCGGCCATCTGCTGCGCGCTTGCGCCCGGCCAGTAGGCCTGCACGACCATCGCGCGGAACGTGAACGGCGGGTCCTCGTCCTGCCCGAGCTGGAAATAGGCCGCAAAGCCCAGCACCATCAGCACCACCATCAGGTAGCGCGTCAGCTCGGGGTGTTCGAGCGCCCAGCGCGAGATGTTGAAGCGCTTGGGCGTGTCGTTCGCTGCCGCGCCGGATTGCGGGCGCAGTTGGGTCTGCACATCGTGCACCTTGGCGTCCATGGGAGCCCTTCGCGGTCAGTGAGCCGAAGCGGCCGCAGCCGGCCCCGCCGCGGCGACGCCGTAGCGCTTGACGGGCTGGCCCGGCGTCAGCACATGCACGCCGGCGGTCACGATCTCCTGCCCCGGCGCGATGCCGGCGGCGACGAGCGCGAGGTTGCCTTCGGCCCCCACCACCTTCACCGGCTGCGGCTGCACCGTCATCTGCTGCGGATCGAGCCGCCAGACGGCGCTTTGCCCCTGGTGCTCGAACACCGCGGCCAGCGGCAGCTTGATCACGCCGTCCACGCGCGGCGCGTCGAGCAGCACCGTGGCGGTCTGGCCGAGCTTGACGTCGACGCGGCCCAGATCGGCCTTGACGAGGAAGGTGCGCGTCGTCGCATCGGCCGCGGCCGCGACTTCTCGCACCGTGGCCGGCAGCACCGTGTCGCTGCCCCACAGCCGCACGCGCAGCGCACCCGGCTTGCCCTCGAGCGGGCGCACCAGCGCCTGCTTGTCCTCGGGCACCGAGAAGACCACGTCACGCGGGCCGTCGTGCGCGAGCCGCACGATCGGCGTGCCGGCAGCGACCACCTGGCCCGGCTCGGCCTCGACCGCGGTGATGACGCCGGGCGCATCGGCAACCAGCGCCGAGTACGCGGCCTGGTTGCCCTGCACCGCCGCCTGCGCCTTGGCCTGGTCCAGCGTCGCCTGTGCCGACTTGAGCGTCGTCTCGCGGCGCTCGAGCTCGGCCGCGCCGATGAAGCCCTGCGCGCGCAGTTCCTGGTAGCGCTGGAAATCAGCCCGCGCCTGCACGAAGTTGGCTTGTGCCGCTGCCAGCGCGGCCTGCGCCGACTCCTGGCCCAGCCGCAGGTCCTGCGGATCGATCTGCGCCAGCACCTGCCCCGCCTTCACCGCGTCGCCGAGATCGACGTTGCGGCGCGCCACCTTGCCGGCGACGCGAAAGCCCAGCCGCGACTCGACGCGTGCGCGCACCTCGGCGGCGTACTCGTGCGTCGCGCCGGCGGAATCGGCCGCGATCGTCTGGGTGCGCACGGCGCGAACCGGTTCGGGCGCCGGTGCGGCCTTGGAACAAGCCGCCAGCACGGCCACGGCGGCCATGGCGGGCAGCCACCAGGCGAGAGAGCGCGCGCGAGCGAAAGGATCGGACAACGGCATTCGGGGCACCTGAATCAGTAACTGACTAACCGGTCAGTAATGTATTCGCGCGCTTCCGGCGCGTCAACGCGTTGCGGCAGGACCGGCGCAACGACAATGCGCGCCGCCATCATGAGCGTCGATCACTACGAGAACTTCCCGGTCGCGTCGATCCTGTGCCCGGCCGAGCTGCGCCCGGCGGTCGCGGCGATCTACTGGTTCGCGCGCACGGCCGACGACATCGCCGACGAGGGCGATGCGGCGCCGGCCCAGCGCCAGGCCGACCTCGCCGCCTACCGCGCCGAGCTGCGGCGCGCCGCCGCCAGCGAAGCGCCCTCGCCGCGCTGGCGCGCGGTGTTCGCGCCGCTGGCGCGCGCGATCCAGCGCCACGAGCTGCCCGTGCCGCTGCTCGAAGCTCTGCTCGACGCCTTCGAGCAGGACGTCGTCAAGCATCGCTACGCCGACCGCGGCGAGCTGCTGCACTACTGCGCGCGCTCGGCCAATCCGGTCGGGCGGCTGCTGCTGCACCTGTACCGCAAGCGCGCACCCGAGGCGACCGCGGCGCCGTCGCTCGCGCGCTCCGACGCCATCTGCACGGCCTTGCAGCTGATCAATTTCTGGCAGGACCTGAGCGTCGACCTGCCGCGCGGGCGCTGCTACCTGCCGCAGGACGCGATGGCCGCGCACGGCGTCGATCAGGCCACGCTGGCCGCGGGCTTCGATACGCCCGCGACGCAGGCGCTCGTTGCGCAGCAGTGCGACTGGGCACGCCAGCTCATGAACTCCGGCGCATCGCTCGCGCTGGACCTGCCTGGGCGCATCGGCTGGGAATTGCGCGGTGTCGTGCAAGGCGGACTGGCGATCCTCGACAAGATCGCCGCGCTCGACCACACCACGCTCTCGCGGCGCCCCGCGCTGGCCCGGCGCGATCTGCCCCTGCTGGCCTGGCGCGTGCTGACGATGCATTGGTAGTCCGCCCCGGCCGGCCGCCGGGCCGCCCCAAGGCCGGCCAGCCCCCTCGGGGGGGCAGCGCAGCGGCGCAGCCGCAAGCGTGGGGGCCAACGATTTGCAACGACAATCCGCCGCGCATCGCCCAACGACAACACCGACATCGATGACTCCGGAACAGTACGTGCAGGAGAAGGCCGCCGCCAGCGGCTCAAGCTTCTACTACGCCTTCATGTTCCTGCCGCCGCAGCGGCGCGCCGCGATCACCGCGTTCTATGCCTACTGCCGCGAAATCGACGACGTGGTCGACGAGGTCCATGACCCAGGCGTCGCGGCGACCAAGCTCGCCTGGTGGCGCGCGGAGGTGCAAGGCGCCTTCGCCGGCCTGCCGCAGCATCCGGTGACGAAGGCCCTGATGCCGCACGTCGCGGCGTTCGGCATCCGGGCCGAGCACCTGCTGCAGGTGCTCGAGGGCTGCGAAATGGACCTGCGCCAGAACCGCTACCTCGACGAGGCCGCGCTGCTCGGCTACTGCCACCTGGTTGCCGGAGTGGTCGGCGAGGTCGCGGCCAGCATCTTTGGCGCCACGTCCGAGCGGCCGCTGTCCGACGCGACGCGCGCCTACGCGCACAGGCTCGGGCGCGCGTTCCAGCTCACCAACATCATTCGCGATGTCGGCGACGACGCACGGCGCGGGCGCATCTACCTGCCGGTCAACGAGCTGCAGCGCTTCGACGTCAAGGCCCATGAGCTGCTCAAGCGCGAGCCGCCCTGGGGCTACAGCGAACGCTTCACCGCGCTGATGCGTTTCCAGGCCGAGCGCGCGCGCGCCTGCTACGACGAGGCCCTGGCCCTGCTGCCGGCCGACGAGCGCCGCGCCCAGCGCCCCGGCCTGATGATGGCCGCGATCTACCGCAAGCTGCTCGACGAGATCGAGCGCGGCGGCTTCCAGGTGCTGCACCAGCGCGTGAGCCTGACCCCGTTGCGCAAACTGTGGCTGGCCTGGAAGACGAACTGGCAGGAACGGTGAGCAAGGCCTTGCGGGTCGCGGTGGTCGGCGCGGGTTGGGCCGGCCTGGCCGCCGCGTGGCGCGCCACCACGCGCGGCCATGCGGTCACCGTGTTCGAGATGGCACCCGCCGTGGGCGGGCGTGCGCGCCGGCTGCCCGAGGGCGCCTCGCCGCGCGCCGGCCTCGCGCTCGACAACGGCCAGCACATCATGATCGGCGCCTACAGCGCGACGCTGGGCCTGATGAAGGAGCTCGGCATCGACGAGCGCGCCGTGCTGCAACGCCGCCCGCTGACGCTGCTGGACGCGCGCGGCCACGGGCTCGCGCTGCCGCCGGGGCCGGCGCTCGTTGCGTTCGCGCGCGGCGCGTTGGCCGCCCGCGGCTGGTCGGTGCGCGAGCGCTGGGCCTTGCTCACCTGCGCCGGCGGTTGGCTCGTGCGCGGCTTTCGCTGCGACCCGGCCTGGACCGTGGCGCGGTTGACGCAAGACCTGCCCGCGACGCTGCGCCGGCGGCTGATCGATCCGCTGTGCGTCGCGGCACTGAACACACCGGCCGAGACTGCCAGCGCGCAGGTCTTCCTGCGCGTGCTGCGCGACGCGCTGTTCGCGGGCCGCGGCGCCTCGGACCTGCTGTTGCCGCGCGTCGACCTCGGCGCGCTGCTGCCGGATGCCGCGAGCGCGCGGCTGCGCGAGCGCGGCGCGACGCTGCGCCTGTCGCAACGCGTGCACGCGATCGATCGCCAGGGCCAGGGCTGGGCGCTCGACGGCGATGACTTCGATGCCGTGCTGCTCGCCGCGGCCGCAGGCGAGTCGGCCCGCTTGGCCGCGTCGATTGCGCCCGATTGGTCGCGCCGCGCCGCCGACCTGCGCCACGAGCCGATCGTCACCGTGCTGTTGCAGGCCGAAGCCGTTCACCTGCCCGCCCCGATGGTCGCGCTGGACGACGGCCCCGAAGCGCCCGCGCAGTTCCTGTTCGATCTCGGCCAGCTGCGCGACCCGGCGCGCGAACCCGGCGCGCAGGGCGTGCTCGCCGCGGTGATCAGCGGCGCGGCACCGTGGGTCGAGCGCGGACTGGATGCCACCGCGGCGGCGGTGCAGGCGCAGGTGGCGAGCCAGGTCGCCGACTGGCTCGACGGCCCGCCCGCGCTGCTGCGCAGCTTCGTCGAGAAGCGCGCGACCTTTCTCTGCACCCCCGGCCTGGCGCGCGCGCCGATGGCGATCGCTGCGCGCCTGCTGGCCTGCGGCGACCACGTCGAAGGTCCTTACCCGGCCACGATCGAGGGCGCGGTGCGCTCGGGGCTGGCGGCCGCCGACGCACTTTGCTGAGCGTGGCTCAGTCGTCGGTCAGCTCGACCGCTTGCCCCTCGGCGGTGATGAAGGCCGCGCGCACGCGTTCGCCCGGCTGCAGCGCGCGCACCGCGTCGCGGTAGCGCGCCAGCTGCGCACGCAATGCCGGCTGCGTCTGCGGCGCCGGATGCAGCTTGTGGTCCAGCACCCACCATTCGCGGCCCTGCGGCGTGTGCAGCGCGACGAGCCGGTCCAGCCGCAGCCAGGCGCCTTGCCACAGCAGCGGCAATTCGTTGGCGGCCCAGGCGATGCCTTCGGGGTCGAACCAGCGGCGCAGCTGCGGGCTTTCGAGCACGCGCCGCGCGGCTTGCGCCAGCGTCTGGCGCGCGAGGTCGTCGAGCGCGTGCTGCTCGGCGGCGGCCTGGCAGGCGTCATCGAGTTCATTCGGCGCGGGCAGCCACTCCAGCACGCGATGCAGGGCACGACCCAGCTCGGCCGCGGCCGAACCGGCGTCCGCTTCGACCGGGGCCGCCACCACCGGCGGCGCTGACAGGCGCGGCAGTTCGAGCAGCTCGAAACGCGTCGCCTCGCGCGGCGACGGCGACGCGCCCTCGTCGCCCGCCTCCTCGAGCGCGACGCCCGCGTCGGCCAGACGCTGCCACGGCGCCTTGCCCGGCGCGGCGGCGTAGGGCTCGGTCGCGCTGAGCACCAGCTCGTGCTCGGCGCGCGTCATCGCGACATAGAGCGCATTGAGTTCCTCGCGCGAGCGCGCCGCGAGTTCGGCCTCGTAGGCCGGCCGCAGCGAGGGCGGACAACGCCGCGCCGACGCGAGAAAGGCCAGGCAGGCCGGCGCCTGCGCATGCGGCGGCCAGTCCACCAGCAGGCTCGCGAGATCGCCTTGCGGGCGCTGCGGCAGCGCGTCGACCAGGAACACCACCTGCGCTTCCAGCCCCTTGGCGCCGTGCACCGTGAGCAGCTGCACCGCGTCGCCGCGCGGGCGGCGCGGCAGCAGCAGGCGCCGGCGCTTGAGGGCGCGCACGAAGCCGTAGGGCGTGAGCAGCCGGCCCCCGTCGAGCGACAGCGACTGCTCCAGCAGCGCGTCGATCGCCTCCAGCGCCGTCTCGCGCTGGGCCGCCGGCACCGCCTGCGCGACGCGCTCGCGCAGCTCGCCCTCGCCCACGATGCGGTCCAGCAGGTCGTGCGGCGGCAGCCAGCGCGCAGCCTCGCGCCAGGCGATCAGCAAGCGCGCGGCGCGCGCCAGCGCCGCCGCCTGGTCCGGCGGCAGCGGCCAGGCCTCGCCGGCCGTGACCGCCTGCCACCAGCCCAGCGCGCGGGCGCGCGGCGCCAGCGCGGCGAGCGTCGCATCGTCGATGCCGAACAAGGGACTGCGCAGCGCCTGCGCGAGCGACAGCGCATGCGCCGGCGAGACCAGCGCGTCGAGCAGCGCGACCAGATCGCGCACCTCGACACAGGCCATCAGCTCGCGCTCCTCCGGCACCACGCAGGGCACGCCCAGCTCTCGCAGCGCCTGCGCCACCAGCGCGAGCGCCGCGCGCTTGCGCGCCAGCACCATCACCTCGCCCGGGTGCAAGCCGGCCTGCAGCCGCCGGCCGATCGCGGCGGCCACGCGCCGCGCCTCGACCATGCGGTGCGCGACCTCGGCCTCGTCGCGCGGCTGCGTGAGGCTGTCGCGCCAGGTGGTCTGCGCCTCGCGCCGCGGCGCGCGCTCGGCGCGGTCCACCGGCGCGAGCAGCGCGACACGGCCGTGCGCCGCGCTGGCCGTCGTGTGGGCACGAAAGCCGTCGAACTCGCCTGCCACCTGCGCGGCATCGAACACGCGGTTGAGCACGTCGATCACCGCCGGGGCGTTGCGCCGCGTGTGGTCGCAGGCCAGGTGGGCACCGTCCAGCGCGCCGACGACGAAATCGCCGGCCGCCGCGAACACGCGCGGGTCGGCGCGGCGGAAACGATAGATGCTTTGCTTGGGGTCGCCGACGATGAAGACCGACAAGGGCCGCTGGCCGCTCGCGCCGCCGCCGGCGCCGGCATAGCCGGCCAGCCACGACGACAGCGTGCGCCACTGCAGCGGGCTGGTGTCCTGGAACTCGTCGACGAGCAGGTGGCGCACGCGCGCGTCGAGCCGCTCGAGCACCCAGCCGGCCAGCGGCGCATCGGCGAGCAGCTGTTCGGCGGCGACCTCGAGGTCGGCCATGTCGGCCAGGCCCCGCGCACGCTTGAGCTCGCGCCAGCAGGCCAGCAGCGCGCGCGCCAGTCGCGCCATCGCGACGTGGTCCTCGTGCGCGGCTTGCTGGTCGCGCGCAAGGCGCAACTGCGCCAGCACCTGCGCCGCCGCTTCGGACAGCGGCCCTGCGAGATGGGCGCGCAACGTGTCGTCCTTGGTGTGCAGCGCGGACCACAGCGCATCGAACGCCGCGGCCGCCTCGCCGCCGGCCTGCAGCGCGCCGAGTGCGGCCTCGATCGCCGCGGCGGTGTCGCGCGGGCGCTTGTTCTTCTCGACGCCGAGCGCGACGGCCAGCGCGGCCAGCGGTGCCTGCAGCACCGGATCGCGCAGCGCGTCGCACGGCGTCGGCCAGGCCGCCAGCGGCGGCCAGTGTTCGGCGGCCGGCGGCACGCTCGCGTCGACCGCGCCGGCCGCGTCGGCGCGCTCGAACTCGACGCGCTGGGCGAGCGCGGCGTCGAGCCAGTCGGCGACGATGCGCCGGCCATGGCGCGCGACGAGCGCGGCATAGGCGTCGCGCAGTGCCGCGTCGGCCGCGACGGCGCGCCAGAAGTCGCGCAGCAGCGCGGGCTTGAGGTCATCGAGCTCTTCGACGAGCTGCGGTTCGGACACCAGGCCCAGCGGTTCGAGCAGCGAGGCGGGCGCGCCGCGCAGCAGCTGCCCGAACCAGCCGTGGAAGGTGCGGATGTCGACGCTGCGCGCGCAGTCGAGCAGCTCGCCCTCCAGGCGGGCAAGGCGCGGCTCGAGCGCGCGCGCGTCCGCCGCCGAACAGCCGCGCAGCACCAGTTCCTCGATGCGCCTTTCGGGCGAGGCCGCGGCGAACTGCGCCAGCCAGCTGTCGAGGCGCTGGCGCATTTCTCCAGCGGCCTTGCGCGTGAAGGTGATCGCGAGGATCTCCTGCGGCTTCGCGCCGTCGAGCAGTGCGCGCACGATGCGCGATACCAGCATCCAGGTCTTGCCGGCACCCGCGCAGGCCTCGACGACGACGCTGCGCGACGGGTCGCAGGCGACGCGATAGAACGCCGCCGGCTCGACCTGGCGGCCATCGACGCGGTAGGCGGCCTGCACCGTCATGACTCGCCCCCGCTGGCCGGCGCCGCTGCGCCGGCCCAGTGATCGCGCCGGCACAGGCCGCGCGCGTCGCAGTGCTCGCAGTCCTGGCCTTCGCCGAGTGCCGGCATCGGCGCTCCGGCACGCAGACGGGCAAGCTCCACCGCCAGTCCGTCGGCCAGCGCCTGCGCGCTGGCGCCGACCCCCTCGTGCGCAATCCACGGCAGTTCATGGCGGTCGTCGAGCGCGAGGTAGCCGGCCTCGATCGCATCGGCATCCAGCGTGCGGTCGGCCATCAGCAGGGCCGCGTAGAACGCGAGCTGCGTGTCCTCGAGCGGGTGCCGAACGCGCTCCTTCAGCCGCTGCGTGCTGCCGGTCTTGTAGTCGACGATGCGCCAGCGCGGTCCGCCGTTCGCGTTGAGGTCGACGCGGTCGAGCCGGCCATGCAGCAGGGTCGCCGGCTCGCCGTCTTGCACCGGCAGCGCGGCTTCGAGCGGCAGCTCCGTGTGCTGCGCGCGCCAGCCCTGCGCCTCGGCCTCGTGCAACCACGCAACATAGCGCGGCGCGACCAACGCGAACGAGGTGTGGAACGGCAGGAAATCGGCGTCGTCGCGCGCCAGCGTGGCCAGCGCTGCATCGGCCGCCCGATGCAGCGCGGCGAGATCGGCAGCGGCATCACTGACGGGTTCGGGTCGAGCCGCATGGAAGCGCTGCAGCACCTCGTGCAGCCAGGTGCCGTGGTCGCGCGCATCGGGCTCGTCGTCAAGCTCCTCGCGCACCGCAAGGCCCAGCGCCTGCAGCGCAAAGTAGCGGTAGGGACAGCTGCGCAGCGCCTCGGCGCCGCTGGCCGACAGGCGTGTCGGCACCAGGGCCGGCGCCGACGGCGCCGGCCGCTCGACCGGTTGCGCGTCGAGCAGGCGCGCCTCGCGCGGCTGCGCGGCCACACCGGCGTGTCCGGCCAACGCGCGTTCGAGCCGACGCCACAAGGGGCTGGCCGGCAGTTGCTCCTCGCCGTCGGCCTCGCGGCGCAGCAGCACGACACGCTCGGCGCGCAGCATCTGCGCGAAGGCCGCGGTCTCGGCATCGCGACGGCTCGCGACATCGGGCAGGCCGAGCGCGGCCGCGACGGCATCGCCCAGCAGCGGGTCCGGCGCCGGCGCGGCGCCCAGGCGCACGGCATCGGCGCCAGGGCAGACCACGAGCGCGAACGGGCGCAGCGCCGCACGCGCCAGCGGGGTGACGACGATCGCCGCGTCCTGTGCGGCCGCCGGGCGGAATTCGGTGTGCTCCAGCACGTCATCGACCCATCCGGTGAACTCGTGCGCCGACAGCGGCGCGGCCGGCAGCGCGGCGCGCGCGCCGGCCCATGCCGGCCCCAGGCGCAGCGTGGCGAACACCTGCGCGCCGGCCGCGTCGGCGGCCAGCGCCTCGGCTTGGCCGGCACGATCGAGCAGGCCGTGCAATGCGTCCAGCCACGCGGCGGCGCTGCGCCGGCCGGCCACGGGAAACGGCGCTTGCGCCTGCTGCCAGCGGTCCCATGCCTGGGCCGCCGCGCCGTCGAAGGCGGCACCACCGAGCGCGCCCAGGCGGGTCACGCCGCGGCGACGCAGCCAGGCCTCGATCTCGTCGGCACCGGGCCATGGCATGGGAGACGACTTCAGTGCCTCCAGCCATGCGTCGGCCGGCCCCTGCGGCGCAAGCGCCGCGCGCAGCCAGCCGGCGACGGTTGCGCCGGCGCGCGTGGTGCTCAGGCGCCAGCCGGTCTCGTCGCGCAGCGCGACGCCGCGCCGCTCGAGCAGCGCCCGCACGCGCCGCACCAGGCCGCGGTCCTGCGCGATCAGGGCGATCGGCGTGGCGTTCGCCTCGAGTGCGCGCAGCAACAAGGCGGCGCAGCACTGGGCCTCGTCCTCGGCGTCGCGGGCGACGGCCAGTTCGACCCGGGCGGGCGCCTGCGTCGCGTCGGCGATTGCCAGCGCAGCGTCGATGCGCAGCGTCGGCACGCCGGCTTCGGCGGCATGCTCGGCCAGCGCGGCCGGCAACGGGTCGCGCGTGCCGGCATCGACCACGACCAGGGCGCCTGCGCCAGCGACATGCGGCCACAGGCCCGCATCGCCAGGCGCATGCGCCTGCAGCGACCACTCGAGCGCCAGCCGGGCCAGCGAGCGCTCGAAGCCGTCGGGGCCGTCGGCCGGCGCGAGCAGCGCGCGCGCCTGTGCAAGCCAGGCCGCTCGCCGCTCGGGTCGCTGCGCCAGGCGCGCACGTGCCAGCGCCTGGGCACTGGCCGTGATCCGCGCGACCGCGAGCGCGTGGCCCTGCGGGTCGTGGCGCGACCAGTCGGGGCGCGCCTCGCGCAGGAAGGCCGCGGCCTGCAGACGGTCGCTGGCCGCGTCGAAGCGCAGCGCGGCGGCCGGCGCCCGGGGGGCCGGCGCGATCCGCTCGGCGAGCGTTTGCGTCGTCTCGAAGCGCGGCGACCAGCCCTGCCCTGTGGCATGACGCTGCCAGGCCGCCTGGGCCTGCGGCAGCAGGGTCGCCTGGGGCAGCAGCACGAGGCAGTCGCGCAGGTCGGCGCCGTGCTGCCGCGCGTGCGTGGCCACGGCCTCCACGATGAGGCTCCACAGGGCGTCGGCGTCCAGCGACGGCGGCAGCGCGAGCAGGGACAAAGGTGGCGACAAGTGCGGCAATGGCGAACGGGACAAGGGTCGGGATCGAGCTTCTATGGCACCCATAGCGGCGTCAGGGCTTGCAGCGAGCCGGCGCACCGCTACCTTGTGTCAGAATTTTGAGAGGTTGATGCGGCCATTGTGCCGGTCGACCAGACTGAGGCCCACGAAGGACAAGCCCATGGCCAGCGACCTGATCAAGCACGTTTCCGATGCATCGTTCGAAAGCGATGTGCTCAACTCCGGCACCCCGGTGCTGGTGGATTACTGGGCCGAGTGGTGCGGCCCCTGCAAGATGATCGCGCCGATCCTCGACGACGTCGCGAGCGACTACCAGGGCAAGCTGCAGATCGCCAAGATGAACGTCGACGAGAACCGTGACGTGCCGGCCAAGTTCGGTATCCGCGGCATCCCGACGCTGATGCTGTTCAAGGGCGGCCAGCTCGCCGCGACCAAGGTCGGCGCGCTGAGCAAGGCGCAGTTGACGGCCTTCCTCGACGGCCACCTATAATTCCTCCCCAACGCGGCCCTGCTCGTGATGCGAGCGGGCCGCGTCTGATGGCCACCGCGCCCGGGCTACCCAGCCAGCGCGCCCGGTTTCGGCCCCTTCCCCACCGACTCCAGTTCTCTCGTCGCCAGGCGCAGTGACCCCATCAGGGTCAGCGGGCGACCGGGACGCGCCACACGGCGCCAGCACCGAGGTGCCTCGATGCATCTATCCGAACTCAAGACTCTGCATATCACCGAGCTCGTCCAGATGGGCGACGCGCTGGAGATCGAGAACGCCTCCCGCATGCGCAAGCAGGAGCTGATGTTCGCGATCATGAAGAAGCGCGCCAAGGCCGGCGAACAGGTTTTCGGCGACGGCGTGCTCGAAGTGCTGCCCGACGGCTTCGGCTTTCTGCGCTCGCTCGACACGAGCTACCTGGCCTCGACGGACGACATCTACCTGTCGCCGAGCCAGATCCGCCGCTTCAACCTGCACACCGGCGACATGATCGAAGGCGAGGTGCGCGTCCCCAAGGACGGCGAACGCTACTTCGCGCTGGTGAAGGTGGATCTCGTCAATGGGATCACGCCGGAGCAGAACAAGCAAAAGATCATGTTCGAGAACTTGACGCCGCTGTTCCCGAAGGAACAGTTCAAGCTCGAACGTGACATCTCGACCAAGTCGGACGAGAACATCACCAGCCGCATCATCGACCTCATCGCGCCGATCGGCAAAGGCCAGCGGGCGCTGCTGGTCGCGCCGCCCAAGAGCGGCAAGACGGTGATGATGACGCAGCTCGCCCACGCGATCGTCGCCAATCATCCCGACGCGCACCTGATCGTGCTGCTGGTCGACGAGCGCCCGGAAGAAGTGACCGAGATGCAGCGCACCGTGCGCGGCGAGGTCATCAGCTCCACCTTCGACGAGCCGGCCGCACGCCACGTGCAGGTCGCCGAAATGGTGATCGAGCGCGCCAAGCGTCTGGTCGAGCTCAAGAAGGACGTGGTGATTCTGCTCGACTCGATCACCCGCCTCGCACGCGCCTACAACAACGTGCTGCCCAGCTCGGGCAAGGTGCTCACCGGCGGCGTCGACGCCAACGCGCTGCAGCGTCCGAAGCGCTTCTTCGGCGCGGCACGCAACATCGAGGAAGGCGGCTCGCTGACCATCATCGGCACCGCGCTGATCGACACCGGCAGCCGCATGGACGAGGTCATCTACGAGGAGTTCAAGGGCACCGGCAACTGCGAGATCCACCTGGATCGCCGCATGGCCGAGAAGCGCGTCTACCCCTCGATCCTGATCAACAAGTCGGGCACGCGCCGCGAGGAGCTGCTGCTCAAGCCGGAGATCCTGCAAAAGACCTGGATCCTGCGCAAGCTGCTCTACCCGATGGACGAGATCGAGGCGATGGAGTTCATCCTCGACAAGATGAAGGCCACCAAGACCAACCTCGACTTCTTCGACATGATGCGAAGAGGCGGCTGATCCGTGGCCGGGGGCCCCGCCAGGGGCCGCGGGATGGCTCGGCTATAATGCTCAGCTTTCCCGCACCTTCGGAAAGTGCGCGACACAGGGTCGCGTGGCTCCCGAGCAGAACCCAGCGAGGACACATGAAAGAAGGCATCCACCCCAACTACCGCGACGTGCTGTTCGTGGACCTGTCGAACGGGTTCAAGTTCGTTACGCGCTCGTGCGCTCAGACCAAGGAAACCGGCAAGGCCGACGACGGCCGCGAGCTGCCGCTGTTCAAGCTGGAGACCACCAGCGAGTCGCACCCGTTCTACACCGGCACGCAAAAGAGCGTGGACAACCTCGGCGGTCGCGTCGAGAAGTTCCGCAACAAGTTCGCGCACCTCAAGAAGTGATCGCGCGCGATCCGCAAGAAGGGCAGCACAGGCTGCCCTTTTTTGTTCCCGCCTCTTTCGTTGCGGCCGTGTTTCGCCCGCGGGCGAGCGCGGCTGCTGCCCTTCGATCCACGCTTCTTGCATGATGCGCCGGTGAACACGCCGCCGACCCCTGCCCTCGTCACGCAGCGCGCCGTCACGCGTCTGCCCCGCCTGGCGTTGCTGCTGTTTTGCGCGGCCTACGTGCTGCCGGGTCTGTTCGGCCGCGACCCATGGCGCAATGCCGACGTGACCTCGTTCGGCTACATGGCCAGCGTCGCGCGCGGCGCGAGCCCGTGGTGGGCACCAGCGCTGGGCGGCCTGCCGAGCGACGGCGCGTTGCTGCCTTATGCGCTGGGCGCCGGTTTCATCAAGGTGTTCGGTCCGCTGTTCGGTGCGCCATTCGCCGCGCGCATGCCGTTCGCGCTGCTGCTGGTCGGCGTGCTGATCGGGCTTTGGTACAGCTGCTACTACCTCGCGCGCACCGAAGCCGCCCAGCCGGCAGCCTTTGCATTCGGCGGCGAGGCGCACCCGGTCGACTACGCCCGCGCGATCGCCGACGGCGCCCTGCTCGCGCTGATCGCCTCGCTGGGGCTGCTGCAGTTGGGCCACGAGACGACCCCCGAGCTGGCGCAGCTGTTCGGAGCGACGCTGTTCCTCTACGCGATGGCGGTGAGCCCGTGGCACACGCACCGCGCACGCAGCGCGATGCTGATCGCGCTGCCACTGGTTGCCGCCAGTGGCGCGCCGGCCGTCGCGGCCGGCCTTGCGGTGGCTGGCACGGTGATCAACCTGCGCTCGAGCTACGCACGCGCACGCAGCTTCGTGCCCTGGATCGTCGTCGCGGGCGTGCTGGCCGCGGCCATCGGCTGGGTCACCGACACCTGGGCCTGGCGGCTGCAGTCGCCGCGCGCCGCCGGCCAGGTCGTCCAGCTGTTCGTGTGGTTCGCCTGGCCGGCCTGGGCACTGGCGTCCTGGACGCTGTGGCGCTGGCGTTCGCACCTGGCGCACCGCCACATCGCGGCGCCGGCGGCGACCGCGGCCGTCGGCATCGTCACCAGCATTGCGATGGGCGGCTCCGACCGCGCCTTGCTGCTCGCCTTGCCGCCGCTGGCGGTACTGGCGGCCTTTGCGCTGCCCACGCTGCAGCGCAGCGTCACCGCGGCGATCGACTGGTTCTCGGTGTTCTTCTTCAGCCTCGCCGCGATCTGGATCTGGATCATCTACGCGTCGCTGCAGACCGGATTGCCAGCCAAGCCCGCCGCCAACGTCGCGCGGCTCGCGCCCGGATTCGTGAGCCGCTTCGAATGGGAACCCCTGGCCGTCGCGCTGGCGGGCACGGTGGCCTGGGCGCTGCTCGTGCGCTGGCGCACCGGCCGCCACCGCCATCCGCTGTGGAAGAGCCTGGTGCTGCCGGCCGGCGGTGTCGCGCTCGGCTGGCTGCTGGCGATGACGCTGCTGATGCAGCCGCTGGACTACGCGCGCAGCTGGCGGCCGGTGATCGAGCGCATCGCCCAGCACGTGCCGCGCGATGCCTGCGTCGCCGCGCCGCAGCAAGACCGCGGCCTCGTCGCCGCGCTCGAGGTTCACGGCGGCTGGCGCGTCGAAGCCGGGCGCGACAGTGGGCGCTGCGAGTTCCTGCTCGCCGAGGTACCGCTGCGCAGTGCGGCCGCACGCAGCGGCTGGCAGATCGTCGCGCGCGAGCGCCGGCCGACCGACCGCGTCGACGAGATCGCGATCTACCGGCGCACGAGCGGCGCGCCGCAGTGAGGCGCGCAAGCCTTGCGCCCGGCGCCCGCTGGGCGCCGCTGTCGGTCATTGCGCGCCACGCGGCCTCGGTGCTGATCGGCCAGCTCGCGGTGATCGGCTTCGGCATTGCCGACGCCGTGCTCGCCGGTCGCCACGGCGCGGTCGACCTCGCTGCGCTGTCGATCGGCGCGTCGATCTACGTCAGCGTCTACATCGGCCTGACCGGCGTGGTGCAGGCGCTGATCCCGGTCGTCGGCCACCACTTCGGCGCCGGCAACGACGAAGGCGTGCGCCGCAGCTTCCAGCAAGGCAGCTGGCTCGCGCTGCTGCTCGCCGTTCCGGGCGCGCTGCTGCTGGGTTGGCCGCAGCCGCTGCTGACGCTGTCGCAGGCCGAGCCTGCCGTCGTCGAGCGCGCGCGCGACTACCTGGGCTGGCTCGCCTGGGCGCTGATCCCCGGCCTGCTGTTCCGCGTCTACGGCTCGTTCAACCAGGGCTTGTCGCGGCCCTGGTTCGTCACCGCGGTGCAGATCGTCGGTCTGGGCCTGAAGATCGTGCTGAACCTGTGGCTGATCAACGGCGGGCTGGGCGTCGAGCCGATGGGCGTCGAAGGCTGCGGCATGGCGACACTGATCGTCATGAGCCTGCTGGCGCTGATCGGCTTCGCGATGCTCGCGCGCCACGCAAGCTACCGCCATCTGCGCCTGTTCGAGGACTGGCAGGCGCCCCGGCGCGACCTGCTCGGCGAGCTGCTGCGCCTGGGCTTGCCGGCCGGCGCCGCGACCTTCTTCGAGGTGACCGGCTTCGCGATGATGGCGATCTTCATCGCACGCGTCGGCACGCCGGCGCTGGCCGCCCACCAGATCGCGATGAACATCGCGAGCGTGTGCTACATGCTGCCGTTGTCGATCGCCATCGCCACCGGCGCGCAGGCCGCGCAGGCCATTGGCGCAGGCGATCCGGCGCTGGCGCGCCGCAGCTGCCGCCAGGGCCTGGCGCTGGCCATCGCGATCGCCGCGACGCTCAGCATCGCGATGGCCCTGCTGCGCCGGCCGCTGACCGGCCTCTACAGCACGGACGCCCAGGTGCTCGCGATCGCCGCGCCGCTGATGCTGCTGGTCGGCGCGACGCACGTGTTCGACGCGATCCAGTGCGTCGCCTCGTTCGCGCTGCGCGCCTGGCGCATCGCGCTGCTGCCGGCCGTCGCCTACTGCCTCGCGATGTGGGGGCTGGGTATCGGCGGCGGCGCTTGGCTGGCGTTCGCGCCGCCGTCGTTCTGGCCGGCCGCGCTCTCGGGTGCGCTGGCGTTCTGGGCCGCGAACTCGCTGGCGCTGGTGGTCGTCGGCAGCGTGCTGCTGGTTCTGCTTCAGCGCGTGTCGGCAGCGGCCTCGGCCGAAGTCGCCTCGAGCTGACGGCGCGGATCCGGCGCCGGTTCGAGGAAACGAACGCGCGCGGCCGGAAAAACGATGCGAAACGTCGAGCCCTTGCCCGGCTCGCTGGCGATGTCGAGCACCGCGCCATGGCGCTGCACCACGTGCTTGACGATCGACAGGCCAAGCCCGGTGCCGCCTGTCTCACGCGAACGGCTGCCGTCGACTCGGTAGAAGCGCTCGGTCAGGCGCGGCAAGTGCTCGCGCGCAATGCCCATGCCCGTGTCGCGCACGGAGAACTCGCCGCTGCCGTCGGGGCACAGTCGCCAGCCGATCTCGATGCGTCCGCCGTCGGGCGTGTAGCGCACGGCGTTGTTGACCAGGTTGGCCAGCGCGCTGAGCAGTTCGCTCTCGGCGCCGGCGATCTGCACCGCGTCGTCGACCGTGGCCGCGACGATCTCGTGCCGGCCTTGCGACAGCGAGCGCGCGTCGCCCGACACGTGCGCCAGCATGCGGCCGACCGACACCCAGCGATCGACCGTCGGCCGCGGGCTGCCCTCCAGCTGGGCCAGCGTCAGGAGGTCGGCCACCAGGTTCTGCATGCGCTGCGTCTGCTGCGACATCAGCGACAGCACGCGCTTGCGCTCGACGTCGGTCAGCGGCAGGTTGGACAAGGTCTCGATGAAACCCGCCACCACCGTCAGCGGCGTGCGGATCTCGTGCGAGACGTTGGCCACGAAGTCCCTGCGCATCGCGTCGGCGCGCTCGCGTTCGGTGATGTCCTGCGACAGCACCAGGCGCTGGCCGTCGCCATAGGCGCGCACCAGCACCGACAGCGTGGCGTCGCCGCGCGGCCCGCGGAACACCACCGCGTCGTCGTAGCGCTGCGACTGCAGATGGCTGACGAAGGACGGCGCGCGCACGAGGTTGGTGACGCGCTGCAGGCGGTCGCGCTGCGGGTCGAGCCCGAAGTGATCCGCCGCGACCGAGTTGCACCACTCGATCTGCTCGTTCGCGTCGAGCAGCATCACGCCGTTCGGCGACGCCTCGATGGCGGCGAGGAACTGCGCCAGCCGCGTCTTCTCGTGTGCCGCGCCCTGCTCGCGCAGCCGGATCGCACGCTCGACGCGGTAGCCGATCTCGCCCCAGAAGCCGGCGTCGCGCGGCGCGCTTTCGTCCTGCGGGCCGCGCAGCCAGGCGATCAGCCGCACGCCGCGCAGCGTGTCGAGCGCTGCCACCACGCCGACCGCGCAACCGCCGCCCAGCAGCATGCTCAGCACCGGCGCATGCACCGGGCTGCCGATCAGATAGCCCAAGGCGCCGCCGACCAGCAGGGCCACCAGGCCGGCGATCAGTCGCGGCAGGAGCCAAGCCATGGGGTGGTCCTGCACGCGCGCTCCGTGTCCAGGCTGCGGCGCGCGCCGCGTCAGGCCTGCAGTGCAGCCGACTGCTGCGTGAGGCGGTAGCCCGCGCCGCGCACGGTTTCGATCATCGCGGCGCAACCCGAGGGCGCCAGCGCTTCGCGCAAGCGCTTGACATGCACGTCGACCGTGCGCTCCTCGATGAAGACGTGGTCGCCCCACACCCGATCGAGCAGCTGCGCGCGCGAATGCACGCGCTCGGGATGCGTCATCAGGAAGTGCAGCAGCCGGAACTCGGTCGGCCCCACCTTGATGTCCAGCTCGCCGCGCGAGACGCGCCGCGTCGCCGGGTCGAGCCGCAGTGGGCCCAGCTCGACCGCGCTGTCCAGCGCCTCGGGCGCGCGGCGGCGCAGCACCGCACGGATGCGCGCCATCAGTTCCTGCGTCGAGAACGGCTTGGTGAGGTAGTCGTCGGCGCCGGCATCCAGGCCGCTGACCTTGTCGCCCTCGTCGGCGCGCGCGGTCAGCATGATGATCGGCAGTTCACGCGTGCGCGACTCGCCGCGCCAGCGCTTGGCCAGCGCCAGGCCGCTCTGGCCGGGCAGCATCCAGTCGAGGATCACGAGGTCGGGTAGCACGCGGTCGACCTCGAGCTGCGCGGCGTCGGCACTGGCGGCCAGCGTGACCTCGTAGCCGGCGTGGCGCAGGTTGATCGAGATCAGCTCCGCGATCGCGGATTCGTCTTCCACCACCAGCACGCGGCTCATCGGCAACTCCCTTGCGTGTTCGTCGTCGTCATCAGCGGACGATGGACTCCAGCTGCTCCACCGGGTTGTGGCGCACGTCGGTGCCCTTGACGATGTAGATGATCTGCTCGGCGAGGTTCTTGGCGTGGTCGCCCACGCGCTCGATCGCCTTGGCCACGAACACGAGGTCGATCGACGCCGAGATCGTGCGCGGGTCTTCCATCATGTAGGTGATCAGCTTGCGCATCAGGCCGTCGAACTCCTCGTCGATCTGGTTGTCCTGCTTGATCACCTCGATCGCCTTGTCGGTGTCCAGGCGCGCGAAGGCGTCGAGCGCCTTGCGCAGCAGCGCGATCGCGAGGCTGGCCTCGAACGACACGTCGCCCACCGGGGTGCGAAGCCGGCTCGACACGCCGGTGTTGACCAGGCGCTGCACCGTGCGCGCGATGCGCGCGGCCTCGTCGCCGACGCGCTCGAGGTTGCCGATGGTCTTGCTTACGGCAATCAGCAGCCGCAGGTCGCGCGCGGTCGGCTGGCGCCGCGCGATGATGGAGGACAGCTCGCGGTCGATGTCCACTTCCATGTGGTTGACCTTGTCCTCCTGCGCGATCACCTGCGCGGCGGTCTCGTTGCTGAAGTTCGACAGCGCATAGATCGCCTGCGCGACCTGCGACTCGACCAGGCCGCCCATCTCGAGCACGCGGGTCGAGATGCCGCCCAGCTCGGCGTCGAACTGGGTCGAAAGATGCTTGTCATTCATCGTCGTTTCCCCTTCAGCCGAAGCGACCGGTGATGTAGTCCTCGGTGTCCTTCTTCTTCGGCTTCATGAACAGCTCCGAAGTCGGGCCGAACTCGATGAGGTCGCCGAGGTACATGTAGGCGGTGTAGTCCGAGCAGCGCGCGGCCTGCTGCATGTTGTGCGTAACGATCACCACCGTGTAGTCGCTCTTGAGCTCGTGGATCAGCTCCTCGATCTTGCCGGTGGAGATCGGGTCGAGCGCCGAGCAGGGCTCGTCGAGCAGCAGCACCTCGGGCTTGATCGCGATCCCGCGCGCAATGCACAGGCGCTGCTGCTGGCCGCCGGAAAGTCCGGCGCCGCTTTGGGCCAGCTTGTCCTTGACCTCGTTCCACAGCGCGGCCTTCTTCAGCGCCCATTCGACGCGCTCGTCCATCTCGACGCGCGGCAGGTCCTCGAACAGCCGCACGCCAAACGCGATGTTGTCGTAGATCGACATCGGAAACGGCGTCGGCTTCTGGAAGACCATACCGACCTTGGCGCGAATCAGCGAGACATCTTCCTTGCTGTGCAGGATGTCGTCGCCGTCGAGCAGGATCTGGCCTTCGGCACGCTGCTCGGGATAGAGCTCGAACATGCGGTTGAAGGTGCGCAGCAGCGTGCTCTTGCCGCAGCCCGACGGGCCGATGAAGGCCGTGACCTTGCGCTCGGGGATGTCGAGGTTGATGTTCTTGAGCGCGTGGAAGTGGCCGTAGTAGAAGTTCAGGTTGCGCACCGCCAGCTTGGCGCGCTCGGTGACGGGCAGTTCGACCTTGGCGTCCATGTCAGGTCCTTCAATGCTTGTTGCGGAACAGCGCGCGCGCCAGGATGTTGAGCACCAGCACGCCGATCGTGATCAGGAACACGCCCGCCCACGCCAGCTTCTGCCAGTTCTCGTAGGGGCTCATCGCGAACTTGAAGATCGTCACCGGCAGGCTCGCCATCGGCTCGGTCAGGCTCGCGGTCCAGAACTGGTTCGACAGCGCGGTGAACAGCAGCGGCGCCGTTTCGCCCGCCACGCGCGCCAGCGCCAGCAGCACGCCGGTCACCACGCCGGCGCGCGCCGACTTCAGCGTCACCGACGAGATCACCTTCCACTTCGGCGTGCCCAGCGCGTAGGCCGCTTCGCGCAGCGCGTTGGGGATCAGGCTCAGCATGTTCTCGGTGGTGCGAATCACCACCGGAATCACGATCAGCGCCAGCGCCAGCACGCCGGCCAGCGCCGAGAAGCTCTTCATCGGCGCGACCACGGCCGAGTAGATGAACAGGCCGATCACGATCGACGGCGCGGACAGCAGGATGTCGTTGATGAAGCGCGTCGAGGCGCCGAGCCAGGTCTTCTGGCCGTACTCGGCGAGGTAGATGCCGGCCAGGATGCCGATCGGCGTGCCCACCAGCGTGGCCAGGCTCACCATCAGCAGCGAGCCGAAGATCGCGTTGGCCAGGCCGCCGGTCTCGGCCTGCGGCGGCGGCGTCATCTCGGTGAAGGTCGACAGCGCGAGGCCGCCGATGCCCAGATGCACCGTCTCGACCAGGATCCAGATCAGCCAGAACACGCCAAAGGCCATCGCGGCCAGCGACAGCGTCAGCGCGATCGCGTTGACGCGCTTGCGCGCACGGTGCTTGGCGAGCTTGGCCGCCGCCGGTGCGCCCGAGGCTTGCATGACGGCGCTCATGAACGGCCCCCTTCGTTCTTCTTCAGCTGCATCAGCAGCACCTTGGAGCAGGCCAGCACCACGAAGGTGATGAAGAACAGGATCAGGCCCAGGTAGATCAGCGAGGCCTGGTGCAGGCCCTCGCCGGCCTCGGCGAACTCGTTCGCGAGCGCCGAGGTGATGCTGTTGGCGGCCTCGAACAGGCTCAGCGACGACAACTGGTTCATGTTGCCGATCACGAAGGTGACCGCCATCGTCTCGCCGAGCGCGCGGCCCAGGCCCAGCATGATGCCGCCGATGACGCCGGTCTTGGTGTAGGGCAGCACGACCTTCCAGACCACTTCCCAGGTCGTCGAGCCGAGGCCGTAGGCCGACTCCTTCAGCATCGCGGGCGTGACCTCGAACACGTCGCGCATCACCGCGGCGATGAACGGGATGATCATGATCGCGAGGATGATCCCGGCCGACAGGATGCCGATGCCCACCGGCGGGCCGGAGAACAGTGCGCCCAGATAGGGCACGTTGCCGAACAGGCCCTGCAGCGGCTGCTGCACGAACTGCGCAAGCAGCGGGCCGAAGACCAGCAGGCCCCACATGCCGTAGACGATCGATGGCACCGCGGCCAGCAGCTCGATCGCGATGCCGAGCGGGCGCTTGAGCCAGCGCGGCGAGAGTTCGGTCAGGAACAGCGCGATGCCGAAGCTCACCGGCACCGCGATCAGCAGCGCGATCCCCGAGGTCATCAGCGTGCCGTAGATCATCACCAGGCCGCCGAACTTCTCCTGCACGGGATCCCAGTCGGCGGTCCACAGGAAGCTCAGCCCGTATTCCTCGATCGCCGGGGCGGCGCCGATGAACAGCGAGATGATGATGCCCACCAGCATCGCCAGCGTCAGCAGCGCCGCGCCGTGCGCGAGGGCGGAGAACAGGCCGTCGGCCCAGGGGGCGATGCGCCGCCGCTCGGGCGGCCGTCCGCGAGGCGCGGAGCGTTCCATGGCGTGGTCGTCGGGGATGGGGGTCGCGGGCAGTGTAGCGGCCATGTCGCCTCCGCAATTCGTTCGCAGGCCCGCGCCGCCCGCAGGCGGCGCGCTGGCGAGCGGAGCCGCTGGCCCCGCTCGTCGGACGAGCTGTCTTACTTGTACGAGACGACCTTGCCCGAGCCGTCCTTGATCTGGTCAGCCCATTGCTTGCGGACCAGCGCCTTCACCGAGTCGGGCAGCGCGACGTAGTCGAGATCGGCAGCCATCTGGTCGCCGCTCGCGTAGGCCCAGTCGAAGAACTTGAGAGCGTTGGCGGCGCTGGCCGGCTTGTCCTGCGCCTTGTGCATCAGGATGAAGGTCGCGCCGGTGATCGGCCAAGCGTCCTTGCCGGGCTGCTCGGTCAGCACCTGATAGAAGCTCTTGGTCCAGTCGGCGCCCGCGGCCGCGGCCTTGAAGTTGGCGTCGTCCGGCGAGACATAGTTGCCGGCCGCGTTCTTCAGCTGCACGAAGGCCATCTTGTTCTGCTTGGCGTAGGCGTACTCGACGTAACCGATCGAGTTAGGCAGGCGCTGCACGAAGGCCGAAACGCCTTCGTTGCCCTTGCCGCCCGCGCCCGTCGGCCAGTTGACCGCCGTGCCCTCGCCGACCTTGGTCTTCCACTCGGCGTTCACCTTCGACAGGTAGTTGGTGAAGATGAAGCTGGTGCCCGAACCGTCGGCGCGGCGCACCACCGCGATCGCGGCATCCGGCAGCGACACGCCGGGATTCAGGCCGGTGATCGCCGCATCGTTCCACTTGGTGATCTTGCCGAGATAGATGTCGCCGAGCACCGAGCCGGTCAGCTTGAGCTGGCCCGCAGCGATGCCCTTGACGTTGACGACCGGAACGACGCCGCCGATCACGGTCGGGAACTGCACCAGGCCGTCCTTGGCCAGCTCGTCGTCCTTGAGCGGCGCGTCCGAGGCGCCGAAGTCGACCGTCTTGGCCTTGATCTGGCGGATGCCGGCGCCGGAGCCGACCGACTGGTAGTTGATGCGCGCGCCGGTCGCCTTGTTGTAGGCGTCGGCCCACTTGGCGTAGATCGGGGCCGGGAACGAAGCGCCGGCACCGGTGACGTCCTGGGCCAGCGCAACACCGGAAGCGAAAGCCACAGCGGCGGCGGCCACGGTGGCCCGGATCAGCGTCAGTTTCATGGGGGCAATCCTCTCAGTCAGGGATGGGATTCGACGGGCGCACTGTAGGCAGCCCGCATGACATCTCCGTGACAAGTCGCAGCGGGAACCGGCCCACAGGGCATTCGTGACGATGGATTCACCGAACCGTCACCGAACGGTCATATGCGATTTCTATGCTGCCGCCGGTCCCATTCTCACGAGGCAAGGAGCATTCCATGATGAACAAGCGTATGGCACTGGTCGGCGCACTGGCCGCCCTGGTGCTGTCGGGCTGCGCGTCGCTGTCAGGTCCGAAGTCGATCGCCGATGTCGCCGCATCCAACCCCGAGCTCAGCACCCTGAACCAGCTGATCAACGATGCCGGTCTGGCCGACACGCTGCGCGGCGCCGGCCCCTACACCGTGTTCGCGCCGACCAACGAAGCGTTCAAGGCCGTGCCCGCCAAGACGCTCGACACGCTGTCCAAGGACAAGGAAGCCCTCAAGAGCGTGCTGAGCTACCACGTGCTGCCTGGCGCGGTGACCTCGGCCGACATCAAGCCCGGCAACCTGAAGACGCTCCAGGGCGCCAACGTGGCCGTCTCGAAGGCCGGCACGATGGTGACCATCGAGGACGCCGTCGTGGTGCAGGCGGACGTGGCGGCAAGCAATGGCGTGGTCCAGGTCGTCGACCGCGTGCTGATGCCGCCGAAGAAGTAAGCCCGTCATGACGCTCATGCGCTCGAAGCCGTTCGATCGGGCGCGCCGCCGCCTCATGGCGGCTCCGGTGGCCGCGGCAACGCTGGCGCTGCCGCTTGCTGCAACGGCCCAGCCGCGCGGCGCTCGGCCCTTGCGCATTGCGCAGCTGCTCGATGTCTCGGCCGACCAGCAGGACTTGTCGCGCGACTACGCGACCGGCGTGCGGCTGGCCGTCGCCGAGCTCAACCAGGCCGGTCGGCCGTGGCAGCTCGTCACGCTCGAATCCGACGGCAGCGCGGCCTCGCTCGCCCAGGCGGTCAAGCGCCTGCGCGACGACGCCGATATCGCGATGCTGGTCGGCACTGCCGGCGAGCGGCTGGCGCTGGCCAGCGCCGCCGCGCTGCGGCAGGAGGGCTTGGCAATCGCGCAGGTCGGCCCATGGGTGGCCGACAACACGCTCGACGGCGACGACACGGTGTTCCCGCTGTTCGCCTCGCGCGAGGTGCAGCTGCGGCGCGTGTTGCAGGACCTGGGCTCGATGGGCGTGCGCGAGCTGGGCGTCGTCTACGCCAGCCCGCGCGAACGCAGCGCGCTGGGCGCCGGCGTCGAGGCTCTGGCCGCGCGGCTGTCGCTGCGCACGATCCCGCTGGCAGCGCCGGTCGGGGCCGATCTCGCGGCCTGGGGCGCCTCGCTCGCGGCGACGTCGCCGGTGCTGCAGCTGTTCCTCGGCGGCGCGCCGGAGCTGGCGCGATTCACGCAAGGCCTGGCCCAGGCCGGCCGCCAGCGCTACGTCGTGGGCCTGGCCGACGTCGACATGACCACGCTTCTGCAGATCGGTCCCGGCAAGTCGGTGCCGCTGATCCTCACGCAGGTGGTGCCGAATCCGCAGTCGTCGGCCCTGCCGGTGGTGCGCGGCTACCGCGCCCTGCTCAAGCAGCTTTTCGACGAAGCGCCGTCGCCGATGAGCCTCGCGGGCTACCTGGCCGCGCGCTATGCGGCACAGGCCATCGGCCGCTTCGAGACGCCGCCGTCGCGCGCCCAGGCGCTGGCCGAGCTGCAGCGCAGGCCGAACGCCGACCTCGGCGGTTTCGCGATCAGCTTCGGCAGCGGCCAGCGCCGCGGGAGCCAGTTCGTCGCGCAGACGATGCTGACGGCCGACGGCCGGCTCGTCGGCTAGTTGTGAAGCTTCAATAGGTTGTATCGGGTGTTCATCCGGATGGGGTTTGAGAGACTGGAAGTCGCCAAACCTCAATCCAACCCAAAGAGCCGACCCGGATGAACACCCATAAGCATGCCCGATT
>NZ_JBMSEE010000011.1:0-199246 GCF_049446155.1 Caldimonas sp. KR1-144
GCCGCCAGGCCCTCCACAGCTGGCAGCACCACTACAACTGGCACCGCCCCCACCGCGGCATCGGCCGCGTCGCTCCAGCCTCTCGACTACCGGGGCCTCGACACAACGTCTTGACAGCTCACATCTAGGCGTCTGCCGCCGCAGATTCCTAGGGCGGCATCCGCTCGAACGCCGGCAGCGCGGCGTCCATGGCGTCCCATGGCAGCGCCCGCACGCCGTAGGTGAGCGCCTGAGGCACAAAGCGGCCCGGCTCGTCCAGGCTGGCCGCCGGCACCGCGATCAGCTCCGGCATCGCGGCAAAGCGCAGGTAGACCGGCGTCCCGCAGACCGGGCAGAAGGCGTGGATCTTCAGGTTGCCGCTGTCGGCGGCCACCTCCCAGTGGGTGGCCTCGCCGCGGATCGCCATCTCGGCGCGCGCGGGAAACGTCAGCCAGGAGCCGTGCCCGGTGCCGCTTCGGCGCTGGCAGTCGCGGCACTGGCAATGGTTCTGGAACACGGGCGCGTGGCGCGTTGCGTAGCGGACCGCGCCGCAGGCGCATCCGCCGGTGTAGGTGCCGGTGTCGGTCTCGGTCATCGAGGACTCCTCGTTTCGGTCCGCTGCTTCAGGAAGCCGTCTTCGGCTTGGCGAAGACGTCCATGCCCTGCCCCGTTTCGAGCAGCGACTTCAGGCTCGACAGGACGATCGGCCAGCCTTGCCGGATGCCCTTGTCCATGCCGCTGCCGGCCTCGAGTTCGTCGTGCGTGACGGTCAGCCTCACCATGCCGTCGTACTCGGCGATGTCGAAGCTCACGCGGCTGTAGGCGCTGACGTCGGCGGCCTGCGAGGCGTTCGCCCACGTGATGACCAGGCGCGTCGGCGGCATGACCTCGACCACCTTGCCGACCAGCTGGACCGTGCGCTGCGCGTCGTCGCGCACGTGCTGCCAGGCCGATCCGGGCCGCCAGTCGGAGACGTTCTCGTGGCCCCAGTAGCGCCGCGCGATTTCGGGCCTGGTGATGGCCTCGAACACCTTCTCGGGCGTCGAGCGGATGTAGGTCACGTAGACGAAGCGGGTCTTGTCTTGGCTCACGGTCACTCTCCTTCGAGTTCTCTCTTCAGCTCGTGCAACAGGCTCAGGCGCCGGCGTTCGAACTTGCGCACCCAGCGCTCGTAGACCTCGTGCAGCGGCACCGGATTGATGAAGTGCAGCTTTTCCCGGCCGCGCCAGACCGTGCTCACCAGATGGGCCTCCTCGAGGATCCCGATGTGCTGCGTGGCCGATTGGCGCGCCATGTCCAGGTGCTCGCAGAGCTGGCCCAGCGTCTGTCCGTTGCGCTCGACCAGCAGGTCGAGCAGCTTTCTGCGTGTCGGGTCGCCCAGCGCCTTGAAAACCTTGTCAGCGTCCATCCGTTGCGTTCGTGCGTGAGCGGATGATATGCAGGCAAATACCTGCATGTCAAACGGCATGACGATCCGCACCGCGCGCGGCGCGCGGACGTCGGCTTCAGTCGGATCCGACGCTGCCCGTCACCGGCAAGACGATGCCGGTGATGTAGCCGGCGCACACCGGCGCGGCGAGGAACACGTAGGCCGGCGAGAGCTCCTCGGGCTGCGCGGCGCGCTTCATGTCGGTGCTGCGGCCGAACTGCGCAACCTTCTCGGCGCTCGCGTCGGCCGGGTTGAGCGGCGTCCACACCGGTCCCGGCGCGACCGCATTGACGCGGATGCCGCGTTCGATCAGGTTGCTGGCGAGCGACTTCGTGAACGCGTGGATCGCGCCCTTGGTCGCCGCGTAGTCGAGCAGGTGCTTGCTGCCGCGCAGGCCGGTGACCGAGCCGGTGTTGATGATCGAGGCGCCCGGATTCATATGCTTGACCGCGGCGCGCGCCATGCGGAAGTAGCCGCCGAGGTTGGTGTTCACGGTCTCCATCAGGCGCTCGTCGTCGATCTCCTCGATCTCCTCGGCGTGCTCCTGGAACGCCGCGTTGTTGACCAGGATGTCGAGCCGCCCGAAGCGCTCGAGCGTGCGCGCCACCGCCTCGCGGCACCAGGCGTCGTCCTTGACGTCGCCCTTGAGCAGCAGGCACTGCCGGCCCTCGGCCTCGATGCAGCGCTGCGTCTCGGCCGCGTCTTCGTCGGCGCTCAGGTAGGCGACCGCGACATCGGCGCCCTCGCGCGCGAACAGCACCGCAACCGCGCGACCGATGCCCGAATCGGCGCCGGTGATCAGCGCGGCCATGCCCTCGAGCTTGCCGCTGCCGCGGTAGTCCGGCGCGAGGTACTGCGGCTTGAGCTGTAGCTCGGCCTCGCTGCCTGGCTTGAGCTGGTGCTGCGCCGGCAGGCGCTGCGGATGTTCCCGCGCGCCGGCCTGCACCGCCGGCGCGTCGCCCGATGACTTCTTGTCGACCTTCGCCTTGTCGTCGCCAGCGGCCTTGCGCGCATCGCGCTGGTCCTGCTTGGCCTGGATGCGGCGCTGCGTGCGCAGCGTCTCGTTGACGTCGTGTGCCATGGAGGGAGTCTCCTCAGCCGCGCGGCGCCGGCCGCAGCGCCGCGCGTTCGGTTTCGTGGCCCGAAGGCGTCTTCGCGTCGAGACCACGGTCGGGCGACTCGCCGACCTGCGGCAAGTCGGTGGCATGGCGGATCAGTTCCTCGACGATCAGATGGCCGTAGAACTGCGCGCGCTCGGCGCCGTGCTCGCGCGCCTCGTCGGCGATCGCCTGCGCGTCGTCGCGGTCCTCGGCGCGCACGACCAGCCAGTGGTAGCCCAGCTCGGCGAGCTCCTGCTGCGCCTTCACGAGGTTGAGCTCCTGGCCGATCGCCGCCAGCGGACTCGCGCGCTCGAGGTCGGCGCGGATGCGCGCGAGCATCTGCCGGTCGCTGAGCTGGCGCAGCTGGTCGCCGTGCGTGCGCTCGAGCGCGCGGCGCGCGGCCTCGGCCTGCTCGGCGCTCGGAAACGAGACCACGACGTGGCCCACCGGCTTGAAGACGCCGAAGCTGTGCTGATCGTTCATCGGGGACGCTCCTCGCATTCGTGCTTTGCCATTGGCGGAAACACCCCCAGCAATCGGGGTACCCGAAGGCCGTTTCGCCGCGAGCGGCCGCCCACGGGCACACACGTTGCCCGGTGCCGTGGCGGCGCTTGCCGGTCAATCCTCTTTATTCCTTGCACAGGAGATCTCAATGAGCAAACGGATCAGCCCCATCACCGCGGCCATCGGGACGGCATGCGTCATCGCCCTTGGCGGCGTGGTGCTCGCGCAGTCGGGTGGCGACACCGGCGGCTCGTCGACGCAGCAACCGCAGCCGACCTACCAGCCACCGCCGTCAACCGACAGCACGACGACACCGCCTTCGACCACCACCATGCCGGCCAGCCCGAGCACCGACATGCCGAGCAGCACCGCTCCGGCACCGACCTACCCGTCCACGACATCGCCCAGCACGACCACCGATCCGTCCACCAGCGGTCCGGCGAGCGGCACGCCGGGCACCATGAGCGACGACCCCTCGGCCGCGCCCGCCACGCGCCCTGCGCGCAGCGACCGCAACTGAAGCAAGCCGAGGTTCACGCGCAGGCCGGCATCCGCCGCCTGCGCGTTTTCATGCGCGACTTTCCAGGGGAAACGGGCACGCTCGGTGCGCGCCGCGTATCAGTGCAGGTTCTGCGCCTCGACGCGCAGGTCGTTGTAGACGAGCCGCACGCCGTCGATGCTGCCGGCCACCCGCGCCGCGCGCTCGCGCGCCCAGGGCGTCGGAACCTCGCCGCGCAGCACGACGCGGCCGTTCACCGAGTCGGCTTCCACCGCCTGCAGCTCGCGGTCGCGCCCCAGCGCGGTCTTCACGTCGACCGTGACCGAGGCGTCGGCGACCTCGTTGCGCAAGTCGGCATTCGGCGGCAGCACCGCGGGTGCCGGCAGCGCGACGCTCGACGCCGGCCGCTCGGCACCGAGCGCAGCGGCGCTTTGGTGCTGGGCCTGATTCTGTGGAGTGGTCGGCGAGAGCTCGTACGCCCGCAGCGCACCGGGGCGCTCGGCCGGCCCGCAGGCGGCCAGCGTGCACAAGGCTCCCAGGGTCAGGAGGTAACGCATGCCAAGACGCGGCAAGGTACGTTCCTGCCGCTCCTCAGGCGACGTAGCTCACCACCGCCGGCAACGCGAAATCGTGGCCGACGAGCGCGCGAGCGAAGAAGTAGTTGCGGCGCTCCTGGGGCTTGAGTTCGTCGATGCAGACCTGGCCGCGCTGGTCGCAAGGAAAGCTCAGTCCGCGGTGTTCGTCGAACAGCGAGCAGAAACGCAGCTCATAGCGGCAAGGCCGCGTACAGCCGGCTTCGTCCTGGGGCGGGCGTTCGATGCAGATGTCGTTCATGGTGTTCTCCCGCGGGCCGCGATGAAACGGCGCTGCCCTTGCCTGAAAGCTAGGGCGCGCGCCGCGGGCGCAGGACCAGACAAGTCCGGCGCGTGCTGTAGGACGGCGCCGATAGCCCGCACGCAGGGCAACCACTTCGCGCCGCAGCGGCCTCGCGTGCGCAAGAATGAGGCTCGCGCGCGGCGGCGTGCCGGCGCCGGGAGCCCGGCTTGCCATGTCGTGTGGGCAGCACGCCTGAAGGGAGGTGGCGGCAGGTGGCGTTGCATTCCGGTACTCCTTCTGCCGGCCGCGATTCCGATGACCGGGACGACGCGATCCGGCGCCGCGCCGAGGCGCGCGTGGCCGCGATGCGCTCGCAGGTGCGCGCGGGCGACGAGCGCGCGCGCCTGGACGAGCTGATGCGGGAGCTGGCCGCGCACCAGATCGAACTCGAGATCCAGAACGAGCGGCTGCGGGAGACGCAGATCGCGCTGGAGGCCTCGCGCGACCGCTACGTCGACCTGTACGAGCAGGCGCCCGTCGGCTACGTGACGACCGATACCCACGCCGTCATCGTCGAATGCAACCGGCTGGCCGATGCGATGCTGGGCGACCGCTCGGGCGCCGGTCTGGTGAACCGCCCCCTGGCCGACTTCCTCGAACCCGACGAGCATGGTCACTTCCTGCAGGCGCTCAGCACACTGCTGCATGACGGGGGCCAGCAGTCGATCGAAGTGCAGGTGCGGCGGCATCCGCCCGAGTCGACGCGCTGGCTGACGCTGCGCATGTCGCTGGCCGACGGCCACGCCGGTTCGCCGCCGCAGTGCCACATCGCCATGCTCGACATCACGCGCCGCGTGGAGATGCAGGAAAGCGCCGCGCGGCTGGCAGCGATCGTCGCATCGTCGGAGGACGCGATCATCAGCCGCGACCTTGCCGGGCGCATCACCTCGTGGAACGCCGCGGCGACGCGGCTGTTCGGCTACCTCGCCGACGAGATGATCGGCAAGACCATGGACGCGATGGTGCCGCTCGAGCGGCGCGGCGAGGAAGCCGAGCTGCTGCGCCGGCTGCGCAACGGCGAGAGCGTCAGCCACCTCGAGTCCGAGCGCCTGGGGCGCGACGGCATGCCGGCGCCGATCTCGATCAGCCTGTCGCCGATCCGCGAGCAGCGCGGCGTGACCGGCTCGGCGCTGATCGCACGCGACATCAGCGAGCGACGCCGCGCCGACCGCGCGCTGCACAAACGCTTGCGCCAGCTCGACGCGTTGTCGTATGCCGGGCAGGCGCTGATCATGGGCGAGCGAGACATCGGCCGGCTGCGCAATGCCCTGTTCGAACGCGTGCGCCTGGCGATCGGCTGCGAGATCCGCCTCGACTACGCCTTCGGCGAGGACGACCGGCTCGCCTTGCTGTCCTCGCACGGCCTGAGCGGCGAGCAGGAGGCGGCCATGGCCAACGCCCGCCTCGACGACTCGCTGTGCGGCAGCGTCGCCACGCAGCGCAGCCAGCTGGTCGTCCAACGGCTGCAAAGCAGCGAGATGCCGCAGGCGCGCCGGCTCAAGGCGATGGGCGTGTGCAGCTACGCGGGCTTTCCGCTGATCGCGCAGGACCGCTGCTTCGGCGTCGCGGCGTTCGCCTCGACGACGCGCGAGCACCTGCACGAGGACGACATCCAGGTGGTGCAGGCGGTGTGCGATCAGGTCTCGGCGATGCTCGAGCGCGAGCGCCTGATGGACGAGCTGCACGCGAGCGAGCTCTCGCTCAAGCGCGCCGACCGCGCCAAGGACGACTTCATCGCGACGCTGGCGCACGAGCTGCGCAATCCGCTGGCGCCGATCCGCAACGCGGCCAGCATCATGCGCCACAGCGACGGCGGCAACCTGCAGCAGCTCGCCTGGTGCCGCGACGTGATCGACCGCCAGCTCGCGCAGATGACGCAGCTGCTCGAGGACCTGCTCGACGTGAGCCGGCTGACGCGCAACATGATCGAGCTGCGGCGCGACCGCATGCCGCTGATGTCGGCGATCGAGCAGGCGCTGGAGACCGCCCAGCCGCTGCTCGACGAGCGCGGGCACCGCCTCGCGCTCGACCTTCCCGAGGAGCCCGTGTTCATCTACGGCGACCTGACGCGCCTGACCCAGGTGTTCGCCAACCTGCTCAACAACGCGGCCAAGTACACCGACCCGGGCGGCGTCATCACGCTGTCGGTGCGGCGGCACGAGGAGCAGGTGCGCATCAGCGTGCAGGACAGCGGCATCGGCATCGAGCCGCACCAGCTTCCCAAGGTGTTCGACATGTTCGCGCAGCTCGCACCGGCGCGCGCGCGTTCGGGCGGCGGACTGGGCATCGGCCTGGCGCTGGCGCGCGGCCTGGTGGAGATGCACGGCGGCAGCATGGAGGCCTACAGCGACGGCATCGGGCGCGGCAGCGAGTTCGTCGTGCGCCTGCCGATCGCGGCCGTCGCGCGGCCGCGTGCGGCCCAGGCACCGCAGCCGGACACCGGCGCCGACGCGCCGCCGCGCCGGCTGGTGGTGGCCGACGACAACATCGACGCGGCACAGACCCTGTCGATGGTGCTGAGCCTGTACGGCCACGAGGTGCGCACCGTGTTCGGCGGCAACGAGGCGTTCGAGCTGATCCGCGACTGGCAGCCCGACATCGCGGTGGTCGACATCGGCATGAAGGACCTCGACGGCTACGCGCTGTGCCGCAAGGTGCGCCAGCTCGGCACCGGGCGCCAGCCGGTGATGATCGCCTGCACCGGCTGGGGCCAGGAGGAAGACCTGCGCCGCGGCCGCGAGGCCGGCTTCGACTTCCACCTCGTCAAGCCGCTCGAACCCGAGACGCTGGTGCGGCTGGTCGCCAGCGCGCGCAGGCCGCCGCGCGGCGCCCCCGATTCCAGCGGTACGGGAACGGCGCTTGCCGCGCCCGAGGGTGACTGACACAGACTCCTTGTCGCCCGAGAGCAGAACGCGCCGACGATGCGTCGTCGCGACCGCCGCGAGCGCCCTGCTGCTGCTGCCGATGCACCCGGCCGCCGCGCGCGACCGGTCCGACACCCCCGGCTGGCTCGAGATGGTCAAGGGCCATCACGAGGCGATCTCGCGCAGCTTCGATGCGCTGCTCGACGACAGCGACGTCTCGCGCCTGCGCCGCGACTCGCTGCTGCGCACGCTGGCCTTCCAGATGACGGCCCACGCGGTCGCCGAGGAGAACGCGCTCTACCCCGCGCTGGCGGTCCACGGGCTGCTGCCCGAGGCCGACCGGCTCTACATGGACCACGCGCACTTCAAGGTGCAGCTCGCGATGATGCAGGCCGCCGAGGCCGGGCAGCGCAGCACCGCCGAGTGGCTGGTCGCGGTGCGCAAGCTGCGCGACGTCGCGCTGACGCACGCGCGCAAGGACGAGGAGGAAACGCTGTTCCCGCGCCTGGCGCTGCTGCTCGACGACCGCGACAACCAGTCGCTCGCGCTGACCTACGAGCGCGAGTACGGCCAGGTCAGGGGTGTCGCGAGCCAGATTTCCTGACCTGCGCGGCAGCCAGCAGCAGCGGCCGCGACCCCGTCGGCGCCGGCTCGCCCGCGCGCGCTGCGAGCGACGCGAACATGCCTTGCAGGCTGCCCTGCTCCGGCAGGATGTAGACCACGCCGCGAGCCCGTCCGAACTGCGGCTGGATCACGCGCTCGAAGAACGCCACCGGCACGTTGATGCAGCCGTACGAGATGCGGTTGTCGGCCACGCTGCGCGTGGCCAGGCGCTGCAGCCGGCGCTCGGCCGGGTTGGTGGCGCGCACGCGGTGCATCGAGATCGCGGCGTCGTAGTCGACCCAGAAGATGTCTTCGCCGCGCGCGTTGCGGCCCGGCTCGATCGCAAAGCGGCCGGCCGGCGTCGTGCGCTCCCAGCGCCTGATCTGGTTGATCGGGCGGGTGCCGATGCCAGGCACGGAACGGTCACCGCGCGCGGCGCCGAGCAGGATCGGTGTGCTGCCGCGCAGCGTGCCGCGGCCGTCGAACACCCACAGCCGCGCCTGGCGCTTGTCGATCACGGCGAAGGGCGCGCCGGCGCTGTCGTCGACCGCGCGCACCCAGCTCACCAGGCGCTGCGCCTCGCTGCTCAGCGCAGCGGTCTGGGCCAAGGCTGCGGCCGGCATCGCCGTGCGCAGGCGCATCGGTCCGCGCGCCGCGGCCACCGAGGCCAGCGCGAGCGCGAGGATCAGCAGCAGGCAGCTCTGGCCGGCGAGGCGGCGCAGCGAGAGCATGGCGAACAGGCGGCGCGAGGACACGCCAGCCTTCGGCAAACGCCGCGCCCGCACACAACCGCGCCGCGGCGACACCGGGCACCCGGATTGCCGCGCGCCGCGGCCATGCTTCACAGCCGTTTCGTCGATGTCGCGGTCGCCACCCGGGCCGTCGACCTCGCGCTGCCCGCCATCGAACGCGCACTGCAGGACCCCAGCATCAGCGGCATGGGCGTCTTGCACCTGGTGGTGCTCGATCCGGCGGTGCGGCCGGCGCCCGAACGCGACGTGCGCATGCCGGTGATCTACGAGCGATCGATCGGCGATCGCGAGCGCTGGGACGTCGACTACGCCGCGTTCGCGCGCGACAAGGCCGCCCTGAGCTGGCGCCACGGCATGGACAGCCGCCGGCTGCAGATGCTCGAGCCGCACCGCCTCGCGCAAGGCGAGTCGCGGCTGTGGGGCGGCGTGTGCCTGGACGGCATCGTCGTGGCGGCCAGCGGCGCGCTGCCGATCTGGGACGAGGCCTTCGCGCTGCAGGTGGCGGGCTACGTGCGCTCGCTCGCCTACATCCGCGCGCAGCCGCCGGCGGGTTGATGCCGCCCGCGACCGCCAGCCGACGCGAGCCGGCGATGTTTCGCATCGACGATCTTCCTGCGCGTCCGCCGCGGCCGTCGGCGCCGCAGGTCAGCGTCGTCGTGCCGACCTGCCGCCGCGTCGACTTGCTGCACCGCTGCCTGGAAGCGCTGCGGCGGCAGCTGCTGCCCGCCGCCGAGTTCGAAGTGCTGGTCGTCGACGACGGCCGCGACGACGCGACGCGCGCCGCCGTCGCGGCCTTCGCGCGGCGCTGTCCCGAGCTGACCCTGCGCTACCTGCGACCCGCCCGGCGCCGCGGCCCGGCCGCCGCGCGCAACCTCGGCTGGCAGCAGGCGCGCGCGCCGCTCATCGCCTTCACCGACGACGACACCATCCCCGCGCCCGACTGGCTGCTCAGCGGCGTCGCGGCGATGCGCACGCTCGCGCTGCCGGCGCTCGGCGGGCGCGTCGTCGTGCCCTTGTCCGCCGATCGGCGCATGAGCGACCACGAGCGCATGACCTGGGGGCTGCAGCACACCGAGTTCGTGACCGCCAACGCCTTCGTGCGGCGCGACGCGCTGCAGGCGGTGGGCGGCTTCGACGAACGCTTCGAGCGGCCCTGGCGCGAGGACAGCGACCTGCAGTTCCGCATCGAGCGCGAGCTCGGGCCGGTGGGCCGCTGCGAGCAGGCGATCGTCTCGCATCCGGTGCGGCCCGAGCGATTTGGCGTCTCGCTGCGCCAGCAGAAGAACGCGCTGTACGACGCGCTGCTCTACAGCAAGCATCCGCTCGAGTACCGCCGGCGCATCCGCCGCACGCCGCCGTGGGCCTACTACGTGGTCGTCGGCGCGACCCTGCTGGGCATCACCTGCGCGCTCGCGGGCCTCGGCGGCCCGGCCTGGGGCCTGGGCGGCATGGCGCTCGCGCTGGTCGGGCGCTTCGCGGCGCAACGCTTGCGGCAAGGCCTGCTGACGCTTCGGCACGTGGCCGAGATGCTGTGGACCTCGGCGCTGATCCCGTTCCTCTCGGTCTACTGGCGCCTGCGCGGCGCGTGGCGGTTTCGCGTCTGGTTCTTCTGACCCGCGCGCTCAGTGGAGCACGGTGCGCGACGGCGCCTGCTCGCCTTCCTGCTTGGGGATGTCGGGTTCGCGCACCGGCACGTCGGCACCGGGCTCGGTCGGGTCTTGCACCTCGGGCGGCACGTTGGGCGGCGGCGGGACCGGATGGGTCGGCGGCATCGGCACGGTGGTCGGTTGCGGTGGCGGGATCTCGGGACCGGTGGGCGTGGGCGGGATCGAGGCCCGAAGGGGATAGGCGGGGTTCGGCGTCATGGCGTGCTCCATCGACCGGTCGGGCAAGGCATGTTCCTGCGCCGCCGGCAGGCCTGCGGGCGCGCCGTTTGCCGTGGTCAAAGTTGCCACCCTTTTGACAAATCGGCCGCAAGCCTTGCGCGGGCGGCCGGGGTGCGCCCCGGCTTTCCCCGGCGAGGCGACAGGCACGTGATATGCGTCGCCGCTCGGCTGACGCGTGGCCGACGCCCGGGGGGATTTCATGAAGGTCTATGAAGAGCAGCTGCTGGCGCCTTCGGAGGAACTGGCGGCGCTGCTGGCCGCGCTGACCGCGCTGCGGCGCGGCGACGCGACGGCGCGCCTGCCGGTCCACTGGCAGGGGCTGTCGGGCAAGGTGGCCGAAGTCTTCAACGACGTCGTCGAGATGAATGCCGCGATGGCGGCCGAACTCACGCGGCTGCGCCAGGTGGTCGGCAAGCAGGGCGAACTCAAGCAGCGCGCGGCCATCCGACATGCGCGCGGCTTCTGGGGCGAGTCGGTCGAGTGCATCAACTCGCTGATCGACGATCTCGTCCACCCGACCTGGGAAGTCGCACGCGTGATCGGCGCCGTGGCCCAAGGCGACCTGTCCAAGAGCATGGCGCTCGAGGTCGACGGCCGCGAGCTGCAAGGCGAGTTCCTGCGCACCGCGAAGACCATCAACCGCATGGTCGAGCAGCTCGGCGATTTCTCGGCCGAGGTCACGCGCGTCGCGCGCGAGGTGGGCAGCGAAGGCAAGCTCGGCGGCCAGGCCAAGGTCAAGGGCGTGGCCGGCACCTGGAAGGACCTGACCGACTCGGTGAACTCGATGGCCGGCAACCTGACCGACCAGGTGCGCAACATCGCCGACGTGACCAAGGCCGTCGCGGCCGGCGACTTGTCCAAGAAGATCACCGTCGACGGCAAGGGCGAGATCCTCGAGCTCAAGAGCACCGTCAACACCCTGGTCGACCAGCTGCGTTCGTTCGCGGCCGAGGTCACGCGCGTCGCGCGCGAGGTGGGCACCGAGGGCATCCTCGGCGGCCAGGCGCGCGTCGAAGGCGTGTCCGGCACCTGGAAGGACCTGACCGAGTCGGTCAACTTCATGGCCGGCAACCTGACCTCGCAGGTGCGCAACATCGCCGACGTGACCAAGGCCGTGGCCGCCGGCGACCTCTCCAAGAAGATCACCGTCGACGTGAAGGGCGAGGTCGCCGAGCTGAAGGACACGATCAACACCATGGTCGACCAGCTGCGCTCGTTCGCGGCCGAGGTCACGCGCGTGGCGCGCGAGGTGGGCACCGAGGGCAAGCTCGGCGGCCAGGCCGAGGTGGAGGGCGTGGCCGGCACCTGGAAGGACCTGACCGAGTCGGTCAACTTCATGGCCGGCAACCTCACCTCTCAGATGCGCAACATCGCCGACGTGACCAAGGCCGTGGCCGCCGGCGACCTCTCCAAGAAGATCACCGTCGACGTGAAGGGCGAGATCTCCGAGCTGAAGAACACGATCAACACCATGGTCGACCAGCTGCGCTCGTTCGCGGCCGAGGTCACGCGCGTGGCGCGCGAGGTGGGCACCGAAGGCAAGCTCGGCGGCCAGGCCGAGGTGCAGGGCGTGGCCGGCACCTGGAAGGACTTGACCGACTCGGTCAACTCGATGGCCGGCAACCTGACCTCGCAGGTGCGCAACATCGCCGACGTGACCAAGGCCGTGGCCGCCGGCGACCTCTCGAAGAAGATCACGGTCGACGTGAAGGGCGAGATCCTCGAGCTCAAGGCCACGATCAACACGATGGTCGACCAGCTCTCGTCGTTCGCGGCCGAGGTCACGCGCGTCGCGCGCGAGGTGGGCACCGAGGGCAAGCTCGGCGGCCAGGCCGAGGTGCGCGGCGTCGCCGGCACCTGGAAGGACCTGACCGACTCGGTCAACTCGATGGCCGGCAACCTGACCGACCAGGTGCGCAACATCGCCGACGTGACCACCGCGGTCGCCAAGGGCGACCTGTCGAAGAAGATCGACGTCGACGTGAAGGGCGAGTTCCTCACGCTGAAGAACACGATCAACACGATGGTCGACCAGCTGCGCTCGTTCGCGTCGGAGGTGACGCGCGTGGCGCGCGAGGTGGGCACCGAGGGCATCCTCGGCGGCCAGGCCGACGTGCAAGGCGTCTCGGGCACCTGGAAGGACCTCACCGAGTCGGTCAACTCGATGGCCGGCAACCTGACCTCGCAGGTGCGCAACATCGCCGACGTCACCAAGGCCGTGGCCGCCGGCGACCTCTCGCGCAAGATCTCGGTCGACACCAAGGGCGAGATCCTCGAGCTGACCAACACGATCAACACCATGGTCGACCAGCTCTCGTCGTTCGCGGCCGAGGTCACGCGCGTGGCGCGCGAGGTGGGCACCGAAGGCAAGCTCGGCGGCCAGGCCGACGTGCAGGGCGTGGCCGGCACCTGGAAGGACCTCACCGAGTCGGTCAACTCGATGGCCGGCAACCTGACCTCGCAGGTGCGCAACATCGCCGACGTGACCAAGGCCGTCGCCGCCGGCGACCTCTCCAAGAAGATCACGGTCGACGTGAAGGGCGAGCTGTCGGAGCTGAAGAACACGATCAACACCATGGTCGACCAGCTGCGCTCGTTCGCCGCCGAGGTCACGCGCGTCGCGCGCGAAGTGGGCACCGAGGGCATCCTCGGCGGCCAGGCCGACGTGAAGGGCGTCGCCGGCACCTGGAAGGACCTGACCGAGTCGGTCAACTTCATGGCCGGCAACCTGACCTCGCAGGTGCGCAACATCGCCGACGTGACCAAGGCGGTCGCGGCCGGCGACCTCTCGAAGAAGATCACCGTCGACGTGAAGGGCGAGGTCGCCGAGCTGAAGAACACCATCAACACGATGGTCGACCAGCTGCGTTCCTTCGCCGCCGAGGTCACGCGCGTGGCGCGCGAGGTGGGCACCGAGGGCAAGCTCGGCGGCCAGGCCGACGTGCAAGGCGTCTCGGGCACCTGGAAGGACCTGACCGACAACGTGAACTTCATGGCCGGCAACCTGACCTCGCAGGTGCGCAACATCGCCGACGTGACCAAGGCCGTGGCCGCCGGCGACCTCTCCAAGAAGATCACCGTCGACGTGAAGGGCGAGATCCTCGAGCTGAAGAACACCATCAACACGATGGTCGACCAGCTCTCGTCGTTCGCGGCCGAGGTCACGCGCGTTGCGCGCGAGGTGGGCACCGAGGGCCGGCTCGGCGGCCAGGCTCAGGTGCGCGGCGTCTCCGGCACCTGGAAGGACCTGACCGACAACGTGAACTCGATGGCCGGCAACCTGACCGGCCAGGTGCGCGGCATCGCCAAGGTGGTGACCGCGGTGGCCACCGGCGACCTGAAGCGCAAGCTGACCGTGGAAGCCAAGGGCGAGATCGCCGCGCTGGCCGAGACCATCAACTCGATGACCGAAACGTTGGCCACCTTTGCCGAGCAGGTCACCACGGTGGCGCGCGAGGTCGGCGTCGAAGGCAAGCTCGGCGGCCAGGCCAAGGTGCCGGGCGCGGCCGGCACCTGGAAGGGCCTGACCGAGAACGTGAACCAGCTCGCGGCCAACCTCACGACGCAGGTGCGCGCGATCGCCGAGGTGGCGACCGCGGTGACGCAAGGCGACCTGACGCGCTCGATCACCGTCGAGGCCAAGGGCGAGGTCGCGGCCCTGAAGGACACGATCAACGAGATGATCCGCAACCTGAAGGACACGACCGAGAAGAACACCGAGCAGGACTGGCTGAAGACCAACCTCGCGAAGTTCAGCCGCATGCTGCAGGGCCAGAAGGACCTGGTCACGGTGGGCCAGCTGATCCTGTCCGAGCTGGCGCCGGTGGTGGGCGTCCAGCAGGCCGAGTTCTACGTGCTCGAGACCGGCGCCCCCGGCTCGCGGCTGCGCCTGTTCGCGAGCTACGCCTCCGGCGGCCTGCAGGCGCACGGCAAGGAGGTCGAGCTGGGCCAGGGCCTGGTCGGCCAGTGCGCGATCGAGAAGCGCAAGATCCTGCTGACCAACGTGCCGAGCACGGCGTTTCGCGTCGCGACCGGCCTGGCAGAGAACGCCGCGCTCGACGTGCTGGTGCTGCCGGTGGTCTTCGAGGGCGAGGTGCGCGGCGTGCTGGAGCTGGCCTCGCTGACGCGCTTCTCGCCGTCGCACCAGGCCTTCCTCGACCAGCTGACGGAGTCGATCGGCATCGTGTTCAACACGATCGCCGCCAACATGCGCACCGAGGACCTGCTCAAGCAGTCGCAGTCGCTGGCCGAGGAGCTGCAAAGCCGCCAGCTCGAACTGCAGCAGACCAACCAGGAGCTGCAGGAGAAGGCGCGGCTGCTGGCGCACCAGAACCAGGAGGTCGAGCGCAAGAACGCCGAGGTCGAGCAGGCGCGCCAGGCGCTGGAGGAAAAGGCCGAGCAGCTCGCGCTCACCTCGAAGTACAAGTCCGAATTCCTCGCCAACATGTCGCACGAGCTGCGCACGCCGCTCAACAGCCTGCTGATCCTGTCCGACCAGCTGTGCAAGAACACCGAGGGCAACCTGCTGCCCAAGCAGGTGGAGTTCGCCAAGACCATCCACCTCTCCGGCAACGACCTGCTGGCGCTGATCAACGACATCCTCGACCTGTCGAAGATCGAGTCGGGCACCGTCGCGGTCGACGTCAGCGAGCTGCGCTTCGACGACCTGCTGCGCTCCGTGGAGCGCAGCTTCCGCCACGTGGCCGAGTCCAAGCACGTCGACTTCCTCATCGAGGCGGCGACGCCGCTGCCCAAGACCATCGTCACCGACGTCAAGCGGCTGCAGCAGATCATCAAGAACCTGCTGTCCAATGCCTTCAAGTTCACGCACCAGGGCCGCGTGAGCCTGAGCGTCTCGGTCGCCGAAAGCGGCTGGTCGCGCGACCTCGAGGACCTCAACCGCGCGCCGCAGGTGATCGCCTTCGCGGTCAGCGACACCGGCATCGGCATCTCCAGCGACAAGCAGCAGATCATCTTCGAGGCCTTCCAGCAGGCCGACGGCTCGACCTCGCGCAAGTACGGCGGCACCGGCCTGGGCCTGGCGATCAGCCGCGAGCTCTCGCGCCTGCTGGGCGGCGAGATCAGGTTGGTCAGCGCGCCGCAGCTCGGCAGCACCTTCACGCTGTACCTGCCGCAAAGCTACGGGCCCACGCGCGCGGCGCGCGCACTGCGCGCTCAGCCCGACAGCGAGCCGGCGCCGCTGGTCGAGCTGCCGGCGCCGCCGTCGGGCGGCAGGCCCATCGCGCCGGCACTGGCCGCGCCCATCGTCGTCGACGACGCGGCGCTCTCGGCGTCCGAGCCGGCCGAGGGCGCCTCCAGCGGTGGCGTCGCGTTCGCCAACGTGGCCGACGACGACCGCGAGGACATCGGGCCGGGCGACACGACGCTGCTGATCGTCGAGAACGACCTCGGCTTCGCGAAGGCGCTGCTCGAGGCCGCGCGCCGCTGCGGCTTCAAGGGCCTGGTCAGCACCAGCGGCGCGGGCGCCCTGTCGATGACGCGCGAGTACCACCCTTCGCTGATCACGCTCGACATCTTCCTGCCCGACATGACCGGCTGGCGCATCCTGGAGCGGCTCAAGTCCGACCTCGGCACGCGCCACATCCCGATCTGCGTGGTCTCGACCGACGACTCCCGCCTGCGCGCGCTGCAGTCGGGGGCGATCGGCTTCCTCGCCAAGCCGCTGCAGTCGATCGACGTCGTCGACGACGCGCTCGGCACCCTGCTGCGCTTCGTCGAGCGCGGCAGCAAGCGCCTGCTGCTGTCGATGCCGGCGACGCCGCTGCGACGCGACTACATCGCCTACCTCGAGGCCGATACCGAGATCGTGACCGCCGAATCGGCCGAAGCCGCGCTGGCCGAGCTGGCCTCGGGGTGCATCGACTGCCTGGTGGTCGACGTCGCGTCCTCGCCGCTCGGCCCGGACGACGTGCTCGAGGCGATCGAGAACCGGCCCCCGGCGCAGCAGCTGCCGGTGCTGCTCTATGTCGGCGAGGGTGAAGGCGGCAACGAGGCGCTGCACCGCTGGCACGCCGCGCAGGGCGCGTTCGCGATGCGCGAGGCGCGCTCGCTGGCGCGGCTGCTCGACTGGAGCGCGCTGTTCCTGCACCGCAGCACCGCGGCCATGTCGGCCGCCGAGCGCGAGTCGGTGGAGTCGGTGCACGACACCGACCCGGTGCTGCGCGGCAAGAAGGTGCTGATCGTCGACGACGACATGCGCAACATCTTTGCGCTCGCCACGGTGCTCGACGAACGGGGCATGATCATCGTCTCGGCCGACAACGGCCCGGCGGCGATCCGCCTGGTCGAGTCCGACCCGAGCATCGACATTGTCCTGATGGACATCATGATGCCGGAGATGGATGGCATGCAGACCACGCGCGAGATGCGCAAGCTGGTGCGCGGCAAGCAGCTGCCGATCATCGCCGTGACCGCCAAGGCGATGAAGGGCGACCGCGAGAAGTGCATCGAGGCCGGCGCCTGGGACTACCTGTCCAAGCCGGTCGACACCGGCTATCTGCTCGCGGTGCTGCGCGGCTGGCTGTCGCGATGAACGGCACGTTCGACGACGACACCGGCGCGGCGCAACGCGAGCCGCCGCGCGCGGACGCGGACGCCGCCAACGCGCCGGCGGAAGACGAGCGCAGCAGCATCCTGATCGTCGACGACCTGCCGGAGAAGCTGCTGGTCTTCGAGACCATCCTCGAGGACCTGGGCCAGAACCTGGTGTTCGCGCGCTCGGGCGCCGACGCGCTGCGCGAGGTGCTGCGGCGCGAGTTCGCGGTGATCCTGCTCGACGTCAACATGCCCGACATCGACGGCTTCGAGACCGCCTCGCTGCTGCGCCGCTACAAGAAATCGGCCCACACGCCGATCATCTTCATCACCTCGTACGCCGACGAGGTGCAGACCATCCGCGGCTACTCGCTCGGCGCGGTCGACTTCATCCTCTCGCCGGTGATCCCCGCGGTGCTGCGCTCCAAGGTCAAGGTCTTCGTCGAGCTGCACACCATGCGCCAGCGCGCGATGCGCCAGGGCGACGAGCGCGCGGCGCGCATGGCCGCCGAGGCGAGGCGCCTGGTCGCCGAGCAGAACGACAAGCGCTCGCACTTCCTCGCCGAGGCCAGCCGCATGCTCAGCGAGTCGCTCGACATCGGGCTGAGCGAGCAGCGCCTGGTCGAGCTGCTGCTCACCGGCACGGCCGATCGCGTGTTCCTCGTGCGCACCGACGACGGCGCGACGATCGAGCGGGGCCTCGCAGGCTGCGCCGGCCAGGCGCTGGTGCGTCCGCTGGAGCCATCGGCCTTCGGCGCCGCGCTGCAGGCGGTGGTGGTGGATGTCTTGCAGCGCAAGAGGCGCGTCGAACTGGGCAGCTCCGCGCGCGCGGAGCTCGACCGCCTGCTGCCCGGGGAGACGCCGGGCGCCGCCGCGGCGGTGGCGGTGCCGCTGCGCAGCGCGCGCCATGCGATCGGCGCGCTGGTCGTTGCCTCGCTCGCCGGCGAGCCCGACACGCGCGGGCAGGACTGGTCCATCCTCGAGGAGCTCGCGGCGCGCGCGGCGATCGCGTTCGAGAACGCGCAGCTCTACCACAGCCTGCAGCGTGAGAACGCCGAGCGCGTGCAGGCAGAGGCGCAGCTGCACATCGCGAACCGGCGCAAGGACGAGTTCCTTGCAATGCTGGGCCACGAGCTGCGCAACCCGCTGGCGCCGCTGCGCAATGCGCTCGAGTACATCCGCCGCGTGATGCCGGTCGACGACAAGACCGCGTGGGCCGGCGAGGTGATGGACCGCCAGCTCGAGCACATGACCCACCTGATCGAGGAGCTGCTGGACGTGGCTCGCATCAGCGAGGGCAAGATCACGCTGAGCAAGGAGTCGGTCGAGCTGCGCGAGGTGGTGCACGCCAGCGTCGAGACCGCGCAGCCCTTCATCGACCAGCACGGCCACCGCCTGACGGTGCAGGTGCCGGACACGCCGATCTGGATGCAAGGCGACTTCGGGCGCCTGGCGCAGGTGATCGGCAACCTGCTGAACAACGCCGCGAAGAACAGCGCCGACGGCAGCCCGATCGAGCTGGCGCTGTCGATCGACGGCGGCCAGGCGGTGCTGACGGTCAGCGACCACGGCGTCGGCATCGACCCGGCGCTGCTGCCGACCATCTTCGAGCTGTTCGTGCAGGGCCAGCGCTCGCTCGACCGTGCCCAGGGCGGGCTTGGCGTCGGCCTGACGCTGGTGCGCCGCATCGTCGAGCTGCACGGCGGCAGCGTCGAGGCCCACAGCGAGGGCAGCAACCGCGGCGCCGTGTTCACGGTGCGGCTGCCGGCCGTCAGCGTGGTGCAGCGCGCCGAAACCGAGGTGTCCGAGCAGGCGGCGCCGTGCCACATCGGCCAGCGCATCCTGATCGTCGACGACAACCGCGACGCCGCCGCGAGCATCGCGCAGTTCCTGCAGCTCGAAGGCCACGAGGTCAAGTTCGTCGGCGACGGCCAGCAGGCCTTGTCCTGCGTGCCGGTCTTCGCGCCGCAGGTCGTCGTGCTCGACATCGGCCTGCCCGGCCTGTCGGGCTACGACCTCGCGCGCCGCCTGCGTTCGCAGCCCCCGACAGAGCGCGCACTGCTGATCGCGCTGACCGGCTACGGCCAGCGCGAGGACCGGCTGCTGGCGATCGAGGCCGGCTTCGACCAGCACTTCGTCAAGCCGACCGACCCTTACGAACTGGCCGGCTACATCGCGCGCTGGTCGCAGGCGCGCGACGCGGCCGACGCGCGTTCGCCGCGGCCGGTGTCGCTGCGCGGCGATCTCTGAGGCACGCGCTCGGCTACAGCCAGCGCTCCGCCGCCCGGCCCACCAGCTCCATCACCCGCGGCCACAGGCCGCGCGCGCGCCAGTCCTCGGGCGTGATGCGCCTGGAGGCCTTCAGGTCGCGCTCGAACAGCGCCTCCATCTCGCTGCCGAAGTCCTTGCCGAGCACCACGACGTTGATCTCGTTGTTGGCCACGAAGCTGCGCCAGTCCATGTTGCTCGAGCCGACCGTGCCGACCACGCCGTCGACCACCGCGGTCTTGGAGTGCAGCACCGAGTTCTCCATCTCGTAGACCTCCACGCCGGCGTCGAGCAGCTGGTTGTAGTAGGAGCGTCCGGCGTGCAGGATCAGCCGGAAGTCGCTCTTGGCCGGCAGGATCAGCTGCACCTTGACGCCGCGCCGCGCGGCCTGGCACAGCGCCTCGACCATCTCCTGCCCGGGCGCGAAGTAGGCCATCGTCACCTTGATCGATTCGCGCGCGCCCTCGAACACCGCGAGCAGGCTGGCGTAGATCGCGTTGTAGCGGTCGTCGGGGCTGCTGATGATGACCTTGACGATGCGCGTGCCGGGCTGCGCCACCGCCGCCGGCGCGGCGTCGCCGATCGCGCCCTCGCAACCCTGCGAGCGCCAGGTATCGATGAACTGCTGCGCGAACGCGGCCACCGCCGGGCCGTGCAGCTCGATCTGGGTGTCGCGCCAGCCTTCCTGCAAGGCGTCGCCGGTCCTCTGGGCGCGCGGCGCCGAGCTGAACGAGCCCTTGGCATAGACCTGGCTGATGTTGATGCCGCCGGCGAACGCCGCCTCGCTGTCGACGACCAGCACCTTGCGGTGGTTGCGGTGCTCGATGCTGAAGTAGCCGGGACGCTCGGTCGGGTTGATCGGGTTGAAGGCGCAGACCTTGACGCCCTGCGCGCGCAGGCGGTCGAAGAAGGCCGTGTCGCTGCCGCGCGAACCGACGCTGTCGTAGAGCACGTGCACCGCGACGCCGGCGCGCGCCTTGTCGGCCAGCAGCGAGGCCATCTCGACCGCGATGCCGTCGTCCTCGAAGATGTAGCTCTCGAGCAGGATGCGGCGCTTGGCCGAGCGCATCTCCCGCTTCATCGCCTTGAACGTCGCCGGGCCGTCGACCAGCAGCCGGGCGGTGTTGCCGCGGTAGAGGTCGATCTCGCCGACGCGCGCCAGGGCCGCCAGGTGATGCATCAGCAGCTCGGGCTCGCCTTCGGCGGCGAGCGTGCGCAGCACGCGGCGCTCCTCGCCGGGCGCCACCGGACCGGCGGCGCCCCTGACGTTCAGCCGCGCGCCGAGGTTCGCCACCGGTGCGTCCTTCGGCGGAACCTGGACCTCCTTCAAGGCACCACAGGCCGAGAGCGAAACCAGCAGCGCCAGGCCCAGCAGCGCGGCCCTGGCCTGCCGGTACGAGGATGACACGCACATCACGCCCTTCATGCACCAACTTTGGACGCTTCGCAGCGGCAACGGTGTCAGAAGAGGCGAAGTTCGCATGTCGGAGCGACGGAAGCTCGTCTGACTGAACGATGGGCAGCTCGACGAGGCGCCGATAGCATCGATGCATGCTCGTGCGCATCGACCTGACCCATCGCCCCGATGCGGGCTTCGCCTACCGCGTGTCCGTGCCGGACCAGGAGGGCTACGAGGACGAGGGCCTGGCATCGATCGACCTCGCCATCGTCGGCGCGCTGGCCGGCCTCGAGCCCGGCACGCGCGCGGTCCAGCTCTCGTTCGACGGCGTGGTCTCGGGCACCTATCCGCTCAAGGTGCTGAGCGCCAATGTCGAGCAGCTCGCGCGCCATGCGGTGCTGACGGCGCAGGCGGTGCGGCAGGCGATGAGCTGAGTCGTCGCGGGCGGCACGATGCGTGCATGCCGGTCCGCATCCGGACTTCGGCCTGCCCCATGGGTTTCACGACGCCTCTTCGCCTCGTTCCCGCGCCGCTGACGCCGGCCGCCTTCGCGGCCTACGGCACCGTCTTGCAGGCGCCCGGCGGGGCGGGCCGCTCGATCAACGGCGGCACGGCGCGGCGCTTCGATCTGGTGGCCGACCTGCAGTTGCATTCGCACGGCGGCCACGCGACGCTGGCGATCTTCAGCGCGCAGGCGCGGCGTTTTCCGCACACGGTCGACGAGCTGGAGCGGCACGCGCTCGCAAGCCAGAGCTTCGTGCCGCTGGGGCGGCGGCGCTTCGTGCTCGTGGTGGCGCCACCCGGCCCAGCACCCGAGGCGCACCAGCTCGCGGCCTTCGTCACCAACGGCGAACAAGGCGTGACGCTGGCGCCGGGCACCTGGCATCACGCCTTGCTGGCCGTCGATGCCGGCGACTTCGTGGTGGTCGAACGCGTCGCACCGAAGGCCGATTGCGACGAGCACCGCCTGGCCCGTCCGGGCCTGGTGGAGTTCGGCTGAGGCGTCAGTCGGCCAGCCGCTCGGCCAGCGCGATCAGGCGGCGGTCGCTGCCCGCGGGCCCCAGCAGCGACAGACCCAGCGGCGCGCCTTCGCGACGCGCCAGCGGCATCGACAGCTGCGCAAAGCCGCTCAGGCCCGCCACGCACAGCAGCCGGATCGCGCGATTTCGATAGTCCTCCAGCCCGGCCTCGCCGACGGCGCGCAGCGGCGCGATGTCGGGCATGGTCGGCATCAGCAGCACGCCGTCGCTGCCCAGCAGCTCGGCGAGCCGATGCCGGAAGCGCTCCCGGAACGCGTGCGCGTCGCGCACCTGCTCGTCGCTCACGCCGCGCGACCAGGCGAAGCGCTCGGCCACGCCGGGGCCCAGCGGCGGCGCGTAGCGCTCGATCAGCGGCCCGTCGGTGAGCCAGGCCTCGCGGCCCTGCAGGTGGCGAAAGTGCCAGTACATCGCGTCGAAGGAGTCGAGCGCCACCTCGACTGGCGCGGCCGCGCCCAACAGCGCCTGCACCCGCTCGGCCGCCGGCCGCAGCGCCTGCGCCGCCGCCGGCTCGGCCAGCGCCCAGAGATCCTCGGGCCACAACAGGCGCACGCCGCGCTGCGGCGCCTCGGCCTCGCGGCCAAGCAGAACGTCGGCCACGCGCGCGAAAGTCTGCACATCGCGCGCGAACCAGCCGCAGGTGTCGAAGCTGGGCGCGAGATCGAGCGCGCCTTGCAGGCTCACGCGGCCGTGCGTGGGTCGCAGGCCGACCAGGCCGCAATGGCTGGCCGGCGCGCGCACCGAGCCGCCGGTGTCGGTGCCGAGCGCGAAGTCGCACAGGCCCGCGGCGACCGCCGAGGCCGAGCCCGACGACGAGCCGCCCGTGATGCGCAGCGGCGCGGCCGGATTGACGGGCGCGCCGAAGTGCGCGTTGTCACCGTTCATCGAGAACGCGAGTTCGTCGGTCACCGTCTTGCCGACGAAGCGCGCACCGGCGTCGAGCAGGCGCTGCACGGTGGGCGCCGTGTGCTGCTTGATGCCCGACATCGCGAGCACGATCGGGTTGCCGCCGCCGGTGGGGTAGCCGGCCACGTCGAACAAGTCCTTGACGGCGAAGCTCAGGCCCGACAGCGGGCCGCTCGGCGCACGAGGCACCGGCGCGTCCGGGTAGGGAACGAAGGCGTGGACGGGGTCGTGGGGGCCGTACAAGGAGAGCATGCTGGACTCGCGGGTTCGTCAGGACGGCATCGCGGCGGCCGCTGCGGCCGCGATATCGAGGCGCAGGCAGCGCGCCCGATGGCCGGGCGAAAGCTCGACCGGCTCGGGCTGCACGCTGCGGCACTCGGCCGCGGCGCGGCTGCAGCGCTCGGCGAAAGCACAGCCCGCGGGCAGCGCCGACAGGTCGGGGGGCGCGCCGCCGATGGTCTCGAGCCGCTGGCCGCGCACCAGCGAGCCGTGGGCGCGGCCGGCCAGCAGCGCGATCGTGTACGGATGGCGCGGCGCGCGGATCAGCTCGCGCGCGCTGCCCTCCTCGACGATGCGCCCGGCATACATCACCGCGATGCGGTCGGCCACCTCGACCGCGGCGCCGATGTCGTGGGTGACGAAGATCACCGACAGGCCGAGGTCGCGCTGCAGTTCGCGCAGCAGCAGCAGGATCTGGATCTGCACCGTGGCGTCGAGCGCGGTGGTGGGCTCGTCGGCCAGCAGCAGCTGCGGTCGGCAGGCCAGCGCCAACGCGATCATCGCGCGCTGGCGCATGCCACCCGACATCTCGTGCGGGTAGGCGGCCAGCCGGCGCTGCGCACTGGGAATGCGCACGCGCTCGAACAACTCCAGCGCGCGCTGCCGCGCATCGGCCACCGAGACCTTCTCGTGGCGACGGATCGCCTCGACGATCTGCGCGCCGACCGAGTACACCGGATCGAGCGCGAGCAGCGGCTCCTGGAAGATCATCGAGGCGAGCTTGCCGCGATAGTCGGCCAGTTGCGCGGGGGACATTGCGAGCACGTCGTGCCCGGCCACCCGCACGGTGCCCTCGATGCGCGTGCGGCGCTCGGGATGCAGGCGCAGCAGCGTGCGCAGCGTGACGCTCTTGCCCGAGCCCGACTCGCCGATCAGCGCCAGCACCTGGCCGCGCTGCACCTGCAAGCTGACGCCGTTGACGGCCTGCACCGGGCGGCGCGCGCCGGTGAACGTGACATGGAGGTCGCGCAGTTCGACGATCGGTGAAGCGTCCATCGGCGTTCTTTTCTCTACATCGCCGCGGCCGGGTGGCCGCTGCCGGGTTCGTGCATCAGGCAGGCCACCGCGTGAGCCGCACGCGGTTCGATGCCCTCGTGCATCGCACGCGGCGCCGCGAGCGCAGGCGCGCGCTGCGCGCACACCGGCGCGGCCTGCGCGCAACGCGGATGGAAGCGGCAGCCCGGCGGCGGATCGATCGGGTTCGGTGGGTCGCCCGCCAGCAGCGCCAGCTCGGTGCGATGGTCCGGGTCCATCGACGGCATCGACGACAGCAGCGCGCGCGTGTAGGGATGCAGCGGCTCGGCGTAGAGCGATTCCGACGGCCCGAGCTCGGCCACGCGGCCCAGGTACATCACCATCACGCGGTCGCTCAGATAGCGAACCACCTGCAGGTCGTGGCTGATGAAGACGTAGGTCAGTCCGAACTCCGCCTTGAGGTCGAGCAGCAGGTTGATGACCTGCGCCTCGACCGACTTGTCGAGCGCCGACACCGCCTCGTCGAGGATCACCAGCCGCGGCTGCAGCGCCAGGGCGCGCGCGATGTTGACGCGCTGGCGCTGGCCGCCCGACAGCTCGTGCGGATAGCGCTCGGCAAAGCGCTGCGGCTCGAGCCCGACGCGCGCCAGCAGCTCGCGCGCGCGCTGCACCGCCTCGCGCCGGCCCAGGCCGTGCACCTGCGGACCGAAGGCGATCGAGTCGCCGATGGTCAGGCGCGGGTTGAGCGAGGCATAGCTGTCCTGGAACACCATCTGCACCTGGCGGTGGAACTCCTTCAGCGGCAGCTCGCGGCCGCCGACGGTGCGGCCGTCGAAGACCACCTCGCCGGCGCTCGGGCGGATCAGGTGCATCAGCAGCCGCGCGGTGGTCGACTTGCCGCAGCCCGACTCGCCGACCACGCCCAGCGTCTCGCCCTTGCGCACCTCGAAGTCGACGCCGTCGACGGCGCGCACGCTGGCGCCACCGCGGCCCGCGCGGCCGAACAGGCCGCCGCCAAGCGGGTAGTGCTTGGCCAAGCCGCGGATGGTCAAGAGCGGCTGGGCCGGGCCGCCGACGTCGGCCTCGTGCAAGGCGGGAATGTTCTTCATCCCTTGTTGTCCATGGCCGAGCGCAGGCCGTCCGAGAGCACGTTGAAGGCGATCGAGGTGATGAAGATCATCGCCCCCGGCAAGGCCGCCACCCAGGGCTGCGCGTAGATCGCGGTGCGCAGCGTGTTGAGCATCAGGCCCCACTCGGGTTCGGGCGGGTTCACGCCCAGACCGAGGAACGACAGGCCTGAAGCGAGGATCATCGACACCGCGATCAGGCCGGTCGCGTAGACGAAGATCGGCCCGAGCACGTTGCCCAGCACGTGCACGCGCACGATCGTGAACGGCCCGGCGCCCGAGGCCCGCGCCGCCTCGACGTAGTCGCGCGAGCGCACCTGGGTCGTGACGCTTTCGGCCACGCGCGCGATCTGCGGGATGAACACGATGGTCAGCGACACGAGCGAGTTGACGACGCCCGCTCCGAGCGCGCCCGACAGCGCGATCGCCAGCAGCACCGACGGGAAGGCGTAGAACACGTCGATCGTGCGCATGACGGCGGTGTTGACGAGCCCACCCGCATAGCCGGCGGCGATGCCGATGGCCGAGCCGGCCAGGAACGCGCACAGCACCGGCGTGATGCCCATGTACAGCGACAGCCGCGCGCCGACGATCAGGCGCGAGAGCATGTCGCGGCCGAGTTCGTCGCTGCCCAGCGGCAGCCCCGGCGTGCCGATCGGCTTGAGCCGCTTGAGCATCGAGGCCTGGTAGGGATCGGCCGGCGCGAGCCACGGGCCGAACAGCGCCAGGCCGACCAGCAGCGCGACGACGAGGGCCGCGCCGACGGCCACCGGGTCGCTCAAGAAGCGCCGACCGACCGAGGACCAGTAGCCGCGCGAGCGCTGCACCTCCAATGGCTGGGCCGCGACAGCGGCGGCGGATGCGGCGAGGGAACTCATTCGATGCGCCTTTCAGGACCGGGCGATGCGCGGGTCGAGCAGCGTCTGCAGCACGTCGACCAGCAGGTTCAGCAGCACGAAGAACATCGCCAGCACCAGGATCGTTCCCTGCAGCAGCGGCAGGTCGCGCTGGAAGATCGCGGAGTTCAGCAGGAAGCCGGTGCCGGGCCACGAGAACACGGTTTCGATCAGGATCGAGCCGCCGAGCAGGTAGCCCAGCTGCAGGCCCATCACGGCCAGCGCGGTCGGCGCGGCGTTCTTGGCGACGTGGCGCAGGATGCCGAAGGTGGCGAGGCCGCGCGCGCGCAGCCCGACGACGAACTCCTGGTCGAGCAGCTCGGACACCAGCGCGCGCACCGTGCGCGCGATGATGCCCATCGGGATCACCGACATCGTGAGCGCCGGCAGGAGCATGTATTGCACGTGCGCCCAGTCCCAGGTCCATTCGTCGGAGCCGCCGGGCCCGGCGCCGGTCGCGGGCAGCCACATCAGCTGCGACGAGAACACGATCACCATCACCATGCCCAGCCAGTAGTGCGGCACGCTCACGCCCAGCACCGACAGCGTCGACGCGAGCCGGTCGAGCGCGGAGCGGCGCCAGTAGCCGGCCACGAAGCCGAACAGGCTGCCCAGCGCGAAGCCGATCGCGGTGGCCACCAGCGCCAGACGCAGCGTGTTGACCACCGCCTTGAACACCTCGCCGGTGACCGCGCGGCCGGTGGCGATCGACACGCCGAGGTCGCCGTGCAGCGCGCGCCACAGCCAGCTGAAGAACTGCTCGGGGTAGCTGCGGTCGAAGCCGTAGAGCTGGCGCAGCTGCGCCTGCAGCTGCGCCGAGGCATCGGGCGGCAGCACCGCCACCAGCGGATCGCCGGGCGCCAGGTGCACGAGCGCAAAGCACACGAGCGCGACCCCGAGCATGGTGGGCAGCGCATACGCGATGCGCCGGATGAGGTAGGCGAACACGGCAGCAGCGAGGTGGTGGGTTGCGCGAGGCTCAGTCGCCGCAGGGCCGCCCCAAGGCGACTGGGCCCCCTCGGGGGGCAGCGAACGAAGTGAGCGTGGGGGTCGACATCTCAGTCCATCGTCATCGTCGCGATGTCGATGAACCAGCTCCTGGGCTGCACGACGTTCTTCACCTTGGCCGACATCGCGCGCGGGCCGACGTCGTGCGCGATCCAGACGAACGGCGCGTCCTCGACGATGTGGGCATGCAGCTTGGCGAGTGCCGCGTCGCGCGTCTTGTCGTCGAAGGCGTTGCGCGCGTCGGCGACCAGCTTGTCGACCTCGGCGTTGCCGTAGTAGCCCCAGTTGTTGGACACCGGCGGGTAGGCCTTGGTGCTGACGAAGCGCACCATCGCGAAGAACGGGTCCATCGCCGCGAAGCTCACGTTCACCGCGTTGGCGCCATTGGCCGAGGGGTCCTTCGCGCCCTTGCGCCAGTTGGTGAACAGCGTGTTCCACTCGATCACGTCGAACTGCACGTCGAAGTAGCACTGCTTGAGCGACTGCTGCACGAACTCGTTCATCGGCAGCGGCTGCATCTGGCCCGAGCCCGAGGCCGAGATCTGCACCTTGACCTTGACCGGCTTGGCGGCGGAGAAGCCGGCCTGCGTCATCAGCGCCTGGGCAGCCTTGACGTCGTACTTGATGTCGAACTTGGGGTTGCCCCACCACGGATGGCCCGGCGGCACCGTGCCCTTGGGCTCGGCCATCATGCCGCCCAGCAGCTCCTTGAGGCTGCCGCGGTCGACGCACAGGTTGGCGGCCTGGCGCACGCGCTTGTCCAGCCAAGGCGAGCCTTCGGCGAACGACAGCTGCCACGGCCACACGTGCGGCTGCGCGTTCGAGTAGATCTTGAAGCCGCGCTGCTGGATCTGCGCGATCGCGTCGGGCGACGGCGCCTCGATCCAGTCGACCTGGCCGCCGAGCAGCGCGGCGGTGCGGGCGTTGGCCTCCGGCATCGGGATCATCACGACCTTGTCGATCTTGGGCGTGCGCTTGGCATCCCAGTAGGCCTTGTTGGCGGCCAGCTCCAGCCGCTCGCGCGCGACGAAGCGCGTGACCTTGAACGGGCCCGATCCCGACGGGTCGGCGGCGAAGGCGGCCCAGGCCTGCTTGGCGCGCTCGGCGGGGTCGGTCACCGCCGCCGGCACGGCCTTGAGCTTGGCCTCCCACTGCAGCGGCGACGCCATGAACAGGTTGGTCAGGTTGATCGGCAGGAATGCGTCGGGCTCGCTGGTGACGAGCTCGACCGTGAGCTCGTCGATCTTGCGGGCGCTGCGCAGCGTGGGCATGCGCGAGGCGGTCACGCCGACCTGGCTGGCGTCGAACTGGGGCGCCGCCTTGTCGAGCACCTTGTTGACGTTCCACACCACGGCGTCGGCGTTGAACGGCGAACCGTCGTGGAACTTCACGCCCGGGCGCAGCTTGAAGACCCACTTGGTCTTGTCCTTGGCATCGACCGCCCACGACGTAGCGAGACCGGGGATCAGCACGCTCGGCGCGTCGGCCTTGGAGAGGTCCCACTGCGTCAGCGCGTCGTAGATGGGGATGCCGGTGAATCGGTTGCCTTCGAAGCCCTGGTCGGGCTGGCCCAGGGTGCGCGGGATGTCGGCCGCCGTCATCGCGATGCGAAGCATCTTCTCCTGCGCAACGGCGGCGGTGCCGCCGAGCAGCGACAAGGCCATCGCAGGGACGAGCAGGCGGTTGCGCAGGCGCGAAGGCAACAACGGGTTCAGGCTCATCGGTTCACCATCCGGACAGGGGTTGAGGGTTGCGAGGGACACGGGACCCGTCATGCAAGCGCTGTGCCAGATCTCTTCTTTCGTATCGATAATCGATACTTACCGGCTCTTGTTCGATATTTATCCAGCGATAACCGCAACCGGTGGCCTGTAAATTGCTCCCAGGCCACCACCCGCCAACCCTGAACCCTCCGCCGTGAACGACCGCTCCCCTGCCCCTTCCACGCCGCAGATCGACGCACAACGCCTGTGGCAGTCGCTGATGGATCTGGCGCGCATCGGCGCCACGCCCAAGGGCGGCGTGCGCCGCATCGCATTGACTGACGAGGACCGCGCCGGCCGCGACCTGGTGGCGCGCTGGTTCCGCGACGCCGGCATGGACGTGCGCGTCGACGAGGTCGGCAACGTGTTCGCGCGCCGCGCGGGCACCGATCCCGCCGCGCGCGCAGTGGCCACCGGCAGCCACATCGACACGCAGCCCTCGGGCGGCAAGTTCGATGGCAACTTCGGCGTGCTCGCAGGCCTCGAAGTGGTGCGCACCCTGAACGATCACGGCATCCGCACGCGCGCACCGATCGAGGTCGCGTTCTGGACCAACGAGGAAGGCACGCGCTTCACGCCGGTGATGATGGGCTCGGGCGCCTTCGCCGGCGTGTTCGACGCCGAGCGCATCCGCGCCGAGCGGGATCTGGCGGGGCTGACCGTCGGCGCCGAGCTCGAGCGCATCGGCTACCGCGGCGCGCAGCGCTGCGGCGAGGTGCCCGGCGGCATGTTCGCGGCCTATTTCGAGGCCCACATCGAACAGGGGCCCGTTCTCGAGGCGCGCGGCCTGCCGATCGGCGTGGTGCGCGGCGCGCTCGGCCAGCAGTGGTACGACGTGACGGTGACCGGGATGGACGCGCATGCCGGCCCCACGCCGATGGAGCTGCGGCGCGACGCGATGCTCGGCTGCGCGCGCATGGTCGAGGCGGTCAACCGCATCGCGCTCGCCGAGGCGCCCGACGGCCGCGGCACGGTCGGCTTCGTGCAGGTCTTGCCCAATTCACGCAACGTGGTGCCGGGCGAGGTGCGCTTCTCGGTCGACCTGCGCCACCCGGCGCAGGCCGGCCTGGACCGCATGGACGCCGCGATGCGCGGCGAGTTCGCGGCGCTCGCCGCGGCGCTCGGCCTGCAGCTCGCGATCGAGCCGGTGGTCAAGTTCGACCCCTGCGCATTCGATGGGGACTGCGTCGACGCGGTGCGACGCGCGGCCGAGTCGCTCGGCCTGGCATGCATGGACATCGTCAGCGGCGCCGGGCACGACGCCGTCTACGTCGCGCGCGTCGCGCCCACCGGCATGATCTTCGTGCCCTGCAAGGACGGCATCAGCCACAACGAGATCGAGGACGCGCTGCCGGAGCACATCGCCGCCGGCGCCAACGTGCTGCTGCGCGCGATGCTCGAGATGGCTCGCTGAGTCAGTGCGCCATCGCGAGCGAGATCGCGCGCGCGCACTCGATCACCATCGGCGCGAGCCGCTTCTGCGCCTCGTCGATCGTCCAGCGGCTGGTCGGCGGCGACACGTGGACCGCGCCCACCGGCCGGCCGGCGCTGTCGACCACCGCCGCGGCCACGCCCATGTCGCCGAGGAACAGCTCCTCGCAGTTGGTCGCGTAGCCGACCTTGCGGCATTGGGCGATGCGCTTGAGGATCGCGTCCACGTCGGTCAGCGTGGCGGGCGTGCGGCGCTCGCGCGGCGCGGCCTCGAGCAAGGCGCGCGCCTGCGCGGTCGGCAGCCGGCTCAGGTAGGCGCGCCCGGAGCTCGTGCAGTACATCGGGATGCGCATGCCCACCGGCGTGAGCACCGGAATGAACTTGGTCGTCAGCAGCTGCGCGACGTAGACCATCTCGGGGCCGACCGGCTCGGTCAGGCTGACCGTCTCGCCGCTGGCATTGGCGAGCTGCGACAGGTAGGGATGCGCCGCGCGGATCAGCGGATGCGCGGCCAGGTAGTTGAAGCCGATCTCCACCACCTTGGGCAGCAGCTGGAAGCGCCGCGTCTGCGGGTGCTTGCCGATGTAGCCCAGCACCTGCAGCGTGTGCACGGTGCGCTGCACCGAACCCTTGCTCATGCCCGTGAGCGCCGCCAGCTCGACCAGCGTCATCGTGCGATGCGCGGCGTCGAAGGCACGCAGCACCTGCAGGCCCTTTTCGAGCGAAAGGTTGTACAGCGCGTCGGCCGGCACGGGCTCCGCGTCGCGGGCCCGCGCCTTCGCGGAGGTCTTGTGGTTCGCCGCCATGCTGGGCCCGCTCAGTATCGATAGCCGATTCTAGGCAATCGAATAGCGCGCCGAGACGTCGTGCAGGTTGATTCAGCCGCCCGGACGCACCGCCTGCTGCCGCAGCCACTGGGCAAAGGCCTGCAGGCTTGGGTCGGCCGCCTTGTGCTCGGGGTAGATCAGGAAGTAGCTGCGCCCGCTGGGCAGCGGCTGGCGCGCCACCGCGACGAGCAGGCCGCGCGCCAGCTCGTCTTGCACCAGAAACGGCGGCACCAGCGCGATGCCCATGCCGTGGATGGCCGCCTCGGCGAGCATCGAGAACAGCTCGAGCCGCGGACCGGCCATGTCGGCGTCGACCCGCAGTCCGCGCGCGGCGAACCACTCGCGCCAGGCATAGGGCCGCGTGCTTTGCTGCAGCAGGGTGTGGCGATGGAAATCGGCCTGCGTGAAGCTGCGGCGCGCGCCCGCCAGGCGCGGACTGCACACCGGCACGAGGCTTTCTTCCATCAGGCGCAGGCCGGTCGTGCCGGGCCAGGCCGCGACGCCGGCGTGGATGGCGGCATCGAACGGCGTCTCGTCGAACAGGAAGGGCCGCGTGCGCGCCGTGAGGTTGACCTGGATGCCGGGATGGCCGGCGTGGAACGCCGGCAGGCGCGGCAGCAGCCACTTGGTCGCGAACGTGGGCACGACGCCCAGCTCGAGCGTGCCGCTCGGGCCGCCGCGCGCCATCAGCGAGAGCGCGTCGCGCTCGACCTCGTCGAGCCGCGCGCGCACCTGGCGCGCATAGCCGACGCCGGCATCGGTGAGCGCGACGCCGCGCCGGTTGCGCTGGAAGAGCCGCACGCCGAGGTAGTCCTCCAGCGAGGCGATCTGCCGGCACACCGCGCTTTGCGTGACGGCCAGTTCCTCGGCGGCCTTGGTGTAGCTCTGGTGCCGCGCGGCCGCCTCGAAGACGACCAGGCCGGCGGTGCTGGGAATCTTGCGGCGCATGCCGTCAATTGTGCGCAATCGGCACAGGTCTGTGCGAACAAATCGTTTGTGAGGCGGACTCTGTCTCCTTAGAGTGCCGACCATCCTTTCCCTCGTTCGCCGCGCAAAGATGACTTCCGCTCACAAGAACGCCACCTTCCACTGGGACGACCCGCTGCTGCTCGACGCGCAGCTCTCGGCCGACGAACGCGCCGTGCGCGACGCCGCGCGCGCCTACTGCCAGGACCGGCTCGCGCCGCGCGTGCTGCAGGCCTTTCGCGACGAAACCACCGATGCGGCCATCTTTCGCGAGATGGGCGAGCTCGGCCTGCTGGGCCCCACCATCCCCGAGGCCTACGGCGGCGCCGGCCTCAACTACGTCAGCTACGGCCTGGTCGCGCGCGAAGTCGAGCGCATCGACTCCGGCTATCGCTCGATGATGAGCGTGCAAAGCTCGCTGGTCATGGTGCCCATCCACGAGTTCGGCACCGAGGCGCAGAAGCAGAAATACCTGCCCAAGCTCGCCCGCGGCGAATGGATCGGCTGCTTCGGCCTGACCGAGCCCAACCACGGCTCGGACCCCGGCAGCATGGCCACGCGCGCGCGCAGCGTCGCCGGCGGCTACGAGCTCACCGGCTCAAAGATGTGGATCACCAACAGCCCGATCGCCGACGTCTTCGTCGTCTGGGCCAAGGACGACGGCGGCCAGATCCGCGGCTTCATCCTCGACAAGGGCGCCAAGGGTCTTTCCGCACCGGCGATCAAGGGCAAGGTGGGCCTGCGCGCCAGCATCACCGGCGAGATCGTGATGGACCGCGTCTTCGTGCCCGAGGAGAACGCCTTCCCCGAGGTGCGCGGGCTCAAGGGCCCGTTCACGTGCCTGAACAGCGCGCGCTACGGCATCGCCTGGGGCGCTTTGGGCGCGGCCGAGGACTGCTTCCACCGCGCGCGCCAGTACGTGCTGGATCGCAACCAGTTCGGCCGCCCGCTGGCGGCCAACCAGCTGGTGCAGAAGAAGCTGGCCGACATGCTGACCGACATCACGCTGGGGCTGCAGGGCTGCCTGCGCCTGGGGCGCATGAAGGACGAGGGCACGGCGGCGGTGGAGATCACCTCGATCATGAAGCGCAACTCCTGCGGCAAGGCGCTGGAGATCGCGCGCACGGCGCGCGACATGCTGGGCGGCAACGGCATCTCCGACGAGTTCGGCGTGATCCGCCACGTGGTGAACCTGGAGGTGGTCAACACCTACGAGGGCACGCACGACATCCACGCGCTGATCCTCGGGCGCGCGATCACGGGGATCCAGGCGTTCAGTTGAGGGGCGCAACGGCCCCGCCTGCTCCCTCTCCCGCGTGCGGGAGAGGGTTGGGGTGAGGGTCAGGCCGGCACGGACCCCAGAGGCAGCACCACATGCGCGAGCGGATGCGCAATGCCTTGGTCGCCATAGCTGCCGAGCACCTGCGCGATGACGACCTGGTAACCCTTGAGCCAGCGCGCCTGCCGCTGCTTGGCGGCGAGGTGGTCGGGGTGCTTCATCAGCGCCTCGAGCGCCTCCAGGCTCTGCCAGTAGTACACGTTCGAGACGAGGCCGGTCGCCGGGTTCTCCCACGCCTCTTCGCCCAGGTAGCCCGGGATGGACTTCGCGAGCCGGGCGATGGCGGCGTCCAGCGCGTGGAACTCGTCGTCGAACTCGCGCTTGGCGAAGGTGAAGGTCGAGGTGTACATCGGTTCAGCCCGCTTCGCGCATCTGCTGCGCCACTTCGCCGTGCCCGCGCGCCGCGAGCGCGTCGGCAGCGCCGAGGCGGTCGCGCGCGTCCTTGTTCTGGCCGAGCTTGCGCTTGCCGACCAGCGAGGTCACGGCGATCTCGATGCCGACGATCTGGCCCAGCAGGCCGTCGATGTAGTCGGACGGCGCGTCCGACATCCTCCAGGGCTGCGGCTCGCCCGCCTCGTGCCGGCGCGTGAGCCGCGCGACCAGGCCGCGCACGAAGCGCTCGTCGTCACGCACGGTGAGCGTGCCGTGCGCGTGCACGACCTCGTAGTTCCATGTCGGCACCTGGCGGTGCGCCTCGTGCTTGCTGGGGTACCAGCTGGGCGAGATGTAGGCCTCGGCGCCGCGAAACACCACCATCACCTGCGTGCCCGTCGGGCAGCGCTGCCACAGCGGATTCGCGCGCGCCACATGCGCCGTCAGCACGCCGTGCGTGCCCGCGGCCGGATCGAACTCGAACGGAATGTGATCGGCGTCCAGCCCGGCGGGCCCGTTCGTGACCAGCATGCCCAGCGCGTGCGCGCGGACGATGCGCTCGAGTTCCTCGGGACGGCTTTCGGCGTACTGCGCAGGGATGTACATCGCTTTGGAAGAAGTGGGGGTTCGAAGAGGATGCGAAGGCCGCCCACTGTGGCGCCTGACCGGCACAATCGCAAGATCCAGTTTTTGAACATTTGCATGGGCCAGTCGAAAGCGCCATCCGGCGTCGGGCGCCGCATCTACGAGCTGCTGCGCGGCCAGATCGCCGACGGCACGCTGGCGCCGGGCGCGCGGGCGCCTTCCACGCGCGCGCTGGCGGCCGACCTGGGCGTCTCGCGCACCACCGTCACCGCCGCCTACGAACAGCTCGCGGCCGAGGGCTATCTCGTCACGTCGGCCGGGCGTGTCGCGCGGATCGCGAGCCCGCCGGCCGTGCCCGCACCGAGCCTCGGACCGCGCGCGGCACGGCGCGCCCGGCGCGCGCCGACGTTGTCCGGCTTCGGCCGTCGCGTCGGGCGCATGGCGCTGCCGGTGCCGGCATCGGCCGAGCCGGCGCGCATCGACTTCCTCTACGGCGCGCTGGCCTCGCGCGACTTCCCCACGCTGGCGTGGCGCCGCGCCTACCAGGCCGAGCTGCTGCGCCAGCAGCCCCGCCTGATCTACGCCGCGCCCGAAGGAGAGGCCTCGCTGCGGCGTGCCCTTCAGGGCTATCTGCGGCGCGCGCGCGGCCTGGCCTGCGATGCCGGGCAGATCCTCGTGGTGCACGGCTCTCAGCAGGCCATCGACCTGTGCGCGCGGCTGCTGCTCGATGCGCACGACGCCTTCGTGTTCGAGGACCCCGGCTACCTGATGGCGCGCCGCTGCTTCGAGGCCACCGGCGCCACGCCGCTGCCGGTGCCGGTCGACGCGCATGGGCTCGACACCGCGCGCCTGCCGCAAGACGAGCGCGCCCGCCTGGCCTACGTGACGCCCTCGCACCAGTTCCCGCTCGGCGGCGTGCTGCCGATCGGCCGGCGGCTCGAGCTGCTGCAGTGGGCGCAACGGCAGCGCGCCTGGATCCTCGAGGACGACTACGACGGCGAGTTCCGCTACGGCCAGCGCCCGATCGACGCGCTGCAGTCGATCGACGCCGACGGCCGCGTGATCTACATCGGCACCTTCTCCAAGGCGTTGTCGCCGCAGCTGCGGCTGGGCTACCTGGTGCTGCCCGAGGCGCTGGTGCCGGTGTTCCGCCACGCCAAGCGGTTGACCGACCGCCATGCGCCCGCGCTCGACCAGCGCGTGCTGGCCTCGCTGATCGACAGCGGCGCGTACGAGCGCCACGTGCGCCGCATGCGCCGCGAGCACGAGCGCCGCCGCGCGGCGCTGCTCGAGGCCGTGTCGCGCCACCTGCCGGGCGAGGCCAGCGTCATCGGCGCGGCCGCGGGGCTGCATGTCGTGCTGTGGCTGCCCTCGCTGCGCCCGCGCGACGAGGCCGCGCTGGCGGCGGCCGCGCGCGAGCGGGGCGTGGGCGTCTATCCGGTGTCGCCGCTGTTTGCCGCGCCGACGTCGCGCTCGCCGTCGTCCGCGCCGTCGTCCGCACCACCGCGGCCGGCCGGGCTGGTGCTGGGCTATGCGAGCCTGAGCGTCGAACAGATCCGCGAGGGCGTGCGGATCCTCGCCGCGCTGGTCAGCGGGCCTGCTCGCGGCTGAGCGACTCGGCCTCGAGCATCTCCACGAATCCCGCCGCCGCGGCCGACAGGCCGGCGCGTTGCCGCATCGCCAGCAGCAGCTGCCGCTGCACCTCGGCGCCCGACAGCCTCACGAGCGCCAGGCCGAGGGCCTGCACGTAGAGCTCGGCGGCCGCGCGCGGCAGCACCGCGACGCCCAGCCCGCAGGCGACCATGCGGCACATCGAGTCGAAGCTGCGCACCTGCACGCGAATGCGCAGCGTGAGCCCGACCGCCTCGGCCGCGGCGATCAGCTTGCGCGTGAGCGACGCGCTGCGCGCCAGCGCGACCTGGTCGCAGGCCAGGGCCTGCTCGACCGGCGCCGTCGCCAGCCCGGCCAGCGCATGCGCGCGCGGCACCAGCAGCACCAGCTCGTCGACGTTGCAGGCAAAGGTCTCGAGGTCTTCGCAGGGCACGTTGTCGCCGATCACCGCGAGCTCGGCCGCGCCCTTCTGCACCGCGCGCACCGCGTCCTCGCTGAGCATGTCCTCCAGCTCGATGCGCACCTTCGGAAAGCGCTCGGCATAGCGCGCGAGCAGCGCCGGCAGGAAGCCGCCCGATGCCGACGGGTTGGCGCACAGGCGCAGGTGCTCGGTCGCGCCGGCACGGAAGTCGTCGACCGACTGCGCCAGCTGCTCGAGGCGGGCAATGACCTCGACCGCCAGCCGGTGCACCGTCTGGCCCTCGGCGGTGGCCGAAACGCCGCGCTGGCCGCGCTTGAGCAGCGGCACGCCGCAGTGCTGCTCGAGCTCGGCGATGCGCTTGCTGGCGGCGGCCAGCGAGATGCCGAAGCGATCGGCACCAGCGGTCAGGCTGCCGGCGTCGGCCACGGCGACGAAGAGCCTCAGCGTGACGAGATCGAAGCGGTTCAGGTTGATCAAGGCGGGCCCGGCTCAATGCGCGCGAAAGGACTCCTCAACCGATCGCGAATGGCGGCCCGGCCGAGTTCCGCCAAACATTGGAGCACCGGTGCAAAGACACCGCAAGGCGGCCGAACCGAGCCGCAACAGACGGAGACAACGCAGCATGAACAGCCATTGGATTGCGATCTCGGCACTGGGCGCGATGTTCGTCGTCGCCACCGCCTTGCCGATCAACATGGGCGTGCTCGCCTTCAGCGGCGCCTTCCTCGTCGGCACACTGGTGGCCGGCATGACGGCCAAGGCCATCATGGCCGGCTTTCCGGCCGACCTGTTCCTCACGCTCGCCGGCATCACCTATCTCTTCGCGCTGGCGCAGAACAACGGCACGATCGACTGGCTCGTCGGCCTCGCGGTGCGCGCGGTCGGCGGGCGCATCGCCGCGATCCCGTGGATCATGTTCCTCGTCGCGGCGGCGCTCACCTCGGTGGGCGCGGTCAGCCCGGCGGCCGTCGCGATCCTCGCGCCGATCGCGCTGGGCTTTGCCGCCAAGCACGGCATCAGCCCCTTGATGATGGGCCTGATGATCATCCACGGCGCGCAAGGCGGCGGCTTCTCGCCGATCAGCATCTACGGCGGCATCACCAACAAGATCGTCGCCAAGGCCGGGCTGCCGCTGTCGGAGACGACGACGATGCTGGCGAGCTTCGGCGTCAACTTCGTCGTCGCGCTGGGCCTGTTCGTGCTGATGGGCGGGCTGGGACTGATGCGCAAGAAGCCGGCCGCGATCGGCGACTTGCCGCCGCTGCCGGCCGTGGCGCGCGCGCAAGGCGGCCCGCAGGTGTTCGGCGATGCGGAGGCCGAGTCGTATGGCGAGGGCCAGCGCGCCGCCGAGAGCCGCTCGTCCATGCTCGGTCAGGCCACGTCGATGAGCTTTCGCGGCCCGCGCGTCTACCAGGTGCTCACGGCCCTGGGCCTGGTGACGCTGGCCGTGCTGACGCTGGCCTACAAGATGGACATCGGCTTCGTCTCGCTGACGATCGGCCTGTTCCTCAGCCTCTTGCAGTCGCGCCAGCAAAAGAGTGCGCTCGGCCAGGTCTCGTGGCCCGAGATCATGCTGATCGTCGGCGTCAGCACCTACGTCGCCGTGATGGACAAGATGGGCACCATCACCTATATCGGCGACAGCGTCGCGCAGCTGACCTCTCCGATGATGGCCGCGCTGCTGCTGTGCTTCGTCGGTGCGGTGATCTCGGCGTTCGCGTCGTCGACCGCGGTGCTCGGCTCGCTGATCCCGCTGGGCGTGCCCTTCCTGACCGGTGACAACAGCGGCATGGCGATCGGCTTCATCGCGGCGATGGCGGTCTCTTCGACGATCGTGGACGTGAGCCCCTTCTCGACCAACGGCGCGCTCGTGCTCGCCAACGCCAAGGGCGTCGACCGCGACCACTTCTTCCGGCAGCTGATGCTCTACGGCGCGGCAGTGACGCTGATCGCACCGGTGGTCGTGTGGCTGCTCTTCGTCGTGCTCTGACGGCGCCCCAAGCAAAGGCCTTTTCCGATGAACGCCAGGACCTGGACGACCCGCGCCGACAACCGTGCCGCGCGGCTTGCGCGCGTCGCTCAAGCGCTGGGCCCGCGCCTGAAGGGCAAGGTCGCCGCCACGCAGGCGGTGACCGAGCTGCTCGAGTCCGCCATCGAGCCGCACGACCGCGTCTGCCTCGAGGGCAACAACCAGAAGCAGGCTGACTTTCTCGCCCAGGCCCTGGTGCAGCTTGATCCGCAGCGGGTGCACGGCCTGCACATGGTGCAGTCGGTGCTCGCGCTGCCCGAGCACCTGGACCTGTTCGACAACGGCATCGCCTCGCGGCTGGACTTCAGCTTCTCCGGTCCGCAGGGCGCGCGGCTGGCCAAGCTGGTGTCCGAGGGCCGCATCGAGATCGGCGCGATCCACACCTACCTCGAGCTGTTCGCGCGCTACTTCGTCGACCTCACGCCCAACGTCGCGCTGGTCGCCGCGCAGGCCGCCGACGCGCACGGCAATCTCTACACCGGCCCCAACACCGAGGACACGCCGGCCATCGTCGAGGCGACCGCGTTCTCCGGCGGCATCGTGATCGCGCAGGTCAACGAGCTGGTCGAGCCCGGCACGTCGCTGCCGCGCGTGGACATTCCGGCCGACTGGGTGCACTTCGTCGTGAAGGCGCCGCGGCCGAACTTCATCGAGCCGCTGTTCACGCGCGACCCGGCGCAGATCAGCGAGATCCAGGTGCTGATGGCCATGATGGCGATCAAGGGCATCTACGCCGAGTACGGCGTGCAGCGGCTCAACCACGGCATCGGCTTCGACACCGCGGCGATCGAGCTGCTGCTGCCCACCTACGCCGAGTCGCTGGGCCTGAAAGGCAAGATCTGCCGGCACTGGGCGCTGAACCCGCATCCGGCGCTGATCCCGGCCATCGAGGCCGGCTGGGTGGAGTCGATCCACTCGTTCGGCTCCGAGCTCGGCATGGAGGACTACATCCGCGAGCGCTCCGACGTCTTCTTCACCGGGCCCGACGGCTCGCTGAGAAGCAACCGCGCCTTCTGCCAGGCCGCGGGCCACTACGCCTGCGATCTCTTCATCGGCTCGACGCTGCAGATCGACCTCGACGGCAACAGCTCCACCGCGACGCTCGGGCGCATCGCCGGCTTCGGCGGCGCGCCCAACATGGGCGCCGACGCGCGCGGTCGGCGCCACGCGAGCCCGGCCTGGCTGCGCGCCGGGCAGGAGGCGCGCGAACAGCGCCGCGGCGCGGCCGGCACGCCGCGTGGCCAGAAGCTGGTGGTGCAGATGGTCGAGACCTTTCGCGAGCACATGCAGCCGGCCTTCGTCGAGCGGCTCGACGCCTGGCAGCTCGCCGAGCAGTCGGGCATGCAGCTGCCGCCGATCATGATCTACGGCGAGGACGTGACCCACATCCTCACCGAGGAAGGCATCGCCAACCTGTTGCTGTGCCGCAGCGACGAGGAGCGCGAGCAGGCGATCCGCGGCGTGGCAGGCTACACCGCGGTCGGGCTCGGCCGCGACAAGCGCATGGTCGAGAACCTGCGCGACCGCGGCGTGATCCGCCGCGCGCAGGATCTCGGCATCGACGCGCGCGACGCCACCCGCAACCTGCTGGCCGCGCGCAGCATGCGCGACCTGGTGCGCGCGTCGGGCGGGCTCTATCAGCCGCCCAAGCGGTTCCGCAACTGGTGACGGGCGCGCAAAGGAGCATCGCGATGAGTTTTCATGCAGGCATCGAAACCCTGGACTTCGTCTTTTCCGGGCATCGGCCGCTCGGCCGCTTCGCGCCGGTGCTGGTCGGCGTGGTCGGCTCGGGCAACCTGGAGGTGCTGCTCGAGCCGGGCAGCGCGCCGCACTGCCGCGTCCACGTCGAGACCTCGGCGCGCGGCTTCGGGCCGATCTGGCAGGCCGTGCTCGACGACTTTCAGGCCCGGCACGACCTGGCCGGCGTGCAGGTCTCGATCAACGACATGGGCGCGACGCCGGCGGTTGTGAGCCTTCGGCTCGACCAGGCCGTGGCAGAACTCGCGACGGGAGCGCAGCCGTGATCAGCTATGCCGAATGCTCCGCGCGCGAGCGCATCGCGCAGCTGCTCGATGCCGACAGCTTTCACGAGTGGCTGCCGCCCGCCGAGCGCGTCACCAGCCCGCACCTCGCGCAGCTGGGCGTGCCCTGCGCCTTCGACGACGGCGTCGCGATCGGGCGCGCGCGGCTCGACGGCCGCACGGTCTTCGTCGCGGCGCAGGAAGGTGCCTTCATGGGCGGCGGCGTCGGCGAGGTGCACGGCGCCAAGCTGGTCGGGCTGCTCAAGCGCGCGCTGCGCGAGCGGCCCGAGGCGGTGCTGCTGCTGGCCGACTCCGGCGGCGTGCGCCTGCACGAAGCCAATGCCGGGCTGATCGCCGTTTCGGAGGTGATGCGCGCGGTGCTCGACGCGCGTGCCGCCGGCATCCCGGTGATCGCGCTGATCGGCAGCGCCAACGGCTGCTTCGGCGGCATGGGCATCGTCGCGCGCTGTTGCGACCACGTGGTGATGAGCGACGTCGGGCGGCTGGCGATGTCGGGGCCGGAGGTGATCGAGGCCTCGCACGGCGTCGAGGAGTTCGACGCGCGCGACCGCGCCCTCGTCTGGCGCACCACCGGCGGCAAGCACCGCTGGCTCAGCGGCGACTGCGACGCGCTGGTCGACGACGACGTCCAGGCCTTCCGTGCCGCGGCGATCGCCGCGCTGGGCCAGCACCGCCCTGTCACGCCGACGGCGCTGGAGCAGGAGCACCAGCTGCTGGCGCAGCGCCTGGCGCTGCTGCCCGAGGGCCTGGAGGGCGAGGTCGAAGCGCTCACGCTGTGGCAGCGCCTGGGCGTCGCGCAGGCGCCGCAGGTGCCGGCGCTGGAGGTCGATGCGGTGCGCGCGCTGCGACCCGCCTGACGGAGACACGCATGGACTGGCCCACTCTCGCATCGCAGCTCTTCGGCGCCGGCCACGGGCTTCGCGCCGACGGCGACTTCCTCAGCGGCACGGTCTCGTTCGAAGGCGAGCCGTTGACCGTCGTCGGCACCACGAACCACGCGCCGATCGGCGTGCGCCTCGCGCTGGCGCAGGCGCGCGTGGTGCTCGACACGATCGCCCATCATCCCGGCCGGCCGATCCTGCTGCTGATCGACACGCAGGGCCAGCAGCTGCGCCGCCGCGACGAGCTGCTGGGCATCAACCGCGCGATGGCCCATCTCGGCATGTGCATCGACCTCGCGCGCCGGCGCGGCCACCGCGTCATCGGCCTCGTGTACGACCAGGCGCTGTCGGGCGGCTTCATCACCTCCGGCCTGATCGCCGATGCCTGCTATGCGCTGCCCGAGGCCGAGATTCGCGTGATGCGCCTGCCGGCGATGGCGCGCATCACCAAGCTCGCGCCCGAGATGCTGGAAAGCCTGTCGCGCACGAACCCGGTCTTTGCACCGGGCGTGGAGAACTACGTCGCGATGGGCGGCGTGCGGGCGCTGTGGCAGGGCGACCTGGCCGGCGCGCTGCGCGACGCGCTCGCGAACACGCCCACCGACGACCAGCGCGCGTCGGACGGCGCGCAGCGCGGCGGCCGGCGGCTGGCCGCCAGCGTCGTGCAGCGCGTGCTGGATGCCGCCTGAACGCGGCATGAGGGCCACGACCATGCCGCCGCTGCGCCGCCACCAGCTCGCCCACCTCTCGGCCGCCGGCTGGCAGGAGGTGCTCGAGCAGGACTGGGACGAGGAGCTGCGCTCCTGCCTGATGGTCTGGGCGCAGCACAACCTGCCGCTCGTGGTCACGCGCCAGCGCGTGCCGCGCGAGGGCCAGGACGCGCCCGTCTCGCTCGGCCTGTGCGCGCCGGCGCTGTGGCACCGGCGCCTGCTCGCGTTGCAGGTGCGGCCGTCGCGGATCTCGTGGTTCCGCGAGTTCCCGCTGCTGGCCGAGGCCTTGCACGAGCTGCCGCGGCGCGCGCGGCCGAGCCTCGAAGCGCTGGGCCGCGCGCTGGCGGCGCTGGGCGTGAAGGCCCATGCCTACGGCAGCGCGGGATGGCAGGCGCTGACGGGCATGAAGTACCTGCATCCGCACAGCGACATCGACCTCTGGCTGGCGGTCGACGACGCCGACCAGGCGGACGCGACGGCCCGCGCGCTGCTGCGCCACGCGCCGTGCGAGCCGCGGCTGGACGGCGAGCTGCTGTTCACCGATGGCAGCGCAGTCGCCTGGCGCGAATGGCTGGCGTGGCGCGACGGCGCCTGTCGTTCGCTGCTGGTCAAGCGCCTGGACGGTGTGGCGATCGAAGGCGCGGCGCAGGGCTTTGCGCGCTGCGCCGCGGCGGTGAGCGCGGCATGAGCTCCGTGCTGTTTGCGGCCCGCGAGGCCGGCACCGAATGGGCGCCCGCGGCGATCGGCCGCGCGGCGACGCTCGCGCTGCACGACGAGCTGGCGCTGGCGCCGAAGCCGGGCCTGGTGTCCTTGGTCGACAGCGGCAGCCACGACGACATGGACGCGCACACCTTCATGCGCAGCCTGTTCGCGTTGCGCCGCTACTTCGTGCGCATCGCGGAGCTCGGCGCGGCGCGCGCACCGTTTGCCGAGCTGGAGCGCTGCGGCCTCGCGGCCGAGGCGCGCATGCTCGCGGCCACCGGCGGCATCAACACGCACCGCGGCGCGGTCTTCACGCTCGGTCTGCTGTGCGCGGCCGTCGGGGCGGCGCAGGGCGATGGCCCGGCGCAGGGCGCGAACGCCGTGCGCGAAGCGCTGCTGCGCCACTGGGGCGATGCGCTGGCCGCGCGCTGCGAACGCACGCCGCGGCTGCCCGGCGGACTCGCGGCTCGGCGCTTCGGGCTGCGCAGCGCGTCGATGGAAGCCGCGCTGGGCATGCCGGTGCTGTTCGAGACCGCGCTGCCGGCCTGGCGCCGCGCGCTGCGGCAGGGCCTGGCCGGCACGCGGCTGCGCGTGCAGGTGTTCTTCGAGATCCTCGCGGTGCTGGACGACGCGAACCTCGCGCACCGCGGCGGCCTCGAAGGGCTTCACTTCGCGCGCGACACCGGACGCGACTTCCTCGCCGCCGGCGGCGCCGCGCGCGCGAGCGCGCTCGACGAAGCCTGGGCGATCCATCGCGCCTTCGTGGCGCGACGCCTCTCGCCCGGCGGTTGCGCCGACCTGCTGTCGGCCGCGTGCTTCCTCGACCGGCTCGGCCTCATCGACTGAACGGCCGAACCATGGGCTACGCGCTCGTCTTCTCGGGGCAGGGAGCGCAGCATCCGGCCATGCTGCCCTGGCTCGAACGCGACGAGACGCTCATCGAGCTCGAGCGACAGCTCGGGCGCGACTGGCGCGAGCGGATGGCCGATCCCGCCTGGGCCGGCAACAACCGCCATGCGCAGCTGCTGCTGACCGGCGTGGCCGTGGCGGCGTGGTCGCAGCTGGCGAGACACCTGCCGCCGCCGGCGATCGTCGCGGGCTACAGCGTCGGCGAGCTCGGCGCCTTTGCGGCGGCGGGCGTGTTCGATCCCGACACGGCCTTGTCGCTCGCCGCGTCGCGCGCGCAGGCGATGGACCGCGCCGCCGCGGCCGAGCCCACGGGCCTGCTCGGCGTGAGCGGTGCGGCGCCGGAGGCGCTCGCGCGCTGGTGCGAGCGCTTCGGCCTGGAAGTGGCGATCCGCATCGGGCCCGGCAGCGCCGTGGTGGGCGGGCCTCGGCCGGCGCTGGCCGAGGCGGCGGCCGACGCGTCGGCCATCGGCATGCGCTGCACCGCGCTCAACGTCGCGATGGCCTCCCATACGCACTGGATGCGCGGCGCCACCGACGAGTTCGCCCGCGTGCTGGCCGACGTGCCGATGCGTCGCCCCTCAGGCGTGCTGCTCAGCGGCGCGCTCGGCCGCGTTCGAAATGCGGCGCAGGCGAAGGAGGCGCTGGCGGCCCAACTCTCGCAGACGGTGGAGTGGGACGCCTGCCTGGACGCGATCGCGGCGCAGCGCGTCGATGCGGTGCTGGAGATCGGCCCCGGCCGCGCGCTCGCCGGCATGTGGATGGAGCGCTGTCCCGAGATCCCGGCGCGATCGGTTGACGAATTCAGGAGCGGGACCGCCGTGGCGAAATGGCTGCTGGAGCGCGCCTGAGATTCGCGCTCGAACCGGGATCAGCGACAGGCGCTCTCGCCACAGGCCTGTGGCACGGTGACTGCTTCCGGGCGGATCGATCGCCCCCGATCGGCGCCCGGAGGCGACCCACAGCTGCCGCTCGCGGCTCTCCGAAACCGCCAGTCGTTCTATCGTCGCCTAACAGCGTTTCGCGCCCTGGAGGCAGCCGCTCGTGGCATCCAGGACTCGGCCATGCGCTGCCGATCGCGAGGCACTCGAGATCTCGCCTTGACACGCGCGCCCGATGGATCTCCCGACCACCGCGACCACTGCCTTCTGGATGCGGAGACAGCAGGCAATGACGGGATGCCGCTCTGCTGCTCAGGCGCCTTGACGCCGCTGCTTGAACTGAACCGTTAAGGCAATTCTGAACATCGTAGGCGCACAGCCGGCCCAGTCGCTTCAGTCGAGATCCATATGGGGAACCGGGGCCGCGACGATCAGCCGCGTACCAGTCGCGCGTTGAACGGCCTCGGCGTCCACCCCTGGTGCGAGTTCCTTCAAGATAAGACCGGCAGGCGTCGGCACCAACACCGCAAGTTCGGTCACGATCAGATCGGCACGCCGCGCAGACGTCAGCGGCAGCGTGCAGGTCTCGACGATCTTCGGCCGCCCCTTGGCGGTATGCGTCATCGCGACGATCACGCGCCGCGCCGACGTGACCAGGTCCATTGCGCCGCCCATGCCGGGCACCATGCTTCCGGGCACCATCCAGTTGGCCAGACGCCCCTTGCGATCGACCTGCAGGCCACCGAGGACAGTCACATCCAGATGTCCCCCACGGATCAGTCCAAAGGAGGTGGCGCTGTCGAAGGTCGCTGCTCCGGGTAGCGCACTGATGGGCTGCCCTGCTGCATCGGTCAGGTCGTCGGCTTCGAGGCCCTCCTCCTGGACTGCCTGCATGCCGACGATGCCGTTCTCGGACTGGAAGAAGATGTTCGCGTCCCTGGGAACCCACGCGGCAACCAGCGTGGGCAGACCGATCCCAAGGTTGACCAGGTATCCGGGCCGAAGCTCGCGTGCCACGCGCCGGGCGATCAGCGTCTTGTCATCCATGGAGCGGGTCACTCGCGAGCAACTGATCCACCAGCAGAGCAGGCGTCATCACGTCGTCCGGCGCGATGACGCCGACAGGGACGATCTCCCTGGCTTCGGCAATCACGACGTCGGCAGCCATCGCCATCAGCGGGTTGAAGTTGCGTGCCGTCAGCGCGTACGTCAGATTGCCGATGTGGTCGGCCCGGCGCGCGTTGACGAGGGCGAAGTCCGCACGCAGCGAAAGTTCGAGCAGGTACCGCCGGCCCTCGACCTCGATCGACGTCTTGCCTTGCTCGACCACCGTGCCGACGCCTGTCGCAGTCAGCACGCCACCCAGCCCATGGCCTCCGGCACGAATCCGCTCTGCAAGCGTGCCTTGCGGCACAAGTTCGACATCGATCCGGCCCGAAAGCATCTGCTGCTGGGTCTCCGGGTTCGTGCCGATGTGGCTGGTGACGAGACGTCGGACCAGACCTGCGGAGATCAGCAGTCCGATCCCGCAATCCGGGCGCGCCGTGTCGTTCGCAATGACGGTCAGCCCGGTCTTACGCTGGCGGACGAGTTCGGCGATCAGACGCCGCGGCGTTCCGACACCCATGAACCCCCCGATCATGAGCGTGGCGCCTGCCGGGATCGCTGCAATGGCGTCAGCCGCCGTGACGGTCTTCCCCACGTTCTCAAGCCGCGACGGCGTCGGCGCCCTTGAGGCCGAGCATCTCTCGTGCCTCTGCGGGCGTTGCCACTTCGAGCGATAACTCGGACAGGATGCGGCGGATCTTCCGCACCTGCTCCGCGCAGGAACGTGCCAGTTCGCCCTTGCCGATGTACAGGCTGTCCTCGAGTCCGACGCGCACGTTGCCGCCCATCACGGCGGCCATCGTCAGAAGCGGCATCTGATGGCGGCCGGCGCCGAGGACGGAGAACCGATAACCGTCGCGACCGAACAGGCGATCCGCAGTCGTACGCATCGTCACCAGGTTCTCGGGGTCCGGCCCCATGCCACCCAGGATGCCGTAGATCGACTGGATGAAAAGCGGTCCTTTGATCAGGCCTTCATCGACGAAGTGCGCGAGGTTGTAGAGGTGTCCAAGGTCATAGCACTCGAACTCGAATCGGGTTCCGCACCCGTCGCCCAGCACCTGGAGGATGTGCTTGATGTCCTTGAACGTGTTGCGGAAGATCAGGTCCTCCATGCCTTCGACGTACGGTTGCTCCCACCCGTAATTCCACTGCTTGATCCGGCGCGCCGCGGTATGGATCGAGAAGTTCATCGACCCCATGTTGAGCGAGCACATTTCCGGCTTGAGCTGCAGCGGATAGGCCAGGCGCTCCTCAAGCGTCATGCGGGTACTGCCGCCCGTCGTGATGTTGATGACCGCATCGGTGGCTGCCCGGATCACCGGCACGAACTGATCGAAGATCATGGGGTCCGGCGAAGGGCTGCCGTCGGCCGGGTTGCGGGCATGCAGGTGAAGAATCGCAGCGCCTGCCTCGGCCGCCTCAATGGCTTGCCGTGCGATCTCATCGGGCGTGAGCGGCAGGTAGGGGGACATGGTCGGCGTATGCACCGAGCCCGTCACTGCGCAGGTGATGATGACTTTCTCTTGATTCCGTGCCATGGGTTGTGCCTGCAGGAGGAATTGACGATTCGAGGCGCCGAAGGATCAGACGGCCAGCCATTCGGAGAGCAGTTGCTCATCGGACGCCAGCTGCTCCGGCGTACCCTGGAACACGATCTGACCGTGGCCCATCACGCAGACACGCGTCGACACCTTGAGCGCGATGGCCAGCTTCTGCTCGACGAGAACGACAGAGACGCCTTTACTGTGCATGTCCTTGATGCATTCGCCGACTTGCGCAACGATCTTCGGCGCCAGACCTTCCGTCGGCTCGTCGATCAGGATGACCAGCGGATTGCCGAGCAAAGACCGGCAGATCGTGAGCATCTGCTGCTCGCCGCCGGATATGCTGCCGGCCTTGGTGTTGCGTCGCTCCTTCAGCCTCGGGAAGTAGTCGAACATCTGCTCCACCGTCCAGTGGTAGGCGCCCGGAACCGGCGGCTGTTCGCCCATACGCAGGTTCTCGTCAACCGTGAGGTTGGCGAACACCTCGCGCTCTTCGGGAACGAAGGCAATCCCGGCGCGGCAGATGGCATAGGAACGAGCGCCAGCGAGATCACGGCCGTTGAGCATCACCCGGCCGGATGTCGGGGGAACGAGGCCCATGATGGACTTCATGGTCGTCGAACGCCCCGAACCGTTGCGACCGAGCAGGCTGACCACTTCCCGGTGTCCGACTTGGAATTCGACACCCCTGAGAATGTGGCTCTTCCCATAGTGCGCGTGCAGGCCGTCGACGCGCAGGAGTGCTCCCGTTGTTGCGGCGGTCACGCTGCGATCTCCTCGCCGAGATACGCTTCCTTGACATTGGCGTTGCTGCGGATCTCATCAGGCGTACCCGTCGCGATGACCTGCCCGTACACGAGCACACTGATGCGGTCGCTCAACGAGAAGACGACGTCCATGTCGTGCTCGACGATGGCCAGCGCACGCCCCTTCGTGACCTCGCGGATGAGCTCCGAGGTGTACTCCGTTTCCTCGTGCGACATGCCCGCCATCGGTTCGTCGAGCAGAATGACCTGCGGATCGGACGCCAGGGTCATCGCGATCTCGAGGGAGCGTTGCTCCGAGTACGACATCTCGCCGGCGATCGTGGACGCACGTGGGGCCAAGCGAACCAGTTGGAGCAGTCTTTCCGTTTCCCGCCGGATGCCGGCGTCGCGGTCGATAAACTTCCAGAACACGGCCCCAAGGCCCCGAGGCCGCATCACCGCCAGCCGGATGTTCTCTAAGACAGTGAGCTTCGGAAAGATGTTGGTGATCTGGAACGAGCGGGCCAGACCCAGCCGATTGATCGCCTGTGGGTTCATCCCGTCGATGCGACGGCCGTTGAAGACGATCTCGCCCGAGGTCGGACTGAGGTTCCCGGAGATCAGATTGAACAGCGTCGACTTGCCGGCACCGTTGGGCCCGATGAGCGCACGACGCTCGCCGGGTGCCAGTTCCAGGTCGACGCCGCGGATGATGTCGGTCTCACCGAAAGACTTGCGCAGGCTGCGCAGTTTCAAGATCGGCTCGCTCATGCCGTTCTCCTGTGGGGAGCGAGGGAATCGGCCTGCGTCTTGGAACCTGCTTCCTCTCGCAGCGTCAGCGCGCTCGTCCGTCTCCTTGCAAGCCAGACGAGCAGGCAGCCCACTGCGATGGCCAACAGGGGTGGCAGCCAGGTCGTGATCGAACCGGGCAACCACGGGCGCCCCAGAAAGACGAGCGCAGGCAAGTGTCCGCCGGCGCTGGCGACCGCCAAAGCGCGATAGTCCTGTGAGAATAGTCTCTGCAGCATCTCGACGACGAACGCTCCGCCCGCGCTGAGGCAAAGCCCCGCCGCGACGTACATGCAGACCAAGGCAAGAAACGCGGCCGTGCCGAACCGGCGATGCAGTTGCATGAGCGAGGCAGCCAGGCCCGCAAGTCCGCTGGGTGCGAACATCATCACCAGCACGAAGAGGATGCCTTGGTACAGCAGCCACGATTGCGAGGCGTCGGACAGGCCATAGCCGAAGAAGGTCATCAGCGCCGCACCGAGTGCCGGGCCCAGGAAGCTCTTGACACCGCCGATGTAGGCATTCAGGACCACGGCCGAGGAGAGGCCCGGATCGAACACGATGTAGTTCGCCGCCTCGTTGCACAACACCTGCAAGCCGCCGGCGATGCCGCTGAACATCGCCGAAATGGCGAACACGAGCATGCTCAGCCGGTGAACGTCGTAGCCCAGAAAGCGCAGACGATGCGAGTTCTCGCGCAAGCCGAGGGTCAGGCGCCCGAGCGGCGTGCGTGTGAACAGGTACAGCAGAGCAAGACAAGTGACGACCCAGGCCAGCGTCAGGTAGTACACCTCGTTCGTCGTGCCGAACGAAATGCCCCACGCCGGCATGCGCGTCGTCGACATGCCGGCTTCACCACCGAAGATTCCTTTCAGGTGGGGTGCGAGCGAGTGCACGAGCTCGGCGATGGCAAGCGTGATCATCGCGAAGTAGGTGCCGGTGCGCTTGGTCGCAAAGTAGCCTGCGATCACGCCGAAGATCAGCCCGCCGATGGCGCCGGCCAGCGGCATTAGCGGCGTCGGCAGCAAGCCAGCACCACCGATTGCATTCATTGCATGAACGGTGGCAAATGCGCCCATGCCGAAGTACGCCGCATGGCCGAAGGAGAGCATGCCGCCCTGCCCGCACAGCACGTTGTACGCCGAGGCGAACAAGGCCGCGATCAACATCTGGATCGCCGCGTTGACCAGGCCTTGGGACAGGAACGCGGGGAGCGCGACGAGCAGGATGACGGCGGCCAGGATGGGTGCCGAGCGGAGCTTCATGGTCGTCACGCCCTTTCACCGAGCAGGCCGCTGGGCTTGACGAGAAGGACGAGCAGCATCAAGGCGAAGGGAATAGTCGCCGCGAGGCTCGAAATCTTCAGCGTCATGAGCCCCCCGACCCGTTCCGACCAGACGCCGCCGCCCACCTTCGCGAGCAAGTCGGCCAGGCTCAGGTCGACACCGATGGCCAGCGACGTGATGACGCCGATGAGGATTGATGCCACCATGGCACCGGCCAGCGAACCGAGGCCGCCGACCACCACGACCACGAACACCATGACGCCCAGTTCCAGCGCCATGTTCGGATTGGTCGTGTAGAACGCTCCGGCCACGGCTCCGGCCAACCCGGCGAGCGCCGCACCCACGCCGAACACGGCCATGAAGACAAGCGGTACGTTGTGACCGAGCGCCTCTGCCATGCGCGGCTTGTAGATCGCCGAGCGCACGACGATGCCGACTCGTGTTCGCGTCAACAGGAGGTAGATGACGACGAACATCGCGATCGCGACGCCGCCCATAAGGACCCGGTAGACCGGATAGTCCGAGCCGCCGAGCGAGAAGGCGGCAAAGTCCAGCGCCTTCGGAATGCGGTAGTTGACCGGAAAGTTGCCGAAGAAGAGCTTGATCAGCTCCGCGATGATGAACGACAGCCCGAACGTCACCAGCAACTCGTGGGCATGACCGTGGTGATGCACCCGGCGCAGGAACAAGCGTTCGACGACAACGCCGATCACCCCGACGAGCAAGGGCGCCAGAAGCACCGCGCCGGCGAAGCCGACGACGCCCTGGAGCGCAAATGCAAAGTACGCTCCGAGCATGTAGAACGACGCGTGAGCGAAGTTCAAGACGCCCATCATTCCGAAGATGAGCGTCAGGCCGGCGGAGACCATGAACAGCAGCAGGCCGTAGATGGTCCCGTTCATCAGGGACACGAGCAGATAGTCCATGAGACCTCAGCCCGGTCGTTGCATCTTGCAGGTCGCCTGCGGCGGCGTCGCCGCCTCGTCCGCCGTGAACAGCTTGACCGGCTTGAAGCCCATGTCGGTCTCGTCGACCTTGACCCTGGCGTCCTGGGTCACGGTGGACACCACGATGGGAATGAGCGCCTGGTGATCGGCCGCGCGGATGCTCAGGTCGCCCATGGGGGTCTTGACCTTCGCGTTCTCCAGTGCCTTGGCGAAGGCCGCGACGTTCAAGGCACCGGACTCCGGCTTCACCCGCTTCAGGGCATCGCCGACCGCGGCCATGGCGTTGACGGTGTGTGCCTCGACGAACACCGGGTTGTGCCCGGTCGCGGCCTTGTAGTCGGCCATGAAGCGGACCGCGTCGGCGCCTCCGGCGTCGGCGTTGAAGGTCTGGGCGACGAAGTGGCCCAGGGCGAGATCGCCCGCGTTCGCGAGATTGCCGGGTTGGTCGAGGTAGGTCGTTCCGAAGCGGGTCTTGAGGCCTGCGGCCTTGCTGGCCTTCATCAGCAGCAGAAGGTCATTCGACCAGTTGCCCGTCAGCGCGGTGTCTGCCTTGGACGCAGCAATCTTGGCAACGTAGGGAGAGAAGTCCTGGATCTTGTTGACGTCGTGGAGGGTCTTCTCGACGACCTGGTAGCCGCCGGTGGCGGCGTTCTCGACGATGGCCTTCTCCATGTCCTGCCCCCAGGCGTAGTTCTGGTTGATGGAATAGACCTTGGTGCCAAGCACGCCCGCCTGCTTCATGGCCAGCACGAGCGCTCGCGTGCGAACCGCCGAATTGCCTGCAAATCGAAAGTGGTAGAAGTGGCACTTCTCGCCGGTCAGTTCCAACGCCTCGGCACCGACGTTGAGGAAGACGATCTCCTTGCCCGGGTTGCGCAGGTTGTGCTTGCGAACGTCTTCCGTGATCTGCCCGGCGACCGCAGACGAGGCACCTTGGACAATGATCTGCACCCCGTCGGCAATGGCCGCCTTCAGCTTGTCCGCCGCGCCCGTGGGGCCGCCTTGGTTGTCGTACTCGGCAAGCACCAGCTTTTCGCCGTTCCAACCGCCGGCAGCGTTGATCTTCTCGATGCCGTAGCGCACGGCGTTGCGATAGATCTGCCCGGTCGCCGCCTGCGGCCCCGAGAGGGATTCGATGACCGCGACCTTCACGGGCGCAGCGGTCGCGGGTGCCGATGCCAGCAAGAGTGTGGGCGAGGCGATCCAGGCGAAGAGATGGGTTCGATTCACTGGGTTGTCTCCTGGTCAGGATGGTGTACTTGAGGGGTCGGGGCCAACGGCGCAGAAGTGGCCGGTCCCCGATGGGGGGCGTTCGCCGTTCGTCAGAGGTACTCGATGTTTCCGTCGACGCTGATGGCCTGGCCGGTGACGTTGCGGGCGCCGGGCGAGCACAGGAAGAGCGTCATGGCGGCGACGTCGTCGCTGGTCACCATCCGGCGCAGCGAGATCTTGTCCAGATACTGCTTGCGCATCTCCTCGAACCCCACGCCTGCTGCAGCAGCGCGCGCGGCCATGACCTTGTTCATCCGCTCACCCTCGACCGTTCCAGGAAGGATGGCGTTGACACGTACGCCCAGAGGCCCGAGTTCGATGGCCAGTGACTTCACCAGCCCGACGATCGCCCACTTGGTCGACGCGTAGGGCGTTCGAAGGCCATAGCCCAGGCGGCCGGCGACGGAACTCATCGCCACCACGCACGGATTTGCCTTCGACTTCCTGAGCAGCGGCACTGCGCGGCGAACGAAGTAGTACTGGCTGTTCAGGTTGACCGTGACCGTGCGCTCCCAATCGTGCGGCTCGATCTGATCGACCGGACCGGTCGGACCGGCGACTCCGGCGTTGTTCACGAGGACGTCAAGCCCACCCAAAGTGGCTGTGACATCGTTGAAGACCAGGTCGACATCGCCGGCCACGGCGGCATCCGCGACGCTGGCCGTCACTCCAGGCAGTTCTTGCGTCAGGCGCGCGATTGCGCGTGGGTCGATGTCGCAGACATGAACGCGCGCTCCGGCTTCGCGAAATGCCCGCGCGATCGCCGCCCCGATGCCGCTGGCGCCCGCGGTGACGAGCACTCGCAGATCGCTCGGAGGACGCAGTGAGTTAAGGACATTCATCGAGGTGCCTTGGTTCGTGATGTGGCGCGGCATTCCGCCTTGATCTCCGGGGTCGAAATGCGATTGCCGCTGGCGATGAAGTCTCGTGGGCACGCGATGGAATGCCCATGTACGCGGGCTACATGTCCTGGCCACCACGCTGTGTGTCCGTCATCCGCCGTGGAAACCCTGAGGACGCACTGCATGTGGGGTGACCACATCGAATGCGGCGGATCGCATGTGTGCCCTGCACATGGGCCGGATCGCCTGGTCACAAGAGACTGCGCTACCCGATCGGCGGGTGCCCTGTGAACCACAACGAAGGAGACTGTGTGAACCCCTACGCACTCAAAGCAAGAACACCGCGGACACGTGAAACGCTCACCCGTCGCGCCTCCATCGCACGCATGCTTCAGGCCGCTACCGCGGTGGCGGGAGGCTCCATGCTCGCGGCGTGCGGCGGCGGCTCCGATGCCGCGGCGCCGGCCGACGCCCTGGTCTACACCGCTGGGCTTGACACTCCGTTCCCGATTCCGGCGAGCGAACGTGGCCTGCAGACGGTGGTGGCTGAACCCTACTTCCAGGTGTCGCCCAACGGCCTGCAACTCGAAGGCGCGTCATTCGACCGGCAGGGCAATCTGCTCTTCGTCGATGTGTTCGGCGGCACGATCTTCAAGCTAACGCCGGGCAAGCAACTGAGCACGATCTACCCTGCCAACGCACTTGGATCGGCTGGCATCGCCATCCACAAGGACGGACGCATCTTCGTCGCCGGCCTGGGCAACTTCAAGGACACCGGCAGCATCTTCTTCATGAACCCCGACGGAACGGGGTTGACCACCGTCGTTCCGGCAAGCGCGGGCTACCTGCCGGACGACCTCGTCTTCGACAAGAACGGCGGCTTCTACTTCACGGACTTCCGCGGCGACACCAACGACCGCATCGGGGGAGTCCACTACGTGGCGCCGGACATGCAGACGATCACGCCAATCCTGACGGACATGGCCATCGCCAACGGCGTCTGCCTCAGTCCCGACGGCAGCGTTCTGTGGGCGACCGAGCTGGCTGCCGGGCAGCTGCGGAAGGTCGAACTCAGCGGACCGACCACGATCGCCCCGTTCGGGACCGCCACGCCGTACTACTTCAACGGCTTCGCACCGGACTCCATGCGCTCCGACCGGGACGGCAACGTCTACGTGGCGATGTACTCGCAAGGCCGGGTACTCGTCTTCAACGAGAACGGCATCGCGATCGGCCAGATCCTGCTGCCCAAGCGGGACAGCGGCCACAACATGCGATCGACCAGCGTGGGCTTCTTCCCCGACAGCAACGAGTTCGTGATCCTCACCAACGACGGCCCCAACGGCGAGGGTTCGTGGATCTTCAAGTCCCAGGGATTCGCCAAGGGAACGGTTCTGTACTCGCACCAATGACCGCTGGTGCCGGTGAAGACATCCTCGCCATCGTGACGATCGCGACGTGCTCACCGGCACGCAATGGGCCGACAGGAGAGGCGCCGCTCAGACCTTCGAAGTGGCCTTGTCGATTTCGAGCTTGTACTGATCCCAGCCGGCGCCAGGAACGACCTCGCCGACGCGAGACTTCACCTCGTCCAGGCAGCCGATCAGCTGCTCGGCCGAGGTGGCGAGTTCCTCAATGAACACGCCCCGCGTCATCGTGATGTTCGCGCACTCGAAGCTGCCAGCGCCCGCGAGCAGGATCATGCGCGTGGGTGCATCGCTGTGAACGAGGGCGACCACGCCGGGGCTGACATGCTCCGGCGTCAGGCGCGCCAGGACCTCGGCAGGCAGCAGGTCCTTCGTCATGGCCGTCGCGGCGCTTGGGGCGAGGCAGTTGACGCGGATGTCGTACTTGGCACCTTCGAGTGCCAAGGTCTGCATCAATCCCACCAGGGCCATCTTGGCTGCCCCGTAGTTGGACTGTCCGAAGTTGCCGTATAGCCCGGACGACGACGTCGTCATCACGATGCGCCCGAACTTCTGCGCCTGCATATGAGGCCACACCGCTTTCGTGCAGTGAACGGCACCCATCACGTGCACGTCCATCACCCAGCGAAAGTCGTCGAGCGTCAACTTGGCGAATGTGCGGTCGCGAAGCACACCGGCGTTGTTGACCAGGATGTCGATTCGCCCCCACTTGGCGATGGCGCGATCCGCCATGGCCTGCATGTCGTCGAACCGCGTCACGTCGCCGGTGCAGGCCATCGCCTGCCCTCCCGTTCGCTGGATCTCCGCGGCCACGGCGCGTGCGGCCGCGCCGTCCTCGCTGCCCGCGATGTCGTTCACCACGACATGGGCGCCGTGGCGAGCCAGTTCGATCGCGTGCGCTCGCCCCAGCCCCGCCCCCGCGCCCGTCACGATGGCGACCTTGCCTTGAAGTAGTTTGGCCATTCTCGATTCTCCGTTTGTCGATGATCCGATCGCCGTGCACCCGCGGCGTGTTCGGCACATGGCAGTCTCGATCGAGGGAGTCGGGTCCACAATGTGGGTTGTGCACACAGCCAGACCGCTTCGGATGTGAAGAGCCTTCCCTGCTGATGCGATGTTCAGCTGGAAGCAATAGCAGCCATGCCCAAGACTCACGACACGCCTTCCATGCAGCTCGCGGTCGAATTGATCGAACTGCTCTACAGAGGCGCTGGCGCAGAGGAGTTCGCACAATGGCAGACCGACGCAGAGGCCCGAATTGGAGCCGATGCGGACCGGCCTGCGTTCCTGGAGGCCATGCGCCTGGCGACGGCCATGCGGACTCGCGTGGATCTTCTGGAACAACGCGAGCGCGGCCTGCTCGCCGTCATCGAGTCGGCTCAGGACCTCACAAGCCGGCTGGAGCGCAACGAGTTGCTGAGCGTCATCGTCGCGCGGGCAAGGAACCTGCTGGGGTCGGACCTGGCCTGGCTGTCCACCCACGATCCCGACAGCGGCGAATTTCGAGTTCTCGTCGCCGACGGTGCCGTGTCACACCGCGTCGCGAAGATGGTGACCCGGCGTGATGCCGGCGTTGCAGGCGTCGTCATGTCGACCAAGCTTCCCTTCACGACGCCTGACTACCTGCACGACACACGCTTCGCGCACGACGGTGCGTTGGACGATACCTTCCGGGACGAGGGAATCGATGCTCTCGCCGGGGTGCCGCTGATCTGGGAAGGCGAGGTCGTCGGACTTCTCTTCGTGGCCGACCGCTACAACCGGACCCACCTCGCGCCAAGCATTGCCATCCTCTGCACCCTGGCAACGTATTGCGCGGTCGCGCTGAGGAACGCGCGGGACTTCGAGCGGGTCAATGCAGCGCTGGCGCGTGCCGATCAGGCACGCGCCGACCTTGAGCACACCCTGCGCGGCATACAAGCTGCCGCCGAGGCCCACGAGCAGCTCACCACGCTGCTCGCAAGAGGTGCGCCACTGGCGTCGCTGTGCCAATCGATCGCCCGTTGGTTCGGCGGCAGTATGCTGGTCCTGGACGAAGCGGGACACGTGGTCAGCCAGGGTCATGCGCACAAGGACCCGGACTCCTGCGCGGCGAGGTACGAACCGAATGGCGTGCATGCGATGGACGTGAGCCGCGCTCTGCGCTCGAGCCGGCAGGTCGGCCGCTCGGTCGTTGCGTTCACGGAGTCCGGCGAGGCCTGCCGCGTGATGGCCGTCATCGGCGGCGATGACATCCTGGGTGCGACGCTGCTCTTCCACCGCAGCGATCTCGACGATCTCGCTGTGCGCACCTTCGAGCGCGGCTCGAGTGTCGTCGGCATCGTTCTGTTGTCCCAGGAACGTGCGGAAGCGGCCAAGCACCGAAGCGAATCCGCTCTCCTGCGGTCACTCGTGGCGCAGCGGCAGGACGAACCCGCCGTCATGGCCAATCACGCCGAGCGGCACGGACTGCTGCTGACCCAACCCTTGTCTCTGATGCTGATGCGGTTGGACGAGCCAAGCGCCTCGTACGGCGCCCGTGCGCTGAGAATTGCCGTGCCTTCGGCCGGCATGCTGGTGGACGACATCGACGGTCTTGTCGTGGTCCTTTGCAGCACCACCAAGGCGCTCGACCTCAAGCAATCCGTGTCGACCTGGGCTCGCCGCGAACTCGGAGCGGCCAGATTCCGCGGCGTCATGTCGCGTCCCGTTTCCAGCTCAGCGGAGATTCCGGCTCTATACGCCACCCTTCGACGCGCGGTCGGCGTGCTGGATCGCATCGGGATACAAGGTCACATCGTCGATCAGAACGAGTTGGCGTTGTACTCGACCCTGTTCGAGACTCACGATCGATCCAGCCTGGCCGACTATCTGGACTCGATCATCGGCCCGGTGCTTGCGCATGACCGCAAACGCTCCACCGAACTCGCCAACACGCTTCTGAGCTACCTGGACTGCAACCGGAACTCCAAGACAACGGCCCAGAAGTTGGGCATACACGTGAACACGGTGCGCCAGCGGCTGGCCACGATCGAAGAACTGCTGGGGCACTGGGGCCGGGCGGGCCGGGCGCTGGAGATCCATGTTGCGCTGCGCCTCTGGCATCTCAGCACTCCCGTGGATTGAGCCTGTCCGAACTGGAGAGGCGGCTCGGTTTCACACGTGGGGGTAGCCATTGCACACCGCGGCTCCGCGGCTGGGTACGGGCAAGAACATCGGGTTGCCCCCGGCGCCAATGCGCCGCATGGACAACCCGGCACGCCGCGTTCCGCGCCGATCGCGGACGGAAAGCTGCAGATGTTCCTCTAGGGCCGCCGTCTGGCTCGGGCCAGTTCGTTGCGCCTGAGGATCTCTGCCACCGTGCGGCCACTGGGCGACTCCACTTCGGTTGCCTGGGCCTTCGCTGCACGGATGCGCGCGAGGACTTCGCACCGTTCGACATCCGGTCGGCGGAAGGCTCTGGTTGCGCTCGAGAGGTCCGAGTTTGCACGCGAGCGCAAGCACCGACGCTCCTCCCGCAACAGACTGCCGCACTGTCCGGAGCATCGAGTGCACCGGTCAATCCACTGCCGCACCGAGCGACTCGCGTGGGGCAGCCCATTCGCAACAATCTGGAGACGACAACATGATGACGAGGGTGCTTCCTGTGCTGGCCGGTGCCGCGTTCGGGCAAGCGGCCAGCGCGCAATCCAATGTGGCGATATTCGGCACGGTGGATCTCGGCATACGCGGCATCAACAACTCGGGGTCGGGAACGTTCAAGAGCGTGGGCAACCAGGGCAACCTGGCCAACCGCCTGGGCTTCAAGTGCGAGGAGGATCTCGGTGGCGGACTGAAGGCCTCCTTCCACATCGAGACAGGCATCCTGCCGGACACCGGAGAGTCGCTCGGGCAGTCGTTCGGGATCGGGTTCTGGAATCGTCAGGCCACCGTCCGTCGCCGCAAACCTGTCCGCTCGCCGGAAACCTGCCTCTCGCAGTTTTTCCGCGATCAGCTTTTCGAGCGTGTCGGGAAGGACGGCTTATGGCCGGTTGCTCCCGCCGGCATCGGTGGGCTTGCCGGACTCTGGCGCCTTACGGCCCGGCCCGCCGGCCTCAAGGCCCGCGGCCGATCTCGACATAGCTGCCCTCGTGCCAGCGCACGCGCAGCGGTCCTTGCGCATCGGCGATGGACTCCGAGTTCACGTCCTTGCCGCTGCCGAAGTTGATCTGTCGGTCGGTGCGCTTGTTGATGCCGAGCACGAGCACGAGGCGGCTGCCGGCTGCCAGCCGGCGGGCCGTCATGCGCTCGGCGGTGAACGAAAGCAACTGGCGCTCGCCGGCGCGCAGCAGCCGGCGATGGCTGCGGTGGCCGGCGTAGCTGGCGCGAAAGTCGTAGGGCTCGAACAGCAGCAGGTCGTCGCCGCCGGCGGTGCGCTCGTACAGCGAGACGTTGAGGTCCACGTCCTGCCGCGAGGGGGTGATGTCGAACGCGCCGCGCAGGCTGCCTTCGATCTCGGTGTCCTTGGGCAGCGGATCGCTGACGAAGCTGAGGCTGTTGCGCGCCGGCAGCGGCTTCAGGCGCAGCGCGTCGGGCCACGGGATGTCCGCGTCGCGACGATCGGCGAGATCGACCGTCAGCTGCGCGTGCCCGCCCTCCTCGGCCGGCGACGGCAGCAGGCGGTGCGGGCCATCGTGCCGGCGGGTGTCGAGGTAGAGCCGCAGCGCGGCGCGGTCGCTCGCCTCCAGGCTCGGCCCATGGCGCCACCGGTTGGCGCCCATCAGCTGCAGGTTGACGCGGTCTTGCAGCAGCGCGGGCTTCTTCGCGCCCTTGAAGACGTGGTCGAGCCACTGCAGGCGCAGCTCGGGCAGGTCAACGCGCGCCACGGCGTCGAGCGTGTAGCCGCGCAGGCTCGGCGCCGTGCCGCGCCGGATCGACTCCGCGTCCCAGGGGCCGAACAGCAGCGTGGCGTCGGCCTGCGGCCGCAGGCGTTGCAGCTCGCGGTGGAACCACAGCGCGCCGGCCTCGGCGCCGTAGTAGCCGGCGATGGTCAGCACCGGGATGTCGATCTGCGCGAACTGCTGCGCGCTGGGCAGCAGCTGCTGCCAGTAGAGGTCGTGGCTCGGGTGCGTGAGCCAGGTGTGGATCAGCGGGCTGAAGTCGTCGATCAGGGCGCCATCGATCTGCGAGTACGGGAAGTCGCCGCGGTACCACAGCGCGTCGAGCGCCTGCCAGCGCGCATCGGCCGCGGCCTGGCTTTCGGCGCGCGGCGGCGCGCCGCTCGCGTGCTCCTGCGCCCAACGGACCATGGCGTTGCGGTAGATCTGTCCGGCCATCGGGAAGTCGATGCCCGGGGCCATAGGCGCGATCGTCGCGATGGCCTTCAGCGCGGCGGGCTTGCCGCGCGCGGCAGCCCACGCGGCGTAGCCGGAGTAGCCGTCGCCGAGCATCGCAACGCGACCGTCGCTCCAGGGCTGCCGGGCGATCCAGTCGATCACCGCCGCGGCGTCCTGGCCGTCATGCTCGAACGGCCACACGGCGCCCTGGCCGTCGGGCGTGCGTCCGCGCGCGTAGGCGGTGACGCCGGCATAGCCCTTGAAGGCGCTGCGCTGCGCGTCGTCCTCTGACGGATCGAGCGTGAAGCGCAGCAGCGTCGGCAGGCGGCTGTCCTTGGCGCGGCCGGGCCGAACCACGCGCGCGTGGATCACGGCGCCGCCGGGCACGGGGATGCGCAGGTCTTGCGCGGCGGCGTAGCGGCTGCGGTTGTCCGCCGCCACCAGCTCGGGCAGCAGCACGGCGAAGCTGCGGCGGGACTCGTAGTCGAGCCAGCTGCGCACGAGCGCGATGGCCTCGGCCTGCGACAGGCTGCCCTTCGCGCGCGCGCGCTCGAAGGCCTGGCGCACCGGCTCGCGGTAGGCCGCCAGCGGCGCTTCGAGCAGCTTGACGACCGCCTCGGCCTGCGCGTTGTCGAGCGGCGCCACCAGTTCGTGGAAGGCGTGCGCATAGGCCTGGGCGAAGCCGCTGCGCTCCTTCGCCTCGACCGTGCGCGCGTGCGCGTAGATCGCGTCGACGACGGCGCGGCCGTCGAACGGCTTGTCGCGGTACAGGCGACGCAGGGCCCGGCTGCTGTCGTAGGCCGCGACATGCGCGCCGCTGACGATCTGCAGCGCGGTCACGTTGACCAGGAAGACGCCGGTGTCGGCCTCCTTGTAGACGGGCACGATGCGCTGCGCGAGATCGCGCATCGCCTCCACGGCCGCGGGGTCGTCGGGATCGCGCGGCGGCTGGAAGCCGAAGTCCTGGCCCCAGGCCATAAGCGGCAGCGTGAGCAGCAACGCAAAGACGACGCGCAACGCCCCCACGATCATGGCCGCGGCTCCCCGCCCTGCGGCGACTTGACCAGGTGAACCACCTGCGTGAACAGGCGGTCGTGCGCTTCGCCGGCCGAGCCGATGTGGATCACGCCGGTGTGCGCGAGCGGGCCGTTGAGCGCGTCGATGATGAGCTCGAGCGTGTCGTCGTCGAAGGCGCCGAAGGCCTCGTCCATCACCAGCCAGCGAGGCGCCTGCAGCACCACGCGGGCGAAGCCCAGCAGCAGCTGCTCGTCGATGCTGAGCTCGCGTTCCCAGCGTCCCTGCTTGTCCAGCAGGGGCTCCAGCCGCTGCAGGCCCACCGTCGCCAGCGCGGCGGCCATCGCCTCCTTCGCGTGGCCGGCGGGCTCCATCGCATAGGTCAGCACCTCGGCCAGCGTGCCGCGCGGCAGGTAGGGCGTGCCGCGCGGCATGAAGTGGATGGTCTCGCCGCGCGGGCGGCGCACGGTGCCGCCGCCCCAGGGCCACAGGCCGGCGATCGCGCGAAACAGCAGCGTCTTCTCGGTGCCCGGCGTGCCGAGGATCAGCAGCCGCTGGCCGGCGCGGATAACGACGTCTCCCGCGTCCAACCGGTCATGGCCGCTCCAGGTGCGCACCTCGAGCCCCTCGAGCGCGATGGTTCCCGGATCGGCTTCGACATAGGCGATGCGGCTGCCGCGCTGCTGCGCCTCCAGGTCGGAGCGCAGCACCTGGCGCAGCCCGGCCACGCGCAGCAGCGTGGCGCGCCAATCGGCGATCGCGCTGAAGTTGTCGACGAACCAGCGCAGCGACGACTGCGCCTGCGTGAACGCGGCGGCGGCCATCATCAGGCCGCCGAACGACACCTTGCCCGAGAAGTACAGCGGCGCCGCCGCCAGCGTCGGCGCGATGACGGTGACCCAGCCGAAGCCCGCGGTGACCCAGGTCAGGTTGGTGAGCCCGAGGATCACGCGCGAGGTGGCGTGCAGCACCTCGCCCAGATGCTGCACGACGCGGCGCTTCTCGTCGGCCTCGCCGCCGGCCAGCGAGATGCCGTCGAGCTGTTCGCTGATGCGCGTCAGCGAAAAGCGCAGCTCGCCTTCGCGCGCGTAGCGCTCGGCGTTGCGCGCGATCAGGCCCTTGCCGACCCAGTAGCTCAGCAGCGAGCCGGCCACGGCGTAGAGGATCGCGGCCCACAGCATGAAGCCCGGCACGGTGACCTCCTTGCCGTCGAGCGGAATGCTGAAGTCCCGCGACAGGCCCCACAGCACGCCCGCGAAGCTCAGGAACAGCATCGCTGCCTGCAGCAGGCCGACGGCGAGGCTGGCCGACATGTCGCACAGCTTCAGCGCGTCGTCGTGCATGCGCTGGTCGGGGTGGGAGCCGATCGGCCCGCTCCCCTCGAGCCAGAGCGCCTGGCGCGGCTGCAGCCACAGGCCGACGAGGTCGTTGACCAGGGCCTCGCGCATCTTCAGCTGCAAGGTCTCGACCAGCCAGCGCTGCGCGACGTTCAGCACCAGCAGCACGCCGGCGATCAGCGCAAAGATGCCGAGCTGGCGAAAGAAGTCGCGCAGGTCGCGGCGCGAGATCGCGTCGTAGAAGGGCTTGTTCCAGCTGTTGAGCTCGATCTGCGCCACCACCGTGAACACCAGCACCATCACGATGCCGGAGGTCAGCGCCGTCAGCGTCTTCGCCACCGCCGAGCGGCGCAGGGCGCCGAACAGTTCACCGATCTGGTGGCCGACGCCGGTCTTCATGGCCGGCTCGGCGGCGTTCGGCGGCGCCGAGCTCATGACGGCTCCCTTGGCGCTGCGCGCCTTCCCTCCGAGAGGGAAAGAGCGCCTCCGGGCGGCCGAGCGGCGCTCATCGCGGCCGGGACCCCTCGAAGGCAGCGGCGGCGCGGCGCGCGCTGGCGCAGGAGATGAGCGCGGCGTGGCTCCAGGCCAGCTGCCGGGCCGAGGTCTGTTCGCCGCTGCGTTGGTCGAACTGCTCGGACAGCTCGCCGCTGGCCGGCGTGTAGGCACGCACGGTGGCGAGGTAGGCGTCGCCGCGCTCGAACCAGTCTCGCCTGTCGCGTGCGTCGCCGCTGCACTGCGCGGCGCGAAAGCAGAACTCGGCCGCACCGAGCGTGGAGAAGTAGTACGCGCCGCCGGAGAAGTAGACATCGCCGGCGTAGCGGCCCATGGCCGTGCCGCGGCCGCTGCGCGCCGCCTCGCGGTTGACCGCGCTGTTGATGGGATAGGCGCTCGCGAACAGCGCGTCGAGCCGCGCCAGCGTGGCATGCATGCGCGGATCGGCCACGCCGTGTGCCTGCGCGTCGTCGAGGCCAGGGCCGTGCGCGTGGATCGCCGCGAGGATGACCGCGATGTCCAGGTCCTTCGCGCTCGGCCGGCCGTCGGCCAGCCGCCGGGCGCGGTAGTAGCCGCCGAGCGCGTCCTCGTTCCAATAGCCGTCGAGCAGGCGCAGCGCGGCGCGCGACGCCTCGCGACAGCGCCGCGCGCCCTCGGCGTCGCCCAGCGCCTGCAGCCATGTCGCGCCTTCGGCGAGCGCCTGCGCCGACATGCGCAGCGTGTAGTAGTGGTGCCCGCTCTCCTCTTCCCAGATGTCGTACGAGGGCTCGCGCCAGTGGCGCAGCGTGAACGCGAGGTCGAAGCGGATCAGCTCGGCGAGCTCGTCGAGCAACGGTGCATCGAGGCGCACCTCGTTCACCCAGCGCAGCAGCGCCAGCGCGCGCAGCGGCGGCCCGTCGTGCTGGGGGCGCGACCAGCGCGAGATGTCGAGCGTGCCGTCGGCGTTGACGCGCACGTCGGCCGCGACGGCATCGCCGTGCAAGCGCTCGAGCTCGCTGTCCTCGCGCAGGTACTGCAGGAACTCGGCCTGCACGCCGGCGCGGCGGTCGGGCACGGCGCAGATGGCACGCCCGTCGAGGTCGTTCAGGGCCAGGCTGAAGCGGGTGAAGTCGCGCAGGTGCTGCAGGGCAACGCCGCCGACGCGACGCTCGACGTAGAGCAGGCGCAGCGCATCGATCACGACGGCCGAGTCGCGGAACCAGTGGAAGAAGTAGTCCGGGTCGGGCTTCCAGTCGCCGAGCACCGTCGAGGCGACGATGGCGCCGGGGACCGGGCGCACCGTCTGGCCGAAGCCCGGCCGGTGCTTGACGATGGCCACCGGCGAGATGCACGCCAGCATCGACTGCGCCGAGCAGCGCAGCTGCTGTTCGAGCCAGGCTTCGAGGCCGGGGGCGTGCGCCGTGGTCACGGGTCGGCGAGGGCGAGTCGACGATCAGGCGCCGAGATGCGGGCTGCTGAAGTCCAGCCGCCGCAGCCCGGCCTGCACTTCGGGCACGCTCATGAACAGCTTCCACAGCAGGCCCGTGCGGTGGTTTTCCATCATCACGACGATCGGACCCTGGTCGATCGCGAGAAAGGTCCGCGCGAACCAGCCGCGCCGCTCGCAGAACGCATCGACGAAACCGTATTCCTTCCACAGCCGCTCGCCGTGCGCGGCGAGGAGGTGCCGCAGCACGCGCATCACCTCGGCGGGCGCGTAGGGCAGGCTGGCCAGCGCCGCCGTCGGCGAGATGGTGCCGTTGTCGACGTCCGGCGCATGCGCGAGGTAGCCGTCGGGATCGTCGCTGGCGGTCAGGCCCCAGCAGGCTTCGCCGTAGCCCGGATGGCCGTTGGGATTGGCGATGCAGTGCGCGCGGTTGATGCGCACGTGGCGGCAGTTGAGCTCCCAGTAGTCGGCGTAACGGTCTTCCAGGCCGCGCGGATCGAGCCCCAGGAACGAGTAGTGCGCGAAGAACAGCGGGCCGCCGCCGGGCATGCCCAGCGGCAGCTCGATGCCGAAGTAGGAACGGCCGTTGATGTAGCCCGGCCCCGCCGCAAAGCCGCGGTGGTAGACGCGCGGATCGACCGCATGGCGCGGCGCCGCCACCGCCAGCACGTAGGTGATGAGGCACTCGTTCCAGCCGCGTATCTGGTGGTTCATCGCCCAGCCGTGCCGGGGGCTCCAGTGCCAGTACAGGACGTCTTGCCCGCCGCGGGTGAACCAGTCCCATTCGATGTCGCGCCACAGCGTGTCGATGTCGGCGCGCAGCTGGCGCGCGAAGGCCGTGTCCTCGCCGAAGTACTGGCGCGCGCACAGCAGGCCCATCGCGAGGAACGAGGTCTCGACCAGGTCGGCCGCGTCGTCGGTGGGCGTCATCGGGATCGTCGCGCCGCTCGCGCCGTCGAAGAAGTGCGGGAAGACGCCGTGGTAGCGCGTGGCGCGCAACAGCGCATCGAGCATGCGCCGCAGGCGGCTCAGCGCCGCGTCGCGCGTGACCCAGCCGCGCTCGACCGCGACGATCAAGGCCATGATGCCGAAGCCCGAGCCGCCGACCGCGACCTTGTCGTCGTCGGTGTTGCCGTCGAGCGAACGGCGGTCGAGCGCGAGGCCGCTCGCCTCGTCGGCGCCTTCCCAGAAGTAGCGGAAGGTCCGGCGCTGCACGACGTCGATCAAGGCATCGTCGGGCAGGACCGCCAGGGCACTCGGGTTCCGGTCGTCCAGCATGGCGCACGCCTCCTGAGTCAAGCGTCTCGACAAGCCACCATTGGCCTCATGGAGTCGTCGAGGCCACGCGGCCCCGGCAGCGTGACATCATGGCGGCCCTCCTGGGTTCCGATTCGAGTCCGCCATGAGTCGTATCGATGCCATCATGGCCCAGATGACGCTGCCCGAAAAGCTCGGCCAGCTCACGATGACGGCCTCCGGCTACGCGGTGACCGGCCCGGTGATCGCGGGCGACTCCACGCAGGCCATCATCGACGGCACGATCGGCAACCTGCTGAACATGGTGGGTGCCGGGCCGGTGCACGAGATGCAGCGGCTGGCCGTGGAGCAATCGCGGCTTGGCATCCCGCTGCTGATCGGCCTGGACATCATCCACGGCCATCGCACGCTGTTTCCGATCCCGCTCGCGGAAGCGGGCACCTTCGACGACGCGCTGTGGGAGCGCACCGCGCGCGAGGCCGCGCGCGAAGGCGCCGCCGAGGGCCTGGCGATGACCTTCGCGCCGATGCTCGACGTCTCGCGCGATCCGCGCTGGGGCCGCACCGCGGAGGGCCCGGGCGAGGACCCGTGGCTCAACACGCGCATCGCGCGCGCCAAGGTGCGCGGCTTCCAGGGCGGCGACCTCTCGGCGCCCGATGCGCTGGCCGCCTGCGCGAAGCACTTCGTGGCCTACGGCCCGGTCAACGCGGGGCGCGAGTACGCGGCCGTCGACATCTCCGAACGCACGCTGCGCGAGGTGCACCTGCCCGGCTTCGTGGCGGCGCTGGAAGCCGGCGTCGCGACGCTGATGCCGGCCTTCACCGACCTCAACGGCGTGCCGATGACCGCGCACGTGCCGCTGCTGCGCGACTGGCTGCGCGCAAAGATGGGCTTCGACGGCGTCATCGTCAGCGACTACAACGCGATCGCCGAGCTGATCAAGCACGGCGTCGCGGCCGACCTCGTCGATGCCGCGGTGCTGGCGCTGAAGGCCGGCGTCGACATCGACATGATGGCCGACGCGTACCGCAAGGGCCTGCCGGTCGCGCTGGAGCAAGGCCGCGTGACGATCGAGGAGATCGACGCCAGCGTGCGCCGCGTGCTGCGGCTCAAGGAGCAGCTGGGCCTGTTCGACGACCCCTACCGCCGCGGCTCGACGCCGGAGCCCGAGGCGGCGATCGACGAGCGCCGCGCGCTGGCGCGCGAGGTCGCGCGCAAGGCCATCGTGATGCTGAAGAACGAGCGCGATGTCCTGCCCTTGCCTGCCGCGGCGGCGAGGCTCGCCGTCGTCGGCCCGCTGGCCGATGCGAGCACCGAGATGAAGGGCCCATGGTGGGGTGCCGGCGAACACGAGCCGGCCACGAGCGTGCTGGCCGGCCTGCGCGCCGCGCTGCCGCGAGCCGACATCCGCCACGCGCCCGGCGTTGCCATCGACGGCGCGGACGACAATGGCATCCAGGCGGCTGTGGCGCTGTGCGACGGCGCCGACGCGGTGCTGCTGTGCCTCGGCGAGCGCGCCACGATGAGCGGCGAGGCGGCCAGCCGCGCCACGCCCGCGCTGCCGGGCCGGCAGCAGGCGCTGGCCGAGGCGGTGATCGCGCGCGCACGCGCGCTCGGCATCCCGGTCATCGCGATCCTGTTCTCGGGCCGCCCGCTCGTCGTGCCGTGGCTGGCCGAACACGCCGACGCGCTGCTGGCGGCGTGGTTCCTCGGCCGGGAAGCCGGCCACGCGATCGCCGACGTGCTCACCGGCCAGGCGTCGCCGAGCGGGCGCACGCCGATGAGCTGGCCGCGCGCCGTCGGCCAGGTGCCGATCTACTTTGGCGCGCGCCCGACCGGCCGGCCGATGAATCCGGCCGACTACTACACGAGCAAGTACCAGGATGTCGACAACACGCCGCTGTACGCCTTTGGCCACGGCCTGAGCTACGGCCGGTTTCGCTACGAGGGGCTCGAGGTCGAGCCGCGGCGCGTGCGCGAACAGGACACGCTGAGGATCAGCGTGCGGCTTCGCAACGAGGGCGTGCGCGAGGCCGAAGAGACCGTGTTCCTGTTCGTGCGCGACAAGCTCGCGCGCGTCACCCGGCCGCTGCTGGAGCTCAAGGGCTACGCCAAGCTGCAGTTGAAGCCCGGCACGGCGGGCTCGGTGGAGCTGCAGCTGTCGTGCGCCGAGCTGCGCTACCTCGGGCCCGATCTGCAGCCCGTGTTCGAGCCGGGCGAGGTGGAGATCCTCGTCGGGCCGAGTGCAGAGCCGGCGGGCTTGCTGAGGCTGACCATCGAGTTGTGCTGATCGCTCCAGGCCCGTGCGCCCTGGGCGGACGGGCCGTTGCGCGATGGGGCGATGGCGGCGGCCGCCCGCTGCGCGTCGAACCGGATCAGCGCGCCATAGGCGCCGTCGGGGCCGCAGCGCGCGCGTTCGGTGGAACGGGGAAGCCCTCGAAGACCGTGGCCACCGCCTTCTCGGCGGCGCCGCCGCCGTCGCGAAGCATCGCGTCGCTCACGCGGCCCTCCGCGATCCCGCGCCAGACCGCTTCGTTGCGCCGCGCATCGATCAGGTCGATCGCCAGGCGCCCGAGGCGGTAGTCCTCGGTCTCGATGCCGTCCCAGCCCGGAAAGCGCCCCGGCACGCTGCGCAACGCCTGCCGGCCCTCGACGACGACGCCCACGTCGACGAGGAGTTCGGCCGACTGCTCGTCGAACATATAGCCACGGCGTTCGAGTTCGCCGCGCGCGGCCTCGAGCAGGCGCCGATCGATGATCGACCGCACGGCCGCGCCGGCAGGCGCGCGGAACGCGAACGTGCGGTAGCTGCGAAGATCGACCTTGGAATCCTGGATGTGGAAGAGCGCAGGCTTCGGGGTGCTGGTGCAGGCGGCCAGGCCCAGCGCGGCCAGGCCGAGCAGCATGGCGCGGCGTTGAACTTTCATGGGTGTGCTCTTGCTCATTTTGTGGCCTTCGCGTCGATCTCGACGAGCGCCTGGGCGTCGAGCAGGCTGTGCTCGAGCCATTCGTAGGTCAGGTAGGCCAGTCCGTCGTCGCCCCATCCGCTGGACCACGAGTTCTTGACGATGAGGTAGCCGCCGCCCTCGACGCGGTCGTCGTCCTGGTAGCCCACGGCAAGGATCTCGTGGCCGCACAGCGTGGCGCCGCAGCTGTCGGCCTGGACCACCCAGGACACGACGCCGCCCTTGTAGGTCGCGAGCTCGAAGTCGTAGTTCGCGTTGACGCTGATCGCCACCGGGTAGCCGCGATACAGCGCCTGCTTGATGCGTCCTACCGAGGCGTAGAGCTTGTGCGCCGTGGTCAGGCGATAGCCGGCTGCGGACGCGGCGGACGGGTCCTGCTGCTTGAGGTCGCTGCCGCCGCCCTGGGCCTCGGTTTCCGAGCAGGTGGCGTTCGGGTTCTCGAGGTTGTAGCGGGCGCAGAACTTGTCGTCCTGGTTGTACGGCCAGTACGACTCCGCCACCCACTTGGTGTTCTGGCCGATGAACGACGCGAACGTGTCGTAGGGAGAAAGCCCCGCGCTGTCCCAGGTGTCGGTGAGGCGCTTGCCTTCGAAGTACGTGTTCTGTTCCGACAGGTCGGCGTCCTGGTCTTGCCGGGACAGCAGCACTTCCATGCCGCCGTTGAGCGCGAAGGCGACGCAGCTGCCGCGCTGGCCTTGATCGCGAACGCTGGCCTTCAGCTCGCTCAAGCCGGCCACCAGCGCGCTGTCACCCACGCCCAGGGCCGCGGAATCCGTGGTGTCGCAGCCTTCGAGGTCCTGCGGACAGCTGTTCTTCGACGCCGAGATGAGCTTGACCTTGTAGCTGCCGAACACCTGGACCAGCCCGTCGTCGACGGCCGAGATCAGCGATGCCAGTTCGCTGCCGGCGTCCTGGTTGGCCACCACCTTGTCGGTGACGTCGCTCAGGTCGGCCTGCCAGCGGGTGTCGCCTCGAGCATCGCCGTAAGTGGGGGCATAGAAGCCGCTCTCACGGGAGTCGTCGTCGTCGCTGCCCCCGCAGGCCTGGAGTGAAAGGATTGCGGCGGCGAGGAGCGTCGCATGGATGAGTTTCATGTTCGTGTGGTTGTGGATCTCTGAATCGCGGCCCGCGGGCCGTGATGGCAAGTGTCAGAGCCTCGCCACGCGAAGTCGTCTCGCGGCCGTCTTGATTCGGTATCACTTGCGTCCCGCCGCCTGGCGGGGGAACGCCCGGCCCCCGCCCCCAGGCGCGTTCAGCCCTGCGGCGCGCTCCCGCGCGGCGCACGTCTGCGATGCCACTTGGCCAGGACCGCGCGCAAGCGCTCGGCGCTGACGGGCTTGGTGACGAAGTCGTTCATGCCGGCGCGGCGGCAGGCTTCGCGATCCTCTTCGAAGGCGGCGGCCGTCAGCGCGACGATCGGCAAGGCCTGTGGCGCGTACCGGGACCGCAATGTCGCGGTCACGTCATAGCCGCTCATCTGCGGCATGTGCAGGTCCATCAGCACGATGTCAAAGCGCCCTTCGTCCCGGTCGATCAGTTCGAGCGCCTCGCGCCCGCCTTGGGCCGTGACCACCTCGACACCCCATCGGTTCATCAACGCGCTGGCGATCACCACATTGGTTTCGTTGTCCTCCACCAGCAGCACCCTCATGCCGGAGATCGCGGCCTCGTCGGCCGCCGAAGCCGGCGGCGCCTCGCCGGCGCGGACCTGCGGCGGCACGGCAGGCAGCGGAAGCTCCGCCCAGAAGAGACTGCCCTTGCCCGGCTCGCTCTCGGCCCCGACCCGGCCGCCCATCTCCTGGGCCAGCGCCCGACAGATCGACAGGCCGAGTCCGCTGCCTCCGAACTGTCGGGTCGTCGACTCGTCGGCCTGGACGAAGGGCCGGAACAATTGCTTCAGCGTGTCCTGCTGGATGCCGATGCCCGCGTCCTCGACGGCCAGGCAGACACGACCGTCGGTCGTCGCCTTCGCCATCAGGTGCACACGGCCGCGCGAGCTGAACTTGATGGCGTTGCTCAGGAAGTTGGAGAGGATCTGACGCACCCGCACCCGGTCACCGGTCACGTGGGCCGGCACGTCGGGTGCGATCGACAGCGGCAGCTCGAGCCCCTTGGCGGATGCCAGCTCGCGAAAGCCCCGTTGCACCGAGTGCAGCAGGTCGTGGAGGTCGAAGTCGACCTTCTGGAGGCTCGACTCGCCGGCCTCGATCTTGGAGATGTCGAGCACATCCGTGATCAGCTCGGTCAGCGCGCCGGCGCTCTCGACGATGCCTTCGAGGTACTTGCGCAGCCGCGGCGCATCGACCGGCTCGTCCAGGGCCAGGCGGGCCAACCCCAGCACGCCGTTGAGCGGCGTGCGGATCTCGTGGCTCATGTTGGCAAGAAAGGCCGACTTGGCGCGGTTGGCCTGATCGGCCGCGGTCCGCGCGCGGCGCAGCTCGTCGCGCTGGCGGCGTTCGGCCGAGTGGTCCCGAAACGTGATCACCATGCCCCGGATACCGCCGGTCTCGGCCATCGGCTGCACGCCGACCAGCACCGGCCGGCGGCGGCCGTCGAGGCCGACGAACTCGCCCTCGTAGCGGCCGGGCAGCCAGCCGAGGCCGGGGTCGGCGCAGGCCTCGCGGGAGCTGTTCGCGAAGTCGATCGGCGCGAGCGAATCGACGATCCGGTCGTGCAGGCGGAGCCCCAGCAGATCGTCGCGGGCGCAGCCCAGGAGCTGCGCGGCCTCCTCGTTGGCGAACACGCATTCCCCGCGCTCGTCCTCGACCAGGATGCCTTCGCCGACCGCTTCGGCGATGCTGGCCAGGAAGGCGCGCTGGTGCAGCAGCTTCTCGTCGAGCAGCTTCTCGGCGGTGATGTTGGTGCGGATCGACACATAGCGCGACGGCAGGTCGTGCTCGTCGAGCACCGGCACGATGGTCGTGGCCACCCAGTAGAAGCTGCCGTCCCTGCGCCGGTTCTTGAGCTCGCCGTGCCAGACACGTCCGCCCGAAATGGTCTCCCAGAGCTCCCGATACAGCTCGGGCGGATGCTCGCCGGACTTGACGATGTTGTGCTGCGAACCGAGCAGCTCGAAGGCCGTGTAGCCGCTGGTCTCGCAGAAGAGGTCGTTGACGTAGACGATTCTTCCGGTGCTGTCGGCGACGCTGACGATGGCGTGCTCGTCCAGCGCGGCGATGAGCTCCTCCCGGCTCGCGGGGTCCGGCATGGCGTTGTCGATGTGGTGGCCCATGGAGCGCAACGGGGCATCTTCGGCACGGTGCATGGTCATCGGTTCGTCAGCCCTTCGGCGGCTGATAGGGCGCTTGCTCGGCGCGCTCCTTGTCAGGGGCGAGCCGGCGCCCGGTTGGTCTGGGTCGGTCCGTGCATGAAGGCGGCCACCGCTTCGAGCAGGCGGCGCGCCTGCTGCTCGAGGCTCTGGGCCGCGGCCGCCCGCTGTTCCACCAGCGCCGCGTTTTCCTGGGTGGCCTGGTCCATCCTGCTCACCGCCTCGCCCGCCTGCGCGACGCCCGCGCTTTGCTCGGCGCTGGCGGCGCTGATCTCGCCCACGATCGTGGCCACCCGCGAGATCGAGGCAACCACCTCGCTCATGGTCGCGCCGGCCTCGCCGACCAGGGCCGCGCCGTGCGCGACCCGCTCGACGCTGGCGCCGATCAGCCGCTTGATCTCCTTGGCGGCGTCGGCCGCGCGGCCCGCGAGGCTGCGCACTTCGGAGGCGACGACGGCAAAGCCGCGGCCGTGCTCGCCGGCGCGCGCCGCCTCCACTGCCGCGTTGAGCGCGAGGATGTTGGTCTGGAACGCGATGCCGTCGATCACGCCGATGATGTCGGCGATCCTGCGCGAGCTCTCGTCGATGTCGTTCATCGTCGCGACGACTTGCTGGACCACCTCGCCGCCCCTGACGGCAACCGCCGAGGCGCTCGTCGCCAGCTCGTTCGCCTGCCGCGCACGGTCGTCGTTGTGCAACGCGGTCGCGCCCAGCTGCTCCATCGACGCCGCGGTCTCCTGCAGGTTGCACGCCGTCTGCTCGGTGCGCGCACGCAACTCATCGTTGCCCGAGGCAACTTCCGCCGAGGCCCCATGCAGTCCGCGGGCTTGTTCGTTCACGTCGTCGAGCAAAGAGCGCAGGTTGAGCGCGGACTGGTTGACCGCCCGCAGCAGCATGCCGATCTCGTCGACTCGATCGAGGCTGACGTTGCGCTCGGGGCTGCCTTGCGCGGCACTGAGCGCAACTCTCAGCACCGTCGACAGCGGCGCCGCGATCTGCGTCTCGAGCCAGACGATCGCGGCAAGCATCCACAGGCCCGCTCCCGCGGCCACGATCGACAGCGAAGACGCGTCGAGCCCGGCAGCCATGCCGGCGCCGCCCACGACCGGCAGGCCGGCGAGCGCGGCCCATCGAATGCGCGCCCGCACCGACATGGTCTGCAGCGACGGCAAGCGTCCGAGGAGGCCTGTGCGCACGAGCAGGCCCTTGTGCAGCGCCCGTCCGCGCGGCTGGCCGCCACGCAGGTCGCGATAGAGCGCCTCGGCTTGCGCGACTTCGGCGCGCGCCGGCTTGGTTCGAACGGACATGTAGCCCAGCAGGCGTCCGTCGCGCCGCATGGGCGTGGCGTTTGCGCGCACCCAGTAGTGATCGCCGTTCTTGCGCCGGTTCTTCACCAGCGCCGACCAGGACTCCCCGCCCTTCAAGGTCGCCCACATGTCGGCGAAGGCGGCCGCCGGCATGTCGGGATGACGCACGATGTTGTGCGGCTGTCCGAGGATCTCCTCCCGATCGAAGCCGCTGACCGCGATGAACGCCCCGTTCGCGTAGCTGATGTGGCTGTTCACGTCGGTGACGGACATCAGGGTCGTCCCGTCGCTGTAGTCGAACTCCCTTTGCGTCACAGGCTGGTTGTCGCGCATCGTTCTTTCTGTTCAACGCCGATCGATGCATCTTCGACACGCAGCCGCTTTCGCGGATGGGTGTAAACCGCATCGCGGGGCACTACTTGAACGCAAAGTGACGAATCGCGCAGTCCGCGCGGGCCGCGGCGATCTCGGCGATGCGCGCGAGGCGGCTGCCTCAGCCCGATGCTTGCGTCACGCGCGCCAGCAGCTTGTCGCGACGCACCTCGCAGCGCCTGCGATCGCGCCGGATGCCGCCCTCGCCTTCGAGCGTGGCCAATGCGCGCGCGATCGTCTCGCGCCGCGCGCCGAGCAGTTCGGACAAGGCCGAGTGGCTTGGAAGCTCCACCACGGGCACCCGCTGCGCGTCGGCCAGCAGCACGACCACATAGGCCAGCTGCTTCACCACACCGGGCAGGCGCATGACTTCCGACCACGCGGTGACGGCCGCGAAGTTCTCCAGGATCGCCAGGCTTGCATGGGCGTGCAGACCCTGTTCGCAGTCGGCGCGGCCATGCAGGGCGGCGATGGCAATCTCGCAGACGCGAACCGTCGTGAGCGCGACGCAGGAAGCCGGGTTGGGCATGTTGAAGATGCCGAAGGTGCCCAGCGCACTGCCCCGGCTCACGACCCCGACCGGTCGCGATCGGCCGTCGAGGCCGCGGCGGTACGCGAAGACCGTGCCCATCTTGACGACGCGCAGGACGCCGGCCGTGCGGCCTTGCGCCGCAAGCACGTCGTTGCGTCGGAGCACGCGCTCGCGAACATGCGCCTTGAGCAAGGGACCTGCCTCGGGCCCGAGCCGTCCCAGCACGCAATGGCCGCGAATGGCGCATTCATGGCAGTTCGACGCGCGAAGGTGAATGTCGATCGACATGTCAGTGAAGAGGCAATGTGGAAGGCACGAGCCGGCAATCAGGATAGCCGCCGCCGTGCCGGCCCGGCCGGGGCGACGCGGTCGTTACCGAATCAGGACCGACGCGAGACGACTTGGGCGCGCAGAAGTCCGACACTGAATTGAGCGGCCCTCGTGGCCGTCCTCCTGGAAACCGATCCGAGAAGAAGTCGATGAAACCTTTCAACCGCCGCACGCTGCTGCTCGGCCTGGCCACGCTGGCCCTGGCCGCTTGCACGAGCTCTCCGAAGCCCACCACCCTGTTTCGCATCCAGGATCCGAACGTCGATCTCCACACCTACCGCAGCTTCGCGTTCCACGTCAGCCGCCCGCACGGCTACATCTCCGCCGCGGAGGAGCGGCTCTACGAAGCCGCGCGCAACCAGCTCGAGCGCCGAGGCTACGAGTACCAGGCGCAGTCGCCTGACATGCTCGTGAACATCGGTGCCGTCATCGAGGAGCGGCAGGGGCAGCGCCTGGCTGCGGGCCAGCTCGAAAGCCTGGACGGGGCCGGAAGGGAACACTATCGGATGGGGCGCATGGCCATCGATCTGATCGACTCGAAGCGGCACGAAGTGATCTGGCGTGGTGTTGCGGAAGGGCCGGTCAGCGCCGCGATGCTGCGCGACCCGGGCACCTCGGTCGAGAAGGCCGTCGCTGAGATCTTCAAGGGCTTCCCCGTCGGCGTGCGTGCGCGCAACCCGACCGACAAATGACGACCCCTCAGGGCTGCGGGCCTGCGCGGGCCTCGAACCCGCGCAGGTCACTGGAGATCGAAGCCCGCGCCGAACAGGAAGCCGACGTCCGGCGTGTTGTTGAAGCGCATGACGTTCTCCGTCACGGCCGCGGTCAGGCAGGCGGCTTGCAGGCAATGGCGCAGCCCCAGCGAGACCTGGTACTTCATGCCGCGCAGTTCCTCCAGGTCGGTCTCGCGCGAGGTGAACGTGCTGCGGCTGGTCGACAGCTGGGCCACCACGTTGGTCTTCTCGTCCCAGCGGTACTCGTAGCCGAAGATGCCGGTGGGCACCGTCGTCGAGGCGTTGCGATAAGGCGCCGGGCTGCCAGCGAAGCGGACCACGGCAGCGCTGACGTAGAAGGCATGCGCGTGCCGGAACCATTGCGCCGTGACCTGCGTGCCGACGTCGGCGCGGCCGGTCGACATCAGGCCGTTGGACTCCAGCGGCAGCTTGGCTGCCGCCTCGGCCACGACGCGCATGCGCTGCGACGGAATCGGCCAGGTGTAGCGCAGCCCCACGACCGGATCGAGCAGCCCGCCCAGGTCATCGCGGTTCAATTCCTGGACCTTCACGCCCTTGAGGTCCAGGTAGAGATTGAAGCGGTTGCGTGCCGCGCCCGGACGCCCGAAGTCGTCGAAGCCGAACCGGCGGTGGAAGCTCTCGATCATGCCGTCCAGCCTTCCGCCGGTGAACTGGGCCGCCGAGACCATCGCGTAGGCGTCGAGCCGCGGCGACAGCGGATAGCGCACCGTCACGTCGAGCATCGCCAGCTCCATGTCGACGAGATAGTGCTCTCCCGGCGTCGCGCGCAGGCGCTCGACGTCGTCGCCCGTGAAGGCCGAGCGCGGGCGCGTCTGCAGGTAGTCGCGCACGTCTGAACTCGTCGACCAGGTGTTCTGGTAGCCGAACGCGAACTCGATCGCCGGTCGGCTGGCATCCGTCGTCACCGGCGCGGGGCGCATGTCGAGCCGGCGAAAGCCGAACGTCGTCATGTCGCGCACCGGCAGCAGGCCGGCGAAGCCGATGCCGGCGTCGTCGTGCGCCGGCTCGGCGTGAAGCGCGGTGCAAAGCAGCAGCGCGCTGCTCACGGAGATGGCGGCACGCAGGTTGCGGCCTTCGAAGACGGGCAAGCCCATGGGCTCTCGCAATGAAGAATGACCGGATCAGCCGCGGCGCAGGCCCTGCAGCACGAGGTCGAGGTGATGGTCGATGAAGGGTGCGCCGCCCAGGCGCTCCTCGCTCTCGCCGACGGCTCGCAGCAGTTGCTGCTGCAGGCCCGCCATGAAGATCGGCAGCACCAGCGATGCGGCCGCCGCGCGCGGGTCGGCGCACCGGAACTCGCCTTGCTCGATGCCTTGCTGCACGATGCGCGCGATCGACGCGCAGCAGGGTTCGACGACCCGTTCGATCCACGTGCGCGGCAGGCTCGGCAGATTGTGGGCCTCGGCAATGGCGATCCTCAGCAGCCGGCCCGCATCGCCCTGCGCGAGCCGCTCCGCGACGGCGACCAGCGCCTCGCGCAGCGCGTCGGCGCCGCTGCGCCCGGCGCCCGGCGCCGGCTGCGGCGAGGACGCGGCGGCGCGCGACCAGAGACGGTCGGCGACGGCGCCGAGCATTTCGAGCTTGCTGGCGTGGTAGAGGTACAAGGTGCCCTTCGCCACGCCCGCGCGTGCCGCGATCTCGTCGGTGCTCGTGGCGTCGAAGCCCTTCGCCACGAACAGCGACATTGCGGCGTCGAGGATGGCCTCGTCGCGGCCGGGCTCGCGCGCGCGTCGCCGCGGGCTGCCGGCGTCAGGCCGCAGGAGCGTGCTCATGGGTTCACGGCTTTCGCACCCGCGTCCTCGGGGACCGCGTTCGCGGCCGTGAGGCCGTCGTCGGCGGCGAGGCTGCGGCGCAGCCGCTGGAAGGCCTCGGACTCGCGCAGCGCGAGCCGGCCCGCGGCCCTGAGCTTGCGCGCCTGCCCCGGCGCGATCGTCAGCGCGGTAGGCACCCGCAGCAGCAGGTGCCGCAGCGACGGATCGTGCAGGTCGCGAAGGCTGACGTTGATCAGGTGGATCTCGGCGTCGGGCGCGAACGGGCTGCCGGGGCGGCCGCGCTCGTCCTCGAGCTCCTGCGACAGCCGGCGTGCGGCGTCGTCGAGCATCGCGGTCGTCTCGGTGGTGAGCCGCGAGCCGGCGCCGAAGACCAGCGAATCGAGCACTTGCGCGGTGCCGGGGACGCGGTCGCTCTGGTCGATGCGGTCGGCCGTGTCGCGTTCGGAGTTGACGCTGATCAGCACGATGTGGCGCACCGAGCCGGGCGCCATCCCGGCGAAGCCGGCCGCCAGGGAGCCGCGGGAAACGGCGCGATCGAGCAGGCCGCGCACGCCGAGGTTGTCCACCAGCCCGCCGTCCACGAGGTGGATGTAGGGGCGTTCGGCCGAATCGCGGTAGCTCATCGCGATCAGGTGGCGCAGGCGCGCCGCGAGGTTGCGCTGCGTCGTGCGGTCGTCGTCCGCCGCCACCGGGGGGCAGCTGCCGCCGTAGTTGCGCACCGTCATCGGGCTGAGCAGCAGCGGCACCGACGACGAGGCCGCCACCGCGAACGACAGCGGCACGCTGTCGAAGTCGGAACAGATGAGCGCGAACTGCTCGGGCGTGAACTCGAACGGCGCGCCGGTGGTCAGGTCCGTCGCGGTGACCAGCAGGCGCAAGCGGGCGTTGCGCGCGCGCAGGTCGCCGAAGGTGGTGCCACGGAAGACGCGGTCCAGGTGCTCGCGCAGCGCGTCGCTGCGGCCCCACCACGGCGACGTGAGCTTGTGCAGTGTCGACGGCGAGGCCATGTCGCGCAGCAGATGCGACTGGAAGTTGACGAGCAGGAAGTCGTGCTCGAAGCGCGTGAACACCTCGTCGCCGAAGGCGGCGTAGTAGCCGGCCAGGATGCTGCCGCCCGAGACGCCGCTGATCAGCCCAACCTCGTCGAGCAGCGTGGTCTCGCGTCCGTCGATCTCGAAGCGCGTGGCCTTGAGCTCCTCGAGCACGCCCAGACCGAACGCCGCGGCGCGCGCGCCGCCGCCCGACAGGGCCACCGCGGCGACGATCGGCGAACCCGCGGCAGCGCCGGGGTCCATCACGGGCACCATCGCCGGCGGCTGCGCCGCCGCGGGCGCGGCGGATGCCGCCACCGGCTGGTTGATCCAGGGCCGCGTCGTCGAGCATGCGCCGAGCAGCAGCACGGCCGCGCCCAGCGCGAGCGCCCGAACGCGGTGCCACATCGCCTGCAGCGCGAGCGGCTTCATCGCGTGGCCAGCCAGCCGTTGAGCGCGCGCAGGTCCGCCTCGCCCAGCTCGCCGACCGCGGCGGCGAGGCGCACGCGCCCGAGCAGGTAGTCGAAGCGGGCCTGCGCGAGGTCGAGCTCGGCGGCGAAGGATCGCTGCTGCGCATCGAGCACGTCGAGCTCGGTGCGCGTGCCCACGTCGCGGCCGAGCGTCGTCGCCTCGAGCGCGGAGCGCGCGGAGATCAGCGACTGCTGGAACGAGGCGATGCGCGAGACGTTGGTCTTGACCGACAGGTAGGCGTCTTGCACCTGCAGGCGCACGTCGCGCCGCGCGGCCGAGAGCTCCTGGTCGGCCTGGCGCTGCCGCGCCAGCGATTCGCGCTCGCGCGAATCGATCGCTCCGCCCGCGTACAGCGGCACATTGAGCTGCAGGCCGACGACCGCGTTGCGCTGGTTGTCGGAAGCCGCCAGCGGCGACAGGCCGCCGCTCTGGTCGCTGGCTGTGTAGCTGGCCACGAGGTTGAGCGTCGGGCGGCCGGCCAGCTTGTGCTTGCCGATCTCGGCGCCGGCGATCTCGAGCTGGGAGCGCCTCACGCGCACCAGCGTGCTCTGGTCCTCGCCCTTGGCCTGCCATGCCGCGAGGCTGTCCGGCTGGGGCGCGACCGGCGCGAAGCTCGTGGCCAGCGGCGTCAGGTCCTGCGCCGGCAGGCCGATCGCCTCCTTGAACGCGGCGCGGCGCAGGTCGAGGTTGCTCAGCGCCGAGATCTCCTTGGTCTGCACCTGGTCGTAGCGCGCCTGCGCTTCCTGCAGGTCGGTCACCTTGCCGCGTCCGACGTCGAAGCGGGCCTGGGCGCGGTCGCGCTGGGCGCCGATCGCGGCCTTCTCGGCCTGCACGACGCGCACCGTCTCCTCGGCCAGCAGAACGCCGAAGTAGGCCTCGGCCACGCGCTGTGCGAGGTCCTGGCGCGACTGGTCGAACTGCGTCTCGGCCAGCGCGCTGAGCTGGTGCAGCTGCTGCTTGTCGGCGCGCGCGCTCGCGTCGTACAGGGGCTGCGTGAGCTGCACCGAGGCCTGGCGCACGCTGCCGTTGCTGTCCGACGGCACGACCGACGCCAGCGCCGGCGGCAAGCTGCTCGAGCTGCGGCTGTCCACGTAGTTCACGCCGGCCGTCAGGCCGATGCGCGGGCGCAGCAGGGCGTCGCCCTGCACCGCCTTCTCGCGTCCTGCCGCCAGCGCCTCGTCGGCCGCCAGCTTGGCGGGGTCGTAGCGCAGTGCGTGCTCGTAGGCGCCGACCAGGTCGATCGCGTGTGCCGTGAGGGCCTGCAGGCCGAGCACACCCAGTACCGCCCAGCGGACGGCCGAATGCTTCACTTTCATTGCCTATGCTTTCGCCGACGCTTCGACGTCGAGAGGAGTGGGTCGCCGGGCGCCGTACACGGTGGCGTACAGCGCGGGCAGGAAGACGAGGGTGAGCAGCGTCGCGACAGCCAGGCCGCCCATGATGGCCCAGGCCATCGGCCCCCAGAACACCGAGCGCGTGAGCGGCACCATCGCGAGGATCGCGGCCAGCGCGGTGAGCGCGATCGGGCGCAGGCGGCGCACCGCCGACTCGACGATCGCGGTCCACAGCGGCGCGCCGGCTTGCACGTCGTGGTCGATCTGCACCACCAGGATCACCGAGTTGCGGATGATCATGCCGGCCAGCGCGATCACGCCCAGCATCGCAACGAAGCCGAACGGGATGCGAAAGGCCGCGAGGATCGCGCTCACGCCGATCAGGCCCAGTGGCGCGGTCAGCAGCACGATCACCATCTTCTTCATGTCGTGCAGCTGGATCATCAGCAGCACCAGGATGGCCACGATGGCCGCCGGCATCACCGCGAAGATCGACTTCTGCGCCTTCAGGCTCGACTCCGTCGCGCCGCCCACATCGATGCCGTAGCCCAGCGGCAGGTCCTTGGCGAGCGCCTCGATCCTGGGCAGCAGGGCGCGCGTCACGTCGGGCGCCTCGGCGCCGTCGATGTCGGCGCGCACCGTGAGCGTCGGGATGCGGCTGCGCCGCCACAGCTGGCTGTCCTCGCTGTCGAGCGTCAGGCGCGCGACCTGCGAGACCGGCACGAACTTGCCGTCGCGCAGGTAGATCTTGGCGTCCTTCAGGTTGTTGAGGTCGCTGCGCTCGGACTCGACCAGGCGCGCGACGACATCCACGCCCTGGTCGCCCTCGCGGTACTGCGTGATCGGCGCACCCGACAGCGAGGTCTCCAGCGCGGCCTTGATCTGGCGCGAGGTGACGCCCAGGGCGCGCGCTTTGTCCTGGTCGACGTCGACGCGCACGCGCTTGGTCCGCTCGCCCCAGTCCTGGTTGACCTGGCGCACGTGCGGATCGGTGCGCATGATGGCCGCGACCTTCGCGCCGATCTCACGGATGCGGTCGTTGTCGACGCCGTAGACGCGGAACTGCACCGGGTAGCCCACCGGCGGGCCGTTCTCGAGCCGCTTGACGCGCCCGCGGACGTTGGGCATGCGCTCGTCGAAGATGCGCATGATCTTGGCGCGCACACGCTCGCGCGCCTCGCCGCCCTGGGTCATCACCAGCATCTCGCCCAGGTTCAGGTTGGGCGTCTGCGCGTCCAGCGGCAGGTAGAAGCGCGGGCTGCCGTTGCCGACGAAGCTGGTCACTGCGGCCACGTCCTCGTCGCCGCGCAGCGCCTCCTCGAGCGCGCGCACCTCGCGCTCGCTCGCCTCGAAGGTCGATGCCTGCGGCATCCAGAGGTTGACCATCAGCTCGGGGCGGTCCGAAGCGGGGAAGAACTGCTGCGGCACCACCTTGAACAGCGCGATCGAGCCGACGAAGGCCACCACCGTGATGCCCACCACCCAGGCGCGGCGCGCGAGGCAGAAGTCGACGAAGCGGCGAAAGCGCAGGTAGAAGCCGCGCTGGTACACCGCGTTCTCGTCGTGGTGGGCGTGCTTTTCCTCCTTCAGCAGCTTGAAGCCGATGTAGGGCGTGAACACCACGGCGACGATCCACGACAGGATCAGCGAGATGCCCACCACCTGGAACAGCGAGAACACGTACTCGCCGGTGCCCGACTTCGCAAAGCCCACCGGCAGGAAGCCGGCCGCGGTGATCAGCGTGCCCGTGAGCATCGGGAACGCGGTCGCGGTGTAGGCGTAAGTCGCGGCGCGGAACTTGTCCCAGCCCTGCTCGAGCTTGAGCGCCATCATCTCGACCGCGATGATCGCGTCGTCGACCAGGAGGCCCAGCGCGATGATCAGCGCGCCCAGCGAGATGCGCTGCAGCTCGATGCCGAGGAAGTACATCACCAGGAAGGTCATCGCCAGCACCAGCGGGATGCACAGCGCGACCACCAGGCCGGTGCGCAGGCCCAGCGAGAAGAAGCTGACCGCGAGCACGATGATCACCGCCTCGGCCAGGCTCTTCTTGAATTCGTGCACCGACTCCTCGACCACGCGCGGCTGGTCGCTCACCGCGTGGATCTGCACGCCCACCGGCAGCTGCGACTGCACGCGCTCGACGCTCGCCTCGAGCGCATGGCCCAGGCGGATCACGTCGCCGCCCTTGCGCATGCTGACCGCCAGGCCGATCGCCTCCTGCCCGTTGAAGCGCATCTTCGCGACCGCGGGGTCGACGAAGCCGCGCTTGACGGTGGCGATGTCGCCGAGCCGGAAGCTGCGGTCACCGGCGCGGATGCCGATGTCGCGGATGCCCTCGACCGAATCGAACTCGCCGCTGACGGTGATGCGCACCTGCTCGCCGGTGGTCTGCACCGTGCCGGCGGGCGCGACCGCGTTGGTCTGCGCCAGCGTCGCGGCGATCAGCGCGGGGTCGAGGCCCAGCGAAGCCAGCTTCGCGGTGGAGACCTCGACATAGATCTTCTCGTCCTGCTTGCCGATCAGGTCGACCTTGTTGACGTCGGGGATGCGCAGCAGTTCGTTGCGCATGTGGTCGGCGATCTCGCGCAGCTCGCTGTTCGAGAACCCGTCGCCCGTGAGCGCATACATGTTGCCGAAGGTGTCGCCGAACTCGTCGTTGAAGAACGGCCCCTGCACCTCGGGCGGCAGGGTATGGCGGATGTCGCCGAGCTTCTTGCGCACCTGGTACCAGACGTCCGGGATCGCCTGGGGCGGCGTCGCGTCGCGCAGCTCGATCTTGACCTGCGTCTCGCCCGGTCGAACGTAGGTGGTCGTGTGGTCGATCTCGGCGACTTCCTGGAGCTTCTTCTCGATCTTGTCGGTGACCTGGTCGGCCATCTGCTGCGAGGAGCTGCCGGGCCAGTAGGCCTGCACGACCATGGTCTTGATCGTGAAGTCCGGGTCTTCCTTCTGGCCGAGGTGGCTGTAGGCGAACAGGCCGGCGATGGTCAGCAGCAGCAGCAGGAACGCCACCATCTGCTGGTGCTTCAGCGCCCATTCGGAGAGGTTGGGGCCCTTCACTTGGCGCCTCCCGCATCGGTTTCGGACGCCGCTTGCTGAGCGCCGGCGACCTTGACCCGCTGGCCAGGCTGCAGCATGTGCACGCCGGCGGTCACGACCATCTCACCCTCGGCCAGGCCGGCGGCGACGAGCACGGTGTCGTCCTGCGGGCTGCCCAGCTTGACCTCGCGAAGCGCGACGCGCGAGGTCTTGGGATCGACCACCCACACCTGCCGCTTGCCCTGCTGGTCGACGATCGCGGTCAGCGGCACGCGGATCGTGCTCGTGCCCTCGATGTCGGGTGCGAACACCGACGCCGTCATGCCCAGGCGCAGCACCGTCGGGTCGAAGTCGCGGATCGTGATGCGCGCGGAATAGGTGCGCGTCACGTTGTCGGTGTCCGGCGCCAGTTCGCGCAGCACGCCGGTCCATTGGCGGTCCGGATGCGCCCAGACCGAAACCTTCAGCGCCTGCACGCGGCGCAGCTCGTCGATGCGCGACTCGGGGATGCTGATCGCGACCTCGCGCTCGCCGTCGGCGGCCACGGTGACCACCGTCTGGCCGGCCGCGACGACCTGGCCGGCCTCGGCGGCGATCGCGGTCACGACGCCGTCGCGGTCGGAGCTCAGCACGGTGTAGCCGCGCTGGTTGACCAGCGCGTCGCGCTGCGCGATCGCGGCGCGCAGCTGCGACTCGGCCTGGTCCAGCGCCAGCTTGTTCTGGTCGAACTCGGCGCGCGAGGCGAACTGCCGCGCCAGCAGCTGCTCGGTGCGCTGCAGGTCGATGCGCGCCTGGGCCGCACGGCTGCGCGCGGCATCGACCTCGGCATCGGCGCCGGCGACGTGCAAGGCCTCCTGCTGCGGATCGAGCCGCATCAGCGGCTGGCCGCGCTTGACGGTGCTGCCCAGCTCGACCAGGCGCTCGGCCACCTTGCCCGCGGTGCGAAAGCCGAGCCGGCTTTCGTAGCGCGCGACGATCTCGCCGGAGTAGCTGGCACCCACCGAGCCGGCCTGGCGGCCTGCTGCGATCGCGCGCACCGGCCGCACTTCCTCGTAGGCCTGCGGTTCGCCGCGCGAGCATGCGCTCAAGAGGATGACGCCTGCCAGCGGCAGAGCGGCCCAATGGATTCTCATCGATGACTCCTGGATCGTGATCACTTGACGACGTAGCCGCGCGCTTCCATGCAGGCGGCGAGCGCGCGGCCGTAGGCCGAGTGCTGGCTATCGCGTGCGCCGCTTTGCGCAAGCTGGCGCTGCACCTGATCGAGGTCCGGCAGCGGCGGCAGGCCGGACGGCGGCGCCGGCAGCTGCGGCAGGCCAGCGAGCAGTGCCGGCCGCGACGGAAGGCTTGGCGCGGCCGCGCCGCCCGAGGCGGTCGTCGTCGCGGTCGAGGAGTCGGCGCCGGACTTCTGGCGCGCCCATTTCGCGCACTCGTCCTGGTCCTTGTCCTGCTGCTCGGCCGACTGGCCCTTGGCCGGATAGGCGAGCGGCTGCGGCTGCTGCGCGAGCGCGACCGACGCGACGAGCACTGCGGCCGCGATGAGCGCGGCGCTGGCGGTGAGCCGGGTCCTCATCGCGCATCCCCCTGCGGCGCAGCGCCGTGGCCCGAATCGCGCGATGCATGCGCGGCCAGCCATTCGAGCAGCGCGTGGCCGCTGGCAAAATCGGTGCTGTCGCCGCTGGCGACGTGCTCGATGCGGCCCATGAGCTGGCCGACCGCGGGACGTGCATCGCGATGCAGCCGCAGCACATAGCCGCCGGCTGCCGGATAGATCGGAAGAGGATTGAGCGTCATGTCGGCAGTGTCCGAAGGCGCCGCCTCGAAGTCGTCTCGTTACGGTCTCGCTTCGGCACCAATTGAGTCAGGCACCCACGGATGAACGAGACAACGCAGCTGCAGGCCCGCTTCGGCCGGTTCCAGATCGACGAGGCACAGGCGCGGCTGGACATGGACGGCCTGCCGGTCGAGCTGACGCCCAGGGCGTTCCAGCTGCTGTGCGAGCTGGCCAGGCGCGCCGGCCAGCTGGTGACCAAGGAAGAGCTGCTCGACGCCGTCTGGGGTCACCGTCACGTCAACGAGGCGGCGCTCAAGAACATCGTGAGCCAGCTGCGCCAGGCGCTGGGTGACGACGCCCGCGAGTCGCGCCTGATCCAGACCGTTGCCCGGCGCGGCTACCGCTTCATCGCGCCGATGAGCACGGCGGCGGCGCCGGCCGCGCCGGCGCCGGTCGCATCGCGCGCCCAGCCGCTGGCCGGGCGCGACGCCGCACTCGCCGCGCTGCGCCAGGCCCTGGCCGCGGCGAAGCAAGGCCAGCGCCAGCTCGTGTTCGTGCTCGGCGATGCCGGCAGCGGCAAGACCGCGCTGGTCGAGCGCCTGGTCGCCGAAGCCGGCGCGCGCGTCGCCTTCGGCCAGTGCATCGAGCACTATGGCCAGGGCGAGGCCTACATGCCGGTGCTCGAGGCGCTCAACGCGCTGTGCCGCGCGCCGGGCGGCGCGGCGGTGGTCGACGCGCTGCGGCGCGTCGCGCCGAGCTGGCTCGCGCAGCTGCCGTGGCTGCACGACGAGCCGCAGGCCGGCGACTTCGCGCCCGCGGCCGGCACCACGCAGGACCGCATGCTGCGCGAGTTCGGCGAGCTGATCGACCGCGTGGCCGCCGACCAGCCGGTGCTGATGGTGCTCGAGGACCTGCACTGGAGCGACCACGCGACGGTGCAGCTGCTGGGCTACCTCGCGCGGCGGCGCCAGCCGGCACGGCTGATGGTGCTGGGCAGCTTCCGCCCGGCCGAGCTGATCGTCGAGGACCATCCGCTGGCGGGGCTGCGGCAGGAGCTGCGGCTGCACCGGCTGTGCCGCGAGCTCGACCTCGAGTCGCTGTCCGAGGCCGAGCTCGACGACTACCTCGTCGCGCGTCTCGGCGCGCCGGCGCCGGAGTCCTTCGTGCGTGCCCTGCATGCGCACACGTCGGGACTGCCGCTGTTCGTCGTCAACGTCGTCGACGAGCTGGTCGAGTCCGGCCGATTGCAGCGCGACGGCAGCGCCTGGCGCTTCCCGGATGCCGACGGCCTAGCGGTCCCGCGCAGCATCGTCGGCATCGTCGAGCGCCAGCTCGCGCGGCTGTCGGCCGATCAGCAGCGCGCGCTCGGCGCAGCCAGCGTCGCGGGCGTCGAGTTCATGCATCCGCCGCTGGCCGAGGTGCTGGAGCTACCGCCGGCCGAACTGCAGGCCAGTCTCGACGAGGCAGCGGCGCGCCTGCCGTGGCTGCGCTGCGTCGGCGCGGCACCGGTGGCCGGCGGCGGCATCGGCGCACGCTATGCGTTCGCTCATGCGACCTACCGCCGCGTCCTGTACGAGCGGCTGGCAGCGCCGCAGCGGCTGCTGTGGCACCGCCGCTGGGCCGCCGCGCTCGCGTCGATGCACGGCGCCGGCGCCGCCGAAGTCGCCAGCGAGCTGGCACTGCACCACGAGCGCGGCGGCGAGCCGGCCGCTGCCGCGGCGCAGCTCTCGCTTGCCGCGTCGCGCGCGCTCGCGCGTGGCGCCGGGCGCGAGGCGCTGCAGTCAGCGCGCCACGCGCTCGCACTGGCCGGGGGCCGGATCGAGCCCGCACTCGAGCTCGATCTGCGCCTGCTCGAGGCCGTCGCGCTGACGCGCCTGCACGTGCCCTGCGAGCCCGAGGTGGCGGCCGCCTTCGAGCGCGTGCTCGCGCTGGGCGAGTCCGACAGCGCCGCCTGGCCGGGCGCGCTGCACGGCTCATGGTGGGTGCGCTTCCTGCGCGGCGAGCTGCCGGCCGCGCGCGCGTTGGCCGCAGACATGCAGGCGCTGGCCGAACGCCGTGCCGAGCCCGCGCTGCGCTTGAGCGGCCTCAACGCGATGGGCCTGACGCTGATGATGATGGGCGAGCTCGACGCCGCGCGCACGCAGCTCGAGGCGGCGCTCGACGCGCACCGCGAGCTCGCCGACCGGTTGTCGGCGGCGCGCTTCGTGCAGGACCTCGGCGCCGAGACCTCGCTGGCATTGGCGCTCGTGACCTGGCTGGCCGGCGAGCCGCGCCGAGCGCGTGACCTCTCTGCGCAGGCGGCCGAGATCGCGGTCGCGAACCGTCATCCGATCAGCGAGGTCGCCGCGCTGTACGTGGCCGCGATGCTGCACGCGCTGGCGGGCGAGTTCGAGACCGTCCATGCGCTGACCGAACGCGTGTACGGCGTGATCCGCGACCAGGAGGTGCCCGCCGCGCGCAGCGGCTTCGCCTGGCTGCACGGCCGCGCGCTCGTCGCGCAGGGCCGCGTCGACGAGGGGCTCGACGAGATGCGCGCGACGCTTCGCACCGTGCAGGCGCTCGGGATGGGCTTCGGGCTCGGTGACTTCCACTTCCACCATGCCGAGGCCTGCCGCGCGGCCGGGCAGGCCGCGCAGGCGCGCGCCTCGGTCGAGGCCGGCCTCGCCATTGCGCAGGGCACCGGCGAGCGGCTGATGCTCTCGCCCCTGCTTTGCCAGCTCGCGCAGATCCAGGCCGATGCCGGCGACACGGCGGCAGCGGCCGAGAGCTTTGCGCGCTCGATCCGCACCGCGCGCGAGCAGCACGCGGTGTTCCATGAACTCGTCGCGCTCGCGGCGGCCCAGCGCGCGGGATCTCAGGCGGCCGATCCGGCGCGCCTTCGCGAGCTGCTGGCGCGCTATGCCGACGACGCCAGCCCGGTGATCGCCGCCGCGCGCGCGGCGGCTTGCGTCGCCGGCTGAGGACTCAGCGCGGCTGCGCCGCGGCCATTGCGGCCGAGGTCTGCACCAGCAGGCCGCCTGCGAGGATCTCGACCGGCCGCAAGGCCGAATGCGCAATGCGCTCGGCGCCCTTGGCGTCGACGCCCAGCGCTCGCAGCGCGGCCGCCGCGGTCTGCTCTGCGAAGTCGCTCTCGCAGTCCGGCTCGAGCATGCAATGCGTCGCACCGAGCACGGCCCCGGCGACGATGTTGAGCGCCAGCGCAATGGGCATCGGCGCGAAGCGGCCCTGGCGGATGCCCTCGAGCAGGTCGCGGCGCACGAACTCGAGCAGGATGTTGGGCCCGCGCACGTCGGGCCATCCGAGGCGCACCAGGAAGCTCGCCGCCAGCGGATGGTCGATCGCCAGCCGCGCGACCAGGCGGATGCCGCACGAGACGCGCTGCGCCGGATCGTCGTGGCTCAGCACGACCGGCTCGGCCATGCGGATCAGCTCGTTGGCGATCTCGATCGCGAGCTCTTGCACCAGCGCGTCGGGCGACGCGAAGTACTTGTAGAAGGTGCCGCGCGAGACCTCGGCAGCGCTGATCACGTCGTCGATCGACGTGGCCGCCGTGCCCTTGGCCGCGATGAGTTTCATCGCGCTGGCGAACAGGCGCGCGCGCATCCGTTCGCGGCGCTCGGCCGCCACCCGCTGGCGATGGTCCTGGATCTGCATGGGTCGATTGTGCCGCCGGTTGGTAGGTGAAAACGACAATCGTGTCATAATGACATGAACGTCATTATTACGTCCCTCGACGCCCGCGTCATCCGCTCGAAGGACCTCCGATGTCTCGACTCCCACGGCCTTGCCTCCTCGCTGTCGCCGCAGCCGCTGCAGCCCTTCACGCTGACGCATGGGCCGTCAACGGCGCCCAGCCGGGCGGCATCGGGATCAAGAACGCCTCGATGGGCGGCGCATCGATCGCGCTGCCGCTGGACGCGACGGCCGCGGCGAACAACCCGGCCGGCCTTGCATTCGTGCCTTCATCGGCGACCTTCGGCTTGCAGCTGTTTCGCGGCCACTCCTCGGCCGAGTACGTGCTGCCGGGCAACAACCTCGACAACCGGCAGACGCAGCCGGTGCCCGAAGGCGGCATCAACCGGCAGCTCGACGGCGGCATCGCGGTCGGGCTCAGCGTCTCGGGCGCCGGCGCCGGCTCCGATTACGGCCAGCCGGCGCTGCCGGTGGCCGGAGCCGGCGAGGCGAAGACATCGCTGCGCGTGGCCGAGTTCGTGCCGGCGCTCGCCTACGCGCCGCGTCCGGACCTCGCCGTCGGACTGGGCCTCACGCTGGCCTGGCAGCAGTTCGAAGCCGACGGCGTGATCGTGCCGGCGCCGGTGCCCGGCGGCCTCATGCCGCTGCCCGGCCACGGCCGGCAAAGCGCCACCGGCATCGGCGTGCGCGCCGGACTGCTTTGGAAGCCCGCCGAGAACTGGACGCTCGGCGCCACGGCCCGCTCGCGCGTGCGCATGAGCAGCCTCGACGGCTACGAGCGCGACCTGCTCGCCTACAGCGACGGCCACCTCGACGTGCCGGCGCAGTACGGCGTGGGCGTGGCATGGCAGGCGACGCCGCGCCTGACGCTGGCGGCCGACTGGCTGCGCATCCTGTGGGGCGAGATCGAGGCGATGCGCGATCCGAACGGCTTCGCCTGGCGCAACCAGCCGGTGCTTCGCCTGGGCGCGGCCTGGTCGCTCGACGATCGCTGGACCCTGCGCGCCGGCATCAGCCGCAATGACCGCCAGATCGACAGTTCGCGCGCAGTGCAGAACCTGCTCGTGCCGTCGATCCACGACCGCGCCTACAGCGTGGGGCTGAGCTGGCGCAGCGGCGAACGCTCGGAGATCAATCTCGGCTACGAGCTCAATCCGCGCACCACGCTCGAGGGCACCGGCGCGAGCGCGGGCACATCCCTGACGAGCAAGGTGCAGATGTTTTTGCTCGGCTACCACCACAACTTTTGAAGCGAGACCGCATCTTGAAAGGCTCACAAGCCGTGCTGCGGCAGCCCGAGTCCTGCCCGGAAAGCCGGCTGCCACCCGATGTCCAGCGCCTGTCTCGACCGAGCGCGCTCGGCCGCGCCACCGAACTGGCCTTCCTGCGCTGGGAGAAGCGCGAGCTCGCGCCGACCGAGCGCTTCTGGCGTGACTTCGGCCTGCACATCGTCAGCTCGACGCCGCAGAAGCTGGTCGCGCGTGGCACCGGCAGCGCGGCGTGCATCGCCGTGGCCGAGGCCGGCCGCGAGGACCGTTTCGTCGGACCGGCCTTCCAGATGTCGGCCGACACCGACCTCGACCGCTACGTCGCCGAACTCGGCGCGCGCTGGATCGACGCGCGGCAACTGCCGACCGGTGGGCGCGGTGTCGAGCTTGCCGACCCGAGTGGGCGCAGCGTCTGGCTGCTCAAGGACTGCCTGCGCGTCGAGCCGCTGCCGCTTCGCCAGGCGGTCACGGCCGACACCAACACTGCGCATTGCACGCCGCGCGTGAACCGCACGGTGCGCACGCCGATCGAGCCGGCGCGCGTCGTGCGCCTCGGTCACGTGGTGCTGCAGACGCTGGACTTCGACCGCATGGCCGAGTGGTACCTGCGCGTGCTCGGCCTCATTCCGACCGACGTGCAGTACCTGGCCGACGGCAGCCCCGCGCTCGCGTTCTGCCGTCTCGACCTCGGCGCGCAGCCGGCCGACCACCACACGCTGGTGATCGTCGGCGGCATCGAGGAGAAGTACGAGCACAGCGCCTACGAGGTGCTCGACCTCGACGCGCTCGGCCAGGGTCAGCAGGTGCTGCGCGCGCAGGGCCACGAGCACATGTGGGGGATCGGCCGCCACCTGCTGGGCAGCCAGCTGTTCGACTACTGGCGCGACCCCCAAGGCTTCGAGTACGAGCACTACACCGACGGCGACGTCTTCACCGCCGACTTCGAGACCTGCTACTCGCCGCTCGAGTTCGGCGGCATCTGGGCCTGGGGCGACGACGCGCCAGCCTCGATGAAGCCGCGCAAGAACCTGCGCACCCTCCTGCACCTGATCGGGCTGCTGCGCCGCAAGGCGATCACGCCGGCGCGGCTGAAGCTGCTCGGTTCCGCGCTCGACGCGCCTGCCCGCCCCTGGCTGTAACCCAAGACGGATCCTTCCATGCCTGTTTCGATCATCCGCTACGCCGAACAAGGCGTGCCCCGCTGGGGCGTGCTGTTCGGCCGACTCATCGCGCCGCTGTCGACCGATGCGCCGAGCACCGGCGAGCTGCTGTCGCGCCACTGGGACGCGCTGTGGGCCGCCACGCCGTCGCAGGCGGTGCTGCCGCTCGAGCGCGTGCAGCTGCTCGCGCCGGTGACGCGCCAGCAGCAGTTCATCTGCCAGGGCATCAACTACCGCAGCCACATCGCCGAGTCGGGCCTGCGCGTCGAGAACTTCCCGTTCAACACGATCTTCACCAAGGCGCCGTCGTGCATCACCGCGGCCGACGCGCCGGTGGTGCGTCCGGCACACGTGCAGCTGCTGGACTACGAGATCGAGCTGGGCCTGGTGCTGCGCCGCGCGCTGCCGGCCGGCACGCGCGTCGAGCCGGGCGAGCTGCATCAGTGGCTGGCCGGCGTGACCATCGTCAACGACCTGTCGGCGCGCGACGTGCAGCTGCCGCAGGGCCAGTTCTACAAGGGCAAGAGCTACCGCGGCTTCGGTCCGGTCGGGCCGACGCTGGTACTGCTGTCGGCCGAGGAATGGGCGCGCTTGCCCGAGCTGCACATGCGCCTGGCGGTCAACGGCCAGCCGCGCCAGGACGCCTACTGCGCCGAGATGATCCATGCGCCGGCGGCCACGCTCAGCGAGCTGGCCGCGATGCACGACCTCGAGCCTGGCGACCTGGTCGCCACCGGCACGCCGGCCGGCTGCGCGGCGCGCGCGCCGGGCAAGCTCGCGATGTTCGTCCTGCGCCACCTGGTCAGCGACGCCGGCAAGTGGCGCATGTTCGTGCGCAAGGGCCGCGCCAACCCGGCCTACCTGCGCCCGGGCGACCGCATCAGCGCGACCATCCGCACCGACGACGGCGCGATCGACCTCGGCGAGCAGACCACTCGCATCACCGCGCCATGAGCACCTCGACCGCCCACGGCGCGCCGTCGCCGCACGACACCGACGTGCTGCTGGTCGGGCTCGGGCCGGTCGGCGCGGCGCTCGCCAACCTGCTCGGCCGCTTCGGCTTGCGCGTGCTGGTGATCGACAAGGCACGCGCGATCTTCGAAAAGCCGCGCGCGATCGCGCTCGACAACGAGGCGCTGCGCATCCTGCAGATGGCCGGCGTGCGCGAAGGCGAGTTCCAGGTCGTCGCGATCCCGCAGGTGCAGTACCGATCGCCGCTGTTCGGCCGCTTTGCGCGCATCAACAGCGCCGGCATCGTCGACGGCCACCCGGCGCTGGTGACCTTCTACCAGCCCGAGCTCGAGCAGCTGCTGCGCGGCAAGCTCGCGCAGTACCCGAGCGTCGAAGTGCGCCTGGGCGTCGCGTTGAACGGCTTCATGGACGACGGCAGCGGCGTGTTCGCCGAGCTGACCAACGACGACGGCAGCACGACCCGGGTGCGCGCCCGCTACCTCGTCGGCGCCGACGGCGCGAGCTCGCTCGTGCGCCGGCTGCTCGGCTTCGAGTTCGAGGGCCGCAGCTTCCAACAGGACTGGCTGATCGTCGACGCGCTCGACGTGCCTGATCCGATCGATCACGTCGAGTTCGTCTGCGACCCGCGGCGGCCTTCGCCGCGCATGGTCGCGCCGGGCGGGCGCCAGCGCTGGGAGTTCATGCTCAAGCCCGGCGAGCAAGCCGAGGAGATGGAGTCGCCGCAGGCGGTGCGCCGCCTGCTTGCCCCCTGGTGCGACAGCGAGCGCATCCGCATCGAGCGCACCGCGGTCTATCGCTTCCATGCGCGCGAGGCGCGGCGGTTCTCGGAGGGTCGTTGCTTCCTCGTCGGCGACGCGGCCCACATCACGCCGCCGTTCGCCGGCCAGGGCCTGGTCGCAGGGCTGCGCGACGCGGCAAACCTCGCCTGGAAGCTGGCCGCGGTCGTGCACGGGCAGGCCGGCGAGCACGTGCTCGACAGCTACGACACCGAGCGCCGGCCGCATGCACGCAAGATCATCCGGCTCGCGCGCACGCTCGGCGCGCTGGTGATGCCGCGCAGCCGCCCGGCCGCCTTCGTGATCCACGGGCTCGTGAGCCTGATGCGCGTGCTGCCCGCCGGGCGCGCGCTGTTCGAGGACCTCAAGCTCAAGCCGGCCAATGTGTTCGACGCGGGCCTGTTCTGGCGCGCGCGCGGGCGAGAGCGGCTGCGCGCCGGATCGATGCTGCCGCAGGGCTGGGTACGCCCGGGCACCGGCGGTGCCCCGGTGCTCAGCGACGACGTGCTGGGCCCGCATTGGGCCCTGATCGGTTTCGGCGTCGATCCGGCGCAGGCGCTGCCGGCCGAGCTGATGCAGCGCTGGCAGGCTGCGGGCGGCAAGCTGTGGCAGTGGTGCCAGCGCGGCCAGGCGCAGCACCTGGCGCCGCCGCAGCGGCGGCTCGAGGCGCTCGACGAGGCGTTGCTGCCGCGTCGCGTGCCGATCGGCTGGGTCGCGATCGTGCGGCCCGACCGCTGCGTGCTGGCCGAAGGGCCGATCGAGGACTGCGAGGCCCTGCTGCGCGAGGCGCTCGAGCGCATCTCGGCGCCCGCGCCGGCCGGCGGCGTGCATCGCGTCGCAGGAGCTGCGCATGCGTCGTGAACTCGTGTGCGTGGAGCCGGGCACGCCGCCGCGGCTCGCCGTGCGTGATGCGCCCGAGCCGAGGCCGGCAGCCGGCGAGGTGCTGGTGCGCGTGCAGGCGGCCTCGGTCAACCCGATCGACGTGAAGCGCGCCGCCGGATACGGGCGCCGGATGTTCTCGCTCAAGGGCGCCGCGCGGGCGCCGTTCGTGCTCGGCAACGATCTCGCCGGCGTGGTCGAGGCCGTCGGCGCGCGCGCCACGCGCTTCTCGCCGGGACAGAAGGTGTTCGGCCTGGTCGGCGCGCGCCGCGCCGGCGGCACGCATGCCTCGCTGGTCGCTGTGCCGCAGGATCTGCTGCGGCCCGCGCCCGGCGAGACCGACCCCGCTGCGCTCGCGGTACTGCCCTACTCGTTCACCACGTTGTGGCTCGCATTGCGCGCGATCGGCCTCGGCGAGACCCGGGCGCGCGGTGCGCGCGTGCTGATCCACGGCGCGACCGGCGGCCTGGGCCGCCTTGCGATGCAGCTGCTGGTCGGCTGGGGTTGCCGCATCACGGCCATCTGCGGCCGCGGCCAGCGCGCAGTCGCCGAGGCGCTCGACGTGCAGCTTGCGGTCGAGCGCTGGCCGGGCTGCCTCGATGTGCTGCGCCCCGACTACGACGCGGTGCTCAACTTCGGCAGCTGGGACGATGACGCGGCGCTGGCCTCGCGCCTGGCCCCCGGCGCGCTCGGTCACGCCACGACGGTCCACCCGCTGCTCGGCAACTTCGACCGCCTTGGCTGGCTGCGCGGCGCGGCCGCGAGCCGCCGCGAATGGAAGGCGGTGCGGGCCGTCGTCGCGTCGCGTGCGCCGCAGGCGCGCTACGCCTGGACGGTGTTCCGGCCCGACCGCGAGGCGCTCGACGCGCTTGCCGACGGCGTTCGCGCCCGACGACTCGCATTGCCGGTGGGCATTGCGCGGCCGTTGGATCAAGCCGATGCCGCGTTCGCCCACGTGTCGGCGGGCCTAGCCGGCAAAGCGGTGCTGTTGCCATGACTGCGGCCACCACTGCGGCCACAACTGCGGCCATGACGCCAAAGGGGATCGAGACCATGAATGCCATCGCCTCCATGACCGATGTTCTCGCGCTCGAGCGCTCGCTCGACGGCCGCCTGCCGGCCTCGCTGCCGGAAAGCACCTACGAGATGATCGGCGCCACCGCGCGCGCCCAGCCGGATGCGCCCGCGCTGTCGTTCTTCGCGCGCATCGAAGACCACGCGAACCCGCGGCGCTGGAGCTATCGCGAGCTGTTCGAGCGCATCACCGCCACCGCCAATTTCCTGCACGAACTGGGCGTCGGCAGCGACGACGTGGTGGCCTTCGTGCTGCCCAACCTGCCCGAGACGCACCTGGCGATCTGGGGCGCGCAGGCCGCGGGCATCGCGTTCGCGATCAATCCGCTGCTGGAGCCGGCGGCGATCGCCGAGCTGCTGGCCGCCGGCGGCGCGAAAGTGCTGATCACGCTGGCGCCGCTGCCCGGCATGGACCTGTGGAGCCGGCTGCAACCGGCGCTGGCCGGCGTGCCGAGCCTGGCGCACGTGGTGCTGGTCGATCCGGCGCGCCGCCCGGCCGGCAGCGTCGAGCCCGATGCGGCCGCGCGCTGGCAGCTGCACGACTTCCACGCCGGCCTGCAGCGCCAGCCTTCGGACCGCCTGCTCAGCGGGCGGCGCATCCGATCGAGCGAGCGCTCCTCCTACTTCTGCACCGGCGGCACCACCGGCGCACCGAAGATCGCGATGCGCACGCACGGCAACGAAGTCGCCAACGCGTGGAGCGCCGCACAGTTCCTCGGCGAGGGCATCTCGCAGGGCAAGACGCTGTTCTGCGGCCTGCCGCTGTTCCACGTGAACGGCGTGCTGGTCACCGGCCTGCTGCCGTTCTCGCGCGGCGCGCACGTGCTGCTCGGCACGCCGCAGGGCTACCGCGGCGAGGGCGTGGTCGCGCGCTTCTGGGAGCTGGTCGAGCATCACCGCATCAACTTCTTCAGCGGCGTGCCCACCGTCTACGCGGCGCTGCTGCAACAGCCCACGCAGGGCCGCGACCTGAGCTCGCTCGAGTACGGCCTGTGCGGTGCCGCGCCGATGCCCGTCGAGCTGCTGCGCAGCTTCCAGCAGCTGACCGGGCTCAAGATCCTGGAGGGCTACGGCCTGACCGAGGGCACCTGCGTGAGCAGCTGCAATCCCCCGCGCGGCGAGCGGCGCAGCGGCTCGATCGGCCTGCGCGTGCCGCTGCAGGCGATGAAGGCCGTGGTGCTCGACGAGCGCGGCCGCTACCTGCGCGACTGCGAGACGGACGAGCCCGGCGTGCTCGCGATCAGCGGCCCCAACGTCTTCCTCGGCTACCGCGGCCACGAAGACGACGCCGGCCCCTGGATCGACCTGGGCGACGGCCGCCGCTGGCTCAACACCGGCGACCTCGGCCGGCAGGACGCCGAGGGCTACTTCTACCTGACCGGGCGCAAGAAGGAGCTGATCATCCGCGGCGGCCACAACATCGACCCGGCGAGCATCGAGGAGCCGCTGCACCGCCACCCTGCGGTGCAGCTGGCCGCCGCGGTCGGCCGGCCCGATGCGCACGCCGGCGAACTGCCCGTCGCCTATGTCCAGCTCAAGCCCGGTGCGCGCGCGAGCGAGGAGGAACTGCTCGCGTTCGCCGCGTCGCAGGTGGCCGAGCGCGCCGCGCAGCCCAAGGCGATCCACGTGCTCGATGCGATGCCGCTGACCGGCGTCGGCAAGATCTTCAAGCCCGAACTGCGCCGGCGCGAGGTCGCCGACAGCCTCCGCAACGCGCTGCAGGAAGCCGGCGTCGCCGCCGCGCGCGTCGAGGCCGCGCTCGATCCGCGCGACGGCCTGACGGTCAGCGTCGCGCTGGCCGACGCCGCCGACGAGCCGCGGGCGCGCGAGGTGCTGGGCCGCTTCCCGCTGCGCTTCGCGATCTCGAAGCCGCCGGCCGCCTGAGGCCGCGAGGAGCAAGGCGATGCTCGGCGACCTGCAGCACTACTGGAGCGGCCCGTTCCTGGCCGCCAATGCCTTCATCGGCCTGAACCTGGTGGGCGCGCTGCTGCTGGGCATGCCGGTCGGCTATAAGCGCTCCTACAACGGCCACCCACTGCTGCACCGGCTGGAGTCGCGGCCGCCGCGGCGCATCACGCTGGATGTGGCGCCGACCTTCCAGCCCGGCGAGCTGCCCGACCTCGGACTGCTGCGGGAACGCGCCGCGGCGCGCGGCTACCAGCTGCTGCCCGAAAGCCTGACCGTCAGCTATGCCAACGACCAGGTCGTCTGGCGCGTCAGCGTGGTCGCGCCGAACAAGTCGCGCGCGGTATCGACGGCGCTGCTGGCTTCGGAGATCGCGGCCACGCGGGGCTTCGCGCACTTCACGATCGCGCCGGTGCGCAGCTGACGCGTGCGATGGGCACCTTGAAGCTCAGGCTGGCCATCGCCGGCGCGTTCGTGATCGCCATCAGCGTCGCGGTCACCGTCGTCCAGGCGATCGGCGAGATGCAGGCACGCACGGAGGGATCGATCATCGAATCGAACCTCGGCGTGGCCCAGCTGGCGGCGTCCTTGTCCGCCAGCGTGGTCGACCGCGAACGCGCGCTGTCCGCCGCGGCGCAGGACTGGCCGCGCGGACAGCTTGCCGATCCGCAGCGCGTGCAGGCGTTCCTGGCGCAGACGGCCGTGCTGCGCATGCTGTTCAACGACGTCACGGTCGTCGCGGGCGGCAGCGCCGACCTTCCCGCGCGCCCGATGCCGGTCGCAACGCGCGCGCAAGGCGCCGCGACGCACACGGGCCACGTGATGCTGGCCGCCCCACTGCCCACCGGCGAAACGCGACCGCCGTACGTGGCGGGCGTGTTGCGATTGGACGAGACGAACTTCCTGTCCGGCATCGCCGCCGCGGCGGCGCTCGATGCCGGGAACATCCGCACCATCGTCGCCGACCAGCAAGGCCGCGTGCTGGCCCATGCCGAGCGGCAGAAGCTGATGACGGCGATCGACGACGAGCCGGGCCTGCGCGGGATCGTCGAGCGATGGCGGCGCCAGGGAAGCCCGCTCGAGCCGGCACCATGGACCGAACGCTCGGGCGACCGCTTCGCCGCGATGGCGGCGGTGCCCGGCACCGATTGGGTGGTGTTCCGCGTCGCGAACGCCGAAGCCTTGTTCGGCGAGGCGACCCGCTCGGCATCGCGCACCGTCGCGCTGGGCCTGTTGGTGGGTCTGGCGGGCGCGCTCGCGATCTTTGCGATCACCGCCTGGTTCATGCGGCCGATGGGACAGCTGAGCCGCCGCGCGCTGCGCGCCGTCGATGCGCACCAGGCGCCTGCCGAGGGCTGGCCTGCGGCCAGCGGCGAGGTGGGCGAACTCTCGCACGTGCTCAGGGACGTGAGCGTGCAGCTCGCCGCCAGCCGCCGCGAGATGGAGCAGGCGCTGCAGCGCATGCATGCGGTCCTTGCGCATGCGCCGGTCGGCATCGCATTCACGACGGACGCGCGTTTCGATCTGGTCAGCAGCGAACTCGAACGCCTCACCGGTTATGCCTCGGGCGAGCTGCAAGGCACGCGCTGGGAAGCCTTGCTGTGCCCCGACGAGCAGCCGGCGCTGCGCGACGCGGTCGAGGCGGCCTTCCGCGAGGGTCGCTGGTTTCGCGGCGAGATGCCGCTGCGCCGCCGCGACGGCTCGATGCTGTGGGCCCATGTGCACGGCACCGACCTCAAGGGCGATCGCATGCGTCGCATCTGGATCGTCTCCGACGCCACCGAGGCGCGCCGCCAGCGCGAATCCTTGCTGTGGAGCGCGACCCGCGATCCGCTGACCGAGCTGGTCAACCGCCGGGAGTTCGAGCGGCAGCTCGGCCTGCTCGTGAGCGACCGCCGCCGCGACCGCGCATGTGCGCTGTTCATCGACCTGGACCACTTCAAGCCGGTCAACGACGGCGCCGGCCATGCGGCCGGCGACGCGCTGCTGAAGAAGATCGCCCAGCTGCTGCAGATGCGCGTGCGCGCCGACGACACCGTCGGGCGTTTGGGCGGCGACGAGTTCGCGGTGCTGCTGCGCCGCTGCACGCTGGCCGAGGCGCTGCAAAAGGCGCAGGAGCTGCGCACTCAGGTCGAGCTGAACGGCACGTGCGACACCGACCCGTCGCTGCGGGTCACCGCCAGCATCGGCGTCGTGGAAGTCGATGCATGCCAAGGCACGGTGGCCGAGGTTCTCGATGCCGCCGACATCGCCTGCTATGCGGCCAAGCGGGCGGGCCGCAATGCCGTGAGGCCGTTCGAATCGCGGGGGGAACACTGAGACGCCGCTGCCACGGCTGCACAGGGTAAGCAGCAACAAGAGGGGTAGGTGGACGCGAATCCCCCCAAAATTCCCCCACCAAAGGAACACGGGCCAGCCCCTCGCGGGGCTGGCCCGTGTTCTCTTCTTGTTCTTTGTTCTTCTTGTTAGGTGGCGCGGCTGGCAGGATTCGAACCCACGACCCCTTGGTTCGTAGCCAAGTACTCTATCCAACTGAGCTACAGCCGCGCTGAGCCACGCAGTATAGCACGAAGATTTTCCTTGTCTTGCGGTGTTGCACGCGAAAGTGCAGAACCGGTGCGATCACGCGATGGCCGCGGCCGCGCGGAAGGCGTGTGCCGCGCGCTCGCTGGCGCCCTCGTGCTCGGCCATCGCGGCAAGGCGCAGCCAGGCTTCGCGCCGCGCAACGCCGTCGAGCGAGTCGTCGGCCGCGGCGGCTTCGAGCAGCTGGCGCGACTTGCCCCACAGGCCGCGCGCCGCGAAGGCGCGGCCGACCGCGTAGGCCAGCGCCGGTTCCTGCGGAAAGCCGGTCAGCGCGGCTTCGAGGCGCGGCAGCCAGTCGGGGCCGATGCCGTCGCTGGCGAGCGCCAGTGCGCGCGCGATCACGTCGCGCTCCTCGCGCGTGAGTTCGCCGAGGCGGTCCCAGAACGGGCGCAGCCAGGCGCGCGCCTCTTCGGGCCAGCCGAGCGAGACGAGGTGGTTCGCGGTGCGCGCGGCGATGAAGGCGTCGCGCCGCTCGTTGGCGTCGAATTCGCGCCAGGCGCGCTTGATCTGGTCGAGGTCGCGCGTCGCGTCGATGGCCTCGTAGGCCAGCGAACGCATCAGGCCTTGCGCGGCGGCCGGCGAGAAGGCCTGGTGCTTGCCCAGCAGGCGCGCGGTGCGCAACGCTTCGCCGGGTTGGCGCGCAAGACGGGCCGCAGCCAGCTTGAGCCGCAACGCCTGCGTGCGCCGCGCGACGCCAGGCGGCAGCTGTGCCACCAGTTCGAGCGCGCGCGCGGCGTCGCGGTCGTCGATGGCCCATTCGGCCGCGAGCAGCAGCGCGCCCTCCTCCGCAGCGCGAGCATTGCCGCGCTGCGCGATCGAGAGCGCGCGCTCGAGTTGCTCGTTGCGGCGCGCCTTGTCCTGCAGGCGGTGCAGGCTGCCGGCGGCGAGCAGGTGGCCCAGCGCGGCGAACTCGCGGTCGTCCTTCAGCTCGGGCGTGTCGAGCTGGATCGCCACGGCGCGCTGCGCGGCCTTGTGCGCGCGGCTGAAGCGCCCGCCGAAATACTGCGCCAGCGCCTCGCGCAGCGCGGCCTGCGCGGTGCGATCGCGCCGCGCGACGCGCCACTCGCGCGCGCGTCGCGGCATGCCGACCAGCGCACCGATGCCTTGCAGCAGCGCGTTGAGCACGATGCAGAACACGACGACGCCGACGACGAACAGGTTGAGCGAAAGATCCACGCGCCACGGCGCCCAGTAGATCGTCACCACGCTGTCGTTGCCGCCCAGCAGCGTGGCCGCGACCACGGCCACGATCGCCAGCAGCAGAACCCAGACGACGGTACGCATTCGCGGCGTCCGTGGTCAGCGACCGGCCGCGGCCGCGGCGAGCGCGGCCAGGGTCTCGTCGGGCCGCGGCACGCCGGCCTGGCGGGCCTGGCTGGCCACGCCGCGCACGAGCTCCGACAGCGCCGCGGTGCGCCGCGCGTGGCGGTCGGCATAGCGGTCGATCGCGGCCTGCGCGGCCTGCAGGTCGGTCTGCACCGTGTCGAACTGGCGCGACAGCAGCGCGAGCCGCGCGTTCAACAGGCGCAGCTTGAGGTTCTCGCGCAGGAACCAGCTCTGCTCAGGCGCGAGGAGCATCGCGTCGGGCTGGTCGATGCGCGTCACGCGCAGCAGGCTGCGCACTTCGTCCCAGACCGTTTGCGCCCAGGCGCGCCCGGCGCTGGACCAGTCGGCCGCAGCCGAGGCCGCCGAGGCCGCGGGCTGCGGCGCCGATGCGGAGCCGCGCGTGATCGCCCGCGACGGCTTGGCGGGCTCGGCGGCGCGCGGCTCGGCCGCGAGCAGCGGCAGGTCGTCGACCATGCGCACCGCTTCGTCGAGCTTGATGATGAGCGTCGGCAGATCGGCCACCGCGACGGCCTTGACGCGATCGAGATCGCGCGCCACCGCGCGGCGCACGCCGGCCAGGCGCGGCTGGTTCACGCGCGCAAGCCGCTCGTCGGCACTCTTCAGGGCCGCAACCACCGGCTCGGCGCTGCCGGTCAGCGTGGACTGCTGCAAGGCCACGCGCAAACCAGCCTCGATGTCGACGACGAGGTTCTCGTCGCGCGAACGCGAGAGTGACTGGATCAGCTCCTCGAGCTGGCTGCGCTGCAGCGCCGCTTCGGCGACGCGGGCTTCGAGCAGCGTGGCCTTGGCCAGCGCCTCGCGCGCGGCGTCTTGCGCCTGCTTGGCGATCACGCGCGACTCGGTGACCTGGCCCTGTGCGTCCTGCTGGCGGCGCACGAGCTCCTGCTCGAGGGCGCGCATGCGCTGATGCGTGGTCCACGCGAAGGCACCGATGCCGGCGGCAGCCAGCAGCGCCGCCAGCGCCAGGACCGGCGTGATCCGTTGCGGGCGCGGCTTCGCGGCGGGCGGCACCGGCGCGGCGCCGGTGGGTTCGACAGTGGGAGAAGTCGCGTCGGTCACGGTGCGAAGGATTCTATCGACGGGCCTTGTGCGCCCACGTCACGCAGCGCAGCCGCGATCGCGGCCGGTTCGGGCGCCACGAGCCCGGGCTCGCGCCAGCCGAGGGCGCGTGCGCGCTCGGCGATGCGCGGGTGCGTCACGAGCGCCCGCATCGAGCCAGGAACCAGGGGCAAGCCGGCCTCGAGCGCGAGCACATGCAGGCGCTCGATCGCCTCTGCGCTGCTGAACAGCCACGCGTGATCGGCCGGCTTCGCCAGCGCCCCGGCCAGCAGCGCGTGCTGCGCGGCATCGAGCAGCGCCGGCCCGCGCTGATAGACGGCCTGCAGCTGCACCGTTGCCCCGGCCTCGGTGAGCTGCCGTGCCAGCCACTCGCGGCCGCGGCCGACCGCAGGTGCCGCGTCGGCCACGTCGGCCCCGCGCAGGATGAGCACGCGCGCCGCGCGCCAATCACGCCGGCCTTCGAGCGCGTCCCACAGCGACTCGGAGTCGAGCGAGCGCGCATCGGCCGCCGGTTCGACCACGCATGCCGCCGGCACGCCCGCCGCGCGCAAGGCCTGCGCGGTGCCGCGCCCGGGCGCGGCGGCCATGAGCCCGGCCGGCCACGCCACCTGCGCCGGCCGCTGCGCGAAGAACTGGCCCACGGCGTTCGCGCTGACGAACACCAGCGCCTGCCATTGGCTCAGCCGGCTCCACAGCGCGCGCACCGGCGCCGTGTCGGCCAAGGGCGCGATGCCGATCAGCGGCAGCGCCTGGGCATTCACGCCCTCGGCGCGCAGCGCCTCGACCCAGCCCGCCACCTGCTCGGCGGGCCGCGTCACGAGCAGGGTCGGCGCGGTCACGGCTAGGCGAGCAGCTCGCGCCCGCCGTTGCCGAGCAGCTGCTGAGCGACCTCGCGGCCCAGCGCCTCGGCCTGCACGGTGTCGCTCACGACCGCGCTCGCGCGGGCCGTGACGAGGCCGCGCGGTGCGACGCCCTCGGCCGGCTCGGCGCCCAGCGCGGCGCGCAGCTCGAGCGTGCGGCCGTCGGCCGCGAAGCGCGCGTGCGCGGCCAGCGGCATGCTGCAGCTGCCGCCCAGCGTGCGCGCCACCGCGCGCTCGGCATGCACGGAGAACCAGGTCGGCCGGTGCGTCAGCGCCTCGACGGCCTGCCACAGCAGCGGGTGCTGCGTTCGCGCATCGGCGCGCAGCTCGATGCCCAGCGCGCCCTGGCCCGCGGCCGGCAGCATCACGTCGGGATCGAACACGCCGCGGATGCGCGCCGCCAGGCCCAGCCGCTTGAGCCCCGCGGCGGCGAGCACGATCGCGTCGTAGCGGCCTTCGTCGAGCTTGCGCAGGCGCGTGTCGAGGTTGCCGCGCAGCGGCTCGATGCGCAGGTCGGGCCGCAGCGCGGCCAGCTGCACGACGCGGCGCAGGCTCGAGGTGCCGACCACGGCGCCTTCGGGCAGCGCGTTCACGTCTGCGTAGCTCGTCGAGACCCAGGCATCGCGCGGATCCTCGCGTTCGAGCACGGCCGCCAGTGCAAAGCCGGCCGGCAGGTCCATCGGCACGTCCTTCAGCGAGTGCACCGCGAGGTGCGCCGCGCCGGATTCCAGCGCGGTCTCGAGCTCCTTGACGAACAAGCCCTTGCCGCCGACCTTGGCCAGCGTGCGATCGAGGATCTGGTCGCCGCGCGTGGTCATGCCCATCAGCGTGACCGGCGCGGCAAGAGATGGGCCGAGCAGCGCGCGCACATGCTCGGCCTGCCACAGCGCGAGGCGGCTCTCGCGCGTGGCGATCACCCAGGGAGAAAGCGTCGTCGAAGTCATTGCGGGAATGCTAGCAGCGCCACCCCGGCGCACCGCGCCGAACGGTCGTTCGCAAGCTGCGTACGCCTCGCCGGCGGTTAGCATGGCCGCTTTGCCCACCAGCCGAGCAGTCCCATGCCCGCCCGTCGCGCCGCCGCCACCGATCGCCCGCTCGTCGAAGACATCCGCCTGCTCGGCCGCGTGCTGGGCGACGTGATCCGCGAACAGGAGGGCACCGAGGCCTTCGAGCTGATCGAGCGCATCCGACAGCTGGCGGTGGCCTACCGGCTCAAGCGCGACGCCGCGGCCGGCCGCAAGCTCGACCGCCTGCTGCGCGAGCTGAGCGTCGAGCAGGCGGTCTCGGTGGTGCGCGCGTTCAGCTATTTTTCGCACCTGGCCAACATCGCCGAGGACCGCCACCACGTGCGCCGGCGCGTGCATCACGAGCGCCTGGGCCACGTCCAGGAGGGTTCGCTGGCCGCCAGCTTTGAGCGGCTCAAGAAGCGCGGCATCAAGCCGCGCGAGATCGCCGAGCTGCTGGCGCGCGCCCATGTCTCGCCGGTGCTGACCGCCCACCCGACCGAGGTGCAGCGCCAGAGCGTGATGGCCGCCGAGCGCTCGATCGCCGAGCTGATCGCCGAGCGCGACGGCCTGGACGGCGAGCACGAGCTTTCGACCAACGAGGCCCGGCTGCGCGCGCGCGTGGCCCAGCTCTGGCAGACGCGCCTGTTGCGCCCGAGCAAGCTCACGGTCGGCGACGAGATCGACAACGCGCTGCGCTACTACCACTCCACCTTCCTGCGCGAGATTCCGCAGATCTACGCAATGCTCGAGGAGCAGCTCGGCGAGCACGAGGTCGGCCCGTTCTTCCGCATGGGCAACTGGATCGGCGGCGACCGCGACGGCAACCCCAACGTCACCGCAGCGACGCTGCAGCTCGCGCTCGCGCGCCAGTGCGAGACCGCGCTGCGCCACTACCTCACGCAGGTGCACGAGCTCGGCGGCGAGCTGTCGATGTCGGCGCTGCTGGTCGAGGTGACGCCCGAGCTCGCGGCGCTGGCCGAGCGCTCCGGCGACGACCATCCGCAGCGCCAGGACGAGCCCTACCGCCGCGCGCTGATCGGCGTCTATGCGCGCCTGGCGGGCACGCTGCACGCGCTCACCGGCACCGAGGCGCTGCGCCATGCCGTCGCGCCGTCCACGCCCTATGAAAGTGCCGACGATTTGCTGGCCGACCTGCGCACGGTCGAGGCTTCACTGGCCAGCCACCACGGCGCCGCGCTCGCGGCCGACCGGCTCGCGCCGCTGATCCGCGCGGTGCAGGTGTTCGGCTTCCATCTCGCGACGATCGACCTGCGCCAAAGCTCCGACCAGCACGAGCTCGTGCTGGCCGAGCTGTTCAAGGTGGCGCGCATCGAGCCCGACTACGCCGCGCTCGACGAAGACGCCAAGATCGCGCGCCTGGTCGAAGCGCTCAACGACGCGCGCCCGCTGCGCGTGCCGCACGCGGCCTACAGCGCCAAGACGCAGGGCGAGCTGGCGATCTTCGAGGCCGCGCGCGAGGGGCGTGCGCGCTTTGGCGCCGGCGCGATCCGCCACGCCATCATCAGCCACACCGAGACGGTGAGCGACCTGCTCGAGGTGCTGCTGCTGCAAAAGGAAGCCGGGCTGATGGAAGGCACGCTCGACGACGGCGCGTCGACCGCGTCGCTGATCGTCGTGCCGCTGTTCGAGACCATCGCCGACCTGCGCCACGCCGCCGACATCATGCGCGGCTACTACGCGGTGCCCGGCGTGCTCGACCTCGTGCTGCGCTCCGGCGCCGAGCAGGACGTGATGCTCGGCTACTCCGACAGCAACAAGGACGGCGGCTTCTTCACGAGCAACTGGGAACTCTACCGCGCCGAGACCGCGCTGGTGGAACTGTTTGCGCCGCTGCAGGCGCAACACGGCCTGGTGCTGCGTCTGTTCCACGGCCGCGGCGGCACGGTCGGCCGCGGCGGCGGCCCGAGTTACCAGGCCATCCTCGCGCAGCCGCCCGGCACGGTGAACGGCCAGATCCGCCTGACCGAGCAGGGCGAGGTGATCGCCTCCAAGTACGCCAACCCCGAGATCGGCCGGCGCAACCTCGAAACCCTCGTCGCCGCGACGCTCGAAGCGACGCTGCTGCCGCCCGCGCGGCCGGCGCCGAAGCTGTTCCTCGATGCGGCGGCCGAACTCTCTGCACGCAGCATGGCGGCTTACCGCGCGCTGGTCTACGAAACCCCGGGCTTCACCGACTACTTCTTCGCCGCGACGCCGATCCGCGAGATCGCCGAGCTGAACATCGGCTCGCGCCCTGCCTCGCGCAAGGCCACGCAGGCCATCGAGGACCTGCGCGCCATCCCTTGGGGCTTCAGCTGGGGCCAGTGCCGCGCGGCGCTGCCGGGCTGGTACGGCTTCGGCTCGGCGGTGATGGGCTGGCTCGACGCGGCGAGCAGCACGCGCGAGCGCACCGAGCGCACGAAGCTGCTGCAGCGCATGCACAAGGAGTGGCCCTTCCTGCGCACGCTGCTGTCGAACATGGACATGGTGCTGGCCAAGGGCGACCTGGCCGTGGCGGCGCGCTACGTCGAGCTGGTGCCCGACCGCCGGCGCGCGCAGAAGATCTTCGGCGCGATCCAGAGCGAATGGCAGCGCACCGAGCAGGCGCTGGCGCTCGTCACCGGCGAGCGCACGCGCCTGGCGGGCAACCCGGCGCTGGCGCGCTCGATCGCGCACCGCTTCCCCTACCTCGACCCGCTGAACCACCTGCAGGTCGAGCTGATGCGCCGCTACCGCGCGCAGAAGGACGACGAAGGCGCGGTGCACGAGCGCGTGCAGCGCGGCATCCACCTGTCGATCAACGGGGTCGCGGCGGGCCTGCGCAACTCGGGTTGACGACGCCTCGAACGCAGCCGGGGCACGAGCGCTTCGGTGGCCCTGCTGGCCGATCCGCTCAAGGATCTGTCCGACGCCGATGTCGCCGCGCTGGCCAGGCGCGCTCATGCCCAGGCGCGCAAGGCGGCACGCCAAGCCGATCTGGCGCTGCGTGCACGCATCGCGGCGGAGGTCGCGCAGGCCCGGCAGCACGTGCGGGACTTCCTGGCCCAGCGCGCGGCCGCATGACCGAGCGGCTTCGCCCGGTCCTCATCGTGATCGCCGGGCCCCACGGCTCCGGCAAGACCACCGTCACGCGGCAGCTGCGCGAACACAAGGCCTGGCTCGCCGGCGTCGAGGTCATCAGACCTACGTCGAGCAGCGCAATGCCTGGTCGGACGCGCTCTGGCGCGCGGTGGCGCCCCGACGCAATCGCTGAGCCGCGGCCGCGGCCGCGACGGTGGCCGCTGCCGCGGGAACTTCCGTAGCCACGCCGCGCAGGCGAGTGCGCTATACAGGCGCTTTCATCGACACCCCGACGGAGGCTGCCCATGCGTGCCACGAGACTCTTGGCCCTGACCGCTGCGGCGGTCGCCTTGCTCAGCGCCTGCACCAGCCCGGGCCAGAGCACTGCGCAGGCGACGGCCAAGGGGCCGATGAGCTTCTTCGTCACCAGCGTCGGCAGCGGCAAGGGGGCCGACCTCGGCGGCCTCGCGGGCGCCGATGCGCACTGCCAGAAGCTCGCCGCCGCCGCGGGCGCAGGCAACAAGACCTGGCGGGCCTACCTGAGCGTGCCGGGCACGTTGCCCTCGGGCGGCACCCCGGCGACGCCTGCCGTCCATGCGCGCGATCGCATCGGCAAGGGACCCTGGTTCAATGCCAAGGGCGAGCTGATCGCACGTGACCTCGAGCACCTGCACGACGGCAACCTCATCTCCAGGGCGACGGCGCTCGACGAGCGCGGCAACACCATCAAGGGCCGCGGAGAGACCCCGCTGGAACACGACATGCTCACCGGCTCGCGCGCCGACGGCACCGCGTTCGCGCCGCACACCGACACGAGCTGCGCCGGCTGGACCCGCGGCGGCGCCGAGGGCTCGGCCATCGTCGGCCATCATGACCGCGCCGGCCCGACGGCCGACAACTGGTCCACCTCGTGGAACTTCTCGCACCAGACGGCCGGCTGCAGCCAGGAGGCCCTGGTCAAGACGGGCGGTGTCGGCCGCTTCTACTGCTTCGCGGCCGACTGAAGCGCCGCGCGCTCGCTGCCCCTGAGGGGAATCAGTCCCGTTGGGCGACGGGCGCCTCTTCATGGGCATGGCCTTCATGGCCGTGCCCATGCTCGTGCGACACGCCCGTCACGGCCGCGATCAGCAGCAGCCCCGCGGCCAGCCAGCCCAGCTGCGCCAGCAGCTCGCGCCACGCAAGCCGGCGCTGCAGCTGCGGGATCAGGTCGGCCACCGCCACATAGATGAAGCTGCTCGACGCCACCACCAGCAGATAGGGCGTGAGCTGCTCGAACGGGCCGATCACGAAGTAGCCGATCACGCCGCCGAGCACGGCCGCCAGGCCCGAGATCGCGTTGTAGGCCAGCGCGCGTGCACGCGTGAAGCCGGCGTTGAGCAGCACGATGTAGTCGCCCACCTCCTGCGGGATCTCGTGCGCGATCACCGCCGCCGCGGTCGCCACGCCCAGCCGCGTGTCGGCCAGGAAGGCCGCGGCGATCAGCACGCCGTCGCAGAAGTTGTGGATGCTGTCGCCCACCAGCACGCTCCAGCCGCCGCGCCCGGCCTGCTCGGCGTCGAAGTGGTGGTGATGGTGGTGGCCGTCGCCCTCGTGGTGATGGGTGTGGCGGTAAAGCTCGACCTTCTCGAGCAGGAAGAAGAACAGCAAGCCGCCCAGCAGCGTGAGGAACAGACCCTGCGGCTGGGCGCCCGCGTGCTGCTCGAACGCCTCGGGCAGCAGGTTCAGCAAGGCGGTGCCCAGCAGCACGCCGGCCGACAGGCTGACCAGGTGGCGCACGATCAGCGACAGCACCGAGACCGTGATGCCGGCCGCGATGGCCACCGACAGCACGCCGCCGACCAGCGTCGCCGCCACGATCCACACGAGGGTCATCGACATGTCGTCGTTCTTTCTTCTTGCTCGTTCGATGCGCCGGCAAAACAAACCGCGCCCCGAGGGCGCGGTCGGCGTTCGCGTCGCGGGGTTTGTCAGGCCACGCCGTTCGCCTTGAACCAGGCCAGGCAGCGCTGCCAGCCGTCGTCGGCCGCGTCCTTGCGGTAGCTGGGCCGGTAGTCGGCGTTGAAGGCGTGCGGCGCGTCGGGGTAGACGTGGAACTCGCTCTTCTTCGCCGCCGGGCTGCCCGCCACCAGGGCCGCTTTCATCTTATCGACCGTGTCAAGCGGGATGCCCTGGTCCTGGCCGCCATAGAGGCCGAGCACGGGGCCGTCGAGCTCGCCGGTCAGGTCGACCGGCTGCTTGGGCGTCAGCTCGTTGGTTGGCCCGACCAGGCGGCCATACCAGGCCACGCCGGCCTTCACCTTGGGGCTGTGCGCGCTGTACAGCCAGGTGATGCGCCCACCCCAGCAAAAGCCGGTCACGCCGAGCCTGCCGGCATCGCCGCCGTTCGCCTGCGCCCACGCAACGGCGGCGTCGAGGTCGCCCATCACCTGCGCGTCGGGCACCTTGGAGACCACTTCCTTGAGCAGCGTCGGGATGTCGGGCTGGTTCTTCGCGTCGCCCTGGCGCACGAAGAGCTCGGGCGCGATCGCCAGGTAGCCCTGCTTCGCGAAGCGCCGCGCGACGTCGGCGATGTGCTCGTGCACGCCGAAGATCTCGCTGACCACGAGCACCACCGGCAGCTTGGCCTTGCCGGCCGGCGCGGCGCGGTAGGCGGGCATCTGGAAGCCGCCGACGGGAATCGTGACCGGGCCGGCGACCAGGCCTTGCGTGTCGGTCGTGATCACGCCTTGCGCGGCCACCGGCATCACGGCCGCCGCAAAGCCGGCACCGACCGAGGTCTGCACGAAATCGCGGCGGGAGAAGTCGCGCGAGGGCGTGAGGCTGTCGAACTCCTGCTTCAGCATCGTCGGGTCTCCGCAGTCGAGTGATGGAGCGGGCGATTCTAGGAAGGCCCGTGTGTTGCGCGACGCACGGGGCTTTGCGTCACGGGCTTCGCGGACAATCCCGGCCATGCAGTCATCGCGACACGACCTTGCCGACGCCGCCACCGAGGCGCCCACCGCCGCCCCGGCCGCCGCCGCCAACGGACCGCTGGCCGCGATCGACATCGGCTCCAACAGCTTCCGGCTCGAGATCGGCCACATCCACCGCGGCCGCTACCGCCGCATCGACTACCTCAAGGAGACCGTGCGCCTGGGCGGCGGCCTCGATTACGAGGGCCGGCTCACCGAACCTGCGCAGCAGCGCGGCCTGGCCTGCCTGGCGCGCTTCGCGCAGCGCCTGCGCAGCGTGCCGGGCGTGCAGATGCGCGCGGTCGCGACGCAGACCCTGCGCGAGGCCCGCAACCGCGACGCCTTCCTGGCTCGCGCCCGCGGCGTGCTGGGTCATCCGATCGAGGTGATCTCGGGCCGCGAGGAAGCGCGCCTGATCTTCGCCGGCGTTGCGCGCCTGCAGCCCAGCGACCGTCCGCGGCTGGTGATCGACATCGGCGGGCGCTCCACCGAGATGATCCTCGGGCGCGGCCGCGTGCCGCGCATCGCCGAGAGCTTCCAGGTCGGCAGCGTGAGCCTGTCGATGCGCTACTTCGGCGACGGCCGCTACACCGCCGAGGGCTTTCGCGCCGCGCAGATCGCCGCCGGCGCCGAGCTCGAGGAGGCGCTGCAGCCCTTCGCGCCCGGCGGCTGGGTCGAGGCCCTGGGCTCCTCAGGCACGGCCGGCGCGGTCTCGCAGCTGCTCGCCGCCAACGGCGTCACCGACGGCGCCATCACGCCGCAGGGCCTGCGCTGGTGCATCGGTGCCTGCCTCGCCGCCGGCCACCAGGACAAGCTCGACCTGCCCGGACTCAAGCCGGAGCGCCGCGCGGTGCTGGGCGGCGGGCTGTCCATCCTCTACACGCTGGCGATGCAGTTCGGCATCGACGCGCTGCAGCCCGCCCGCGGCGCGCTGCGCCAGGGCGTGCTGTTCGACCTGAGCGACCGCCTCGGCGCCGCCGGCGATCCCGAGCACGCCGCCGTGCTCGACGTGCGCGAGCTCTCGGTCACCGAACTGCAGCGCCGCTTCGGCGTGGATCTCGCTCAGGCCGACCGGGTGCGCGTGCTCGCGCTCGAGCTGTACGAACGCCTCGTGCCCGAGCAAGGCCTGCTGATCGAGTTCGAGGACGAGCGCCGGCGCGAGCTGGGCTGGGCCGCGTCGCTGCACGAGATCGGCATGTCGGTCTCGCACCACGACCACCACCGCCACAGCGCGTACCTGCTGGCGCATGTCGATGCGCCGGGCTTCTCGCAAAGCCAGCAGCGCCGCGTCGCCGAGCTCGTGCTCGGCCATCGCGGCAGCCTGGCCAAGCTGGCGCACCTGGGTGACGAAACCGTGGCCGCGCAGGTGCTCGCGCTGCGCCTGGCGGCGCTGCTGTGCCACGCGCGCCGCGACGAAGGCGGCAGTGGCGTCTTGCGGCTCGAGCTCACGGGCAAGGGCGCGCGCCTGGCGATCGACAGCGACTGGGCCACGGGGCATCCGCGCACGATGTACCTGCTGGGCGAGGAGGTCGCTTCGTGGGCGCAGTCCGGTCGGATGGGATTGCGCATCGAGACGGTGTAGGCCGCGGCAGCGCAGCGCGGCCCACAGCCGCCTCACAACATCTCGACGCCCTGCACCGCCAGCAGCACGACCTGCGCATCGCCCTCGCGCTCGCGCTGGCGCAGCCACCACACCGCGCCCTTCTTGATCGCCCACGGGTGGTCGTGCCCCGCGAGCAGCCGCGCCGCCACCATGCCCAGCGTCGGCTGGTGGCCGATCACCAGCACCGGCTCGGGACAGCCTGGCCAGCGCGCCGCGGTCAGCACGCCGTCGACGCTGCCGTCGGGCGCCAGCGGCGACAAGGTCTTGAAGCTGCGACCCAGCGCCTTGGCGGTCTGCTGGCAGCGCAGCGCCGGGCTGGCCAGCACGCGTGTGCTCTCGGCCAGGCGGCGGTTGAGCCACTCGGCCATGCGCTGCGCCTGGCGCTCGCCCTTGGGCGTGAGCGCGCGCTGCAGGTCGTCCTGGCCCTCGCGCAGCAGATGGGCTTCGGCGTGGCGCCAGAGGATCAGGTCCATGTCCGCCGGCCCGGCTGCACCCTGTCAGCTGCTCTTGAGCGCGAGCAGCGCCTGCTGCGCGCTGGGGCCGTCGGTGCCGACGCGCTCGTAGCGGCCATCAGGCTGCTGCCGCCAGGCGTCGCGGCCGTCGTGCAGGTAGGGCTGCAGGCATTCGTCGATCACGCGCTGGCGCAGCGCCGCGTCGCGCACCGGCCAGGCGAGCTCGATGCGCCGCAGCATGTTGCGGCTCATCCAGTCGGCACTGCTGAGGTACAGCGCCTCGTCGTCCTCGCCGTCGCCCCAGCGGAAGTACAGCACCCGCGTGTGCTCGAGAAAGCGCCCGACGATCGAACGCACGCGCACGTTGTCGGTCGCGCCGGGCACGCCGGGCGCGAGCATGCAGGCGCCGCGCACGATCAGGTCGATCTTCGCGCCGGCCTGCGCGGCCTCGGCCAGCGCCTCGGCCAGCGTCTCGTCGGTGAGCGAATTGAACTTCGCGACGATGCGTGCGTTCGCGCCCTCGCGCGCGGCCTGCGCGACGCGCCCGATCAGCTTGATCAGCTGGCGCTGCAGCGTCGACGGCGCGAGCAGCAGCTGGCGCGGCGCCCGCCCGCGCGTGAGGCTGGCGAGCTGCTGGAACACGCCGTCGGCGTCGCCGGTCAGCTCGGGGTCGGCGGTCAGCCAGCCGACGTCGGTGTACAGGCGCGCGGTCTTGGCGTTGTAGTTGCCGGTCGACAGGTGCGCATAGCGGCGCAGCACCGGCTGGCCGTTGCCGGCGCGCTCGCGACGCGTGATCAGCAGCAGCTTGGCGTGGGTCTTGAGGCCGACGATGCCGTAGACCACCTGCGCACCCACCGCCTCGAGCCGCTCGGCCCAGTTGATGTTGGCCTCCTCGTCGAAGCGCGCCTTGAGCTCGACGACCGCCATCACTTCCTTGCCGCGGCGCGCCGCCTCGAGCAGCAGGTCCATCAGAGCGCTCTGGCTGCCGGTGCGGTAGATGGTCTGCTTGATCGCCAGCACGTCCGGGTCGCTCACCGCCTCGCGCAGCAGCTGCACCACCGGCTCGAAGCTCTCGAACGGATGGTGCAGCATCACGTCGCCTTCGCGCAGTCGCTCGAAGATCGAGCCCTGGCGCGGCAGCGTCGCCGGCCACGACGGCTCGTGCGGCGCGAAGCGCAGCGAAGGCAGGCCGCCGCTCACGTCGTCGTCTGCCTGGTCGATCAGCTCGTTGAGCCGCACCAGGTTCACCGGCCCGTTGACCTTGTAGAGCGCCGCTTCCGGCAGCGCGAACTGCGACAGCAGGAAGTTGCTGAGCGACTCGGGGCAGGTGTTGACCACCTCGAGCCGGATCGCCTGGCCGAAGTGGCGCGTCGCCAGGCCCGAGCGCAGCGCGGTGCGCAGGTTGGCGATGTCCTCGTCGTCGACGTCGAGGTCCGAATCGCGCGTGACGCGAAACTGCGAGAAGGCCTCGACGGTGCGCCCCGAGAACAGCTCCTCGAGATGCGCGCGGATCACCGACGACAGCAGCACGAAGGCCTGCTGGCCGTGCGACAGCGAGGCCGGCAGGCGGATCACGCGCGGCAGCACGCGCGGCACCTTGACGATCGCGATGCGGTTCTCGCGCCCGAAGGCGTCGGTGCCGCCGAGCTCGACGATGAAGTTCAGCGACTTGTTTGCCACCTGCGGGAACGGGTGCGCCGGGTCCAGCCCCACCGGCACCAGCAGCGGACGCACCTGGCGCTGGAAGAACTGGTCGACCCAGCGGCGCTGCGCCTCGTCGCGCTCTGCATGGTTGAGCACGACGACGCCGCGCTGCTTGAGCGCGGGCATCACCGAGTCATTGAAGGCGGCGTACTGGTCGTCGATCAGGCGGTGCGCGGCCGCCGCGACGTCGGCCAGCGCGCGGCGCGTCGGGCCGCCCTCGGGCTGCTGGGCGGCCTCGAGCACGTCGGCGAAGCGCACCTCAAAGAACTCGTCCATGTTGGACGAGACGATGCAGATGTAGCGCAGGCGCTCGAGCAGCGGCACGTCCTCGCGCTGGGCCTGGGCCAGCACGCGCCGGTTGAACTCCAGCATGGCCTGCTCGCGGTTGAGCAGGGGAACGATGGGATTGCGAACGGGCGATGGAACATCAGGCGTAACGGCGCTCATCCCCCAAGTCTAGGAATTTTCGAAGTCCGTTCGGTGACACCCGGCCCTCATGAAAAAAGGGTCCGCAACCGTTTGCACGGCCGCGGACCCACGGCGACGCACGGGTGCTGCGGCGCCGCCCAGGTGCGGCGCCGTGCGTTCCCGGCGGATCGGAGGTAATCGATTCAGAAGTTGTGGCTGACGCCCAGGGCGATCACCGAGGTCTTCTCGTCGGGGAAGTTGCCGTTGGCGATCACGCTGGTGCGCGCCGTCGAACCGACGTCGGCATCGGCGATCGCGTACTGCAGGTAGATCGTCGTGCGCTTGGAGATCGCGTAGTCGTTGCTGATCACGAAGGTCTTGGTCTTGTCGCCGCTGTTGTCGTCGTCCTTGCCGTCGTAGTAGGTGACGTTCAGCGTGTGGTTGGGCATCCAGGCCCAGTCGGCGCCGATGCCCCAGAACTTGACCTTGCTGATCTCGGTGCCCAGCACCTCTTCCTTCGCGCCCTGGTAGCTGGCCTTGATCGTGAACGGCCCCAGCGGCAGCGCCGCGCCCACCATCCAGTGCTTGGTGCCGCTGTTGTCGGCGGGGCCGTCGATCTTCTGGTACGAGCCCGAGACCGTGAACACGTTGGTCGTGTAGTTGGCGCCGATCACCTCGGAGCGACCCACGCCCTCGCCGGCCGCGACGCCGACGCCGAGGTAGACCGGGCCGAAGTTGTTGCTGTAGGTCACCGCGTTGCCCAGGAAAATGCCCAGGTCGTTGACGGTGTTGCCGGCCGGGAACTGGTTGAAGGCGTAGGGATACAGGCCGGAGAGGTTTTCCTTGAAGGCGCGCGGCTCGGTGCCGAGGTTGGCGAGGATCGCCGGGCTGTACTGCCGCCCCAGCGTCACCGAGCCCCAGCCGCCCTTGAGGCCGACGTTGGCCTGGCGACGGAAGCCGCCGGAGCCCAGCTGGCCGGCGCCCGGGCCGGTGGCCGCGCCGGTGTCGGTCGCGAAGTGGGCTTCGAGGTTGAAGAAGGCGCTCAGACCGCCGCCGAGATCCTCGGTGCCGCGCAGGCCCCAGATGCTCGGGCGGATGCCGCCATTGGCGAGCTCGACGCGGCTGTCGTCGACGGTGGCGAGCTTGCTGCTGTACTGCACTGCCGCATCGAGGCGGCCGTAGAGCGTGACGTTGCTTTGGGCGCTGGCGGCGCCGGCGCATGCCGCGAGGGCGGCGCCGAGGATCAGCGACCGCGAGACGGTCACCTGGCTGCTTCTCTTGCTCATCGTGTCTCCTCGTTGGAATGTGGGCCGGCGAAACGCCGTCTTGCGGCTTTCGCCGCGCGCTGCCTTGTGCAATCGCTATGCCACTTGGCGCCCGGCAGCCACGCTGTGTCAAGCCGAGGCGGCCGAATGGCGCGCTGCGGCACCGGTTTGCGCCGCGCCGCCACACGCTGTGCCGCGTACGCCGGGCGAACCCGCTCCCACGACGCAAAAAAACGCACCGGTGATCGAGGGCAATGGCGGGGTTGGCTGTCACACACTGGCGCAGCTCGGCCACACAGTGGCCGGCCCGGGTGTCACGCGAGCGACAGCGACGCCGCGCGCGGGCGCCTCAGGCGGGCACGCGGGCTGCGTTGGGTTGTCGCAACACCGCGGCCGCGGCGGCCATGCGCGAGGACCAGTCGACGATCTCCAGCCGGCCGTCGGCATGCTCGACCAGGGCGGTGAGGCTTTCGACCCAGTCGCCGTCGTTGGCGTAGAGCACGCCGTCGATCATGCGCAGCTCGGCGTGGTGGATGTGGCCGCAGACCACGCCGTCGGCGCCGCGGCGCTGCGCCTCGCGCGCGACCGCGCGCTCGAAGTCGCCGATGAAGTTCACCGCGCGCTTGACCTTGAGCTTGAGGTACTTGCTCAGGCTCCAGTACGGCAGCCCCAGGCGCGCGCGCAGCGAGTTGAACCAGCGGTTGAGCTTGAGCGTGAACTCGTAGGCCGAGTCGCCGACGTAGGCCAGCCACTTGGCGCACTGGATCACGCCGTCGAAGTAGTCGCCGTGGGTGATCCACAGGCGACGGCCGTCGGCGGTCTGGTGCATCGCGTCTTCCAGCACCTCGATGCCGCCGAACTCGTGGTCGAGGTACTTGCGCGCGAATTCGTCGTGGTTGCCCGGCACGAAGACCACGCGCGTGCCCTTGCGCGCCTTGCGCAGCAGCTTCTGCACGACATCGTTGTGGGCCTGCGGCCAGTACCAGCTGCGCTTGAGCTGCCAGCCGTCGACGATGTCGCCGACCAGGTACAGCGTGTCGCACTCGAGGTGCTTCAGGAAGTCCAGCAGCGCGGTCGCCTGGCAACCGGGCGTGCCCAGGTGCACGTCGGAGATCCACGCCGCGCGCACCGAAAGCCGCGCGGCCGGCGCCGGCTCGTCGGCGACCGGCTCCGCGGGCCGCGGTGGGAGCGCCCCCACTGGCGGGGCCAGCGCCTCGCGCCGCAGCCCCTGCGCCTGGGTCCATGCCCGCCAGTCGATCGCCATCTTTCGCATGGACCCACATGCTCGCAGCCGAGCGTGACAGCCGCGGGTCGCCCACATGACGCGACGATGAAGCCGCGACAAGCGGGCGACTACCTCCCGTGTCCTTGGGGGTCGGCGGCGGCTGACAGCGCCCGGCCCGGCTTCCTAGACTCGGCGGGCCTCGTCGACCCCGGCCGTACCGGCCGCCAGGTCGACGAGGACACCCCACCCGGCCCGCGCGGCCACGAGCCGCCGGCGCCGACGTTTTGTCTGCCGAGGAAGGACCCAGATGAAGACGAAGCGATCCTGCCCGCGCAGGTGGCTCGCCGGCGTGGCGCTGTGCGCCGCCGGTGCCGCCCTGGCGCACGACCCCGCAGCCGAAGCCGCCGACACCGCCCCTGCTTCGACCGAAGCCCGCAAGGCGGTGCGCGACCCCGAGACCGGCCGCCTGCGCGCGCCCGAGCACGGCGAGCGCATCCAGGCGCCCAGCGCCGCCGCCGAGGCGCGCCGCGCGCAGGCGCTGCAGCGCTTCAGCGGCACGCGCGCGCTGGCCGGCGCGCGCGGCGCCTCGGGCTTCAAGCTCGACGCCAGCCACCTGAGCTTCGCGGTCGCGCGCCGCGACGCCGACGGCAAGATCGCGGTCGACTGCGTCACCGGCGAGAGCGCGGCCGCCGCCGCGATGGCCGGCGCCTCCACCCATGCCCACGCGCAAGGAGGCGACCATGCGCAGTAAACGCCTCTTGCGATCGCTGCTCGGCGCCGTTCTCGCCGCGCCGCTGCTGGCCGGCGCCGCGACCGTCTCCATCATCAACGGCAACGCGCCCGGCGTCGGCTTCAACGACCCGACGCCGGCCGCGCCGGTGGGCGGCAACAACGCCGCCACGGTCGGCGCGCAGCGGCTCGCCGTGTTCACCGCGGCGGCCGAGCTGTGGGGGTCGAAGCTGAACTCCGACGTGCCGATCACGATCCTCGCGACCTTCGACCCGCTGTCGTGCGACGCCACCAGCGCCACGCTGGGCGCGGCCGGCACGATGACGATCTGGAAGAACTTCGCCAACGCGCCGATGGCCGACACCTGGTACCCCTCGGCGCTGGCGAACAAGCTGGCCCGGGCCGACCAGCTCAGCGAGCCGCAGCCCGACGGCAGCGAGGCCGACATCATCGCGTTCTTCAACGCGGATCTCGGCCAGTCCGACTGCCTGGCCGGCTCGGGCTTCTACCTCGGCCTGGACGGCAACGCGCCGGCGGAGCTGATCGACCTCTACACGACGGTGCTGCACGAGTTCGGCCACGGGCTGGGCTTCCAGGCGCTGACCAGCGGACAGACGGGCCAGCGGATCGAGCGCACGCGCGCGATCTGGGAGTTCCACATGTACGACCCGCTGCAGCGCAAGACCTGGGCGGCGATGAGCGACAACGAGCGCCGACAATCGGCCCTGGTGCCGCGCAACCTGGTGTGGAACGGTCTCACCGTCACCGCCAAGTCGTCGAAGGTGTTGTCGATGGGCGTGCCCGAGCTCTTCGTCACCGGCGCCGGCTTCAACGGCACGCTGATGGTCGGGCCGGCGCAGTTCGGCCCGAGCTTCGAGGCGCAGCCGGCGGCCGGGCCGGTCGCGCCGGTGATCGACCAGAAGGATGGCAGCGGCCTGGCCTGCGCGCCGCTCGACGCGGCCAACGCGGCGCGCGTGAACGGGCGCATCGCACTGGTCGACCGCGGCACCTGCGCGTTCACGGTCAAGGTGCGCAATGCGCAGGCGGCGGGTGCGATCGCTGTGCTGGTGGCCGACAACGCCGACGGCACACCGCCGCCGGAGCTGGGCGGCGCCGACCCGCTGGTGACGATCCCGTCCGGGCGCATCACCAAGGCCGACGGCGCGGCGATCCGCAAGACGCTGACCAGCGGCCCGGCGGCGACGCGCAGCGTCAGTGCGTCGCTCTACTTCAATGCGCAGAAGCTCGCCGGCACCGACGTCAACGGGCGCGTCTTCCTGTTCACGCCCAATCCCTACCAGCCGGGCTCGTCGATCTCGCACTGGGACACGCTCGCGCGCCCCAACCTGCTGATGGAGCCCTACGCCGAAGCGGGCCAGGCGATCGCGGTGTCCTCGCCCAAGGACCTGACGCTCGAGCTGCTCGAAGACATCGGCTGGTAAGCCGCTCATCGCAACGCCGCCGAGGCCCGGCCATGCCGGGCCTTTTTTCTTTCATCCCACACGAGGCCTGTCACCGCGGCGACGGGTGCGGGGCAGGCGCCTGCCTACGATGGCCCGTCGTTCGACGTCACCGCAGGAGGCCTGACATGCTCGACGCGATCCGCGCCATCAACGCCACCGCGGCGTTCAACCGCTGGGCCGGCTTCGAGGTCACGCAGGCCGCCGCGGGCGAGGCCGAGCTGTGCATGGACTGGCGCGCGGACGACATGGGCCAGTACGCGGGATTCCTGCATGCCGGCCTGATCGGCGCGATGCTCGACACCGCCTGCGGCTTCGCCGCCGCGACCGTGGCGGGCCAGGTGCTGGCCTCGCACTTCTCGGTCAACTGCCTGACGCCGGCGGTCGGCACGCGCTTCATCGCGCGCGGCCGGGTGATCAAGGCCGGACGCAAGCAGGTGTTCGCGCGCGCCGAGTTGCATGCGCGGGCCGACGACGACACGCTGCGGCTCGTCGCCACCGGCGACGCGATCCTGGTGCCGGTCGAGGCGAAGGCCTGAGCCGGCGGGCGCTTCAGGCGCCCAGCAGCGCGATCGCGCCAGCCGCGGCCAGGCCGAACAGGCAGATCCAGGTGCGCGCCTGGGCCATCGCACGGCGGCGCAACACGCCGGCCAGGCTGCGGCCCTGGGCCCAGCGGTGCAACGCATGGCAGACGAAGGCACCGCCGCCGGCCAGCAGCATCACGATCGCCATCGCGAGCTGCATCGCGGCATGCCCGGGGCGCGCCGCCATCGCGAACGCCAGTGCGCCCAGCAAGGCGCCGGACAGCACGGCCTGCACGTGCAAATGGGAGGAGAGACGCGAGACGAGCCGCAGGCCGAGCGCGGCGGCAGTCGAACGGGGAGCGGGACGGCGAGGCATGGTGCGCCATTGGAACGGACGTCGCCGGCCGTCGGAGGCAGAAAAGGGCGAACGTTCGTAAGGTTCGTCGCCGGATCCGTCGCCGGCAGGGTCTTTGGCGCCCCGACGCGTTCGTCGTACCGCCACGCGCTAGCCTTCGCCGCATTTCGGCCTGGGAGGGGCAAAGGTCATGGAGATCGGCTTCATTGGTCTGGGCGTGATGGGCGAGCCGATGGCGCTCAATCTCGTGCGCGCCGGCACGCCGCTGCTCGTCTGGAGCCGGCGCGCCGCCGCCTGCGAACCGCTGCGCGACGCCGGCGCACGCGTCGCAGGCGATGCCGCGCAGGTCTTCGAGCAGGCTCGCACCGTGATCCTGATGCTGGCCGACGACGCCGCGCTCGACGCGGTGCTCGCGCGCGGCACGGCCGACTTCGCCCCACGCGTGCGTGATCGCACGCTGGTCGTGATGAGCACGCATGCGCCGGCCTATTCGCGCGCGCTCGAGGCCGATGTGCGCACGGCGGGCGGTGGCTACGTCGAGGCGCCGGTGTCCGGTTCGCGCAAGCCGGCCGAGGCGGGCCAGCTGGTCGGCATGCTGGCCGGCGAGCCCGACGCGGTCGATGCCGTGCGCCCGCTGCTGGCGCCGATCTGCCGCGAGACCGTGGTCTGCGGCGCCGTGCCCGGTGCGCTGCTGATGAAGCTTTCGGTCAACCTGTTCCTGATCACGATGGTGACGGGACTGGCCGAGGCCTTTCATTTCGCCCATCGCAACGGCGTCGACCTGCAACGCTTTCGGGCCGTGCTCGACGCCGGACCGATGGCCAGCGACGTCTCGCGCGTGAAGCTGCAAAAGCTCGTCGCCGGCGATTACGCGGTCCAGGCTGCGATCGCCGACGTGCTGAAGAACAATCGCCTGGTCGCCGAGGCCGCGCGCGAGGCCGGACTCGCCTCGCCCCTGCTCGACGCGTGCCATGCGTTGTACGGCGAGACGCTGGCGCTGGGCCACGGGCGCGAGGACATGGTGGCCGTGCTGCGCGCGCTCGAAGCTCGCACCGACGGCGCATAACCCGCTCAGCCAACAGCGGCGCGCCGCCAGGCCGCGCACCTTCCAACGGACGCCGCGGATCCGGCTCCGCCGGTCCGCTGGCGTCGCCCCCTCGAGGGGGAAGGGCCGAAGGCCCTTCGGGGGTGGGCCAATCAGTGCGCCTTGTCCCAGTTGGGCCCGACGCCGACTTCCGCGATCAGCGGCACCTTGAGCTCGGCCACGCCGGCCATCAGCGCCGGCACCTCGCGCTTCACCCATTCCAGCTCGGACTGCGGCACCTCGAACACCAGTTCGTCGTGCACCTGCATGATCATCTTGGTGGCGCGCGCCTCGCGCTCGAGCGCGCCTTGCACCGCGATCATCGCGAGCTTGATCAGGTCGGCCGCGGTGCCTTGCATCGGCGCGTTGATCGCCTGGCGCTCGGCCGCGGTGCGGCGCGGGCCGTTGCCGCCGCGGATCTCGGGCAGGTAGATGCGCCGGCCGAAATAGGTCTCGACGAAGCCCTGCTGCGCGGCGCGCGACTTGGTTTCGTCCATGTAGCGCTTCACGCCCGCGAAGCGCGCGAAGTAGCGCTCGATGTAGTCCTTGGCCGCCTTCTGCTCGATGCCCAGGTTGCTTGCCAGGCCGAACGCGCCCATGCCGTAGATCAGGCCGAAGTTGATCACCTTGGCATAGCGGCGCTGCTCGCTCGAGACCTCGTCCAGCGGCACGCCGAACACCTCGCTGGCGGTTGCGCGGTGCACGTCCAGGCCTTCGGCGAAGGCGCGCAGCAGGCCCGGGTCCTCGGAGATGTGGGCCATGATGCGCAGCTCGATCTGCGAGTAGTCGCAGCTCACGATCACGCTGCCCGCAGGTGCGACGAAGGCCTCGCGCACGCGGCGGCCCTCGGCGGTGCGGATCGGGATGTTCTGCAGGTTCGGGTCGTTGCTCGCCAGCCGGCCCGTCACCGCCACGGCCTGTGCGTAGTTGGTGTGCACGCGGCCGGTGGCCGGGTTGATCATCAGCGGCAGCTTGTCGGTGTAGGTGCCCTTGAGCTTGGACAGCGAACGGTGTTCGAGCAGCTTGGCCGGCAGCGGGTAGTCGGCGGCGAGTTCCTGCAGCACTTCCTCGTCGGTGCTGGGCGCGCCGGAGGCCGTCTTCTTGCGCACCGGCAGGCCGAGCTTGCCGAACAGGATCTCGCCGATCTGCTTGGGGCTGCCGAGGTTGAAGGGCTGGCCCGCGAGCGCGTGCGCCTCCTGCTCGAGCGCAACCATGCGCGTCGCGAGCTCGTGGCTCTGGCGCTCCAGCACCGCGGCGTCGATCAGCACGCCGTGGCGCTCGATCTTGCCCAGCACCACCGAGCTGGGCAGCTCGATCTTCTCGTAGACGAAGCGCATGCGCTCCTCGGTCTCCAGGCGCGGCCACAGCGCCTGGTGAACGTGCAGCGTCATCTCGCTGTCCTCGCCCGAGTACTCGGTCGCGCGCTCGACGCCGACCTGCGAGAACGGGATCTGCTGCGCGCCCTTGCCGGCCACGTCCTCGTACGACAGGCCGCGGCGACCGAGGTGGCGATCCGCCAGGCTTTCGAGGCTGTGCGGCTTGTGCGCCTCGAGCACGTAGCTTTCGAGCAGCGTGTCGTGCGCCACGCCGGCCAGCGCGATGCCGTGGTTGGCGAACACGTGGGTGTCGTACTTGAGGTTCTGGCCGACCTTGGCGCGCGAGGCGTCCTCGAGCCAGGGCTTGAGCCTGGCGAGCACCGCGTCGAGCGGCAGCTGCTCGGGCGCGCCGGGGTAGGTATGGGCCAGCGGGATGTAGCAGGCCTCGCCCGGCTGCACCGAGAACGAGAGGCCGACGATGCGCGCGCGCATCGGGTCGAGCGAGTCGGTCTCGGTGTCCAGCGCCACCAGATCGGCGCCGGCGATCTTGGCGATCCAGCGCTCCAGCGCGGGCTCGTCGAGCACGCATTCGTAATGGCGATCGGTCACCGCGGGCAGCAGTGGCAGGTCGGGCTCGTCCTCGTTGAGCGCGGCCGGCTCAGGCTGCGGCGAGGAGGATGCGGCGATGCCGAGCGCGCCCTCGAGTTCCTTCTTCCAGCTCTTGAAGCCGTGCTTGGCATAGAAGCCCAGCAGCGCCTCGCGATCGACCTCCTTGAAGCCGAGCGACTCGATCGACGGCCAGCCCGGCACGTGGCCGGCGAGGTCGCAGTCGCACTTCACGGTGACCAGCACGCGAGCGGTCGGCAGCCATTCGAGCGCGCGGCGCAGGTTCTCGCCGGCCACGCCCTTGACCGACGCGGCCGCGGCGATCACGCCATCAAGCGAGCCGTGCTCGGCGATCCACTTCGCGGCCGTCTTGGGGCCGACCTTGTCGACGCCGGGCACGTTGTCGACCGCGTCGCCGACCAGGGTCAGGTAGTCGACGATGCGCTGCGGCGTCACGCCGAACTTGGCCAGCACGCCAGCCTCGTCGAGCCGCTCGTTGCTCATCGTGTTGACCAGCGACACCTTGGGCGTCACGAGCTGCGCGAGATCCTTGTCGCCGGTGGAGATCACGACCGAGTGGCCGCTCTCGGCGCCCACGCGCGCCAGCGTGCCGATCACGTCGTCGGCCTCGATGCCGGGCACCTCGAGCACCGGCCAGCCGAGCAGCCTGACGACCTCGTGGATCGGCTCGACCTGCAGGCGCAGGTCGTCGGGCATCGGCGCACGCTGGGCCTTGTACTCCGCGTAGAGGTCGTCGCGGAAGGTCTTGCCCTTGGCGTCGAACACGCAGGCGGCATGGGCGGCCGGGAACTGATCGCGCAGGCGCTTGAGCATCGCGACGATGCCATGCACCGCACCGGTGGGCTCGCCTTGCGGACCGCGCAGATCGGGCAGCGCGTGGTAGGCGCGGTAGAGGTAGCTGGAGCCGTCGACCAGCAGCAAGGTGGTCGGATGCGTCGTCGTGGCGTCGTTCATCCGCGCATTGTGGCCAAAGGTCGCGAGCCAGGCCGGCCGCCGGGCCGCCCCAAGGCCGGCCAGCCGCTCGGCTGGCAGCGAACGCAGTGAGCGTGGGGGCCAGGCCGGCCGCCGGGCCGCCCCATGGCCGGCCAGCCGCTCGGCTGGCAGCGAACGCAGTGAGCGTGGGGGCCAGGCCGGCCGCCGGGCCGCCCCAAGGCCGGCCAGCCCCCTCGGGGGGCAGCGAACGCAGTGAGCGTGGGGGCCCCAACGAACCACCCACCTACAATGCCGCCATGATTTCGTCGTTCCCGCGCCTTGCCACGCTGTTGGCGCCCGCCGCCGCGGCGGTGCTGATCGGCCTCGCCGCGCCCGCCCAGGCCGCCCCGCCGGGCTGGATCGTGGTCGAGGAGATCCCTGGCACGCCGGATGCCAAGGAGCCCAACGTGCGCCGCACGACGATCGAGGACGACAACGCCCGCGTCGAGGAACTGCGCGTGCGCGGGGCCGTCAAGCGCATCACCGTCAAGCCCAAGCACGGCCCCAAGGGCGAATACGAGGTGGTTCCGGTCGACGCCGGCCGCGACCCGAGCGAGGGTCCGGCCAACGCGCGCGGCACCACCGGCCAGGCACGCTGGCAAGTCCTCGAGTTCTGAGCGCGCCGCAAGGCAGGCGCGCGCCCTCATCCGCATGGCGGTCTTCACCGAAATTGCCCACGACGACGCAGCTGCGCTCGTCGCGCGGCTTGGCCTCGGGCGGCTGATCAGCCTCAAGCCCATCGCCTCCGGCATCGAGAACACCAACTACTTCGCGAGCTGCGCGCAGGGCGAGTACGTGCTGACGGTGTTCGAGCGGCTGACCTTCGAGCAGCTGCCGTTCTACCTGCACCTGATGAAGCACCTCGCGCAGCGCGCGATCCCGGTGCCCGAACCGCAGGCCGACGCGAGCGGCGAGATCCTGCACACGCTGGCCGGCAAGCCCGCGGCGGTGGTCGACCGCCTGGCCGGCGGCCACGCGCTGGCGCCCGACATCGACCACTGCGAGCAGGTCGGCGAGATGCTCGCCCGCATGCATCTGGCCGGCGCCGACTACCCGCGCCACCAGCCCAACCTGCGCGGCCTGGCGTGGTGGGACGAGACCGTGCCGCAGGTGCGCCCCTTCGTCAGCGACGCCGAGCGCGCGCTGCTGGACAGCGAGCTCGCGTTCCAGCACGAGCTCGCGAAGTCGGTCGCCTACGCGCGCCTGCCGCGCGGCCCGATCCACGCCGACCTGTTTCGCGACAACGTGATGTTCGCGCCCGATGGCAGCGGCCGCGAGCGGCTCACCGGCTTCTTCGACTTCTACTTCGCCGGCGTCGACAGCTTCGGCTTCGATATCGCCGTGTGCCTGAACGACTGGTGCATCGACCTCGCGAGCGGCCGCCTCGACGAGGAGCGCGCCGAGGCCTTCGTGGCCGCCTACGAGCGCGTGCGCGCGCTCACCGGCGACGAGCACCGGCTCTTCCCCGGGCTGCTGCGCGCCGCGGCCTTGCGTTTCTGGCTGTCGCGGCTGTGGGACCTGCACCTGCCGCGCGATGCCGCGCTGCTCAAGCCGCACGACCCCACGCATTTCGAGCGCGTGCTGCGCGAGCGCATCGCCGCGCCCTGGCATCCGCCGGCCAGTCCCGCGGCCTGAGATGCGGCTCAAGCACGTCCCCGCCGCGCGCGGCGTCCTGTGGGTGCGCGAAGGCTTTCGCTGCTTCTTCGCGCAGCCACTGGGCTACACGGCGATCCTCGCACTGGTGCTGTTCGCCGGCGTGATGCTGGCGCAACTGCCCTGGATCGGGCCGCTCGCGTCGCTGGCGCTGATGCCGACCGCCACGCTGGCCTTCCTGATCGCCGGGCGCGAGCAGCGTGCCGGCCGGCCGGTCCATCCGGGCTACCTGATCGCGCCGTGGAAGGACGCGTCGCTGCGCGCGCCGCTGCTGCGCCTGGGCCTGGCCTACGGCGTCGCCGTGATGGCCTGCCTGCTGGTCGTCGAGTGGTTCGACGGCGGCAACATGCAGCGGCTGATCGAATCGATCACGCATGCCGCCGAGGCCGGCACGCCGCCGACGCTGGACGACGCCGTCGTGAGCGGCGCCTTCGCCAGCATGATGCTGGCCAGCGTGCTGCTCGGCCTGGTCTCGCTGTTGTTCTGGCACGCGCCCGCGCTGGTGATCTGGGACCGCCAGCCGATCGCCAAGGCGCTGTTCGCCAGCACCATGGCCTGCTGGCGCGGCTGGCGCGCCTATGCCCTGATGGGCCTGGCCTGGTTCTCGATCCTGCTGCTGTTCAGCCTGGTCGCGCAGACCGTGCTGGCGCTGCTGGGGCTGGGCGGCAACGCGCTCGTGATCGCGATGCAGCCGGCTGCGTTGATGTTCATGACGGCGTTCTACGCGTCGCTGTACGCGAACTACACGGACACCTTCGAGCAAGATTGAGCCGCGGCCCCGACGGCCGCCGCCACATCATCCCGCCTTCTTCGGAGCCTCCGGCAGCAAGCAAGCCTCGAGGACCTGCAGCCGGTTGTCGCGCGCGAAGTTCATGACGAAGTCCCAGGCCATCGGCTCGACTTCGCGCAGGGCCTCGTTGACGACCACGCACTTCACGCCTTCGATCACGGTCGGCACGCAGTAGGGCGAGTAGCCGATCGCCCCGCTCTTGCCGGACACCACGCCGCCGGGGCGAAAGCACGACATCGCGCCGGCCAGCCGCTCGGCCCAGTCGCTCGGGCGGAATGTGCGTCCGTCCAGGGTGACGCCCTGGATGAAGATCTCGCGGGGTTTGGCTGGAGTGGACACGGCAGGCCTGGAGTAGCGCGCGGCACAGGCTCTTGACCTCGCCAGCGCAGAACAACCCCGTATTGTGCTGCAGCGCAGCAGCCCCACGCCCGGACCTTAGAATCTTTCGGGCGCAGCGCTCGTCTTTCACGGGTCGCTGCGCCTTTTGCTTCCCCGGCCGGCTGCGCCGGTCCTTGCCGTCGAACGAAGGACGCTCATGAACGCCCCCGATGCCCTCGCCGCTCCCGCGATGCCGCATGTGCTCAACACCTACGGCCGACTGCCGTTCGCGCTGTCGCACGGCCGAGGCCTGCGCGTCTGGGACACCGAGGGCCGCGAGTACCTCGACGCGCTGGGCGGCATCGCCGTCAACACGCTGGGCCATGCGCATCCCAAGCTCGTGGCGGCGCTGACCGAGCAGATCGGCAAGCTGATCCACTGCTCCAACTACTACCAGGTGCCGCTGCAGGAGCAGCTGGCCGCCAAGCTGTGCGAGCTCTCCGGCCTGGCCGGCGCGTTCTTCTGCAACTCGGGCCTCGAGGCCAACGAAGCCGCGCTGAAGATCGCGCGCAAGTACGGCCACGACAAGGGCATCGAGGCGCCCGAGATCATCGTCTACGACAAGGCCTTCCACGGCCGCTCGATCGCCACGCTGTCGGCCACCGGCAATCCCAAGGTGCAAAAGGGCTTCGAGCCGCTGGTGCCGGGCTTCGTGCGCGTGCCGCTCAACGACCTGGGCGCGGTGCGCGAGGTCGCGGCGCGCAACCCCAACGTGGTCGCGGTGTTCCTCGAGACGATCCAGGGCGAAGGCGGCATCAACGCCGCCCGCTGGGACTACCTGCAAGGCCTGCGCGCGCTGTGCGACGAGCGCGGCTGGCTGCTGATGCTCGACGAGGTGCAGTGCGGCATCGGGCGCACCGGCAAGTGGTTCGCGCACCAGTGGGCCGGCATCAAGCCGGACGTGATGCCGCTGGCCAAGGGCCTGGGCTCGGGCGTGCCGGTCGGTGCGGTCGTGGTCGGCGAGAAGGCCGTCAACGTGCTCGGCCCCGGCAACCACGGCACCACCTTCGGCGGCAATCCGCTGGCCATGCGCGCCGGCGTCGAGACGCTGGCCATCATGGAAGCCGAGGGCCTGCTCGCCAACGCGGCCGCGATCGGCGCGCACCTCAAGGCCGCGCTGCAGCGCGAGATCGGCAGCCTGAAGGGCGTGACCGAGATCCGCGGCGCGGGCCTGATGATCGGCATCGAGCTCGACCGTCCCTGCGGCGACCTGCTCGGCCGCGCCGCCAAGGCCGGCCTGCTGCTGAGCGTGACGGCCGACAAGGTGATCCGCCTCGTGCCGCCGCTCGTCATCACCGCCGACGAAGCCGACCGCGTGGTCGCGCTGCTGGCGCCGCTGGTGCGCGAGTTCCTCGCCGAGGCGGCATGACGATGAAACCCGGAAACCGCCTGATGAAGCACTACCTGCAGTTCAAGGATTTCCGCGCCGAGGAGTACGCCTACCTCTTCGAGCGCACGGCCATCATCAAGAAGCGCTTCAAGAACTACGAGAAGTACACGCCGCTGGTCGATCGCACGCTGGCGATGATCTTCGAGAAGGCCAGCACGCGCACGCGCGTGAGCTTCGAGGCCGGCATGTACCAGATGGGCGGCTCGGTGGTGCACCTGACCACCGGCGACAGCCAGCTCGGCCGCGCCGAGCCGGTGGAAGACTCCGCGCGCGTGATCAGCCGCATGGTCGACCTGGTGATGATCCGCACCTTCGAGCAGACCAAGCTCGAAGGCTTTGCCGCGCATTCGCGCGTGCCGGTGATCAACGGCCTGACCAACGAGTTCCACCCCTGCCAGATCCTGGCCGACATCTTCACCTACATCGAGCACCGCGGCTCGATCGCCGGCAAGGTCGTGGCCTGGGTTGGCGACGGCAACAACATGGCCAACACCTGGCTGCAGGCGGCCGAGATCCTGGGCTTCACGGTGCACGTGAGCACGCCGAGCGGCTACGAGGTCGACCCGGTGCTGGCCGGCATCGAGAACCGCGACTGCTACAAGGTCTTCAAGAACCCCACCGAGGCCTGCCGCGGCGCGCACCTGGTGACCACCGACGTGTGGACCAGCATGGGCTTCGAGGCCGAGAACGACGCGCGCCGCGCTGCGTTTGCCGAGTGGTGCGTCGATGCGGACATGATGGCGGCGGCGCGGCGCGATGCGGTCTTCATGCACTGCCTGCCCGCGCACCGTGGCGAGGAAGTCGCCGCCGAGGTGATCGACGGGCCGCAGTCGGTGGTGTGGGACGAAGCCGAGAACCGCATGCACGTGCAGAAGGCACTCATGGAGTACCTGCTGCTCGGGCGAATCGGTTGAGACCTCGTTGAGGACGGTCACCGCCACCCAATACCTCACGCCGCTGCGTGAAGGCGGCTCGCTGCCCGCCGTGGTCGCGGCCGACGACGACGGCCTGTATGTCGTCAAGTTCCGCGGCGCGGGGCAAGGCCGCAAGGCGCTGATCGCCGAACTCGTGGCCGGTGAACTGGCACGCGCGGTGGGCCTGCCGGTGCCGGAGATCGTGCTGGTCGAGCTCGACGCCGAGCTCGCGCGCACCGAGCCCGACCCCGAGATCCAGGACCTCATTCGCGCCAGCGCCGGCCTCAACCTCGCGCTCGACTACCTGCCCGGCTCGGTCACCTTCGACCCGCTGGCGCACACCGTCGATGCCGCGCTCGCCTCGCGCATCGTCTGGCACGACGCCTTCGTCAGCAACGTCGACCGCAGCGCGCGCAACACCAACCTGCTGGTCTGGCACCGCGGCCTGTGGCTGATCGACCATGGCGCCTCGCTGATCTTTCACCACGACTGGCGCGGCTACATGGAGCGCAGCTCCGGCGCCTTCCCGATGATCAAGGACCACGTGCTGCTGCCCGCCGCCGCGCAGCTGGCCGAGGCCGACGCCGAGATGAGCGCCCGATTGAACGACGAGGCGATCGAGCGCATCGTCGCGCTGATCCCCGAAGCCTGGCTCGCCGACGAGCCGGCCTTCGCGAACGCCGCCGAACACCGCGAGGCCTACCGCCGCTACTTCATCAACCGCCTGCGCCAGCCGCATGCCTTCGTGGAGGAGGCCGTCCGTGCCCGATCGCTGCACCTATGACTACGCCGTCGTGCGGGTCGTGCCGCGCGTCGAGCGGGGCGAGTTCGTCAACGCCGGCGTGATCGTGGCCTGCACCGCGCGCGGCTTCCTGCAGGCGCGCATCGAGCTCGACGAGCAGCGCCTGCTCGCGCTCGACCCCAGCGCCGACCTCGAGCCGATCCGCCAGGCGCTGGCCGCGATCCCGGCCATCTGTGCCGGCGGCGCGGCGGCCGGGCCGATCGGCAAGCTCTCGCTGCGCGAGCGCTTCGACTGGCTGGTCGCGCCGCGCAGCAGCAGCATCCAGACCTCGCCGGTGCACGTCGGCCGCTGCGATGAGCTCGGCTCGGCAATGGAGCAGTTGCTCGAGCGCCTCGTCAGGGCACCGCGGCCATGAAGCTCGCGCTGCTGGCCGACCTGCACGCCAACCGCGAGGCGGTGGAAGCGGTGCTCGAGCATGCGCAGTCGCAGGGCGCGCAGCGCTACGCCTTCCTCGGCGACTACGTCGGCTACGGCGCCGATCCGGCCTGGGTGGTCGAGCGCGTGCGCGAGCTGGTCGAGCGAGGCACCGCGATCGCGGTGATCGGCAACCACGACCGCGCGGTCGTGCTCGGTTCGGCGCCGCAGATGCATGCCGACGCACGCACCGTGATCGACTGGACGCGCAAGCGGCTCGACGCCGACCAGCTCGCCTTCCTGGACGGCCTGCCGGTCTCGGTGAGCGACGGCCCGCGGCTGTTCGTGCATGCCAACGCCTGGGCGCCGGAAGACTGGGGCTACATCACCGCCCGTGCCGACGCGGTGCGCAGCCTGCAGGCCACCGCCGCGCGCGTCACCTTCTGCGGCCACACGCACGACCCCTGCCTCTACTACCTCGCCACCACCGGCAAGACCGGCGACTTCTCGCCCGTTTCGGGCGTGCCGATCCTGCTGTCGGCGCAGCGCCAGTGGCTGGTGATCCCGGGCTCGGCCGGCCAGCCACGCGACGGCAATCCGGCCGCGTGCTACGCCCTCTACGACACCGACGAGGGCGCGATCACCTACTTCCGCGTGCCGTACGACCACGAGGCCGCGGGCGCCAAGATCCGCGCGGCCCAGTTGCCGCAGCGCCTGGCCCAGCGGCTCGACGATGGCCAGTGAGCCGGCGCTCGAGCCCGCGCCGCAGGACTACCCGGCGCGCGTGCTCGCGCCGGGCCAGGTGGTCGACCAGTTCCGCATCGAGGAGCACCTGCACCAAGGCGGCATGGCCCAGGTCTGGCGCGTGAGCCGCCTCGACCGGCCCGACGACCCGATGCCGCTGGTGATGAAGGTGCCGCGCATCATGGGCGGCGAGGACCCGGCCAGCATCGTCGGCTTCGAGGTCGAGCAGATGATCATGCCGCTGCTCAAGGGCTTGCACGTGCCGGCCTTCGTCGCGCGCGGCGACTTCACGCAGGCGCCCTACATCGTGATGGAGCGCATCGACGGCCCTTCGCTGCGCCCGCGGCTCGATGCCGCGCCGCTGCCGGTCGCCGAAGTGGTCGACATCGGCATCCGCGTCGCCACTGCGCTGCACGACCTGCACCGCCAGCACCTGGTGCACCTCGACGTGAAGCCGAGCAACATCATGTTCCGCCGCCAGCCCGACGGCACGCTGGCCGAGGCGGTGCTGGTGGACTTCGGGCTCTCGCGCCACGACCAGCTGCCCGACCTGCTCGACGAGGAGTTCACGCTGCCGATGGGCACCGGGCCCTACATCTCGCCCGAGCAGGTGCAGTTCGTGCGCAACGACCCGCGCAGCGACCTGTTCGCGCTCGGCGTGATGCTCTACCACCTGCTGACCGGCGAGCGGCCCTTCGGCCATCCCACCTCGGTCAGCGGCCTGCGCCGCCGGCTCTACGAAGAGCCCGAGCCGCCGCGCGCGCTGCGCCCGGACTGCCCGCCATGGCTGCAGGAGCTGATCCTGCGCTGCCTCGAGGTGCGCGCCGAGCGCCGCCATCCGAGCGCGGCCCAGCTCGCGCTCGACCTGCAGCATCCGCAGCAGGTCGCGCTTACCGAACGCGCGCAGCGTGTGCGCACGTCGGGCACTTGGGCGACGCTCAGGCGCCGCTTCGCCGCGGTGGGCGCCGAGCCCGCCGGCACGCGTGGCGCCGCCGAGCAGGCGCAGCGCAACCCGATCGTGGTGGCCGCGCTCGACGTCGAGAACGCGCCCGCGGCCCTGCTCGACATGCTGCGCGACACCGTGCGCCGCTTCCTGCACGACGGCGGCTCGACGCGCCTGGCCTGCGTCAGCGTGATGAAGACCGCGCGCATCGGCATGGACGAACTCACCGACGCGCAAGGCCGCAGCCGCCACGTCAAGCAACTGGTCGCGCTCAAGCACTGGGCGCGCCCGCTCGCGCGCGAGCTGGGCCTCGGAGACGGCCGCCTGACCTTCCACGTGCTCGAGGCGCCGGATGCGGCCGAGGCCATCGTCGAGTTCGCGCAGCGCAACCAGGTCGACCACGTGATCATGGGCGCGCGCGGCGCCTCGGCGCTGCGGCGTTATCTGGGCAGCGTGTCGTCGCAGGTGGTGGCGCAGTCGAGCTGCACGGTCACGGTCGTGCGCGCGCCGGCCGAGTAGGCGCGCGCGGCGCTCAGAACGACGCGCAGCCGGGCGCCTTCACGCGCAGCACCGCCTCTTGCCGGAAGCGCGTCTTGTACTCGGCCACGATGGCCTGCACCGCGCGCTCGGCGGCGTCGTCGCCGGCATGCACGAGGACGAGCACGTTCGAGTCCTCGCGCACGACCTGTCCGTCGGCGCCGCGCCACTGGCCCGCCGCCGGCCACACCGACAGGCCCTGCGGAAAGCGCGGCGTCACCGCATCGCGCAGGAAGCCGCTCCAGGCCTCGGCCGTCACGCGCCCGCCGCCGCCCGGGATGTCGGTGCCGAAATAGAGCTGGTCGCTCACCATGGCCTGCTCGCCGCTGCGGCAGGCCGGCGCCTGCGTGGCGCAGCCGGCCATCGACGTCGCGATGACCATGGTGGCCCCGAGCACCCGCACGGGCATGAAGCGAAAGACCATGAGCGAGGCCTCAGCGTGGACGAGGCCGCGATCTTGCCTTGCGCCAGCCCAGCGCGTACAGCACGCCGTTGAGCAACAGCACGAAGGCGCCGAGCCCGATCTGCAGCGCCGGCGTCAACCCCGGCGGGTACAGCAGCGGCACGAGGTACTGCTCGACGAAGCTGCCGGCATAAGCCGCCTCGCCGCCGGCACGCCGCAGCGCGTTCTCCAGCGGCGTGAGCGGGCAGATGCCCGCCGTGCATTCGATCCACACCGCCCACGCGACGGCCGGCAGATGCAGCCACGCGACGCGCGGCCAGCGCCACACGAGCAGGCCACCTGCGAGCACGAAGGCGACGAAGCCCAGGTGCAGGGCGACCAGCGCATCGGCGAGCAGGCGCTGCAGCACGGCAGCCGGCGGCCGCTCAGCCGGCCTTGCTCTGCGCCTCGATCTGCGCGCGCAGACGGTCTTCCTGCTCGCGCAGCTCGGGCGTGAAGGCCTCGCCGAAGTCCTCGGCCTCGAAGATGCGGCGGATCTCGATGTCGGAGTCGCCCATCTGCGGGTTCGGGCAGCGCTTGACCCAGTCGATCGCCTCCTGCATCGACGCGACCTTCCAGATCCAGAAGCCGGCGATCAGCTCCTTGGTCTCGGCGAACGGACCGTCGACGACGGTGCGCTTGCTGCCCGAGAAGTGCACGCGCACGCCCTTGGAACTGGGATGCAAGCCCTCGCCGGCTTGCATGATGCCGGCCTTGACCAGCTCTTCGTTGTAGCGGCCCATGGCCGCGAGCAGTTCCTCGCTGGGCATGACGCCCGCTTCGCTTTGCTTGTCGGCCTTGACGATCACCATGACGCGCATGTCGGTCTCCTTGAGTGGTTGGAAAAAACGGAGATGGCTCCAACCCTACGACGATCCTGGCGCAGCGAAATCGACAAACCCTTTCAGCGGCGCGGCGGCGGCTTCGGCGCGCCGCCGCCCGCCAGGTTGGCCGCCACCAGCCCCGCGGCCAACGTTGCCAGCCACGAGAAGTAGACCCACAGCAGGAACAGCGGAAACGCGGCGAAGGCGCCGTACACCGCCTTGTAGGTCGGCAGCTTGACCAGGTAGGCGGCGAAGCCGCGCTTGCCGAGCTCGATCAGCACGCTGGCGATCAGTCCGCCGGCGATCGCGTCGCGCCGGCGCACCGGCGTGTTCGGCACGTAGTAGAAAAGGCAGGCCAGGCCCACCCCGCCGAGCACGACCGGACCCAGCCCCAGCACGACGTTCGCCGACGCCGGCAGCGGCCCGATCGGGCCCATCGACACGCCAACGACGAACGACGTCGCCCACAGGCTCAGGGCGAGCACCGGCGGGCCGATGGCCAGCATCAGCAGGTACATCGCCACGCGCTTGAGAATGGGCCGGTTGCGCCTGACGTTCCAGATCTGGTTGAGCGCGTTCTCCACCGTCAGCAGCAGCGCGAGCGCGGTGGCCAGCAGGAACAGCGAGCCCACCAGGGTCAGCTCGCCGGCGTTGGCGGTGAACTGGTGCAGGTGGCGCAGCACGGTGCGCGAGATCTCGGCCGGCAGCAGGCCCTTGAGCAGGTACTCCTCCAGCGCGACCTCGAAGCGGGCGAACACCGGAAAGTGCGTGAACAGCGCCAGGCTCACCGCCAGCAGCGGCACGATCGACAGCAGGGTCGTGAAGGTCAGGCTGCCGGCGATCTGCGGCAGGCGTTCCTGGCGGGCGCGGCGGAAGGTGAGGCGGGCGAGGTTCAGCATGCGCGGCGGGTGTGGGCGCGCGCATTGTCGATGCGTACGCCCGCGTCCGTTCCGGTCAGCGCCTGACCTCGAACACCAGGTTGAACGGCGTCTCGGCGGCGCAGCGAAAGTGCGTGAAGCCGGCCTTGCGAAACACCTCGGCCAGGCGTTTCGGTCCGGCCTGCGCGCCCAGCACCATGCGCCCGCCCTCGGAGATCGCATGCGCGCAGCAGATGATGGTCGAGCCGCCGTAGTAGAGCTGGCCCACCGGCGTGAGGTTGTCCTCGGTGCGGTCGCGCGCGAAGGGCTCGACCAGCATCACCGTGCCGCCCGGCGCCAGCACGCGCGCCGCATGCTCGGCGGCGGCGACCGGATCGCCCAGGTCGTGCAGCACGTCGAAGAAGCAGATCAGGCCGAAGCGCCGGTCGGGGTAGCTGGTGGCACGGGCGAGATCGAACTCGGCGCGTGCGGCCAGGCCCGCGGCCGCGGCGTGGCGCCTGGCCTCGGCGATCGACTCGGCATGCGTGTCATAGCCGAAGAAGCGCGAGTTCGGGAACGCCTCGGCCATCAGCAGCGTGGAATGACCGTGGCCGCAGCCGATGTCGGCCACCGCGATGCCGGCCTCGAGCTGCGCCACCACGCCCTCGAGCGCCGGCAGCCACTGCGGCACGAGGCTGGCGCGATAGCCGTTGCGGTAGAAGGCCGCGACGCCGCAGGCCATGCGGCCGTCGTGCTCGCCCCAGGCCACGCCGCGGCCGGTGCGAAAGGCCTCGAGCGTCTTGGGCTCGTCGGCCCACATCGAGGCCGGCATGTTCCAGGCCGGCGGAATGAAGACCGGGCTGTCCTCGTCCGCCAGCACGAGCGCTTGCTCGGCGCCGAGCTCGTAAGTCTCGCTGGCCGCGTGGAAGTCGAGGTAGCCGCTCGCGGCCTGCGCATTGAGCCACTCGCGAACGTAGCGTTCGGCGCAGCCCGAACGCTGCGCGAGCTCCTGGCTGCTCAGCGGCCCGGCGCCGAGCATGGCCTTGTACAGGCCCAGCTGGTGGCCCAGGTTGACCATCACGCCGGTATAGGCGCTGGCGATGTCGCCGATCGCGCGCATCGCAAAGGCTTCGAGCCTGGCTTGGTCGATCGCGGGGGCGGTGACGGCGGTGTCCATCGGGTGAGTCCTTTCTGCGCCGAACGCGCGGGGTTGAACGGTGCGCCCATGCTCGTGCGCTGGCCCGGTTCACGACAGAGCCGAAATCGCCCAAGATCGGTCCGTTCGTGCCATCCGCTCGCCCGTCACCGCACCCATGTCCAACGCCCCTGCCCGGCCTTCGCCTCCCGGCGCCGCGCCGCGTCATGTCTCGCTGATCGCACTGCCCGACGCGGTCGTCTCGACGCTGGCCGGCCTGTACGACGTGATGAGCGCGCCGGGCCGGCCGGGCCTCGCCGGCGGGGACGGGCGCGCGCCCTTCCAGGTCGAGATCGTCGGCGAAGCCACCGGTCCGCTTCAGCTGGCCAGCGGCGTGCCGATGACGGTGCAACGCTCGATCGACACGATCGAGCAGACCGACATCGTCATCGTGCCGTCCGTGCTGGTGCGCGGCGAGGCCTGGCACAAGGGCCGCTACCCGCGCCTGGTGGCGTGGATCGAGCGCATGCACGCGCGCGGCGCCACGCTGTGCTCGGCCTGCTCGGGCATCTTCCTGCTCGCCGAGACCGGCCTGTTCGACGGCCGCGATGCCACCGTGCACTTCGGCTATGCGTCGATCTTCGGCGCCTGCTTTCCGTCGGTGGCGATCCACCCCGAGCGTGTGCTCGTGGTCTCGGGCCTGCGCGAGGAGCTGGTGTGCTCCGGCGCCTCGACCACCTGGCACGATCTCGTGCTCTACCTGATCGCACGCTACGCCGGCGCGACGCAGGCACAGGACGTCGCGCGCGCCTTCGCGCTGCAGTGGCACCAGGACGGCCTCGCGCCCTACATCAGCTTCGAGGGCCGCCACGACCATGGCGACGCCGAGATCGCGAGCGCCCAGCAATGGCTGGCGACGCACTTCTCGGTGGCCAATCCGGTCGAGGAGATGATCCAGCGCTCGCGGCTCGCGGAGCGAACGTTCAAGCGACGCTTCAGCGCCGCGACCGGCCTGGCGCCGATCGCCTACGTGCAGCGGCTGCGCATCGAGGACGCCAAGCGCCGGCTCGAACGCACCGACGCGCCGATCGACGAGATCAGCTGGCGGGTCGGCTACGAGGATGCCGCGTTCTTTCGTCGGCTGTTCAAGCGCACGACGGGCATGGCGCCGGGCGCCTACCGCAAGCGCTTTTGCATCCCGGAGTTCGCGCGGCCGTAGCGACGCGACGGCTCGCTCAGCCGGGGTCGCGCACGGCGCTGACCAGGTTGTCGCGCAGCGCGACGACATCCTTCTGCAGCTTCGAGAACTGGCCGGGCGTGAGGCCGCAGGCGCCGGTGAGGTCGATGGCCGCGGTCTTCTCGCGCAGGTGGCGGCCGCTGCGGGTCAGGCGGATGCGCACGTGGCGCTCGTCGGCGGCATCGCGCACGCGCTCCACGTAGCCCATGGCCTCGAGCTTCTTGAGGATGGGCGTGAGCGTGTTCGACTCCAGGAACAGCTTCTCGCCCAGGCCGCTGACGGTCTGGTCGTCCTCTTCCAGCAGCGCGACGATCGTGACGTACTGGGTGTAGGTGAGCCCGAGCTGGTCGAGGATGGGCCGGTAGAGCTTGCCGAAGGCGAGGTTCGCCGAATAGACGGCGAAGCACAGGAAGTCGCCCAGCTTCGCGTTCGCCGCGCCGTTGCCTGGTTTCATCTTCGCTCCTTTCGTCGCGCCGAACGCCCGTTCGACCTGGTTCGCAATTTACATCGAACGCGATTCAATCGCAACGGCACTAATTTGTAACGGCAGCTTGATCTTGGGCGGTTCGTGCTCCAAGATGACACCAATCGCATGCGATGCAATCGAACGCGATTACAAGCCACCCGCCCCACAGAACGATTGGAGCCCTCCATGACCAAGATCCAGAAAGTCCTTCTCACCGGCAAGACGCACACCACCCCGAGCCAGCGCGAAGGCGCGGCGCGCGGCGGCGAAGGCCGCCTCGACATCCAGCTCTCGTCGCCGCACGACAAGAGCTCGGTGTATGCCTTCACGGCCGTCCAGTCGCATCCGACCGCGGAGCAGCTGTTCGCCGGCGCCTGGTCGGCCTGCTACATCGCCGCGATCGGCCTGGTCGCCAAGGAGCGCAACGTGACGCTGCCGCCCGACCTGGCGGTGGACATCGAGGTCGACCTGGGCATGAACGGCAACGCCTACTTGCTGCAGGCGCGCCTGAACGTCAGCCTGCCCGGCCTGCCGCGCGACACCGCCGAGGCGATTGCCCATGCGGCCGACGAGATCTGCCCGTACTCGAAGGCCACGCGCGGCAACATCGACGTCGCGCTGAACGTTCTCTGACGCGCCGAGCGGCCGGCCCTGCCCAGCGGGAGCCGGCCGCTCGCACGAGCCACCCACAACCCACGCCAAGCCAAGCCAAGCCATGAGCACCCTGCCCGCCCCGTACCAGCCGATCAGCTGCGAGTTCCACGACGTGCTGGAAGCGCACGCGACCGTGCGCCAGCCGGTGGCGATCCGCTTTCGCGACGCCGACGGCGGCGAGCAGCGGCGCGTGGCCACGATCACCGACGTGTTCGCGCGCGCCGGCGCCGAGTACCTCTCGGTCAGCGGCGGCGAAACGCTGCGTCTGGACCAACTGATCGAGGTCGGCGACGCCCGGCTGGCCGACTTCTGCTGAGCCGTGCTTCGCTCGCACGGCCGGCCGCCTTCTTGATCAGGTCACCGGCGCGGGGTTGAACAGCACCAGCGCGTTGTGCAGCTTCCACCGCTCGGCCCAGGTGGCCTTGCGGCCGCTGGCAACGTCGAGCATCAGGCGAAACAGCTCCCAGCCCATCTCCTCGATCGACGCCTGCCCGTCGGCGATGCGCCCGGCGTTGAGGTCCATCAGGTCGTGCCAGCGGCGCGCCAGGTCGCTGCGCGTCGCGACCTTGATCACCGGCACCTCGGCCAGACCATAGGGCGTGCCGCGGCCGGTCGTGAAGACGTGCAGGTTCATGCCGGCGGCCACCTGCAGCGTGCCGCAGATGAAGTCGCTGGCCGGCGTCGCGGCGTAGACCAGGCCGCGCTCGATGCCGCGCTCGCGCAGGCTTTCGCCCGGCGACAGCACGCCCGAGATCGGCGCGCTGCCGCTCTTGACGATCGAGCCCATCGCCTTCTCGACGATGTTCGACAGCCCGCCCTTCTTGTTGCCGGGCGTGGTGTTGGCGCTGCGGTCGGCGCCGCCGCGCTTCAGGTAGGCGTCGTACCACGCCATCTCGCGGATCATCGCTTCGGCGATCTCCGGCGATGCGGCGCGCGCGGTCAGCTGGTCGATGCCGTCGCGCACCTCGGTGGTCTCCGAGAACATCACGGTCGCGCCGGCACGCACGAGCAGATCGGTGCAAAAGCCCACCGCCGGGTTCGCGGTGACGCCGCTGAAGGCGTCGCTGCCGCCGCACTGCACGCCGACCACGAGCGCGCTGGCCGGCACCGTCTCGCGCCGGCGCGCGTTCAAGCGTTCCAGGTGCTGCTCGGCGGTGGCCATGATCGAGTCGATCATCGACATGAAGCCGACGTGCGCGTCGTCTTGCAGGCACACGACGTCGAGCGCCGCATCGCCGCCGGCACCGACGATCGGGAACGAGCCCGGGGGCAGCAGGCGCTCGGGCTGCAGCTTCTCGCAGCCCAGGCTCACCACCATCACCTCGTTGCCGAAGTTCGGGTTGCGCGTGATGTTGCGCAGCGTGCGGATCGGCACCAAGGCGTCGGGCGCGTCGATCGCGACGCCGCAGCCGTAGGTGTGCTCCAGCGAGACGACGTCGTCGACGTTGGGAAAGCGCGGCAGCAGTTCGCGCTTGATGCGCTGCACCGCGAAGTCGACCACGCCGGCGACGCACTGCACGGTGCTCGTGATCGCGAGGATGTTGCGCGTGCCGACCGAGCCGTCGGCGTTGCGATAGCCCTCGAAGCTGAAGCCCTCGAGCGGCTCGAGCGCCGGGCGCGGCGCATCGGCGATCGGCAGCGCGTCGAGCGCGCGCGCCGGCGGCATCTCGAGCAGGCGCTCATGCACCCAGCCGCCGCGCGGGATCGCCCGCGTCGCGCGGCCAATGACCACGTTGTAGCGCCGCACCGCGTCGCCGGGCGCCAGGTCCACGAGCGCGACCTTGTGGCCCTGCGGCACCTTTTCGACCAGGGTCAGGCCGTCGTCGAACACGGTGCCGGCCGGCAGGCCGCCGTCGTTGGCCACGATGGCCACGTTGTCGCGCGCATCCATGCGGATCGTGAGTGGCTTCAAGCAGTCCTCCAATTCAAGCGGACACCGCGGATCCGGCTTTGCCGGTCCGCTGGTGGCGCCCCCTCGAGGGGGAGGCGCCGCAGGCGCTTCGGGGGTGGTCATCAGTCTGCAGAGATCTTGCCCACCTCGATCACCTTCTTCCAGCGCGCGAACTCGGCGGCCTGGAAGGCGGTGAACTGGTCCGGCGTGTTGCCGCTGATCTCGAAGCCGAGATCGAGCAGCTTGGGCTTGACGGCCGGGTCGTTGAGCGCCGCGACGATGCCCTCGTGCAGCCTGGCCTTGATGTCGCCGGGCAGGCCCTTGGGCGCCGCGAAGGCCTGCCACGAGTAGACCGTCACGCCCTTGAAGCCGAGCTCGTCCATCGTCGGCACCTCGGGCAGCAGCGGCGAGCGCCTGGCGCTCGTGATCGCCAGCGGACGCAGCTTGCCGGCCTTGATGTTGGGCAGGCCGGTGTTGATGTTCATGAAGCTCGCATCGACGGTGCCGGCCAGCAGGTCCTGCATCGCCGGCGCGCCGCCCTTGTAGGGCACGTGCACCGCCTGCGTGCCGGTCTCCTGCCAGAACAGCTCGGCGGTCAGGTGGTCCGAGGTGCCGTTGCCGGCCGACGCGAACATCATCTTGCCGGGGTGGGCCTTGATGAAGGCCAGCAGCTCGGCAAACGACTTGTGCGGCGAGCCGGCCGGCACCGCGAGCACGTTGGGCGCCTGCACCGCGACGGTGATGTAGTCGAAGTCCTTCAGCGGGTCGTAGCCCGCGTTCTTGATCAGGTGCGGGCCGATCACGAAGGGCCCGAGCGACGAGACAAAGACGGTGTAGCCGTCGGGCGCCGCGCGCTTGGCCTGCGCCGCGCCGACCGTGCCGCCCGCGCCGGCCTTGTTGTCGACGATGAAGGTTGCGCCCAGGCGCTCCTGCAGCTTGGCGCCGACGGTGCGCGCGATCATGTCGGTCGAGCCGCCGGGCGGAAAGGGCACGAGCAGCGTGACCGGCTTGGCCGGCCAGGCCTGCGCATGAACGCCGGCGGTCGCGGCGAGGCCGAGGGCCAGGGTGGCGAGGATCTTTCGCATCGCTTGTCTCCAGTGGTGGTGGTGCGACGGGTTCGTGCCCGTTCGAGATGGATGTCGGGATGGAAGCGGCCGGCGCGCGCCGGCAAGGGTCAACGGGTCCTCAGGAGCGCTCGCCGAATTCGGCCTGCTCGCGCGTCCAGGCGCGCGCCTGCTCGCTCAGGCTCAGGCCGAGGCCGGGACGGGTGGGGACGCGCATGCGGCCGCGCTCGATCTCGAGCCGCTCGTTGAACAGCGGCTCGAGCCAGTCGAAGTGCTCGACCCAGGGCTCGCTCGGCGATGCCGCGGCCAGGTGCACGTGCAGTTCCATCGCGAAGTGCGGCGCCACCATCAGGCCGGCGGCCTCGGCCTGCGCGGCGATCTTCAGGTAGGGCGTGATGCCGCCGACGCGCGGCGCGTCGGGCATCAGCCAGTCGCAGGCGCGATGGCGGATCAGCTCGCCGTGCTCGAGCGCGCTGGTCAGCATCTCGCCGGTGGCGATCGGCGTGTCGAACTGGCGCGCCAGCGCGGCGTGGCCCTCGTGGTCGTAGGCGTCGAGCGGCTCCTCGATCCACACGAGGCCAAAGTCCTCGAACGCGCGGCACATGCGCTGCGCGCCCGGGCGGTCCCATTGCTGGTTCGCGTCGACCATCAGCGCGACGCCCTCGCCCAGGTGCTTGCGCACCGTCGCGACGCGCTCGATGTCTTTCGCGCGGTCCGGCTGGCCGACCTTGAGCTTGACGCCGCCGATGCCGCGCTCGACCGAGGCCTGCGCGTTGACCAGCAGTTCGTCCAGCGGCGTGTGCAGGAAGCCGCCCGAGGTGTTGTAGCAGGCGACCGAATCGCGATGCGCGCCCAGCAGCTTGGCCAGCGAGAGCCCGGCGCGCCGCGCCTTGAGGTCGTACAGCGCGACGTCGAAGGCGCCGATCGCCTGCGTTGCCAGGCCGCTGCGACCGACCGATGCGCCGGCCCAGCACAGCTTGTTCCACAGCCGCGCGATGTCGTTCGCGTCCTCGCCGAGCAGCGCCGGCGCCAGCTCCTTCGCGTGCGCGAACTGGCCGGGTCCGCCGGCGCGCTTGGCATAGCTGAAGCCCAGCCCCTCGTGGCCGCCCGCGGTGCGCACCTCGGCGAACAGCATCGCGATCTCGGTCATCGGCTTCTGGCGGCCGGTGAGCACCTTGGCGTCGCTGATCGGCGTCTTCAGCGGCAGGGTGCAGGACGACAGGCGCAGCCAGCGGATGCGGTCGTCGGCGCTCGGGTTTACGCTCATGGTAACGTTATCATCTCGACTCAAAAGAGAGCACATCTCATGGATGCGCCGTTGTCTCCGGTTGAATGCTAACGTTACCATTCTAGACGATCCAGCAAGACCCCTGGGCGCCATCGGACAATCGCGCCCTTCTTCGCCTCGCGTTCCCATGCCCGCCACGCCGCGCCCGTCATCCAAGTCCGTGACCCTGCACGACGTGGCGCGCGCCGCCGGCGTGTCGCCGATGACGGCCTCGCGCGCGCTGCGCGACCCGCAGCTCGTCTCGCCGCCGACGCTCGAGCGCGTGCAGGAAGCGGCGCGCGCGGTCGGCTACATCCCGAACCGCCTGGCCGGCGGGCTCAAGTCGCAGCGCAGCATGACGATCGGCGCGCTGGTGCCCTTCATCGCGGTGCCGCAGTTCCTGCCGACCGTGCAGACGCTGACCGAGGAGCTCGACCGCGCCGGCTACCAGCTCGTGCTCGGCCAGACAGGCTACGACCACGCGCGCGAGGCAGCGCTGCTCGACACGCTGCTCGGCCGGCGCGTCGACGGCATCGTCGTCGCCGGCCTGCTCAACGACAGCGAGGCCGCGCGGCGCCTGCGCCAGCTGGGCGTCCCGGTCGTCGAGACCTGGGACCTGACCGACCGTCCGCTCGACATGCTGGTCGGCTTCTCGCACGCCAGCGTCGGCAGCGCGGTGGCGGGCTACTTTCTCGCCAAGGGCTGGCAGCGGGTCGGCATCGCGACCGGCGACGACGAGCGCGCGCTGCGCCGGCGCGCCGGCTTCGTGGCCGCGTTCGGCCGCGAGGTGCCCACGGCCAGCGTCAAGGCGCCGAGCAACCTGGGCCTGGGCCGCGCCGCGCTGCGCGAGCTGCTGCAGGACCACCCGGACCTGCGCGCGGTGTTCTGCAGCTCCGACGGCCTCGCGCACGGCGTGCTGACCGAGGCGCGCGCGCGCGGCCTTCGCGTGCCCGAGGACCTCGCGGTGGTGGGCTTCGGCGACGCCGACTTCGCCGCGCACCTCGAGCCGAGCCTGACGACGGTGCACATCGACGGCGCCGGTATCGGCCGCATTGCCGCGAGCCAGATCCTGGCCGCGTGCCGCGGCCAGCCGCCGCAAGAGCGCGTCGTCGACGTCGGCTTTTGCATCGTCGAACGGCGCTCGACCGCCGCCTGAACCCAGCCGCAAAGACCATGACCGATCCGCTGCTCGTTGACGTGCCCTCGCAGATCGAGACCGAGCGCCTGCTGCTGCGCCCGCATCGCGCGGGCGACGGCGCGATCCTGCACGAGGCCCTGGCGGAGTCGATCGACGAGCTGCGCCGCTTCCTGTGGTTCCTGTCGTGGGTAAGCGAGGAACAGACGCCCGCGTCGGCCGAGATCCGCTGCCGCCGCGCCGAGGCCGCCTTCATCGCGCGCAGCGACCTGCCCTACCTGATGTTCGAGAAGTCGAGTGGCCGGCTGGTCGGCTCGGTCGGCCTGCACCGCACCGACTGGCAGCTGCCGAAGACCGAGGTCGGCTACTGGGTGCGGCGCTCGGCCGCCGGGCGCGGTTATGTGAGCGAGGGCGTGCAGGCGCTCGTGGCCTGGGCGCTCGACAGCCTGGGCGCGGTGCGCGTCGAGCTGGTCACCGACGAGGCGAACCTCGCCTCGCGGCGCGTGGCCAAGCGCTGCGGCTTCCGGCTCGAAGGCGTGCTGCGCCACCAGCTGCGCGCGCCCGACGGCACGCTGCGCAACAGCTGCGTGTACGCTCGCCTGCCGGCCCGCGTGGCATAGGCCCTGTTAAAAGACCCTGAGGTCGGCATCCATGTCGCAAGCGTCGATCCACCCCTGCCTCGAATGCGGCGCCTGCTGCGCGGCCTACCGCGTCGACTTCTCGGTCTACGAGCTTCAGGAGCACGGCGGCAGCGTGCCCGACGGCCTCGCCGTCGAGGTCAACGGCAACACGGCGCGCATGCGCGGTACCGACCACGTGCCGATCCGCTGCGCGGCGCTGGTTGGCACGGTAGGCGTTCGGGCGCACTGCGGCATCTACGAGTGGCGCCCAGGGCCGTGCCGCGAGCTGGAGCCGGGCAGCTACGGCTGCGAGAAGGCGCGCGCGCGGCACGGGCTCGCGCCGCTGGCGAGCGGCGCTACCTGACCGCGGTCACCTCGATCTCGACCTTGGCGCGGTCTTCCATCAGCGCCGCCACCTGCACCGCGCTCATCGCGATGCCGTAGTCGCCGATCAGCTCGCGGAACACCGCGCCGATCTCGCGGCCGCGCGCGAGGTACTCGCGCTTGTCGGTCACGTACCAGGTCATGCGCACGATGTGCTCGGGTCGCGCGTCGGCCTCGGCCAGCACCGCGACCACGTTGGCCAGCGCCTGGCGCACCTGGTCGACGAAGTCGTCGCTCTCGAAACGGCACTGCGCGTTCCAGCCGATCTGGCCGGCCACGCTGACCAGCGTGCCGCGCGCCGCGACGCCGTTGGCATAGCCCTTGGGCGGCGCCCAGCCGGCGGGCTGCAGCAGCTGCTTGGAAGGAATCGACGTCGTCATGCCTGGTTCTCCTGCCGCAGCCGGAAACGCTGCAGCTTGCCGGTCTCGGTGCGCGGCAGTTGGGCGCGGAACTCGATCGCGCGCGGGTACTTGTAGGGGGCGATGGTCTGCTTCACGAAGTCCTGCAGCGTCTTGACCATCGCCGCGTCGCCGGTCTCGCCGGGCTTGAGCACGACATAGGCCTTGACGATCTGGCCGCGCTCCTCGTCGGCCACGCCGACCACGCCGCACTCGGCCACCGCCGGGTGCGCGAGCAGCGCGACCTCGACCTCGGGACCGGCGATGTTGTAGCCGCTGCTGATGATCATGTCGTCGGTGCGCGCCTGGTAGACGAAGTAGCCGTCGGCGTCCATCAGGTAGGCGTCACCGGTGAGATTCCAGCCGCCTTGCACGTACTGCGATTGCCGGTCGTCGGCGAGGTAGCGACAGCCCGTCGGGCCCTTGACCGCGAGTCGGCCGACCTGGCCGGGCGGCAGCGGCTGCAGCGCCTCGTCGACCACGCAGGCGGTGTAGCCGGGCACCACGGTGCCGGTCGCACCGGGCTTCGCGTGCGCCTCGTCGTGCGAGATGAAGATGTGCAGCAACTCGGTGGAGCCGATGCCGTCGATGATCTCGATGCCCGTGGCCTCCTTCCACAGCGCGCGCGTCGCGGCGGGCAGCGCCTCGCCGGCCGAGACGCACTTGCGCAGCGAGCTCAGGTCATGCGCACCGTTGCCGGCCTTGATCGCCATCGCGATCGCGCGGTAGGACGTCGGCGCGGTGAAGCACACGCTCGCGCGGTGCTCGGCGATCGCCGCCGGCAGCGCATCGGGCGTCGCCTTCTCGATCAGCACCGTCGAGGCGCCGATCGACATCGGGAACAGCAGCAGGCCGCCGAGCCCGAAGGTGAAGGCCAGCGGCGGGCTGCCGATGAAGCGGTCGTCCCCGCGCGCCTTCAGCACATGGCGGGGCCAGCACAGGCAGGCGGCCATGACGTCGCGGTGGAAGTGCATCGTGCCCTTGGGCACGCCGGTCGTGCCCGAGGTGAAGGCGATCAGCGCCACGTCATCGGCGGCGGTCTTCACCGCCTCGAACTCGGGCGGCTTCGCGGCGGCGCGTCGCTCCAGCTCGCCGTCGCCCAGGAAATGCAGCACGTGCGCCAGCGTCGGGCACTGCGCCTTCGCGCTCGCGAGCTCGTCGGCCAGGCGCGCGTCGCACAAGGCATGCGTGATCTGCGCCTTGTCGATGATCGTGGTGAGCTCCTTGGCGCGCAGCAGCGGCATCGTGCCGACCGCGATGCCGCCGGCCTTCACCACCGCGAGCCAGCAGGCCGCGAGCATCGGCGTGTTCGCGCCGCGCAGCAGCACGCGGTTGCCGGGCACGAGGCCGAGCTCGTCGACCAGCACGCGCGCAATGCGGTTGACCTGCTGCTGCAGCTCGGCATAGCGCCAGTGCACACCGGCGCCGATCAGCGCCGGGCGGCCGCCCTCGCCGCGCTCGACCCACGCGTCGAGCAACTCGCCCACGCAGTTGAGCTGGGTCGGCAAGGCCTGCAGCTCGGGCAGGTCGAAGCGCATCTCGGGCCACTGCTCGCGCGGCGGCAGGCGGTCCCTGGCGAACGTGTCGACGTGAGCGCTCATTGGACTTGTGCCTCCTTCAACAACTCGCGGCCGATGATCAGCTGCTGCACCTCGGTCGCGCCTTCGTAGATGCGCAAGGCGCGGATCTCGCGGTAGAGCGACTCGACGACGCTGCCATGGCGCACGCCCTCGCCGCCGAACAGCTGCACCGCGGCGTCGATCACCTGCTGCGCGCCTTCGGTGGCCGCGAGCTTGGCCATCGCGGCTTCGCGCGTGACGCGCTGGCCCTGGTCGCGCAGCCAGGCGGCGCGGTAGGTCAGCAGCGCGGCCGACTCGATCGTCATCGCCATGTCGGCCAGCTTGGCCTGCGCGATCGGCAGGTCGGCCAGGTGGGCGCCGAACATGGGGCGCGTGCGGCTGCGCGCCAGCGCTTCGTCGAGCGCACGCCGCCCGAAGCCTAGCGCCGCCGCGGCGACCGAGGTGCGGAAGATGTCCAGCGTGCGCATCGCGAGCTTGAAGCCCTGGTTCGCCGCGCCGAGCTGGTTCGCCTTGGGCACGCGGCAGCCGGCGAAGCGCAGCCGCGCCAGCGGATGCGGCGCGATCACCTCGATGCGCTCGGCGATCTCGAAGCCCGGCGCGCCGGCCTCGACGACGAAGGCGCCGATGTCGGCGGTGCCGCGCTGGGCATCGCCGGTGCGCGCGAACACCACGTAGACATCGGCGATGCCGCCGTTGCTGATCCAGGTCTTCTCGCCGTCGAGCACCCAGGCGTCGCCCTCGTCGCGCGCGCGGCACTGCATTGCCGCGACGTCGGAGCCGGCGCCGGGCTCGCTCAGCGCAAAGGCCGCGATCGCGTCGCCGCGCGCCACCTTGGCGAGCCAGCGCGCGCGCTGCTCGGGCGTGCCCTCGAGCGAGATCGCACCGGAGCCGAGGCCTTGCATCGCGAACGCGAAGTCGGCCAGGCCGTGGTGGCGCGCGAGCGTCTCGCGCGCCAGGCAGATCGTGCGCGTGTCGATGACCTCGGCCGCGCCGCCGTGGGCGCTGCCGGCCACCGCATGGCGCAGCCAGCCGGCCTCGCCGAGCGCGCGCACCAGTTGCTTGCAGGTGGCGTCGACGTCGCCGTCGTGCGGCACGTGGGCCAGGGCCTGCGTGGCCCACGCGTCGAGTTCCTTCGCGAAGGCGCGATGGCGGTCTTCGAAGAACGGCCAGGCGAGATGGTCGTGCGGCGTCATGCGGTCATGCTCCTGTGCGTTGCCCCCTCGCCCCTGCCCTCTCCCCCTGGCGGGGGCGAAGGAGTGAACGGAAAGGAAGGCTCCCTCTCCCGCGCGCTGGAGAGGGCGGGGGTGAGGGCCAGGCGAGGCTTGCCCATCTCAATCCCCTTCAAAGACAGGCTTCTTCTTCGCCGCGAACGCCTCGTACGCCCGATGGAAGTCCCGCGTCATCATGCAGATCGCCTGCGCCTGCGCCTCCGACTCGATCGCCTCGTCGACGCCCATCGCCCACTCCTGATGCAGCATGCGCTTGGTCATGCCGTGCGCGAAGGTCGGGCCGGTGGCCAGCTCGGCGGCCCAGGCGATCGCCTCGCGCTCCAGCGCCTCGGGCTCGACCACGCGGTTCAGGAAGCCCCAGGCCAGCGCCTCGTCGCCGCTCATCGCGCGGCCGCTGTAGAGCAGCTCGCTCGCGCGGCCCTGGCCGATGATGCGCGGCAGGATGGCGCAGGCGCCCATGTCGCAGCCGGCCAGGCCCACGCGCGTGAACAGGAAGGCGGTCTTGCTGCGCGCGGTGCCCACGCGCAGGTCGGCCGACATCGCCATGATCGCGCCGGCGCCCGCGCACACGCCGTCGATCGCCGCGACGATGGGTTGCGGGCAGGCCCGCATCGCCTTGACCAGGTCGCCCGTCATGCGCGTGAACGCCAGCAAGTCCGGCATCGGCATCTTGGTCAGCGGGCCGATGATCTCGTGCACGTCGCCGCCCGAGCCGAAGTTGCCGCCTGCGCCGTGCACGACGACGAGCTTCACGTCGTCGGCGTAGGCGAGGTTGCGAAACAGCTCGCGCAGCTCGGCATAGGAGTCGAAGGTCAGCGGGTTCTTGCGCTCGGGCCGGTTGAGCGTGACCACGCCGACGCCGCCCGGCTCGACGCGCCAGAGAAAGTGCTCGGCGCGGTAGGCGGCCAGCGGCCGGCGGTTGCCGGCGGCGAGATGGGCATCGATCGGTCGTGTCATTCGGTGCTTCCTTGTCGGGCGAGGTGCTGCTTGAGCACGGCGAGCTGCTCGTGCATCGCGGCCTTCTGCTGCGGCGTCCAGCCGGCGAAGAGTTCGACGACCCAGGCTTCGTGCGTGGTCGCCATGCGCTTGAAGAACTTGCGCCCGGCGGGCGTGAGCCTGACCGAGAAGGCGCGCCGGTCGGTGGGGTGTGGCGCGCGCACGACCAGGCCTTCGGCTTCGAGCTGGTCAGTGATGCCGGTGACATTGCCGCCGGTGACCATCAGGCGCTTGGACAGCTCGCGCATCGTCAGGCCCTCGGGGTGGCGTTCGAGCTGTGCCATCAGGTCGAAGCGCGGCAAGGTGGTGCCGAACTCCGAGGCCAGGCGCTTGCGGATCGCGTCCTCGATGCGCGTGGTGCAGGAGAGCCAGCGCAGCCACAGCTTGAGCGCTTGGTGGTGCTCGTCCTGCACGCGCGATTCGAGGTCGGGCACGCCGGGGTCGTCGGCCAGTGCGCTCACATCACCTCCCCGCCGGCCACGGCGATCGCCTGGCCGGTGATCGCCGCGCTGTCCTCGCGCGCCAGCCACAGCACCGCCTGCGCCACTTCCTCGGGCTTGACCAGACGGCCTTGCGGATTGCTCGCTTCGAGCGCCGCGCGCGCGGCCGCCTCGTCGCGGCCCGTCTTGCGCACGATCTTGTCGATCGCCTCGCGCACGATCTCGGTGTCGGTGTAGCCGGGACAGACCGCGTTGACGGTCACGCCGGTCTTCGCGAGCTCCAGCGCGGCGGCGCGGGTGAGGCCGACGAGGCCGTGCTTGGCCGCGACATAGGGCGCGACGTAGGCGTAGCCCTTGAGCCCGGCGGTGCTGGCGACGTTGATCACGCGGCCGAAGCGGCGCTCGGCCATGCCGGGCAGCACCTGCTGCTGGCACAGGAAGGCGCCGGTCAGGTTGACGTCGAGCGCGCGGCGCCACTGCGTCGCGCTTGTTCGCGCGAGCGGCGCGGTCTCGACCGCGCCCGCGTTGTTGACGAGGGTATCGACCGGCGCGCGCTCGTGGGCCGCTTCGAACGCCTGCACGACCGAGGCCTCGTCGGTCACGTCGCAGACGACCGCATGCACCTGGCCGCCGAGCTTCACCACCGCCTGCAGCGCCTCGGTGCGCCGGCCCATCACGGTGACCATCGCGCCCTGGGACGCGAACGCGCGCGCGATCGCCGCGCCGATGCCGCTGCCGCCGCCGGTGACGACGACGTGGCGATTCGCGAAGACCCCCTCACCCCGGCCCTCTCCCCCTGCGGGGGCGAGGGAGGAAGAAGCCGGATCGCTCCCTCTCCCGCGCGCGGGAGAGGGCTGGGGTGAGGGCAAGGTGCTCGCCATCACACCCCCAGCGCCAGGTTGGCCTGCTCGAGCGCGCTCAACCCCGCCGTCTGCGCCGCGATCTGCCGCTCGCGCTCGACATTGCGGTCCAGCTGCGACTTGCCCGACAGGTACTGCACCGGCCACAGCAGGCCCGGCGCCTCGGTCACGCCCAGGCGCGCGGCCTCGTTGAGCGTCCAGGCCGGGTTCGCGAGGTGCGGCCGCGCGATCGCGCACAGGTCGGCGCGGCCGGCGGCGATGATGCCGTTGACCTGGTCGGCCTCGGTGATCGCGCCGACCGCCATCGTCGCGATGCCGACCTCGTTGCGGATCGCTTCCGCGAACGGCGTCTGGTAGAGGCGGCCGTAGACCGGCTTTTGCGCCTTGCTGACCTGGCCGCTGGAAACGTCGATCAGGTCGCAACCCGCGGCCTTGAAGGCGCGCGCGATCTCGATCGCGTCGTCCGGCGTGTTGCCGCCGGGCACCCAGTCGTGCGCCGAGACGCGCACCGACATCGGCCGCTCGGCCGGCCAGACCTTGCGCATCGCCTCGAACACCTCGAGCGGGAAGCGCAGCCGGTTGGCGAGCGAGCCGCCGTATTCGTCCGTGCGCTGGTTCGTGAGCGGCGACAGGAAGGCCGAGAACAGGTAGCCGTGCGCGCAGTGCAGCTCCAGCCAGTCGAAGCCGGCCTCGGCGCCGCGCCAGGCGGCGGTCACGAACTCGGCGACGATGCGGTCCATGTCGGCCCGCGTCATCGCACGCGACCAGTCGCTGACGCCGTCGAGGTACTGCTGCGGCGAGGCCGACAGCAGCGGCCAGTTGCCCTCCTTCAAGGGCAGGTCCTCGCCCTCCCAGGGCACGCGGGTCGAGCCCTTGGGGCCGCTGTGGCCCAACTGCAGCGCGATCTTGGCGCGCGTGCCGCCATGCACGAAATCGACGATGCGCGTCCAGGCCGCCTGCTGCGCGTCGCTCCACAAGCCGGTGCAGGCCGGCGTGATGCGCGCGTCGGGCGAGGGACAGGTCATCTCGGTGAACACCAGGCCGGCGCCGCCGAGCGCGCGTGCCCCGAGATGCACGAGGTGGTGGTCGGTCGGCAGGCCGTCGACCGCCGAATACTGCGCCATCGGCGAGACGACCACGCGGTTGGCGAGCGTGAGGCCGCGCAGCTTGAAGGGCGTGAGCATCGGCGGCGGCGCCTTGGCCGCTGCCGCGCTCGCGGCGGGCGCATCGGCCTGCGCGGCCGCCTTCTCGGCGACCCACGACTCCAGCTCGGCCACATAGCTGGCGTCGCGCACGCGCAGGTTCTCGTGAGAGATGCGCTGCGAGCGCGTGAGCAGCGAGTACGCGAACTGCTCGGGCGCGAGTCGCGCGTGGCGCTCGACGTTCTCGAACCATTCGGTCGAGTTGCGCGCGGCGTTCTGGATCTTCAGCACCTCGACGCTGCGCACCGCTTCGTAGCGGGCAAGCGCCGCGCGAAGGTCGCCGCGGTGCGCCTCGATCTCGGCCGCGAGGTCGATCGCGTCCTCCAGCGCGAGCTTGGTGCCCGAGCCGATCGAGAAGTGCGCGGTGTGCGCGGCGTCGCCCATCAGCACGACCGGCCGGTTGCCGCCCGGCCCGCCTTCGTGGTGTACCCAGCGCCTGCAGACCACGCGCGGGAAGCGGATCCACTGCGCCGAGCCGCGCAGGTGGGCGGCGTTGGAGATCAGCTTATGGCCTTCGAGCACGTCGGCGAACAGGCGCTCGCAGAACGCGATGCTCTCGTCCTTCTCCATCTGCTCGAGGCCGGCCGCGCGCCACACGGGCTCGGGCGTCTCGACGATGAAGGTGGAATGCGTCTGGTCGAAACGGTAGGCGTGGGCCTGGAACCAGCCGTGCGGCGTGTGCTGGAAGTCGAAGGTGAAGGCCTCGAACAGCCGCGTCGTGCCCAGCCACACGAAGCGGCAGCGGCGCAGGTCGACGTCGGGCTCGAAGGTCTGCGCGTACTTCTGGCGGATGCGGCTGTTCAGGCCGTCGCTGGCGATGATGAGGTCGGCGTCGATGGCCGCATCGTCGATCTCGGTCTCGAAGCGCAGCTCGACGCCGAGTTCCAGGCAGCGCTCCTGCAGGATGTTGAGCAGGCGCTTGCGGCCGATGCCGCAGAAGCCATGGCCGCCGGAGCGGATGCGCCGACCCTGGAAGCGCACCTCGATGTCGTCCCAGTGGTTGAAGGCGTCGAGGATCTTCTGCGCGGTGGGCGCGTCGGCGCGCTGCAGCGCGCCCAGGGTCTGGTCGGAGAAGACGACGCCCCAGCCGAAGGTGTCGAACGGCCGGTTGCGCTCGACCACGACGACCTCGCGCGACGGGTCGGCCTTCTTCATCAGCAGCGCGAAATACAGCCCCGCGGGGCCGCCGCCGATGCAGGCGATGCGCATGGGAGTGATCCTTTCCCGCGGCCGCCTCCGAAACAGAGCTGGCGCCGCGACTTGTGGGATTGAATTTAGAAGTGTATTGTTTAGGTGTCAAGCATATTTCCACGGCCTTCCGGCCCCCGCAGCGCGGTGCTACCGTGCGCCCTTGTCGTGAGCAAGACGTGAGCAAGACCTTCCAGCTCTGGGACATTTCCCCGCCGGTGCACGCCGGCGCGCCGGTGTTCCCCGGCGACACGCCCTACTCGCAGCGCTGGGCCGCCGAGATCGGCCCCGGCTGCCCGGTCAACGTCAGCGCGATCACGCTGAGCCCGCACGTCGGCGCGCATGCCGACGCGCCGCTGCACTACGACCCGGCGGGCGCCGCGATCGGCGCGCTCGAGCTCGCGCCCTTTCTCGGCCGCTGCCGCGTGATCCACGCGATCGGCGCGGCGCCGCTGGTGCGGCCCGAGCACATCGCGCATGCGCTCGGGCCCGACCTGCCGCCGCGCGTGCTGGTGCGCACCTACGCGAAAGCGCCGCTGGAGCGCTTCGACGACGCGCTGACGGCCTACGCGCCCGAGACCATCGAGCAGCTCGCCGACCGCGGCGTGGTGCTGGTCGGCATCGACACCGCGAGCATCGACCCGGCGTCGAGCAAGACGCTCGACAGCCACCAGGTGATCCGCCGTCGCGGCCTGCGCGTGCTCGAGAACCTGGTGCTCGACGACGTGCCCGAAGGCGACTACGAGCTGATCGCGCTGCCGCTCAAGCTCGTGACCTGCGACGCTTCTCCCGTGCGTGCCGTGCTGCGCCCATTGCCCTGAGGTTTTCATGATCCCGACCACCCGAGAACAAGCCCTCGCGCTCGACGCGCAGGACCCGCTGCACGGCCTGCGCGCCAACTTCACGCTGCCCGCCGGCGTGATCTACCTCGACGGCAACTCGCTCGGTGTGCTGCCCGCGGCCACCCCGGCGCGCGTGGCGCAGGTGGTGTCCGACGAATGGGGCCGCGACCTGATCAAGAGCTGGAACACCGCCGGCTGGATCGAGCTGCCGCAGCGCGTGGGCGACAAGATCGCGCGCCTGGTCGGCGCCGGCCCCGGCGAGCTGGTCGCCGCCGACTCGACCTCGGTGAACCTCTACAAGGTGCTGCACGCGGCCGCGGCGATCCAGCGCGCCGACCACCCCGGCAAGACGGTCATCCTCTCCGAGCGCAGCAACTTCCCGACCGACCTCTACATCGCCGAGTCGTTGGCGCGCGAGATGGGCTTCACGCTCGCGCTGGCCGACACGCCCGAAGCGGTCGAGCAGCGGCTCGACGAGCGCGTCGCGGTGCTGATGCTCACGCAGGTGAATTACCGCACCGGCGCGCTGCACGACATGGCCGCGCTGACCGCGCGGGCGCATGCCGTGGGCGCGCTGACGATCTGGGACCTGTGCCACAGCGCCGGCGCGCTGCCGGTCGAGCTCAAGGCCTGCGGCGCCGACTTCGCGATCGGCTGCGGCTACAAGTACCTCAACGGCGGCCCCGGCGCGCCGGCCTTCGTCTGGGTGAACCCCAAGCATGCCGACCGCTTCTGGCAGCCGCTGTCGGGCTGGATGGGCCACGCGGCGCCGTTCAAGTTCACGCCGGACTACCAGCCGGCGCCCGGCATCGCGCGCTACCTGTGCGGCACGCCGCAGGTGATCGGCATGGCCGCGCTCGAATGCGGCGTCGACAGCGTGCTCGCGGCCGAGCCCTTGGGCGGGCTGACCGCGCTGAGAGCGAAATCGATCGCGCTGACCGAGGCCTTCGCGGCGCTGGTCGAGCAGCGCTGCGAAGGGCACGGGCTCGCGGTCGTCTCGCCGCGCGAGGCCGCCCACCGCGGCTCGCAGGTCTGTCTCACGCGCAGCGAAGGTGCCTTCGCGATCGTGCAGGCGCTGATCGCACGCGGCGTGATCGGCGACTACCGCCAGGGCGACGAGCAGACACCCGACATCCTTCGCTTCGGCTTCACGCCGCTGTACATCGGCTTCGCCGAGGTGTGGGACGCGGTGGAGCAGCTGCGCCAGGTGATGGAAAGCCGTGAGTGGCAGCGCCCGGAGTTCAACCGCCGCCACGCCGTGACCTGAAAGACGACGATGAACGAACCGAAGAGCCCCGAACAGATCGTCGCCGACGAGCGCGCGCAGCTCGACTTCAGCCGCTCGATGAGCTATGGCGACTACCTGCAGCTCGACCAGGTGCTGAGCGCGCAAAAGCCGCTGTCGCCGGCGCACGACGAGCTGCTGTTCATCGTGCAGCACCAGACCTCCGAGCTGTGGATGAAGCTGATGCTGCACGAGCTGCGCGCCGCGATCGACGCGGTGGCGCGCGACGAGCTGCAGCCTGCGTTCAAGATGCTCGCGCGCGTCAGCAAGATCATGGAGCAGCTGGTCCACGCCTGGGACGTGCTCGCGACGATGACGCCGCCCGAGTACTCGGCGATCCGGCCCTACCTGGGCCCCAGCAGCGGCTTCCAGAGCTGGCAGTACCGCTGCATCGAGTTCAGCCTTGGCAACAAGAACCCGGCCATGCTCAAGCCGCACGAGCACCGGCCCGAGCGCCTGGCCGAGGTGGAAGCGGCGTTCAAGGCACCCTCGCTCTACGACGAGGCGCTGCGCCTGCTCGCGCGCCGCGGCATTGCCGTGCCCGCCAGCCACACGCAGCGCGACTGGTCCCAGCCCTACGCCGCGAGCGACGCGGTCGAGCAGGCCTGGCTCACGGTCTACCGCGCGCCGAACGCGCACTGGGATCTCTACCAGCTCGGCGAGGAGCTGATGGACCTCGAAGACGCGTTCCGGCTCTGGCGCTTTCGCCACGTGACGACCGTCGAGCGCGTGATCGGCTTCAAGCGCGGCACCGGCGGCACCGGCGGCGTGAGCTACCTGCGCAAGATGCTCGACGTGGTGCTGTTCCCCGAGATCTGGAAGCTGCGCACGGACCTGTAGGCCGCGCCGCTCAGGCTCGCGTTCCCCGCCACGAGGGCAGCACCAGGTCGACGCGCAGGCCGCCCGCGGGCGCCGACGCCAAGCGCAGCTCGCCGTCGTGCAGCGCCGCAAGCTCCTGCACGATCGCGAGTCCGAGCCCGCTGCCCGAGACCGACTCGTCGAGCCGCGCGCCGCGCGCCAGCGCGCTCTCGCGGCGCTCCGACGCGATGCCCGGTCCGTCGTCGTCGATGGTGATGTGCAGGCGCGGCGGCCCGTCGCCGGGCAGGCGCGCGGCCGAAACCTCGACCGCACCGCGCGCCCACTTGCAGGCGTTGTCGAGCAGGTTGCCGACCATCTCGTGCAGGTCCTCGGCCTCGCCGGCAAACACCAGGCCAGGCTCGACGCGATCGGCCGCCAGCCGCAGGCCGCGGTCGGCGTGCACGCGCCCCATCACGCGCAACAGGCCATCGATGACCGGTGCCACCTCGGTGTGCACGCCCGGCACGCCGCGCGCCGCCGCGGCGCGCGCACGCGCGAGATGCCAGTCCACGTGCCGGCGCGCCAGGCCCGCCTGCTCGTCGACCAGCGCCGGCAGTTCGGCCAGCGCCGCGGGGCGCTGCCGCGCGCCGGCGGCGGCCTGCATCAGCGCCGCCAGCGGCGTCTTGAGCGCATGGGCGAGGTTGCCGGCGTGCGCGCGTGCGCGCGCCACGATCGCCGCATTGCGATCGAGCACGCCGTTGAAGTCGTCGACCAGCGGCTGGACCTCCGACGGGAAGCGCCCCGAAAGCCGTTGCGCCCGCCCTTCGCGCACGTCCAGCAGCGCGCGCTGCAGCGCGTGCAGCGGCGCCAGCCCGAGCGTCACCTGGGCCACCGCGACGACCAGCAGCAAGGCGCACAGCACGCCGAGCGATGCCGCGAGCACGCCGTCGAACCGCCGCGCCGCCGCCTGCGTCTCGCGCACGTCGGCGGCCACGAGCACGCGCCAGGGCGCACGCGCGGCACCGTCGATGCGCACCGAGCGCTCGACCAGCAGCAACGATGCGCCAGCGGGCCCGCGAACCTCGTGCACATGGACCTCGCCGTCGGCCGGACGGTCGGCCGGCACCGCGAGCTGCGCATCCCACAGCGAACGCGAGCGCAGCGCAACGCGCCCCGACCCGCCCGCCGCCTCGTCGACCTGCCAGTACAGCCCCGAATAGGGCCGCTGCCAGCGCGGGTCGCTGAGCGCGGCCGGATCGAGCGTCGGCTCGCCCGCGCTTCCCGGCTCGACGGCCGCGACCACCTGGTCCAGCTGGGCCGTGAGCAGCTCGGCGAACTGCCGCGTGACGTGCTCGCGAAACAGGGCCGACAGCCACCACCCTGCCAGCAGCATCGCCGCCGCGACGGCGATCAGCGTCGCCGTCAGCAGGCGCCATCGCAGCGATCGCGGCCCTGTCGCGCGCGACGTCATGGCGGCGTCGCGAGCCGATAACCCAGGCCGCGCACGGTCTCGATCGCCTGCGCCGGCAGCTTGCGCCGCAGGCGGGCGACGAACACCTCGATGGTGTTCGAGTCGCGGTCCAGGTCCTGCGCGTACAGGTGCTCGCTGAGCTCGGTTCGCGAGACGATCTGCCCGGGCCGATGCATCAGGTAGGCCAGCAGCCGGTACTCGTGCGCCGTCAGCGCAACGGTGCGCCCGTCCAGCGTCACGCGACCGGATCGCGTGTCCAGCGCGAGCGGGCCGCAGCGCAGCAGCGGCGATGCAACGCCCTGCGAACGGCGGATCAGCGCTCGCAGGCGGGCGAGCAGCTCCTCGGCGTGGAAGGGCTTGGTCAGGTAGTCGTCGGCGCCGGCGTCGATGCCGGCCACTTTCTCGTGCCAGCGGTCGCGCGCGGTCAGGATCAACACCGGCATCGTGCGCCCGGCGGCGCGCCAGCGTTGCAGCACCGTCATGCCGTCGACGAGCGGAAGCCCCAGGTCGAGCACGACCGCGTCGAATGGCTCGGTCTCACCCAGGTGCTGCGCATCGCGGCCGTCGTGCGCCACGTCGACCGCATAGCCTGCCTCCTCCAGCCCGGCGCGAAGCTGGCTGCCCAGGGTCGGGTCGTCCTCGGCCAGCAGGATCCTCATCGGCGCGGCCCGAGCACTTGCGCTGTGCGCGCGTCGACCTCGAGCTTGCGCACCCGGCCGCCGGCTTCGAGCAGCTTCAGCTCGTAGATCCAGCGTCCGTCCTCGCGCTCGAGCTCGACCTCCAGCACCTGCCCCGGGTGGCTGCGTTGCACACGCTCCAGCAGCACCGGCAGCGGCAGCACCTCGCCGGCGCGCAGCGCCGCGAGGGCACGCTCGTGGTCGTCGCGCTCGCCGGCATGGGCCGCGGCCAGCAGGCAGGCCGCGGCCAGCGCGGCAGCCGCGACGCCTTGGACCGGCCGGCGCAGGCGGCGGATCGAAGGCGGGGCCGAGCGACCGGGGCACATGCCGCGATTGTTCACCGCGAGGCTGAACGGCCGATGAACGCGCCGTTCAGCGTGGATTCAAGCGCTCGCTCGAAGAATCCCTGCACCGACCCTCGGGCCGCTCACGCAGGAGACGACATGCCACACCGCACCCCGCCGCGCGCCGGCGCCGCCACCGCCCGCATGTCCGCCGCCGCGCTGCTGATCGCCCTCGGCTCGCTGGCGCCGGCGGCGCGGGCCGGCGACACGACGCCGCAGCAGCAACTCGCGCGCTTCGCCGCCGAGGCCGGCAGCCCCGGCCAGGCCGAGCGCGGTCGCGCGTTCTTCAGCGCCCGTCACGGGGGCCAGTGGTCGTGCGCCTCGTGCCACGGCGAGCCACCGCTTTCGCCGGGCAAGCACGCCAGCACCGGCAAGCCGATCCAGCCGCTGGCGCCGGCCGCCAACCCCGAGGCCTTCACCGATGCCGCGAAGGTCGACAAGTGGTTCCGCCGCAATTGCAAGGACGTGGTCCAGCGCGAATGCAGCGCCGCCGAGAAGGCCGACGTGCTGAGCTACCTGAGCAGCCTGAAGCGCTGAAGCCACCGCAGGAGAGTCTTCGATGAACAGCGTCTCCTTCCTTCGCCCGGCCCTCGCGGCCCTGATCGGCGCGGCCTTCGCCACCTTGGCGCCGGCCGGCGAGTCAGGCTCGATGCCGGCCTCCGTGCCGCCGGCCTACACGCGCGAGTGCGCCTCCTGCCACGTCGCCTACCCGCCGGGCCTGCTGCCGGCGGCGTCGTGGCAGCGCCTGATGACCGGTCTGGACCGGCATTTCGGCTCGGATGCCTCGCTCGACCCCGACACCGTGCGGCAGCTGTCGATCTGGCTGCAGGCCCACGCCGGCAGCGCGCGGCGCATGCGCGAAGCGCCGCCGCAGGACCGCATCACGCGTTCCGCGTGGTTCAGGCGCGAGCACGCCGAGATCGCACCCGCCGTCTGGTCGCTGCCCTCGGTCAGGAGCCCGGCGAACTGCGCCGCCTGCCACGTCGGCGCCGACCGCGGCGTCTTCGACGAGGACGAGCTGCGTTTCCCGGCGGGCCTGGACAGGCGCGACCGCCGCGCCTGGCAGTGAACGAACGCCCTGAACCCCTTGCGAGGAGGACCGCATGCACCCCACCACCGGCTCCATGATCGGCTCGCGCGCGCCGGACGCGCCGCCATCGCGCGGGCGGCGCGTCGTCGACGCCCCGATGCGCATGTTCCATTGGCTCTTGGCGCTGAGCTTCGCCGGCGCCTGGTTGAGCGCCGAGTCGGAGCACTGGCGAGCGATGCACGTCACGCTCGGCTACACGATGGCCGGGCTGCTCGGCTGGCGCATCGCCTACGGGCTCGTCGGTCCGCGGCAAGCGCGGCTTTCCGTGCTGCTGGGCAAGCTCGGCGGCGCGCGCGAATGGCTGCGCTCGCTGCGTCAAGACGGGACACCGCGCTGGCGGCCCTTGCAGAACCTCGTGATGGCCGGCGCCGTCGTGGCGCTGCTGGCCCTCGTCGGCCCGCTCGCGTTGAGCGGCTACGCCGTCTACGCGGACTGGGGCGGCGAGTGGCTCGAAGAGCTGCACGAGTTGTTCGCGAATGCCTTGCTTGCCGTCGTGTTCGCGCACCTGGCGGCGATCGTCCTGCTCAGCCTGCTGCGACGACGCAACCAGGCGCTGCCGATGCTCACCGGCCGCGTACCGGAACCCGGACCGGACGTGGTGCGCGCCAATCGCCGTCCGCTGGCCACGGCGCTGCTGGCCGCCGTGCTGGCCTTCGGCGCCTGGCAGTGGCACGAGGCGCCCGGCGGGCTGCTGCCGGCGGCGAACGACGCCGCGACGGCGAACCGCGGCCACCACGACGACCGCGACTGACGCCCCCGATCCGAATCACCGGAGAAGCGACATGACCCTCTACGTCTGCCCCGCCTGCGGCCTCGTCTACGACGAAAGCGTCGGCCTGCCCGACCACGGCATCGCGCCCGGCACGCCCTGGTCCGCCATTCCCGACGACTGGCGCTGCCCCGAGTGCAACGTGAGCAAGCGCGACTTCATGCCGATCGAAGGCTGAGGCCTCGCGGAACGCCGGCCCGCGCCGGGCTCGTCGTGGCGTCGAGGCACCTCCTTGTCCTGCGTCAACGCCCTCGCCTCGCGGCGACCCCAGACTCGCCGGATGGCGAACTCGTCGGCCGCTTCGGCCCCCGCGGCTTCATCCGGGCCGCCGCACACCGTCGTCGACGACCTGCAGGCGGGGGTGACGGCCGTCATCCTGGCATCGCTCGGGCTCGCGCTGCTCAACAGCGCCGGCCTGATGACCGGCGGAACGCCGGGGCTCGGATTCCTGCTGAGCTACGCGAGCGGCATGCCGCTGGGCATCGCGCTGTTCCTTGCCAACCTGCCTTTCTACTGGCTGGGGTGGCGCGCGATCGGCCCGCGCTTCACGCTTCGGACCCTGGCCGCGGTCAGTGCGCTGGCGCTCGGCGTCGCGGCCGTGCAGCAGGTGCTCGTGGTGCGCACGCAGCCGCTGTACGCCGCGCTGGCCGGCGGCGTGCTCATCGGCACCGCCTTGCTGGTCATGTTCCGCCACCGCGCGAGCTTCGGCGGCATCAACATCCTGGCGCTGTGCCTGCACCAGCGCTTCGGCTGGTCGACCGGCAAGGTGCAGCTGGCCGTTGACCTCTGCATCCTCGCGGGCGCGTTCTTCGTGATGGACGCGCGGCGTGTCGGCCTGTCGGTGCTCGGCGCGCTGGCGTTGAACGCGGTGCTGGTCTGGAATCATCGTCCGGGCCGCTACCTGGCGGAAAGCTGCCACGCTCGTCGTCCCGCGGCGCCGGGCGCGCGCGGCGATTGACGCGCCGCAAGGGCTTTGCGGGCGCGATGGCGATCATGTCGGCATGGATGACGGCCACCCCTTCGATCAGTTGCTTGCCGCGGCCGCCGCACAGCCGGACCGCCAGGTCCTGCTGTTCGTGTTCGCTGCCGCGCAGCTGCCCTCCGACGCCACGCCGGCCCAGCGCGATCGCTACGACGCGGGCGCCGGCGGCGAGCTCACGCCGCTGATGTGCGTGGAGAAGCCACTGGACGAACTGACCTCGTTCGAAGCCCTGGTCAGCGAGTCGCGCGACGTCGGCCCGCCGTGGCAGGTGGTGTTCGTCGCCGGGCTCGGCGGCCACGGCGATGAACCGCCGTCGCCCCGGTCGGTCGAGTCCTCGCTGCACACGATGATCGAGCGCGTCAAGCACGGCGCGGTGCAGGGCCTGCTCGCGCTGTCGCCGCGCGGCGAGGTGCTGACCTTCGAGTGAGGCTCTCGCTGTCTCGCTGTCTCGCGGACCTCGCCGGCCTCACTGGAACTTCAGCATCGGGTTTTGCGCTCTCAGGCGATCGAGCTTGCTCGCGTAGAAGCTGCGGTCGCCCTGCGTCGTGCTGAACGCGATCGCCTGGTCCATCTGGCGGCGCGCGCCGGGCAGGTCGCCCAGCCGCGCATGGACGACCGCGAGCCAGAACCTGAACTCGTGGTAGCTCGGGTAGCGCTCGACCACGCGCGCGATGAGGTCGCGCGCCGACTCGTTGTCGCCGGCCGCCATCGCGGCCAGCCCTTGGCGCAGTTGGTCGAAGGGCGAGGCCGGCTGCAGCGCGGCGAGGCGGCGGTCCACCACCTCGGCCTCGCCGTGGCGGCCCTGGTCGGCCAGCGCCAGGCGCAGGTTGGCCAGCAGCATCGGCTGGTCGGGGCTCCTCGCGAGCAGGCCGCGCAGCACCTGTTCGGCCAGCGCCGGCGCGCCGCGGCGGCGGTAGATCACCGCCAGCGTGTTCGCGCTGTCGCCGTAACCCGGCGCGATGCGCAGCGCCGCGCGCACCCAGGCGTAGGCGTCGTCGAGCCGGCCCTCGGCGAGGCTTTCGACCGCACGGTTGTTCATGAACATCGCGACGACCGTCGATTCGTCGATCTCGCGCACGCCGTAGCGCCGCAGGTCCTCGGGCGGCAGGAAGTCGATCACCATCGGGTCCACTTCCTGGCGGGTGCGGCCGATGTCCATCGGCCGTCCGCCGAGCGAAAGGTTGACGTGGCCGACGGCCAGCATCAGGTCGCCGCGGCGGTCGAGTTCGTCGTGCACGTCGACGCGCTGGTAGCGCACCGACAGGCCCAGCATCTTCGCGAACGCGCTGGTCATGATGACCATCGACAGGCAGTTGCCGCGCCGTGCATCGAAGGCCTCGGCCGCGTTGCGCGTGACCTCGGAGTCGAACTCCAGGCGCAGCGCGCCGGCGCGCTGCAGCTCGGCCATCAGCCACTGCCGCCGGTCGCGCATCTGCGGGCGCTCGGCGCGCGCAGCCTCGAGGTGGCGGCGCATCGCCTCGCTGGGCCGGAACACGGCCTCGGCGTCGACCGGCTGCGAGGGCGCGGCGAACAGCTCGTCGTGCAGCAGTTCCGGCGCCAGCGGCGGACCGCCGGTGGCAGCGCAGCCGGCGGCCAGCAGCGCGGCGGCCCAGATCGACACGGCGGCGGCGCAGCGGCCGGCCGTGCGGCGAGTCATTCCATGAACCGTGCGCCCGAGCATGCCGGCCACTCCTCGAAACCCCGGCAACGATGGTCGCGCGGCGGCGGCGCTTGTCAATCGGTCCGCCACCCGACGCCGCCCCACCGCGAAGCGCTTACCGGCCGTCACAGTGCGCCGCCGGGCATGCCGGCGCGCGGGCGATATCCTCGCGGCGCCCCTGTCTCCCACCCGACCACCATGGCCCCTGCTTCGCCCCGTCTCGCCTGCATCGCCGCCCTGCTCGCCGCCGTCGCGGCCGCGCCTTGCATGGCCGAGAGCTTTGCTTCGTCCGCCTCCAGCGCCGGCTCGGCCTCGAGCGGCAGCGTCTCCGACTCGCTCGAAGGCTCGAGCGACAGCTCCTCGCCCGACCGCAAGGTCGCCGAGGGCGAGTACCGCGTCGCCGCGATCGCGCCGGTCGACGGCCGCCCGGGCGCCGTGCGCCTGACGCTGCAACCTACCGAGGCGCGCGCCGGCGCGGGCGAGTTCTTCCTGACGCTGCCGCAGCAGGCGCTCGGCCCGCAGGGCCTCGCGGAAGGCGCGATCGTCAGTGCGCGCCAGCGCCCCTACGGCCTGGAGTTCGCCCGCGCGCAAACGCGCGAGGCCTTCTTCCTCGTGCTGCACGACGACTGGCACCGCGAGCTCGATCCGCGCCCCGTGACGCTTTGATCGCCCACCTGGCGCGCGCCGCGCTGCTCGCGGCGGCGTTGCTCGCCAGCGCGGCGCCGGCCCAGGCGGCCAGCGCCGCGCTGCGCTTTTGCGACCGCGGGCCGTCGATGACGGCCACCGAGCAGGACCGCCTGCTGCGCTTCGCCGCGCTGGTGAAGGAGGAGCTCGACGGCGCCGGCGATGCCGTCGCGCTGGTCTCGCGCTCGGGCCTGAACCTGCAGCGCTTCGGCCTGCGCTACTCGCACGCCGGCATCGGCCTCAAGCCGGCCGGCGACGGCGCCGCCGGCTGGGCCGTGCGCCAGCTCTACTACGCCTGCAGCGAGGGCCGCCCGCGGCTGTACGACCAGGGCCTGGCCGGCTTCGTCTCCGGCACCGAGAACCCGGCCACCGGCTACATCTCGATCGTGCTGCTACCCAAGGCGCTGGCCGAGCCGCTGGCAGCGGCCGCGCGCGACAACGCGCTCGCCTTGAGCCTGCTGGCCGGGCGCTACAGCGCCAACGCCTTCCCGTTCAGCCTGCGCTACCAGAACTGCAACCAGTGGGTCATGGAGCTGATTGCCGCGGCATGGGGCCGCACCGGTGGCAGCGGCTTGCAGGCGCGCGAGCGCGCGCAGGCCTGGCTGCAGGCGCAGGACTACGACCCGGAGCCGGTGCGCGTGGACTCGCACCTGCTGATGTTCGCCTCCGCCTTCGTGCCGTGGGTGCACGCCGACGACCACCCCGAGGAGGACTGGTTCAAGCTCCAGGTGCGCACCAGCGTGCCGCGCGAGATCGAGGCCTTCGTGCGGCGTCGCGCGCCCGCGGCGCGGCGCGTCGAGCTGTGCCACGACGAGCGGCGGGTGGTGGTGCGCCACGGCTGGCAGCCGTTGGGCGACGGATGCGAGCCGCAGGCGGGCGACCGCGTCGTGCCGCTGGACTAGTAATCCATGACCACCCACTCCACCACTTGCGAGATCGCGGTGGCGAGCGCAATTCCGATGGCCCACTTCGCCAGCGAGCGTTCGGTCGTGGCGGCCGGGGGCCCGGCGGCGGGCTTGCTGGCCTGGGCATCGCCGCCTTGCCGGCCCTCGCCGACCATCGTGCGGTCGTAGTTCATCAGCCATTTCTCGATGGCGCGGCGCTTGCTCGCCGCCATCATGGGGTGGGCATCGAGATAGTCGCGCATCGAATGCGCGGCATGGCTTTGAGAGTGTCCGTACGCGGCGATCCACGCGTCGACGTCGGCCACCTTGCGGATGTCGGCGTCACGCAGCTTGGTCTTGTCCATTTTTCGCGTGGCAGAGAACGTCAGCATGGTCGTTGCGTCTTGCGCCTCTCGCAGCCCGGGAGCCGAGGCCGCTGTAGCCGTGCAGCAAACGGCGTTCCGAATCGGCAGCCCCCCGGCCGTTGGTCAGGGCAACCGGGATGAGCGGCAGCCGGGCGCGTGATGGGCACGTCTCTTGCCGCGACTGCGACCATGAGGGTCACCTGGACCGGCGCGCTTGCGAGGGCGCTGAATGAAGCTGCCTTTTCCCGCGCGCCGCTGCGGCGGCGGGATCCCCCGGCGAGCCGTGAGGCGCTGGGCGTGACGGCGCGCGAGGTCGCGCTCGAGGATCCCCAGGAAGTTGTCTGGGTCGAACAGTTCGCCGACGAGATGGTCGAGCTGGGCGCGCTGATCTCGCGCGATGCCCTGCGCTTCTACGGCCACCTTCTGATCTCCGCGAACCGCGGCCGCGCCCCGGCCAGCGTCGCGCGGGAGGCGATCGACACGCTCGTTCCCGAAGCGCGCAGGGATCCGCAGCTGTTCTAGCGGCTGTCACCGCCACGAGAGGACGCGCGGGGCCGCGGCGCCGCGAGCGGCGACAATGCGCGGCTGGCGCCTGGCTCCCCTGGAGGGGCGGCGCCGGCCCCCCGCTCGCAGCACCTCTCAGATCATGGCCACGATTCTTCAGCACCTGCCCACCGGCCAGAAGGTCGGCATCGCCTTCTCCGGCGGCCTGGACACCAGCGCCGCGCTGCACTGGATGAAGCTCAAGGGCGCCGTGCCCTATGCCTACACCGCCAACCTGGGCCAGCCCGACGAGCCCGACTACGACGAGATCCCGCGCAAGGCCATGCAGTACGGCGCCGAGAAGGCGCGCCTGATCGACTGCCGCGCCCAGCTCGTCGCCGAAGGCATCGCCGCGTTGCAGAGCGGCGCCTTCCACATCTCGACCGCCGGCGTCACCTACTTCAACACCACGCCGATCGGCCGCGCAGTGACCGGCACCATGCTGGTGGCCGCGATGAAGGAGGACGACGTCCACATCTGGGGCGACGGCAGCACCTTCAAGGGCAACGACATCGAGCGCTTCTACCGCTACGGCCTGCTGACCAACCCGTCGCTCAAGATCTACAAGCCCTGGCTGGACCAGCAGTTCATCGACGAGCTGGGCGGTCGCGCCGAGATGTCGGCCTTCATGACCAAGGCCGGCTTCGGCTACAAGATGTCCGCCGAGAAGGCCTACTCCACCGACTCCAACCTGCTCGGCGCGACGCACGAGGCCAAGGACCTGGAGCACCTGAACAGCGGCATCAAGATCGTCCAGCCCATCATGGGCGTGGCCTTCTGGCGCGACGAGGTGGAGGTCAAGCGCGAGGAAGTGACGGTGCGCTTCGAGGAAGGCCAGCCGGTCGCGCTCAACGGCAAGACCTTCGCCAACGCAGTCGAGCTGATGCTCGAGGCCAACCGCATCGGCGGTCGCCACGGCCTGGGCATGAGCGACCAGATCGAGAACCGCATCATCGAGGCCAAGAGCCGCGGCATCTACGAGGCCCCGGGCCTGGCGCTGCTGTTCATCGCCTACGAGCGGCTGGTGACCGGCATCCACAACGAGGACACGATCGAGCAGTACCGCGACAACGGCCGCAAGCTCGGCCGCCTGCTCTACCAGGGCCGCTGGTTCGACCCGCAGGCCATCATGCTGCGCGAGACCGCGCAGCGCTGGGTCGCGCGCGCGGTCACCGGCGAGGTGACGCTCGAGCTGCGCCGCGGCAACGACTACTCGATCCTCAACACCGTCTCGCCGAACCTGACCTACGCGCCCGAGCGCCTGAGCATGGAGAAGGTCGAGAACGCGCCGTTCTCGCCGGCCGACCGCATCGGCCAGCTGACGATGCGCAACCTCGACATCGTCGACACGCGCGACAAGCTCGGCATCTACGCGCGCAGCGGCCTGCTGACGCAGGGCGGCGGCGCGCCCCTGCCGCAGCTTGGCGAGCCCGACAAGGGCTAAGGCGGCCGCGAGGCACGTTCGGCCCATGCCCATCGTCGTCTACTGGCTCGAAACCGAAGGCCTCGCCGCTCACCGCGAGCTCGGCGACGAACAGCTCGGCGAAGCGCTCAAGCTCGCCGAGCAGCTGCGCCGCGAGGGCAAGCGCCATGTGAGCCTGTCGAGCGAACTCGCGGCCAGCATCGGCAAGGCCGGTGTCGACGCGGTCGAAGAAGGCCGCCTGCCCGGCGGCGAGGCCTACACCTTCCACAAGCGCCACCGCGGCCACCCCAAGCTGTCCGAGTGACGCCGCGAGCTGCGCTTTGCTCATAAGCATGCTCCGGCAAGGCCGATGGCGCGCTGGCACCATCGGCCTTTCGCCATCCACAAGGAGAACGCTGATGAGATCGCTCGCTTCACGCCTGCTGGCTGCGGCCGCGCTGGCGCTGCCGCTGCTGGCCGCGACGGCCCATGCCGCCGACCTGCTCGACGAGGTCAAGCAGCGCGGCACGCTGCGCATCGCCGTCGAGGGCACCTACCCGCCCTTCAACTACAAGGACGAGGCCGGCCGCCTGACCGGCTTCGACGTCGAGATCGCCGAGGCGATCGCCGGCAAGCTGGGCGTCAAGCCCGAGTTCACGACCACCGAGTGGAGCGGCATCCTCGCCGGCCTGCAGGCGGGCAAGTTCGACGTCATCGTCAACCAGGTCGCCGCGACCGACCAGCGCCGCCAGACCTTCGACTTCAGCGAACCCTATGTGGTCTCGAGCCCGCAGCTGGTGATCCGCGCCAACGAGACGCGCCCGCTGAAGACCCCGGCCGATCTCAAGGGCAAGAAGATCGGCGTCGGCCAGGGCACCAACTTTGCCGAGATCGCGCGCGGCATCGAGGGCGCCGAGGTCAAGGTCTACCCGGGCGCCCAGGAGTACCTGCAAGACCTCGCGTCCGGTCGCATCGACGCCGCGCTCAACGACAGCCTGCTGATCCCCTACCTCGCCTCAAAGACCAGGCTGCCGGTCAAGGCCGGCGCGCCGCTGGGCAAGCTGGAAAGCAACGCGATCCCGTTTCGCAAGGGCAGCCCCAAGTTCAAGCAGGCGATCGACAAGGCGCTCGCCGACCTGAAGGCCGACGGCAGCTACGCGAAGATCTCCAACAAGTACTTCGGCCGCGACGTCTCCAAGCCCCCGGTCGCGCAGTGACATTGGCCCCCACGCTCGCCGCGCTCACTGCCCCCCGAGGGGGCCCTCGGCCGCTTGGGAGCGGCCCGGCGCGGCCTCGAGCGCGGCGCCTGTGATCCACCGTGAGTCATCAGAAGAAGAAAGGCCAGCGCGATGGACCTGCAATCACTCTTCGCCCTGGCCGCGCCGGTGATGCTGCGCGCCACCGGCTACACGCTGCTGTTCGCCGCCGCGGCGATGGTGCTGGGCCTGGCGCTCGGCGCCTTCGTCGCGCTGCTGCGCGTGCTGCAGTGGCCGGTGCTCGCGCAGGCCGCCACGGTCTACGTCAGCGCGCTGCGCGGCACGCCGCTGCTGGTGCAGGTGTTCATCGTCTATTACGGCCTGCCGAGCGTGGGCATCGAGTTCTCGCCGATCACCGCCGGCATCCTCGCGCTCACGCTCAACGTCTCGGCCTATCTCTCGGAGAGCCTGCGCGGCGCGGTGCTGGGCATCGGCCAGAACCAGTGGCTGGCCGGCACCAGCCTCGGTCTCTCGCGCACGCAGACGCTGCGCTACGTCGTTGCGCCGCAGGCGCTGCGCAGCGCGGTGCCGAGCATGTCGAACAGCCTGATCAGCCTGATCAAGGACACCTCGCTCGTCAGCGTGATCGCGGTCACCGAGCTGATGCTCGCGACCAAGGAGCTGATCTCGACGACCTTCCAGCCCTTTCCGCTCTACATCGCGGCGGCCGGCATCTACTGGGTGCTGAGCCTCGCGTTCGAGCAGGTGCAAAGGCTGCTGGAGCGCCGGCTCGCGTTCCCGCATTGAGCGCCATCTACAACGCCTTGGCCAGAAGGGCCAGGCCGAGCATCACGAACACCGCGTAGAGCGCGCGCTGGAAGGTCGCAGCGCGCAGCAGCCCGCGCAGCGATGCGCCGGCGCCGAGTCCTGCAAAGGCCGCCGCCACCGCGACCGCGTGCAGCGGCCATGCCTCGGTGGCCAAGCCGCTTCCCAGGCCTTCGAGACGCACGGCCAGCGCCAGGCTCGCCAGCGTGAAGCTCAGGCCGAGCGCCTGCACGAGCGCGTCACGCTCCAGCTTCATCGACTGCAGGAAGGGCACGAGCGGCATCACGAACACGCCGGTGGCCGCCGTCAGCAGCCCGGACAGTGCGCCGGCACCGGCTGCGATCCAGCGTTCGCGCCGACCTGGCCGCGGCAGGGCGGGCTTCACCAGACCCCACAGGCCATAGGCCGCGAGCACCGCGCCAAGCAGGCCCGCGGCGAACGAGCGCGATGCGCCCAGGCCGGGCACCGGCGCGAACGCCGCGACGATGCCCATCGCCAGCCACAGCGGCCACAGACGCCGCGCCAGGACTCGCGCATGCGGCCCGACACACTGCGCAAGATTCGTCAGGAGCGAAGGCAGCAGCATCAGCGCGGCGGCCTGCGCCGGCGCCATCGACCAGCCCAGCAGCGCCATGGACAGCGTCGGCAGGCCCAGACCGGTGACGCCCTTCACCGCGCCCGCCAAGGCGAAAACGAAGGCCACGAAGCTCAGCGAGATGTTCTCCATGCAGGCATCGTGAGCCGCGGCGGCGCGCCGGTCCATCGCATTCACGCCCAGCTATCCTTCCGCAATAGCGAAGGATGAAGCCATGAGCAGACTCGCCACCAGCGCCGGCTACCGCATCGACCCGTTCGACCTGCGGCTCTTCGTGGCCATCGTGGAAGGCGGCTCGATCACCGCCGGCGCGCAGCGCATCCATCTCTCGCTGGCCGCGGCGAGCACGCGGCTGCAAGGCCTCGAGCATGCGATCGGTGCACCGCTGCTGCGCCGCGCCAAGCAAGGCGTCACGCTGACCGATGCCGGGCGCACGCTGCTGCGCCACGCCGGGCGGCTGCAGCGCGAGCTCGAGGCGCTGCATGCCGCGATGGCGGCCCACGCCCACGGCGTGCGCAGCACGGTGCGCGTGCTGTGCAACACGGCGGCGATGTCCGAGCACCTGCCGCGAGCGATCGGGCGCTTCCTCGCCGCGCATGCCGACGTCGACGTCGAGCTGCGCGAGCTCGACAGCCAGGACGTGCTGCTCGCGCTGCGCCAGGAGCAGGCCGACATCGGCATCGTCGCCGACTACGTCGGCACGGAAGGCCTGCACGCGCGCGTCTGGCGCGAAGACCCGCTGGTGGCCGTGCTGCCGCGCAGCTTGCGTGGCATCGCACGCCGCGGGCTGCGCTTCGTTGACCTGATCGAGCGGCCCTTCGTCGGCCTCGCGGCCGAGAGCGGGCTGAGCCGCTTCCTGCAGCGCCAGGCGCTGCAGCACGGGCGCGGCCTGCACCACCGCGTGCGCGTGGGCAGCGTCGACGCGGTGATCGCGCTGGTCGGCGATGGGGTCGGCATCGGCGTGGTGCCGGCCGTCGCCGCGCGCCGCCTCGCCGACGGGCGAGTGACCGCTGTGCCGTTGGCCGACGACTGGGCGCAGCGGCGGCTGCTGTTGTGCAGCGCCGCCGGCGAGCGCATGGGCCGCGCCGGCGCGCTGTTGCTGGACCACCTCGCGAACGAGGCGGCGTGAGGCCGTGCTACTCGGGAATGCGCAGCAGCTGCCCCGGATAGATCTTGTCCGGGTGCTTGAGCATCGGCTGATTGGCCTCGAAGATCTTCATGTAGGCATTGGCGTTGCCGTACATCTTCTTGGCAATGGCCGACAGCGTGTCGCCTTTCTCGACCAGGTGGAAGCGCGACTCGGGCGCGGCCTGTGCGACGGCGAGCAGATCGTTGACCTTGGCGACGCCTTGCACGTTGCCGCAGCACAGCACGATCTTCTCCTTCGTGGCCTGGTCGGGCGCGGTGCCGCTGACGGTGACGGTCTGCGTCGCGCCGTCGTACTCGACCTTCAAGCCCTCGGCGGCGAGGTTCTGGGTGTCGATGTACTTGCGGATCGCGGCACCCGCGGCAGCGTTGAGCTCGGCGAGCCGGGCCTGCGCGGCAGCCGGATCGGGCGCCTGCGCGGCGGCCTCGGTCTCCTTGGCGCCAAACAGCTTTTCGCCGGCTTCCTTGAAGAAACTGATGATGCCCATCGTGCGACTCTCCCTGGCTGTGCCTCGCGGGTGAGCGAAGCGGTTGTGCGGGGTCTGACCGGCCGAACTTAGCAGGTCGCGCGCGCGGCCGCTACCGCGACCTCGGTCGGGGCCTCTCAGTCGCCGCCGCAGCCACCGCCGTCGCCGCCACCATCACCGCCTGCGTCGCCCGCGCCGGACTCGCCGCCGAAGCCGCCGGCATCGCCCGCGACGCCGCCGTCCGAGAAATCGCCGCCGCAGTAGACGCCCAGCGCCGCGGCACCGGCGATCGCCTTGCAGTCGGGCACGTAGCGAAAGCCGCCCGCAATCGCGAGCTCGGCATCGAGCGCGAACAGCAGCGGCAGTGCCGTTGGCCGCCGCGGGTCGATGCCGTCGAAGCGGCAGCACCAGTACCAGGTGCGGCGCAGGGCGTCGTTGCGCCTGGCGTCGCCTGACAAGCTCTCGGCCGGACGGTGGTGCAAGAAGCGCCCGAGCGCGCGGGCGCAAAACGCGGCGTAGGCGCGCGTGTCGAGGATGAAGGCGTGCCACAGCGCGTCGACCGCCTGCGAGGGCATCGCCGCGAGCCCGCGAGCGCGCAGGTGGACGCGAAAGAACTGCCGCAGCCCCGCCTCGACACGGCGGCGTTGGTGGGCATCGAGCTGCGGATAGGCTTTGGCGAGCGCGCGGTCCAGGTGCGAGGGCAGCGGCGCTTGTTCGATGTGCCGTTCGCGCGTGCGCCGCTGCAGCTGCGCGACGATCGCCCAGCCGAGCGTGGAGGCCACGGTGATGGCCATCGCCGCGCCGATCGCACCGCTCTTGAAGCCGCGCCACCACGCCGCGGCCAGCACCAAAAGCAAAAGGCCGCGCATCAGCGCGGCCAGGCTCGGGACCGGCAAGCCGGTCGGACTCGGGTTCCACTTCGGTGTCATCGTTCTCGTTTGCTTCTTCTTGTTGTCGTGCTTCTTCTTTTACTAGCGATCGCACTGTGCCGCGGCACGGTGACAGCGCGATGACACCGGCGCATCAGGCGTCGTACTTCAGGTACTTGAAGCGGGGGTCGTCGTTCGGCGTGCCCTGCAGCACCGCGCCCTCTTCCTTGCCAGGCTGCCACATCAGCACTTCCTCGATCTTGCTCGCGAGCGCGAAGTCCTTGTCGGTCACGCCCTTGGCCTCGTGGTTCATCAGCTTGACGATCACGAAGGCATAGCTGACCGTGAGGTCCGGGTGGTGCCAGGCCGCCTCGGCGAGGTGGCCGACGGTGTTCACCACCATCAGCGTCGCCTTCCAGCCGCTGGTCTTGTACTTGCGGCGGATCCAGCCGTCCTCGAAGTACCACTGCGGCAACTCTTCCTTCAGCCTCGCCTCGATCTCCTCGGGCGTGTAGGCGGTGTTGGAACTCGGTTTGCGCCACTTCGTCATCGCGGTCTCCCCATTTGCCAGAAACGGCCTGTGCATCGTGCCGCGTTCAGGTAGCAACGACGATCGGAAGGTCACTGCGCCAGCCGCCGTCGACGCGCTCGAAGCGCCGCGTCAGCGCCGCGCGGTCGGCCGCGTCGCGCAGGCTGCGCCACAGGCCGTCGCGTGCGTTGCCGGGGTCGCCCTCGACGTAGAGCTGCGTCGTCAGCAGCGCACGAGCGCCCAGGCGCAGCTTGACGTGGATGTGCGGCGTGCGCCCGGCGTAGGCCACCGGGCGGATGGTCCGAAACGCATAGCGGCCGTCGGCGTCGACCGTCACGCGGCCGAAGCCCTGGAAGTCGGGATCGGCGCGACCGCCGTCGCCGGGATGGTGGTAGCGGCCGTCGGCATCGCACTGCCAGATCTCGACCTGCGCGCCGGAAAGCGGCCTGCCGTCGAGATCGGTCACGCGGCCGCTGAGCGCGAGCGGCTCGCCGCGGCGGTAACGGCGCTCGCCTTGCGCGAGGAGGTCGGCATCGGTGTCGGCGGGCAGCTGAACGGGATAGAACGGCCCCTCGGTCTGCGCCGGCGTCGGGCGCAGCGTCTGCGGCGCCTGGGCGCGCGCGCCGGTCCACATGGCCGGCATCGCCAGGCTCGCGGCCGCGATCGATGCACCGCGCAACAGGAGTTGGCGGCGGACCTTCATCGCAGTCGCTCGAGAGCGCATCGCGCTACCCACTACACCCAGCGGACGCGGTGGATCCGGCTTTGCCGGTCCACTCGCGGCGCCTCCTTGAGGGGGCAGCGCCGAAGGCGCTTCGGGGGTGGTTCATATCACCACCGGTTCCGGCTCGAGCCGGATGCCGAAGCGGCCGTAAACGCTTTCCTGAATCGCGCGGGCCAGCGTGACGACCTCGCCGCCGGTGGCCGAGCCGCGGTTGACCAGCACCAGGGCCTGCTTCTCGTAGACGCCGGCGCCGCCGATCGACTTGCCCTTCCAGCCGCAGGCGTCGATCAGCCAGCCGGCCGCGAGCTTGAAGCTGCCGTCGGGCATCGCGTAGTGCACCAGGTGCGGATCGCGGGCGATGATGTCGCGGCACTGCGCCTCGCTGACGACCGGGTTCTTGAAAAAGCTGCCGGCATTGCCGATCACCGCCGGATCGGGCAGCTTGGCGCGCCGGATCGCGATCACCCAGTCGGCGATCTCCATCGGCGTCGGCGTGTGGTTGCCGGTTTCGTCCATGCGGCGCTGCAGGTCGAGGTAGCCCAGCGTCGGCAGCCAGGGCAGCGGCAGGCGCAGGCGCACGCGCGTGATCACGCTCTTGCCGGCCAGGCCGCCATCGCTCGCGGGCTGCTTGAAGACGCTGTCGCGGTAGCCGAAGTGGCACTGCGGCGCCGACAGCGTGACGGTGCGGCCGGTGACGAGGTCGACGGCGTCGAGCGAGTCGAAGCGGTCCTTCAGCTCGAGGCCGTAGGCGCCGATGTTCTGCACCGGCGCGGCACCCACGGTACCGGGGATCAGCGCCATGTTTTCCAGGCCGCCGAAGCCGTGCGACAAGGTCCACATCACCGCGTCGTGCCAGCTCTCGCCGGCGCCGAACTCGACGATCACCGCATCCGTTCGCACCTCGACGATGCGCTTGCCCGGCACCTCGACCTTGAGCACGAGCGACTGCACATCGCGCGTGAACACGAGGTTGCTGCCGCCGCCGAGCACGAACTTCGGCGCGCGGCCGAATTCGGGGTGGGCCAGCAGGCGCCGCACGTCGGCGTCGCTCCTGATGCGCACCAGCGATTTCGCCACCGCCGGCAAGCCGAAGGTGTTGAACGTGCGCAGGCTCACGCCCGACTCGACCGCGATCGGTTCGCGCGGCGCGGCGGGGGCGTGGCTGACGGCAGACATGGCAGAATTTTCGCCGATCCACCGCCGCCTGAGTGTTTCTGCCATGCCCAGCTTCGACACCGTGCTCGAACCCAACCTGGTCGAGGTCCGCAACGCGGTCGATCAGGCCGCCAAGGAGATCGGCACGCGCTTCGATTTCAAGGGCACGTCGGCCGCGGTCGAGCTCAAGGACAAGGACATCACGCTGTTCGGCGACAGCGACTTCCAGCTCGAGCAGGTCAAGGACGTGCTGATGGCCAAGCTGACCAAGCGCGGCGTCGATGCGCGCTTTCTCGACACGAGCGCCAAGGTCGAGAAGATCGGCGGCGACAAGGTCAAGCAGCTCATCAAGGTCAAGGCCGGCATCGACACCGACAGCGCGAAGAAGATCGTGCGCGTCGTCAAGGACAGCAAGCTCAAGGTCACGGCCGCGATCCAGGGCGACACGGTGCGCGTCACCGGCGCCAAGCGCGACGTGCTGCAAGAGGCGATCGCGCTGATCCGCAAGGACGTGGCGGATCTGCCGCTGACCTTCAACAATTTCCGCGACTGATGTCGGCCCCCACGCTCGCTTGGCTCGCTGCCCCCCAAGGTGGCTGGCCGGCCCTGGGGCGGCCCGGCGGCCGGCCGGCGTGGCAGCTTGCGTTGTTCGTCCTGGCGCTCTCGTTGCCGGCCGCGGCCCAGGTGCCGCCGGCCGTCGCGGCCTCGGCGGTGCGCCCGGTGATCGCGCTGCGCGTGGCCCTGGTCGGCACGATGGGCCAGCAGGCCGTGCTGGTGATCGACGGCGGCGCGCCGCGCGGCCTCAAGGCCGGTGAAAGCCTGCGCGGCGTGCGCCTGGTGAGCGTGGGCGCAAGCGACGCGGTGATCGAGGTCGAGGGCCAGCGCCACACGCTGGTGATGGGCGCCGCCCCGCAGGACCTGGCCGGTATCAACCGCGCTGCGGCCGCCGGCGGCGGCCCACGCCAGATCGTGCTGCAAGGCGACGCGCGAGGCCACTTCACGACGCCCGGCTCGATCAACGGCCGCGGCGTGCAGTTCCTGGTCGACACCGGGGCCACCGTCATCGCGATCGGCAAGTCCGAGGCCGACCGCCTGGGCCTGCCCTACCAGCAAGGACAGCGCGTGGGCCTGCGCACCGCCAACGGCGAGGCCGTCGGCTGGCGCGTGTCGCTGACCTCGGTGCGCATCGGCGAGGTGGAGATCTACAACGTCGACGCGGTGGTGCAGCCGGCCGAGATGCCCTTCATCCTGCTGGGCAACAGCTTCCTCACGCGCTTCCAGATGAAGCGCGAGAACGACACGCTGACGCTGGATCGGCGGTTCTAGCCTCCGGCTGCCCGCAAGGGCCTGCAAGCGCTCGCCGAGCGCTGCGGCAATCGCACGGGTCCCGCCCGCTGTCACCCTGGCGACCCCCACAAATCGAACGACCGTGCTAAAAGGCGAGCTGACGCGCCGGCCCTTCGACACTTGAGAGCACCGGGCGCGCAAGGAGACACGCATGGACCTGAACTTCACGCCCGAACAGCAGGCGTTTCGCGAAGAGATCCGCGCCTGGGTGCGCGCCAACCTTCCGGCCGACATCAGCCACAAGGTGCACAACGCGCTGCGGCTGAACAAGGACGATATGCAGCGCTGGGCCCGCATCCTCGGCAAGAAGGGCTGGCACGGCTGGGCTTGGCCCAAGCAGTTCGGCGGCCCGGGCTGGGACGCGATCCAGCGCCACCTGTTCGAAGAGGAATGCGCCCTCGCCGGCGCGCCGCGCGTCGTGCCCTTCGGCCCGGTGATGGTCGCGCCGGTGATCATGGCCTTCGGCACGCCCGAACAGCAAAAGCGCTTCCTGCCCGGGATCATGAGCGGCGACGTCTGGTGGAGCCAGGGCTACTCGGAACCCGGTTCGGGCTCCGACCTCGCCAGCCTGAAGACGCGCGCCGAACGCAAGGGCGACTACTACGTCGTCAACGGCCAGAAGACCTGGACCACGCTCGGCCAGTACGGCGACTGGATCTTCTGCCTCGTGCGCACCAGCACCGAAGGCAAGCCGCAGACCGGCATCTCCTTCCTGCTGATCGACATGAAGTCGCCCGGCATCACGGTGCGCCCGATCATCACGCTCGACGGCGAGCACGAGGTCAACGAGGTCTGGTTCGACAACGTCGAAGTCCCGGCCGACCAGCTGATCGGCGAGGAGAACAAGGGCTGGACCTATGCCAAGTACCTGCTGGCCCACGAGCGCACCAACATCGCCGACGTCAACCGCGCCAAGCGCGAGCTCGAGCGGCTCAAGCGCATCGCGCGTGCCGAAGGCGTCTACGAGGACGCCCGCTTTCGCGACCAGATCGCCCTGCTCGAGGTCGACATCGTCGCGCTCGAGATGATGGTCCTGCGCGTGCTGAGCGCCGAGCAAAGCGGCAAGCAAAGCCTCGACGTCGCGGGCCTGCTGAAGATCCGCGGCAGCGAGATCCAGCAGCGCTACACCGAGCTGATGATGCTGGCCGCCGGCCCCTACAGCCTGCCCTTCCTCTTCGAGGCGATGGAAGCCGGCTGGCAGGGCGATCACGTCGGCGCTGCGCATGTCGCGCCGCTGGCGTCGAACTACTTCAACGTTCGCAAAACCACGATCTACGGCGGCTCGAACGAAGTGCAGCGCAACATCGTTGCCCAAACCGTTCTCGGCTGAGCAGGAGACAGACATGGACTTCGACTACACCGACGAACAGGAACAGCTGCGCGACGCGGTGCGCCGCTGGGTCGACAAGGGCTACGGCTTCGAGCGCCGCCAGCAGATCGTCAAGAAGCAAGGCGGCTTCTCGGCCGAGGCCTGGACCGAGATGGCCGAGCTCGGCCTGATGGGCCTGGCCGTGAGCGACGCGCACGGCGGCATGGGCTTCGGCCCGGTCGAGGCGATGGTCGTGATGGAGGAGCTGGGTCGCGGCCTGGTGCTCGAGCCCTATGCGCCGGTCGCGCTGGTGGCGGCGTCGATCCTCGCGCACTCGAAGGCGCCGCAGGCCGCCGAGCGCCTGGCCGCGATCGCCGACGGCAGCCAGCGCATCGTGCTGGCCCACCAGGAGCGCGCGGCGCGCTATCGCCTGAACCACGTGACGACGACCGCCAGCTCGGCCAGCGGCTCGTGGACGATCAGCGGCGCCAAGAGCGTGGTGCCGACCGGCGCGCATGCGCATGCCTTCATCGTGCCGGCGCGCGTCGAGGGTGCGGTCGACGATGCCTCGGGCATCGCGCTGTTCCTGGTCGACCGCGCGGCCGCCGGCGTCAAGCTGCGCGGCTATCCGACGCAAGACGGCGCGTGCGCGGCCGAGCTTTCGCTTGCCGACACGCCGGCCGTCCAGCTGCTGCCGGCCGGCGAGGCCTTCGGCGTGCTCGAGCTCGCGGCCGACGTGGCGATCGCCGCGCTGTGCGCGGAGGCGGTCGGCGCGATGGACAAGCTGCTCGGCATCACTGCGGAGTACCTCAACACGCGCAAGCAGTTCGGCGTGCCGATCGCCAGCTTCCAGGCGCTGCGCCACCGCATGTCGGACATGAAGATGCAACTCGAGCTCGCGCGCTCGATGAGCTACTTCGCGACGCTCAAGCTCGCGGCACCCGCCGCCGAGCGCCGCCGCGCGCTGTCGCAGGCCAAGGTGCAGCTCGGCCAGTCGATGCGTTTCGTCGGCCAGCAGTCGATCCAGCTGCACGGCGGCATCGGCGTCACTGAGGAATACAGCGCCGGCCACTACTTCAAGCGGCTCACCGTGATCGAGATGAGCTTCGGCGACACGCTGCACCACCTCGGCGAGGTGAGCGCGCGCATGCATGACACGGCCGGCGTGTTTGCCTGAGCCCCTACGCTTCAGTCCTTCTCACGGCCGCCTTCGGGCGGCCGTTTTCATCTCAGCTTTCCACCCAGCAGTTCTGCTCCCGGCGCACGTCGTTGTGGACCCAGTACTCGTAGCCGCTGCGCAGATCGAACCTGCCGCTCAGGCGGCCTGCGGTCGCGAGCCTGAAACCCGTGCCCAGTGCCTGGGCACAGGCAGCATCGGCCGCGCCGCGGGTCGCGAGCTGGCTGCCGGAAACGCTGTCGAAGGTCGGCCGCACCTCCAGGTAGGAGCCACCGCCCTCGTTCGCCAACCTCGCACAGGCCAGCGGTCGCTGCGTCACGCAGCTTTGCGGCTTGACGCATTGAAAGCCGCAGTCATTGACGTCCTGCGGCGTCTGGGGCACCGCCAGCACGCTGCCGATCGGTGCCCCCGCCGCCAGCGACGAGCCCGAGGCCGCTTCGATGGGCGCGAGCTTGGCAAGCACCTCGGCATTGGCGGCCAGCTGCGCCGGTACATCGGCCACCGATTTCAGGATCTCGCCGCGGCAAAAGCGCCTCACGTGCGACGGTGAGGTGTTGCTGACGCAGTCGTAGAACAGGCTCGACGGGCCGCGCACGATGGGCACATAGTGCAGCTGCACCTCGCGGCCATCGACCTTGGCGTCCAGCGTCACGAGCAAGCTGCTGTCGGCATTGAGCACCCAGGCCTTCACGCCGCTCCTGGCCGGCACCGGCGGCAACGTGATGTCGCCGGCGACGGCGGGCTGGCGGTGCCTCAGGTAATGCTTCTGCAAGGGCTGGATCAGCACCGCCGCTTCGCTGCCGGCCCACTCGTGATAGCGCTCCAGGTTGACGCGCGCCTTCTCGGATCCCAGGCCCGAGACGCTGAAGTAGACCAGCAGCGGCAACATCAGGATCAAAAGCAGTCCCCAGCCGGGCAAGCGACTCATGTCTTCACTGTCCTTGTTCGAGGTTCAGGCGCCGCCGTCGTGGGCCGGATCAGCCACTAGACTGCGCCGATGCACTGGTCCCAGGTACTTTATTCGCAGGGTTTCGGCACACGCCGCGAATGCGAGGCACTGCTGTTGGGCGGCCGCGTCAGCCATCAGGGCACGGTCGTCGAAGACCCCGAGTCCGAGATCGACACGGCGGGCCTCGTGTTTGAAGTCGAGGGCCGCGCGTGGCCGTTTCGCGAACGCGCCATCGTGCTGCTGCACAAACCCACCGGCTACGAGTGCTCGCAGAAGCCCTCGACCTGGCCGAGCGTGATGACGCTGCTGCCCTCGCCCTTGCGGCTGCGCGGTGGCAAGAAAGGCGGCGCCACCGCCGGCGTGCAGCCGGTCGGCCGGCTCGATGCCGACACCACCGGCTTGCTGCTGCTCACCGACGACGGCGCGCTGCTGCACCGCCTCACTTCGCCGAAGCACCACGTGCCCAAGGTCTACGAGGCGACCACCAAGCATGCGATCGACGACGCGCAGATCGCGCGCCTGCTGCAAGGCGTGGTGCTCGACGACGACCCCAAGCCGGTGCGCGCCGCGGCCGCCGAGGCCACCGGCACGCACACGCTGCGCCTGACGCTGACCGAGGGCAAGTACCACCAGGTCAAGCGCATGGTCGCGGCGATGGGCAACCGCTGCGAGGCGCTGCACCGCAGCGCCTTCGGCGCGCTGACCCTGGGCGACCTGGCGCCGGGGCAGTGGCGCTGGGTCGACGAAGCGGAGCTTCGCGCGCCGGCCTGAGGCCGTCCGTCAGGGCGCCGGCATGTTGGCCATCGCCTGCTTCATCTCCTCGATGCTGACGTCGCGCACATGGTGCGCGATCGACCAGCGGTGGCCGAACGGATCCTCGACCTGGCCGTAGCGGTCGCCCCAGAACATGTCGGCGGCCGGCATCGTGAGCTTGGCGCCGGCGGCGACGGCCTTGGCGATCGCGGCGTCGGCATCGTCGACCATCAGGTGCAGCGTGACCGGCGTGCCCTTGAGCGTCTTCGGGCCCAGGCTGCCCCAGTCGGGCATCTCCTCGGCCAGCATGAAGGTCGAGTTGCCGATGCGCATCATGCCGTGCGCGAGCCGGCCGTCCGGCCCGTCGAGGCGCATCTCCTGCACCGCGCCGAAGGCCTGGGCGTAGAACTCCATCGCCTCGCCGGCGCCGGCGCAGACGATGTGCGGCGTGAGGGTCGACAGGCGGGCAGGGTCGTACTTTCCTGGCTGGGACATGGTCTCGCTCCTGGTTCAAGCGGTTGAAGGGGCGAAGGCGCGATCGGCGCGCTTCGACCCCATGACGATCGAGCCGTCGCCGGATCGACAGGTCGGCGGGCAAATCGTGAGCCCGACGACCACGCCAGCGCATTCATCGCTTCGCCCCAGCAGCCGCCGCGGATCCGGCTTGGCCGGTCCGCTGGCGGCGCCCCTCGAGGGGGAGGCGCCGAAGGCGCTTCGGGGGTGGACGCTCACCGCGAGCGGCCGTCGAAGGCCGTCACCGGGATCGTGGCGAGGTCCACGTCTTCCAGGCAGCGAAGGTTGATCGCCGCGGTGGCCTGCCCCTTGGGGTCGGTGCCCTCGCCGTAGGGGTGCATGCCGCACACCGGGCAGAAGCGATGCTTGATGACGTGCTTGTTGAAGGTGTAGGTGCTCGCGTTCTCGTCCGGGGTGAGCAAGCGCAGCGCGTCGCGCGGCACGAACCACATCAGCGCACCCTTGCGTTGGCAGATCGAGCAGTTGCAGGACATGGCGCCCTGGATCTCGCCCTCCACTTCGAATGCGATGCGGCCGCAGTGGCAGCTGCCGTGGTAGGTCATGGCTGTCTCCTGTCGATGTCACCATGGAGCCCGCGCCGGGGACTTTCCCTAGCTCGGGCCGATGCGGAGATTCTGGCGCACGCCCGTGCGGCACCATCGCGCGCCATCACGTTCAACCCGGTCGGGGAGACACGCCGATGCAAGGCGACATCGTTTCGGGCCTGCTGCTGCCGCTCGCGCTGGCCTTCATCATGTTCTCGCTCGGGCTCGGCCTGACGCCAGCGGATTTCGCGCGCATCGTGAAGCAGCCGCGCGCGCTGCTGGTGGGCGTTGCATGCCACTTCGTGCTGCTGCCGCTGGTGTGCTTCGCGATGCTCAAGGCGGCCGGGCTGCCGGCGGCGTTCGCGGTCGGCTTCATGATCCTCGCGGCCTGCCCGAGCGGCACGACCTCGAACCTGCTGACCTACATCGCGCGCGGGGACGTCGCGCTGGCGCTGAGCTTCACCGCGGTGGCCAGCGTCGTCACGATCTTCACGCTGCCGCTGATCGTGGTGTTCTCGCTCGAGCACTTCGCCGGCAGCGCGCAGGCCGTCTCGGCGCCGGTGGGGCAGATGATGGGCCAGATCCTGCTGATGCTCGGCCTGCCGGTGGGCATCGGCATGCTCGTGCGCGCGCGGCGCACGACCTGGGCGCTGCGCTTCGAGCCGCTGGCCACGCGCATCGCGACCTTGCTGTTCGTGCTCATCGTGCTGGCGGCGGTGGCCAAGAACTGGGCGCTGCTGCGCGAACACTTCGCAACGCTGGCGCCGTTCGCGCTGGCGTTGAACCTCTCGATGCTGACGGCCGGATTCGCCGCGGCGCGACTCGTGCGGCTGTCGCGGCCGCAGGCCGTGACATTGGGCATCGAGACGGCCGTCCAGAACGCCACGCTGGCCCTGGTGGTCGCAAGCTCGGTGCTGAAGCAAGACGCGATGGCGATCCCCGGCGCGGTCTACGGCGTGCTGATGTACGCCGGCGGCCTGGCCTTCGCCTACGGCATGCGGCGCTTCGCCGGCCCGGCCGCCATCGCTACGGCACCGGCCGAAGCAGCTTGACGAGCTCCAGCGGCTCTCGCCCGACGGACCAGCGGCGCAGCTCGCCGAAGCCGCAGGTAGCGTAGAGCGCGAGCGCTGGCGCGTTCTTCGCGCCGGTCTGCACCGTCAGCACGCCGTGGCCGTGCTCGGCCAGCAGCTGCGCCATCAGCGCACGGGCGATGCCGCGGCGCTGGAACGGCGGCGCGACGACGAGCGAGGCGATCGTCAGGCCCAGCCCTTCGGGGTCGGGCTCGATGCCGATCGCGCCGGCAAGCTCGTCGCCGACGAACGCGGCCGTGAAGCGCTCGTGGCCGTCGGCGATGTCTTCGACGCTGCGTTCGAGCGGCGGGAACCAGACCGCGCCGAGCAGCCTCGCCTCCTGCGCATAGGCGCTCATCTGCACCGCGTGCAGGCGGCGCGCCATGGCCTGCTGCGTGTGGTCGACCGCGACGATGTCCACGCCCAGGAGCGTCATGCCTCGATGAGCCCCCAGCGCAGCGCCACCAGCGTAATCTCGCTCTGGTTGCTCGCACCGAGCTTTTGCTTGATGTGGTACAGGTGCGTGCCCACCGTGCTCGGCGAGAGCTTCAGGTTCTCGGCGATCTGCGCAACGCTCGCGCCGCGCGCCAGCTGGATGAAGACCGAGAACTCGCGCTCCGACAGCGCCTCGGTCGGGCTGGTCTCGCCCTCGATCTGCGCCAGCGCCAGCACCTGCGCGGTCTGCGCGTCGACGTAGCGTTCGCCGCGCGCGACCGCCGCCACCGCCGCCAGCAGCGCCTCGGGCGCGCTGCGCTTGGCCAGGTAGCCGAGCGCACCGGCCTTGAGCACGCGCTGCGGATGCGCCGTGTCCTCGTGCGCCGACAGCGCCAGCACGCGCGCCTTCGGGTCCTGCGCAAGCAGGCGCCGCACCGCTTCGAGCCCGCCCATGCCGGGCATCGAGAGATCCATCACCACCACGTCGGGCTTGTGTTTCGCGTAGGCCTGCAAGGCCTCCTCGCCGCTGCCCGCCTCGGCGACGACCTCGACCTCGCCCTTGGCGCCCAGCAGCATGCGAAAACCCATGCGCACCACGGCGTGGTCGTCCACCAGCATCACGCGCGTCATGCGCTCACTCCTTGTACGGCTTCGTCGGCATGCAGCGGCACGTGCACCTCGAGGCGCGTGCCGCCCGGCCCGCGCGGCTCGAGCGTGAAGCGGCCCTGCAAGGCCTGCAGGCGTTCGCCGAGCCAGCGCAGGCCGTAGTGGCCGCTGCGCTGCTGCCAATCGGGCGCGAGGCCGGCGCCGTCGTCGTCGACCTGCAGCGTCACGCCCTTGGCATCGCCGCGCAGCGCCACGCGCACGTTGGCGGCGCCGCCATGCCGCAGCGCGTTGGTCAGGCCTTCCTGCGCCGCGCGGTACAGCGCCAGCGCGGCATCGGACGACAGCTGCGCCTCGCCCGGCTCGATCTGCAGCTCCAGCCGCAGGCCGGGTTGGCTACGTCGCGTGCGCTCGGCGAGGTCGCGCAGCGCGTCGGGCAGGCCGAAGCGGTCGAGCACCAGCGGCGCCAACCGCGGGATCAGGCCGTGCATCGCGTCGTACAGCCGCAGGGATTCGTCGGCGATCACGCGCGCGGCCTGGGCCGAGTCGGCGTCGCGCTCGCCGACGCGCTCGGCGATCGACAGCGCCATGCTGCGGATCGCGGTGACCGACTGGCCGAACTCGTCGTGCAGCTCGCGCGCGATCATGCGGCGCTCCTGCTCGATGTGGTGGTCGATCCAGCGGCCGAGCTCGCGGTTGTCGGACAGCTGCTGCTCGGCGCGCAGCGCGCGGCGCTCGGCCTCGAACTGGTCGCGCAAGCGGGCCACCATGCGGTTGAAGGCCGCGCCGATCGCACGGGCCTCGCGGCCCGGCAGCGGCGGCAGCGCGACGTCGAGCTTGCCGCTCTCGACCGCGCCGAGGCCGTCGATGATGCGCGCGAACGGCCGCACGGTGCGCCCGACGACCCAGAACACGATCGCGTTCACCGCGAGCAACAACGCGACACCCCAGCCGAGCAGGCTGACGCTGTAATCCCAGGCGTCGATCGCCGCGCGCGAGGGATCGGAGCGCACCACCAGACGGCCGTCCGGGAACTCGATCGACTGCTCTGTCGGCGGCGGCAGCACGAGCTGCGCGAACCATTGCGGCGCGTCGCGCCCGGTCTTGTAGGGCGAGGGCGGCGAGCGGTAGAGCTCGGCGCCTTGCGCGTCGAGCAGCACGATGTCGTTCGAGCGCACGCGCCCCACGCCCTGCAGGAAGGCCAGCATCGCCGGCGTGCCCTGGGCCGCCTGCAGCCAGGCGGTGCGTCGCAGCAGCTGGGCGGCCACGCGGTTGGCGGCGATCACCTCCTCGTGCACGCCTTCGCGCAGGCTGCGCAGCTGCAGGCCCAGCACGCCGGCGACGAACAGCGTGACCAGCACGCCGACGATGAGGTGGATCTTGAGTCTCAGGCTCATGGTTGGCACCCTTGGCGCTCCGCGCGCTGCCTCCGAGAGGGCATTCGCCCTTCGGGGCGGCCGAGCGGGGCTCATGGTTAACCCATGGTATCGGCAGCCCACGGCACGCGAATCATGAAAATCATGAGGACGCTTTCATGACCGGGGCGCTGTGCGCGAGGGCGCGCCGGGCGCACGATGGGCCATGAGTTGCCGGAGATCGGCGCTTCTCGGTGCCAGCCGGCGCCGTGTCCATCGACCTGGAAATGAAGGAGACCTTGAATGACCTGGGAAACCCCGCAAGCCCGTGATCTGCGCTTCGGCTTCGAGATCACGATGTACATCTCGGCGCGCTAAGCCCCGAGCCGCGGAGCCCGCCACCCGGCGGGCTCTCTCGTTTCCGAACCACCCCTTTTCCTGCGATGCGCATCACGGTGCTCGGCTCGGCCGCCGGCGGCGGCTTTCCGCAGTGGAACTGCAACTGCCGCAACTGCGCCGGCGTGCGCAGCGGGTCGCTGCGCGCCAAGGCGCGCACGCAGTCGTCGATCTTCGTCCAGCCCGGCAACGGGAGCGACGGAGGCGTCGACGGCCTGCTGATCAACGCCTCGCCCGACATCCTCACGCAGATCCAGCGCAACCCGGCGCTGCAGCCGGCGCGCGGGCTGCGCGACACGGCCATTGCCGGCGTCGTGCTGATCGACGGCCAGATCGACCACGCCACCGGCCTGTTCATGCTGCGCGAGCGCACGAGCCCGCTGCCGCTGTGGTGCACCGACCCCGTCCATGAGGATCTCAGCACCGGCAACCCGGTGCTGCGGGTGCTGCAGCACTACTGCGGCACCGCGCGCGAGCGCATCCCGCTCGACGGCCGCGCGTTCTCGTCGCCGGCCGTGCCGGACCTGCTGCTGCGCGCGATGCCGCTGTCCAGCAAGGCCGCGCCCTACTCGCCGCACCGCGAGGCGCAGGTGCCGGGCGACAACATCGGGCTTTCGATCACCGATCGCGCCAGCGGGCGCTCGGTGTTCTACGCGCCCGGCCTCGGCGAGATCGACGAGCGCGTGTTCGACGCAATGAGCACCGCCGACGCGGTGATGGTCGACGGCACCTTCTGGACCGACGACGAGATGACCTCGCTGGGCATCAGCGGCAAGACCGCGCGCTCGATCGGCCACCTGCCCCAGTCCGGCCCCGGCGGCATGATCGAGTGGCTGTCCCGGCTGCCGGCGCGCACCCGCAAGCTGCTGATCCACATCAACAACACCAACCCCATCCTCGACGAGGACTCGCCGCAGCGTGCCGCGCTGGCCGCCGCGGGCATCGATGTGTGCGAGGACAGCCAGGTGATCACGCCATGACGATGCGCGCCGACATGCTCAAGCCCGTGGGTTCGGCCCACGACGGCGAACCCGCCTGGGACCGCACCGCCTTCGAGGCCCAGCTGCGCGAGCGCGGCAAGAGCTATCACATCCACCACCCGTTCAACGTGATGCTCAACACCGGCCGTGCCACGCCCGAGCAGATCCGCGGCTGGGTGGCCAACCGCTTCTACTACCAGATCGCGATTCCGGTGAAGGACGCGGCGGTGATGGCCAACTGCCCCGACCGCGCCGTGCGCCGCGGCTGGGTGCAGCGCATCCTCGACCACGACGGCTTCGAGCTCGGCGGTATAAGCGATGCCGGCGGCATCGAGGCCTGGCTGCGGCTGGCCGAGGCGGTGGGTCTTTCGCGCGACGAGGTGGAAGACCTGCGCCACGTGGTGCCCGGCGTGCGCTTCGCGGTCGACGCCTACGTCAGCTTCGCGCGCAAGGCGCCGTGGCAGGAAGCGGTGTGCTCGTCGCTGACCGAACTCTTCGCGCCCGAGATCCACAAGCAGCGCCTGGCGACCTGGCCCGAGCACTATCCGTGGATCGACAGCGAGGGCCTGACCTACTTCCGCAACCGCGTCAGCCAGGCGCGGCGCGACGTCGAGCAGGGCCTGTCGATCACGCTCGACCACTTCACGACGCGCGCGCTGCAGGAACGCGCGCTGCAGGTGCTGCAGTTCAAGCTCGACATCCTGTGGTCGATGAACGACGCGATGGCCACGCGCTACGGGGTGAACACGTGACTGAAGCGCTTTCGCTCGACCTGAAGCCGCGCATCGGCGCGGGCTTCCGGCTGCAGTGGGAGCCGGTGCAAAACGCTCACGTGCTGCTCTATCCGGAAGGCATGGTGCAGCTCAACGGCAGCGCCGGCGAGATCATGAAGCGCTGCAACGGCGAGTCGACGCTGGGCGAGATCGTGGTCGATCTCGAACGTACGTTCAACGCGCAGGGATTGTCGAAGGACGTCCTGGGCTTCGTCGAGATCGCCGCGAAGCAGCGCTGGCTGGAATGGACATGAAGCCCGAAGCCTCGCCGCGCCCCGGCCCGCCGCTGTGGCTGCTGGCCGAAGTCACGCACCGCTGTCCGCTGCACTGCGTGTTCTGCTTCAACCCGGTCGACTACGCGACGCACGAGCAGGAGCTCTCCACTGACGACTGGCTGCGCGTGCTGCGCGAGGCGCGCGAGCAAGGCGCGGTGCAATGCGGCTTCTCCGGCGGCGAGCCGCTGGTGCGAGACGACCTGGAGATCCTGGTCGCCGAGGCCCATCGCCTGGGCTACTACACCAACCTGCTGACCTCGGGCGTCGGCCTCACCGAGGCACGCGCCGCCGCGCTCAAGGCCGCGGGCCTGGACCACGTGCAGCTGTCGTTCCAGGATTCCACGCGCGAGATGAACGACTTCCTCTCGCACACCAGGACCTTCGAGCTCAAGCAGCGCGTCGCGAAGCTGATCAAGGCCAACGGCTGGCCGATGGTGATGAACGTGGTGATCCACCGCATGAACATCGACCACGTCGACCGCATCATCGGCATGGCGCACGAGCTGGGCGCCGAGTACGTGGAGCTGGCCAACACGCAGTACTACTCCTGGGCCTTCCTCAACCGCGCGCAGCTGCTGCCCACGCGCGAGCAGCTGCGGCGCGCCGAGCAGGTCACCGACGCCTGGCGCGCCCGGCTCGGCAACGAGATGAAGCTGTTCTTCGTCGCGCCCGACTACCACGAGGCGCGCCCGAAGAAGTGCATGAACGGCTGGGGCAACGTCTTCCTGACGATCGCGCCCGACGGCACCGCCTTGCCCTGCCACACCGCGCGCATGCTGCCGGGCCTCTCGTTCCCCAACGTGCGCGAATCGAGCATCCGCGACATCTGGTTCGACAGCGAGGGCTTCAACCGCTTTCGCGGCACCGGCTGGATGAAGGAGCCCTGCCGCAGCTGCGACCAGCGCGAGGCCGACCTCGGCGGCTGCCGCTGCCAGGCCTTCCTGATCGCCGGCGACGCCGCCGTGGCCGACCCGGTGTGCAGCAAGAGCCCGCACCACGCCAAGGTGCAAGAAGCGGTGGCGCAGGCCGAGCGCGGCGAGCCGGTCGCGCAGCCGCTGGTGTTCCGCGATCCCGCCAGTTCGCGGCGGCTGGCGAGCACCAGCTGATCGAGTCCGGCGCGCATCGCGATAATCCCGCGATGCGCGTCTTCCGCGGCTTCAACCACCCCGACCTCGCTGCGGCCTGCGCGGTCACCATCGGCAATTTCGACGGCGTCCACCGCGGTCACCAGGCCATGCTGGCCCTGCTGACCAACGAGGCGCGCCACCGCGGCGTGCCAAGCTGCGTGCTGAGCTTCGAGCCGCATCCGCGCGATTTCTTCGCCAGGCGTGCCGGCCAGCCGCAGGCGGCGCCGGCGCGCATCGCGACGCTGCGCGACAAGCTCGCCGAGCTCGAGCGCTGCGGCGTCGACCAGACGGTGATCCTGCGCTTCGACGAGCGCTTCGCGGCGCAATCGCCACAGGCCTTCATCGACGACGTGCTGGTCAAGGGCCTGGGCGCGCGCTACGTGTTGGTCGGCGACGACTTCCGCTTCGGCGCCCGGCGCGCCGGCGACTACGCCTTGCTCGACGCCGCCGGCGAAGCGGCCGGCTTCGACGTTGCGCGCATGCTCAGCTACGAGGTCCACGGCCTGCGCGTGTCCAGCTCCGCCGTGCGCGAGGCGCTGGCCGGCGGCGACATGGCGCTGGCCGCCTCGCTGCTCGGACGGCCCTACAGCATCAGCGGCCACGTGGTGCACGGACGCAAGCTCGGCCGCGAACTCGGCGCGCGGGAGATCGGTGGCTTTCGCACCCTGAACCTGCGCTTCCATCACCCCAAGCCGGCCGCGATGGGCATCTTCGTGGTGCGCACCCACGGCCTGCCGGGCGGCCCGCTCGACGGCGTCGCGAGCCTGGGCGTGCGTCCGACCGTGGAAGACGCGGGCCGCGTGCTGCTCGAGGTGCACTGCCTCGAGTGGCCTCAGCGCCTCGGCGCCGAGGGGGGCTACGGTAAACTCGTGCGCGTGGAACTGCTGCACAAACTGCGCGACGAGCTTCGCTTCGACAGCCTCGCCGCGCTGACCGACGCGATTGCCAAGGACGTGGCCGACGCCCGCGCCTGGCTCGCCGCGCACGCGTCCGAACGCCGCCAGACCACGCGCGACCGAATTTGACGCTGGCCGCGACGCCGCCGACGCCACCCCGCGCGCCGGCCCCGCGAGCCCCCGCCGGCTGCCCGCCGACGGGACCACGATCCAGGCGAAGCCTCATTGCCCTTCGCCGACAACGCGCACCAGGCTGCGCGACCGCGCCATGAACGACAAGACCACCGACTACCGCGCCACCCTCAACCTGCCGGACACGCCCTTCCCGATGCGCGGCGACCTGCCCAAGCGCGAGCCGGGCTGGGTGAAGAAGTGGAACGACGAAGGCACCTACCAGCGCCTGCGCGACGCGCGCGTGGGCCGTCCGAAGTTCGTGCTGCACGACGGCCCGCCGTACGCCAACGGCGCGCTGCACATCGGCCACGCGCTCAACAAGGTGCTCAAGGACATGATCGTCAAGTCCCGGCAGCTGGCCGGCTACGACGCGCGCTACGTGCCGGGCTGGGACTGCCACGGCCTGCCGATCGAGAACCAGATCGAGAAGACCTTCGGCCGCGGCCTCTCGCGCGACGAGGTGCAGGCCAAGAGCCGCGCCTACGCGACCGAGCAGATCGCTCAGCAGATGGCCGACTTCCAGCGCCTGGGCGTGCTGGGCGACTGGGGCCGGCCCTATCGCACGATGGACTTCGGCAACGAGGCCGGTGAGATCCGCGCGCTCAAGCGCCTGATGGAGCGCGGCTTCGTCTACCGCGGCCTGAAGCCGGTCTACTGGTGCTTCGACTGCGCAAGCTCCCTGGCCGAGTTCGAGATCGAATACGCCGACAAGGTCTCGCCCACCGTCGACGTGGCCTTCCTGTGCGCCGAGCCCGACAAGCTCGCCGCCGCGTTCGGCCTGAAGCGGCTCGCCAAGGACGCCTTCGTGGTGATCTGGACCACGACGCCCTGGACCATCCCCGCCAACCAGGCGCTGAACCTGAACCCGACGCTGGATTACGCGCTGGTCGACACCGAGCGCGGCCTGATGCTGGTGGCGCAGGCGCTGGTCGAGAAATGCCTCGAGCGCTGGGGCCTCACGGGCACCGTGGTCGCCACGACCAAGGGCCAGGCGCTCGACCGCATCGACTTCTTCCATCCGCTGGCCGCCGTGCACCCGGGCTACAACCGCCGCAGCCCGGTCTACCTGGCCGACTACGCGACCGCCGAAGACGGCACCGGCATCGTCCACTCGGCGCCGGCCTACGGCATCGACGACTTCAACTCGTGCATGGCCCATGGCCTGAAGCACGACCTGATCCTGAACCCGGTGCAGGGCAACGGCGTCTACGCCGCCGACCTGCCGCTGTTCGGCGGCCAGATGATCTGGAAGGCCAACCCGCTGATCGTCGAGGCCTTGCAGAACGCCGGTCGCCTGCTCGGCAGCGCCAAGCTCACGCACAGCTACCCGCACTGCTGGCGCCACAAGACGCCGGTGATCTACCGCGCCGCGGCGCAGTGGTTCGTGCGCATGGACGAGGGCGAGGGCGTGTTCACCGTCGACAAGGCGAAGAAGACGCTGCGCCAGACGGCCTTGGAGGCCATCGACGCGACCGCGTTCTATCCCGAGAACGGCCGCGCGCGGCTGCGCGACATGATCGCCAACCGCCCCGACTGGTGCATCAGCCGCCAGCGCAACTGGGGCGTGCCGCTGCCCTTCTTCCTGCACAAGCTCACGGGCGAGCTGCATCCGCGCACGCTGGAGTTCGTCGACCGCGCCGCGGCGCTGGTCGAGCAAGGCGGCGTCGAGGCGTGGTCGCGGCTCGACGCGCGCGAGTGGCTGGGCCCCGAGGCCGACGACTACACCAAGAGCACCGACATCCTCGACGTCTGGTTCGACTCGGGCAGCACCTTCTTCCACGTGCTGCGCGGCAGCCACCCCGAAGGCCGCCACGAGACCGGCCCCGAGGCCGACCTCTACCTCGAAGGCCACGACCAGCACCGCGGCTGGTTCCACTCGTCGCTCCTGATCGCCTGCGCAATGGAAGGCCGCGCGCCCTACCGCGGCCTGCTGACGCACGGCTTCGCGACCGACGGCCAGGGCCGCAAGATGAGCAAGTCGCTCGGCAACACCGTCGTGCCGCAGACGGTGAGCGAGAAGCTCGGCGCCGAGATCGTGCGCCTGTGGGTCGCCTCGACCGACTACTCGGGCGACCTCAACATCGACGACAAGATCCTCGCGCGCGTGGTCGATGCCTACCGGCGCATCCGCAACACGCTGCGCTTCCTGCTCGCCAACACGAGCGACTTCGATCCCTCCAAGGACGCAGTGCCGCTGGGCGAGCTGCTGGAGATCGACCGCTATGCGCTGGCGCGCGCCGCGCAGCTGCAGGCCGAGATCCTGGCGCACTACGAGGTCTACGAGTTCCACCCGGTGGTCGCCAAGCTGCAGGTCTACTGCTCCGAGGACCTGGGTGCGTTCTACCTCGACGTGCTCAAGGACCGCCTCTACACCACCGCGCCGGGCAGCCGCGCGCGGCGCAGCGCGCAGACCGCGCTGTGGCATCTCACGCACGCGATGCTGCGCTGGATGGCGCCGTTCCTGAGCTTCACGGCCGAGGAAGCCTGGCCGATCTTCGCGGCCGGCCCGACCAAGGCGCCGGTGTCGTCGTCGATCTTCACCGAGACCTACTGGTCGCTGCCCGAGGACGGCGATGCCGCGCTGCTCGCCAAGTGGCAGCGCATCCGCGAGATCCGCGAGACGGTCAACAAGGCGATCGAAGACGTGCGCGCCGCCGGCGGCGTGGGCTCCTCGCTGCAGGCCAACGTGACGATCGCGGCCAACGCCGAAGACCGCGCGCTGCTCGCCTCGCTCGGCGCCGACCTCAAGTTCGTGCTGATCACCTCGGCGGCCGCCGTCGTGCCCGGCGACGAGCTCGCGGTCAGCGTGACGCCCAGCACCGCGGCCAAGTGCGAGCGCTGCTGGCACTGGCGCGACGACGTCGGCGCCGACGCGGCGCACCCCTCGATCTGCGGACGCTGCGTGGCCAACCTGTACGGCGCGGGCGAACCGCGCGCGGTGGCCTGATGGCGCGCGCGGCGGTGGCCGCGGGCGGCGGCGCCCGCAACCTGCTGTGGTGGGTGCTGGTCGCCGCCGTCGTGATCGTCGCCGACCAGTTCACCAAGACGCTTGTCGTCGGCTGGTTCGAGCTCGGCGACGCGCGGCCGGTGACCTCGTTCTTCAACCTCGTGCGGGTGCACAACACCGGCGCGGCGTTCAGCTTCCTGGCCGGCGCCTCCGGCTGGCAGCGCTGGTTCTTCGTCGGCCTGGGCGTGGCGTTCACCGCGTTTTGCCTGTGGATGCTGCGCCAGCACGGCGCGACGCAGCGCCTGTTCGCCTGGGCGCTGACGCTGATCATGGGCGGCGCCTTGGGCAACGTGATCGACCGCCTGATCCACGGCTACGTGGTCGACTTCCTCGACTTCCACTTCCGCTTCCTCGCCCCGCTCTTCCACGGCGGGCACTTCCCGGCCTTCAACCTCGCCGACATGGCGATCACGCTCGGCGCGGTGCTGCTGATCGTCGACGAGCTGCGTCGCGTGCGGCGCGGCTGAACCGCCGCGCGGTGCAATCCGTCACGCCGGCGGCGCGGCGCGAAAGCATCAGCAAAAGAGAGTCCGAAGCCCAGACAAGCCGGCACCAACCCACGCTCCTAGAGTGGCGGGCCGCATCGCGCGCCAGCGGTGCAACAAGCCGTGCCTGCCATGACCGCGTCGCCGTCGTCCGCTTCGTCGGATCGTGACTTCCCGCTGCTGCGCTATTACTCGCTGACCGCGCTGGCGCTCATGCTGCTGGCGGCGTCGGTGCTGGCCCTGGGCTACAAGGTGTGGGTCGAGAGCGACCTGGTCGAACAGGGCGGCCGCGCCAACGCCACGCTCACGCGCGCCATCCACAACGCGCTCGCCGACGATCTGCGCCATGCGGCATCGTCGGGCGAGCGTCGCATCGAGGAGATCGACCGCACGATCCGCCGCATGATCGGTGGCACGCCGATCCACAAGGTCAAGATCTACGACGCGCGCGGCATCACGGTGTACTCCACCGAACGCGGCCAGATCGGCCAGTCGCAGGCCGCAACGCCCGCGTTCCAGCGCGCGCGTCGCGGCCAGATCGTGAACACGGTGAGCTTTCGGCACCGGTTCAACTCGATCGAAGGCGAGGTCTTCGACCGCAACCTGCTCAGCAGCTACGTACCGGTGGCCGATGCCACGGGCCGGGTCGACGCCGTCTTCGAGCTCTACCAGGACATGCCCGACTTCGGTGCGCAGGCCCGGGCCTCGTCGATGCGCGGCTTCGCGCTGATCTTCGGCGTGATGCTGCTGCTGTACGGCGGCCTGCTGCTGGTCGTGCGGCGCGGCGCCCGGGTCATCGAGCGCCAGCGCCGCAGCCTCTACGAGGTCCACCAGCACCTCGTCGACGCCAAGCAGGCCGCCGAGCGCGCCAGCCGCTCGAAAAGCGCCTTCCTCGCCAACATGAGCCACGAGATCCGCACCCCGCTGCACGGCATGCTCGGCCTGGCCGCGCTGCTGCAGCAGTCCTCGCTGTCGAGCGTCCAGTCGCGCTACGTGGCGAGCCTGGAGAGCTCGGGCAAGGCGCTGCTGCGCATCATCAACGACGTGCTCGACCTCTCCAAGATCGAAGCCGACCGGATGACGATCGAGGAGACCGAGTTCGACCTGCGCGCCATGGTCGAGGAGGTCGCCTCGCTGATGAGCCCCACCGCCCGGCAAAAGGGCCTCGAATGGCACACCGAGATCGACGCCGGGCTGCCGCACGTCGTGCGCGGCGACCCGGTGCGGCTGCAGCAGGTGCTGACCAACCTGGTCGGCAACGCGATCAAGTTCACCGACCGCGGCTCGGTGCGGCTGATCGTCTCGGCCTGGCGGCGCGGCAGCAGCGATGTGCGCTTCTCGGTCGTCGACAGCGGCGTCGGCATGGCCGCGGAAGCGCTGGACCGCGTGTTCGAGCCCTTCATCCAGGCCGACGCGTCGACCTCGCGCCGCTACGGCGGCACCGGTCTCGGCCTGGCGATCGTGGCCGGCATCGTCAAGACCATGGGCGGACGCATCGACGTGCGCAGCGCCCCCGGCGCCGGCAGCGCCTTCCACTTCATCTGCACGCTGCCGCGCGTCGAGGCGCCGCAGCCGCCCCCCGCCGCGACCGCCGACGCGCCATCGCCCGCAAGCGCCGCGCCCGCACTGCGGCGCTTCCTGCTCGCCGAGGACAACCCGGTCAACCAGCTCTACGCGCAGGCGCTGCTCGCGCGCATGAACCACGACGTGTGCATCGTCTCGAACGGCCGCGAAGCCGTCGAGACCTGGTCGAGCCAGGGGCCGTTCGACGCCATCCTGATGGACTGCCACATGCCGGAATGCGACGGCTACCAGGCGGCCCGCACGATCCGGGAGATCGAGCGTTCGCGCGGCCTGCCCCGCACGCCCATCATCGCCGTCACCGCCAGCGTGATGACCGAAGACCGCGCCGAGTGCCTGCAGCACGGCATGGATGCGGTGCTGGGCAAGCCGTTCTCGCCGCAGGAGCTCGAGCAGGCGCTGGGTGATTCGGCCCTCGAGGCACTGCGCGCGCAGTTGCCGCCGCTGCCGCCCGCCTTCGTCGGGCCCAAGCCCAGGCCGCGCGGCGGCGCCGGCCCGGCCGCCCTGCGCGCCCAGCACGCTGCCCCCGCCTGAGACGGCGGGCCGCGGCTGCGGGCTGACCCTCTGGCCGCAGCCGCGCCGAGTGCACTAGCCTTGCGGCATGCACGACGACCCGCCCGCCCCGCTGGTCCCAGCCGACGCCTCCGCCGGCCCGCGCGCGCCGGGCGTGCTCGACTACACGCTCGCCCCGCTGTCGTGGCGCGATCCGCTGCGCTGGCTCGCGCTCGGCTGGCGCGACTTCCTGCGCTGCCCCGGCCTGGGCCTGTTCTACGGCTTCGCGTTCGCGGCCATGGGCTGGTGCCTGCTGTTCGCGTTTCGCCACGCGCCGGCCTGGACGCTGGCGCTGTCGGCCGGCTTCCTGCTGGTTGGCCCGTTCATGTGCATGGGCCTGTACCAGGCCAGCCAACGGCTCGAACGCGGCGAGCAGCCGGCGCTGGCCGACTCGCTGCTGGCATGGGAAGACAAGCTCGGCGCGATGGCGATCTTCGGCGGCGTGCTGCTGATCCTGGAGATGGTGTGGGCGCGCGCTTCGCTGGTCGTGTTCGCGATCAGCTTCGACGGCATGCCGGACTTCGGCGGCTCGCTCGCCGGGCTGCTCACGCTGGAGAACCTCGGCTTCATCGTCGCCTACCTCGCCGTCGGCGGCGTGTTCGCCGGGCTGATCTTCGGCATCAGCGTGGTCAGCATCCCGATGCTGCTGGACCAGCCGGTCGACGCGATCACCGCCGCGCTGACCAGCCTGCGCCTCGTGCTGTCGCGCCCGCTGGTGATGCTGTGCTGGGGCGCGCTGATCACGCTCATCGTCGCGCTGGCCCTGCTGCCCGGATTCGCCGGCCTGCTGGTCGCCGGCCCGGTGCTCGGTCATGCGTCGTGGCACGCCTACCGGGCGGCCGTTCGCCCGGCGCGCGACACCTCGTCTGCCTGACGGTTGCGCCGGCTCGGCGGCGGCCCCACCATCGCGGCGGGACGCGGCTGCGACGATGCAGCAAAGGGGTGGAGGTGGCGCACACCGGAGCCGACACGCAGGCCGATGACACCGGCTTCACGCTGGATTCGCAGCTGCTGGCCGTGCGCAAGGCCGAGCGCGCGCGGCGCGTGTTCGCGCGCCAGGTCCCGGCCATCCGCGCTGCCGGTTTCACGGTGCTGTGCCTCATCGTGCTGGTGCAGCAGTGGAGCCGCGGCGGCAGCGCCGGCGACCCGCAGGCGCTGGCCCTGGTGGTCGGCAACCTGGCCTACGCCGCCGTCGGCTGGCTCTTGCTGCGCCTGGGCCATGGCCGCACCGGCCGCGTCGACCTGAGCCTTGCGCTGTTCCACGTCGACATCCTCGTGTGGCTGGTCAACCTGCACTGGCTCGAGCAGGGCAACCTGTTCTTCGCCTTCTTCATGCTGGTGCGCGTGAGCGATCAGATCGGCGCGGGCTTCAAGCGCGCGCTGTACTTCTGCCACGTGATCGTGCTGGCCTATCTCGCCTATGCGCTGTGGGCGCAGCTGCATGCGCCGGCGCTGGCCGGCTGGACCGAGCGGCTGGGCATCGCCGCGGTGATGTACCTGCTGGGCGTCTACCTCGCCTTCACCGGCGTCGTGACCGAGAAGCTGCGCAACCGCATGCAGGAAGCCGTGCGCGCCGGCCGCGCGCTGGTCGACGCGCTGGCCCAGCGCACGCAGGCACTCGAGCTCCAGGCGCTCGAGCTCGACAAGGCACGGCAGCTCGCCGAGCAGGCCAGCCGGGCGAAGTCGCAGTTCCTCGCGACGATCAGCCACGAGATCCGCACGCCGATGAACGGCATCCTCGGCACCACCGAGCTGCTGCTCGGCACCTCGCTCACGCGCTCGCAGCAGCACTACGCCAAGACCACCTACCGCTCGGCACGAGCGCTGCTGGCGCTGATCGACGACGTGCTCGATCTCTCCCGCATGGGCGCCGGCAAGCTCAGCCTGCAGGTCGCCACCTTCGACCTGCCGGCGCTCGCGACCGAGACCGTCGAGCTGATGGCCGCGACCGCTCGCGACAAGCCGGTGCAGGTCTCGTGCGAGCTGGCGCCGCAGGTGCCACGCTGGGTGCGTTCGGACGCGTTGCGGCTGCGCCAGGTGCTGGTCAACCTGCTGCACAACGGCGTCAAGTTCACCGAGAACGGCATCGTTTCGCTCGAAGTCAGCGTGCTCGGCCGCAACACCGCTTCGGTCGACCTGCGCTTCGCCGTGCGCGACACCGGCGTGGGCATTGCCGCCGACCAGCTCCACGCGGTGTTCGACGCCTTTACGCAGGTCGACGGCTCGACCACGCGGCGCCACGGCGGCAGCGGCCTGGGCCTGGCGATCGTCAAGGACATCGTCCAGCTGATGGGCGGCCAGATCGCGGTGAGCAGCGAACCCGGCAAGGGCTCGCGCTTCTGGTTCGACGTGCGCATGCTGGTCGGACGCGCCGACGAACTCGCGGCCGCCGCGCCGCAGGTGGCGGCGCGCGACGAGCCGGTGCACCTGCTGCTGGCCGAGGACGACCTGGTCAACCAGATGGTCGTCGCCGAGATGCTCAAGGCGCATGGCTGGGCGGTGGACCTGGTCGACAACGGCGAGGCGGCGCTCGCCGCGATGCTCGAGCACCGCTACGACCTCGTCTTCATGGACTGCCACATGCCGACGATGGACGGCTACGAGGCCACGCGGCGCCTTCGCGAGGCCGAGCGCCTGCGCGGCACGCACGTGCCGATCGTCGCGCTGACGGCCAACACGCTGGCCTCCGACCGCGAGCGCTGCGTCGAGGCCGGCATGGACGACTACCTGTCCAAGCCGGTGACCAGCGCGCAGCTGTCGGCCGCCGTCGAACGCTGGACCGGCCGGCGCGTCCAGTCGGTCACGCAGTGGTGAGCCGGCGCCGCCGGCGGCGCGACGCTCAGGGCAGCAGCACGCTGCAGCCGGTGGTCAGCCGCGCTTCGAGGTCGCGATGCGCCTGCGCCGCGTCGGCCAGCGCATAGCGTCGTTCGACCGGGATCTTCACCGCGCCGCTTGCGACCATCTGGAACAGGTCGTCGGCCATCGCCTGGGTCGCCTCGCGCGTCGCGATGTGGGTGAAGATGGTCGGGCGCGTCACGTACAGCGAGCCCTTGCTCGCCAGCACGCCGAGGTTGAGCGGCGCGACCGGCCCCGACGCGGCGCCGAACAAGGCCATCAGCCCGAACGGGCGCAGGCAGTCGATCGACTTGTCGAAGGTGTCCTTGCCGACCGAGTCGTAGACCACCTTCACGCCCGCGCCGCCGGTGATCTCCTTGACGCGCGCGACGAAGTCCTCGCTGCGGTAGTTGATCGCGTGCGCGGCACCGCTGGCCCTGGCGAGCGCGCACTTCTCGTCGCTGCCCGCGGTGCCGATCAGTTGCAGGCCCATCGCCTTGGCCCATTGGCAGGCGATCAGGCCGACGCCCCCGGCCGCCGCGTGGAACAGCACGAAGTCGCCCGGCTGCAACCCGCCTTGCGGCTGCGTCTTGCGCAGCAGGTACTGCACCGTCAGGCCCTTGAGCATCATCGCGGCGCCGGTCTCGAAATCGATCCCGTCGGGCAGCTGGACGACGCACTTGGCCGGCATCACGCGCGCCTCGCAGTAGCTGCCCGGCGGCTGGCTCACGTAGGCGACGCGGTCGCCCGCCTGCAAGTGGGTGACGCCGGCGCCCACCGCCTCGACGACGCCCGCGCCTTCCATGCCGATGCCGTACGGCGTCGGCAGCGGGTAGGCGCCGGTGCGGTGGTAGACGTCGATGTAGTTCAGGCCGCAGGCATGGTGGCGGATGCGCACCTCGCCCGCGCCGGGATCGCCGACGGCCACCTCGACCAGCTTCATCGCCTCGGGCCCGCCGGGTGCGTCGACCTGGATCGCCTTCATGGGTACTCCTCTCGTTCGTGATGTCAGGGGTTCGGCCGGCGCTCGCGCGGTCCGTTCTCCGGTATCGTGCCAGTGTTGCGATGACCCCGTGCTCCGATGCGCCGTCTCCAGGCCGCCCCCAACCTCGCGATCGCCACGCTGTGGGCCGACTGGCTCAGCGGCGGCGGCATTGCCGCGAGCGTGCAGCGCGCCAACGCGCAGGCGATCGCCGGCCAGATCCCGCCCGACCAGTGCCTGCCCGAGGTCTGGATCGAGGACGACGACCGCGTCGACGCGGCGCGCGCGTTGCTGGCCGGCCTGACCGCCGCGCCGGCGCGCGATTGGGTCTGCCCGCACTGCCGCGAACGCATCGAAGGTCCGTTCGAGGAGTGCTGGAACTGCGGCGCGGCGATGCCGCGCTGATGCACCGCCGATGCACCCTTCCCGTCGCCTCGTGAGGGGCGACCGCCAATGAACCCCAGGCCCCGCCGACGCGCGCCGGCGGCGCCGCCGGCCTGCCCTTCGCTTCGTCCATGTCGTCTCGCCTCACTCCCCGCATCGCCTTGCTGATGACGCTGCCGCCGCTGCTGTGGGCCGGCAACGCGGTCGTCGGGCGGCTGCTGGTCGGCCAGGTGCCGCCGCTGGCGCTCAACGCGCTGCGCTGGCTGCTGGCGCTCGCGCTGCTGCTGCCGTTGGGCTGGCGCGCGCTGGCCGCGCCGCGCGAGCTCATCGCGCGCTGGCCCTACCTGCTCCTGCTCGGCACGCTCGGCGTCGGCAGCTACAACGCGCTGCAGTACATGGCGCTGGTGACCACGACGCCGATCAACGTCACGCTGATCGCCGCCAGCATGCCGGTGTGGATGATGGCCGTCGGCGCCGCGTTCTACGGCGTCGCGCCGCAACGCCGCCAGCTGGTCGGCGCGGCGCTCTCGCTGGCCGGCGTCGCGCTGGTGATCGCGCGCGGCAACCTGCACGCGCTGGGCGAGGTGCAGTTCGTGCGCGGCGACTTCTACATCGTCGCGGCCATCATCGCGTGGGCGTTCTACAGCTGGCTGCTGGCGAGGCCGCCGGCGCACCTGCAGGCCGATGCCGCGCCGCGCGTGGCCGATGGCCACGGCGGCACGCGCGGCTGGAACTGGGCCGAAACGCTGGCCGTGCAGGTGGTCTTCGGCCTCGCCGGTGCCGGCGCGGCCGCGGGCGTCGAGCAGGCCGCCGGCGCCGCGCCGATCCAGTGGGGCGCCGGCGTCGCGCTGGCGCTGCTGTACGTGGCCGTCGGGCCCTCGGTGATCGCCTACCGCTGCTGGGGCCTGGGCGTGTCGGTCGCCGGGCCGGCGGTGGCTGCGTTCTTCGGCAACCTCACGCCGCTGTTCGCGGCGCTGCTGTCGGCGCTGATGCTCGGCGAGCCGCCGCGCTGGTACCACGGCATCGCGTTCGCGCTGATTGTCGCGGGCATCGTGGTGTCTTCACGTTCATCCTCACGCGCAGACTCCTAGGGGGCGTTGCCGCGGCAGCGCTGGCTATGATGCGCCAGCCGTACCCATCCGCATGAGCGCCCCACCCGCCTCCCCCGACGCCGATCCCGCCCGCCTTCGCGAGTTCGAAGCGTGGTGCGAGCGACTGCCCGGCGCGCTGATCGCGGTGGCCGCCGACGGCCGCCTGCTCGCCGCCGGGCAGGGTCTGTCGGAGCTCAGCGGCTGGCCGCGTGGCAGCCTGCTGGGCACCGGCTGGCGCGAACGCATCGCCCCGGCCTCGCGCAGCGAATGGCAGGCCGCGCTGGCGGCGCCGGGCGCGCGCGGGCCCGCCGGGCTGCGGCTGGACCTGCAGTACACGCGCGCCGACGGCGGCATCGGCTGGCTCGACTGCGCTGTACGCTGGGACGCGCAGCTCGGCGCCTTCGTCTGCTCGATGCACGACATCACCGCACGCAAGGTCGCCGAGCTGGCGGCGCGCCTGAAGGCGGCGCAGTTCCAGGTGCTGGCCGACAACGTGCCGGCGCTGATCGCGTACTACGAGCTCGAGGACCATCGCTGCCAGTTCGCCAACCGGCGCTACGCGAGCAATTTCGGCTGGGACGAGCAGAGCATCGTCGGGCGCACGGCGCACGAGATCGTCGGCGAGCGCGGCTGGCAGCAGATCAAGCCCTTCATCGACGAGGTCGTGCGCGAGCGCCACGTGGTGTCCTACGAGCGCGAGCTGACCGGCCCCGACGGCCAGCACCAGTGGATCGAGGTCGAGGTGCTGCCGCACCTGGCGCCGCAGGACGGCGAGCTGCTCGGCGCCTTCGTGCGCGTGACCGACATCACCAAGCACCGCCTCGCCGAGCGCGCGGTGCGCGAGTCGGAGGAGCGGCTGCAGAAGTTCATGCAGGCCAGCGCCGAAGGCATCGTGTTCCATCGCGACGGCCTCGTGCTCGACGTCAACCCGCCGCTGGCCGCGCTGATCGGCTACACGCGCGACGAGCTGCTGGGCCGGCGCACCACAGAGTTCGTCGCCCCCGAAGCGATCGAGCAGGTGATGAGCACGATCGCCTCGGAGGGCGACCGCAACTACGAAAGCGCGGTGATCCACCGCAACGGCACGCGCATCCCGGTCGAGCTGCTGACGCGCGGCATCACGATCGACGGCGAACGGCTGCGCTTCGTGATCGTGCGCGACATCCGCGACCGCATCGCGGCGCAGGCGCGCATCCACCACCTGGCGCACCACGACGCCTTGACCGGCCTGCCCAACCGCCTGGCCTTCGTCGAGCAGCTCGAGCAGCTCGCCGCCTCGCACCGCGCCGACGACGCCGCGATGGCGCTGCTGTTCATCGACCTCGACCACTTCAAGCGCGTCAACGACTCGCTCGGCCACCTCGCCGGCGACACGCTCTTGCAGACCGTGGCCTCTCGCATCACCGGCTGCCTGCGCGCCAGCGACCGCGTCGCGCGCTTCGGCGGCGACGAGTTCATGGTGCTGCTCACCGGCGCCTCCGACCGCAGCGTGGTCGAGCAGGTCGCGCACAAG
>NZ_JBMSEE010000012.1:0-150629 GCF_049446155.1 Caldimonas sp. KR1-144
CAGGCCCTCCACAGCTGGCAGCACCACTACAACTGGCACCGCCCCCACCGCGGCATCGGCCGCGTCGCTCCAGCCTCTCGACTACCGGGGCCTCGACACAACGTCTTGACAGCTCACACCTAGCTCCCGTTGGCAGCCTTGCCCAGCCCCAGCCGCTCGACCACGCGCTTCTCGTGCGCATAGGCATCGCGGCAGGCCTGCGCGTACTCGGCCGGGCCCAGGTAGGCCGGCTCCTGGTCGTACTTGGCGAGTTCGGCGACGTAGGCTGCGTCTTGCATCGCGGCGCGGAACGCGTCGTGCAGCGTGGTCACGATGGGCGGCGGCAGGCCGCGCGGCCCGGCGAGTCCGTAGGGCGAGTTCGCGACGATGCCGAAGCCCAGCTCCTTGAGCGTGGGCACCTGCGGCCAGCGCTTGCTGCGGTGCTCGCCGAAGGTGGCCAAAAGGCGCAGCTTGCCCTGGTCGACGAACGGGCCGAACGAGGTCGAGCCCACGCCGACCATCACCTGCCCGGAGGCCACGCCCAGCATCTGCTCGGCCGCGCCCTTGTAGGGCACGTGGATGTACTTCAGCCCGCGCTGCGCCATCAGCTCGTCGATCACGACGTGGGGCGTCGTGCCGACGCCGTTGGTGGCGATCGTCAGCTGGCCGGTCTTCTCGCGCGCCGCGGCGAATACGTCGTCGACCGTGCGCAGCGCGCTGTCGGCGGGCACGACGATGCCGAAGGTGGTGCCGGTGAGCTGCAGGATCGGCGTGGTGTCGCGGATCGGATCCCACAACAGCCTTTGCGTGTACGGCGCGCGAAACACCGTCTGCGGCATCTGCGCGATCGTGTAGCCGTCGGGCGCAGCCTGCTGGAGGATGGGCATCGCGAGCGTGCCGCCGGCGCCGGCGCGGTTCTCGATCGCGACCTTCTGGCCGAGCCGGTGGCCCGCGGCTTCGGCAAGCACGCGCATCGCGAGATCGGTGCCGCCGCCGGCCGGCCACGGGATCCACAGCGTGACCGGGCGCGATGGGAAGGGCTCCTGCGCGAAGGCGAAGGCGGGCGAGGCGATGGTGGCGCAGGTCGCGCCGATCAGCAGCCGGCGGCGTTCAGGGTTCATTGCGGGCCTCCGCCGCCGCGCTTGGTCAGTTGACCGAAGCCGCGCTGCGGGTCATAGCCCCAGCAAGCGAGCCCGAAGAACACCACGGTGCAGCCGATCACGATCCACGGCGCGAGCCCCGGATCCTTGCCGTAGATCGCGAAGCGGATCCACTCGACCGCGTGCGTGAAGGGGTTGAAGCGCGCCATCTGGTACACCCACTCGGCGCCCGACTCCTGCAGCTTCCACAGCGGGTAGAGCGCGGTCGAGAGAAAGTACATCGGGAAGATGACGAAGTTCATCGTCCCGGCAAAGTTCTCGAGCTGCTTGATGTGCACCGAAAGCAGGAGCCCGAGCGCGCCCAGCATCAGCGCCGCGCACACCAGCGCCGCGAGCGCGTGCAGCCCGTCGAGCGAGAGCAGCGGCAGCGTGGTGCCGATCAGCGCCGCGATCACGACGAAGGCCAGCGCTTGCAGCACCGACAGCAGTGCCGTGGCCGCGAGCTTGCAGAACAGCAGCCAGGGCCTGGGCAGCGGCGCGGTCAGCAGCAGGCGCATCAGACCCATCTCGCGGTCGTAGACCATCGCGAGCGACGACTGCATGCCGTTGAACAGCAGCACCATGCCCACCAGGCCGGGAGCGATGTAGACGTCGTAAGGGATGTAGGTGTCGTACGGCTCGACGATGGCCACGCCGAACACGTTGCGAAAGCCCGCCGCGAACACCGCGAGCCACAGCAGCGGGCGCACCAGCGCCGAGATCAGACGACCGGTCTGCTGGCTGAACTTCAAGAGCTCGCGCAGCGCGATCGCGCGCAGCGCCTGCAGGGCGTGGGCGAGCCCGTGCCGGGCGGCGGGGTCGCCGGCGCCGATCGCGGGGGTGGCGGTACTGCTCATCGGTTCATCTCGGGTTCTTGCACAGCTTCTCGGGCGCATCCGCCCCCAGCGTGTCGAGCACATTGCTCGGATGCAGCACGCCCTCGACCGGCGCCATCGAGATCACGCCTTGCCCATCGGTCAGCAGCATCGGCTGGCGCAGCTGGCCGTCCCAGGCGCGAAAGCCCATGGCCACGCCCTTGCTGCCGTCCAGCGGCAGCTTCGGCAGGTTCTGCGCCCACAGCGCGGGCGTGCCCTTGGGCGCGCCGGCGACGAGCTGCACCAGCACCTTGCCGGCCATCCACGCGGCCCAGTCCTGGGCGACCATCGGCCGCTTCGCGTTCTTCTGGAAGCGGCGCGAGACCTGCGGCGCGCCGAAGCGCTCGAACTGCGCGTGCCAGCCCACGGCCACCAGGCCGGCGTCGCCGACCACCGGGCGCGGCAGTACGGTGCGGTAGGGCAGGGTGCGCGCGAACTCGCCGTCGCTGTCGACCACCCACACCGCGTCGTACTGGTTGCCGGCGGTCAGGAGCAGCGGGTTGGCGAGGTCGCGCTCGCGCGGATCGGCCGAGAGCTTGAAGGGCTTGCTCGCCACCACCTGCAGGCCGTAGCGCTTGATCGAGGCCTGCGCCACCTGGCTGCGCTGCGCGTCTTCCGCGCTCGGGCCAGTGAGCAGCAGCAGCTTGCTCCACTTGCGCGAGAGCAGGGTCTGCGCGAGCGCGTCGGTGCGCATGCGTTCGCTCGGCAGCAGGTGGAACAGGCGCGCGCGGCAGTCCTGCTGACGCAGGCGGTCGCTCGGCTCGCCGACGTTGAGCACGGGGATCTTGACCGCGTCGGCGACGGCGAGCGTCCAGTCGGCGGGCAGGTCGGTCAGCAGCACCGCGGCGCCGGCCTTCTCGGCGGCGACCGCGAGCGCGCGCGCGGCGGCGAGGTCGCGCGCTGCCTTGGCATCGAGCGCGACCTGGGCGCCGGCGGCCTCGAGCTCGAAGCGCGCGTCGTCGAGCGCCATCTGCAAGCCTTCGGCCACCGGCCCGCCGGGGTGGCCGAGGTAGGCGCGCTCGATGCGGTTGCGCTCGAGGCGCGCGTCGTCCTCGGGCTGGATCAGCGTGGCCTTGAGCGTCGCGGCATGCGCGCAGGCCGCGGCCAGCGACGCGAGCGCGACGACGAGGGACTGGCGCTTCATCATCGATCGCTCACTCGACGATCACCACGCCGTAGGGCACGCGGCCCACCGGAATGCTCTTGAGCGCCTTGGCGGCCGGCACGTCGACGACCGTGATGTCGTCCGACAGGCCGTTGACCACGAGCAGCCGCGATTCGTCGCCATTGAGTGCGACGTTCCATGCGCGCTTGCCCACCAGCACCAGGTTCGTGACCTGGCGCTTGGCCACGTCGACGAAGGCCACGTGGTTGGCCTTGCCCAGGCCGACGAAGGCGCGCTTGCCGTCGCGGTTCATCGCGATGCCCACCGGCGTGATGTCCTCGGCGCGCGCGCCCTTGACCTCGAACTTGAGCGTCGCGATCACCTCGTGCGTCGCGGTGGCGATGATGCTCACCGTCGCGTCGAGCTCGTTGGTGACCCACAGTTCCTTGCCGTCGGGCGTGAGCGCCATGCGCCGCGGGCGCTTGCCGACCTTGATGTTCTTGACCACCTTGGCGCTCGCGGTGTCGATCACGTGCACCATGCTCGCGACCTCGCTGGTCACGTAGACCAGCTTGCCGTCGGGCGTGGCCTTCACGCCCTCGGGTTCCTCGCCGACCTTCACGGTCTTTTGCACCTTGCCCGTGGCCGCGTCGATGAAGCTCGCGCTGGCCTCGTCCTCGTTGGAGACGTAGGCGGTCTTGCCGTCGGGCGAGAGGTCGAAGGCCTCCGGCTCCTCGCCGAACGGGATGCGCTTGACCGACTGGCGCGTGGCGATGTCGATGAAGTCGAGCTGGTTGGAGTCGGTGCACGCGACCATGATCTGCTTGCGGTCGGGCGTGAGCTGCAGGTGTCGCGCGCGCTTGCAGGTGGGAACGCTGCCGGCCACCGTGAGGGTCTTCAGGTCGATCACGGCGAGCGCGTTGTCCTTCTCGCTCGAGACGAAGGCCAGGCCCTGCGCCTGGGCGCCCAGCGGCAGCGCGGCGGCGCCGCACAGCGCGGCAACGAGGAAGAGTCGGGTCGGGGTCACGCGTTGGTCTCCTGTGGCGGCTTGCGCGCAGCGGCCGGGCCATCGGCCGCGGGGTTGCCCGCTGTATTGCCGGTTCTGGCAATGAACCCCTGCTCCAGCGTCGGTTCCCCGAGCGCGGCCGTGACTTCTTCCCGAGTGCCGTCGGCCAGCAGCCGACCCTTGTGCAGCACCAGCACGCGATCGGCCTCGGCGGCCTCCTCGACCCAGTGCGTGGCCCACAGCACGCTCGCGCCGCGCTCGCGCACGTCGGCATGCAAGGCCGCGAGCAGGTCGCGGCGCGACTTCGGGTCGAGGCCCACGGTGGCCTCGTCCATCAGGAACAGCACGGGCCGGTGCAGCCCGGCGCGCACCAGCTCGACCTTGCGGCGGTTGCCGCCCGAGAGCTCGCGCACCTTGCGCGTGAGGTCGGCGTCGATCTGCAGGCGCTCGCAGCCTTCGGCGATGCGCGCTTGCGCGAGCGCGCGCGGCAGGCCTTGCAGGTCGGCCTGCAGCAGCAGGTTGCGGCGGATCGAGAGGTCGAGGTCGAGCGATGACTGCTGGAACACCACGCCCAGGGCGCGCAGCGCCGCGCTCGGCTCGCGGCGCAGCGAATGGCCGGCGATCTCGACCTCGCCTGCGTCGGCCGCGAACAGGCCTGTCACAACCTGGAACAGCGTCGACTTGCCGGCGCCGTTGGGCCCCAGCAGCACGGTGAAGCTGCCGGCGCGCAATTCGAGGCTGAGGTTGTCGAGCGCGGTGCGCTCGCCATAGCGTTTGGTGAGACCACGGACAGAGAGCATGATGAATAAGTCCACCCCCGAAGCGCCTTCGGCGCCTCCCCTCGAGGGGGCGACGCCAGCAGACCGGCATCGCCGGATCTGCGGCGTCTGCTGGATGATTTGTCTTGATGGATTGTTGTTGCAAACCACATGCCCTTGTTCCTCAGCAGATACCCTGGGCTATGTCTCCGATAGACCCTGCCGAGTCATGCTGGCTGGCGCCGCGGGACGGCCACCGCGTCTGGTGGCACGCCGAAGGCAATCCGCAGGCACCGGCGGTGCTGCTGGTGCATGGCGGCCCGGGCGGGCGCACGCGCGAGGAATCGATCGCGCCGTGGCGCGGCACCGGGCTGTCGATCATCGCCTTCGACCAGCGCGGCTGCGGGCGCAGCGAACCGCTCGGCGAGACCGCTGCGAACACGCTCGATGCATTGGTCGACGACATGGAGGGCGTGCGCGCCGCGGCCGGCGTGGAGCGCTGGGCGTTGGCCGCCGGCTCGTGGGGCGCGCGGCTGGCACTGGCCTACGCCGTGCGCCATGCCGAGCGCGTGAGCGCGTTGTGGCTGCGCAGCCCTTTCGTCGGCAGCCTGGCCGAGACGCGCCGCTACGTCGGGCCGTGGCGCGCCTGGCTGGGCGAGAGCGGCCGCGCCTGGCTGGGCGAGGCGACGGTCGACGCGGTGCGCAGTCTGTACCACGACCTGCGGCCGGCCGTCGGCGATGACACAGGGTTGTCCCGCGGCGTGCTGCCGCCGCTGTTCGACAGCGTGCATCTCGCGCTGGCGTGGTCGGCGTTCGACGACGCACAGTCGCTGCCGGGCGGTGCGAAGGCCAGCGGGGCGCGCTGCGATGTCGCCCGGCTCGCGGCAGCGGTCGCCGACCGGCGTCGCGGCTCGCCCGCGGCGCAGGCACTGGCGGGCTGGCGCGTGCATGCGATCCATGCGCTGCGGCGCTGGGGCACGGACGATGCGCTCGAAGGCGCCTGGCCCGAGGCGCGCGCGCTCGCACGGCGCTGGCAGGGGCCCGTGGAGATCGTCGCGGGCTGCGACGACGCGACCTGCGATCCGCAGGTCGCGCTGCAGTTGGCGAACGTCTTGCCGGATGCGCGCTGCCATCTGATGCCGGGGGCGGGGCATCGCATGAGCGACGAGCGGCTGGTGCCGGGCTTGGCGACGGCGGCGCGGGCGCTGGCGGCGCGGCTGGGTTTCAACTGAAAGACGCGTCTGGCGGGCTGAAACGCGAGCGTGAGGCCCGGCCGCGACGATGGGGGCCTCGCAACGCAGGAGGCCAGCGATGGACGACGACACCACCACCTACCGCGGCACGGTCTACCCGTGGCACTGCGACCACATGGGCCACATGAACGTCATGTGGTACGTCGGCAAGTTCGACGAGGCGCTGTGGAGCCTGCTCACGCGCTTCGGGCTCACGCCGGGCTACATGAAGCGCCAGCAGCGCGGCATGGCGGCGCTGGAGCAGAAGATCCAGTACCACCGCGAGCTGCTGGCCGGCGACGTGGTCGCGGTGCGCTCGGTGGTCGTCGAGCAGCGCGAGAAGGTGCTGCTCATCCGGCAGACGATGCTCAACGTCGAGGACGGCCATGCGGCGGCGACGATGGACATCGTGGCCTGCCATATCGACACCGCGGCGCGCAGGGCGGTCGCGTTTCCCGAGGCGGTGGTCGAGGCGGTGCATGACTACCAGCGGCGCTGCGCGCGGCCGCTGTCGACCTTGTCCGGCGCCTGAGGCCGTTTCAGCTGTAATGCACGCGCGGCGAGGCGGCCACGCCGCCCCGGCCGGCGGGTGACACACTGGCGGCGCGCGCCTCGACGCGGCGCCGAATCCGCACCGATGTCCACCGAGTTTTCCATCAACGACGACCGCGCGGCGCCGGCCGCCCTGCTGGTCGACACCGACGCGGCGCTGGCCGAGTTGCTGGCCGTGTGGCTCGGCGCCGCCGGACTGCAGGTGCGCATCGCGAGCGAAGCCGACGCGCCGGTGCGCGAGCGCGTTGACCTGATCGTTGCCGACATTTCGCCGCCCCGAGGCCGCGGCGGCGAGCGGCTGCAAGGGCTCGCCGCGCGCCATCCCGGCGCGCCGGTCCTGGCGCTGTCGACGGCGTTCTTCGCCGGCGTGCCCAGCCAGGGCGCGGTCGCGCGCGAACTGGGCGTCGCAGCGGTGCTGGCCAAGCCGGTCACGCGCGACGCGCTGCTGGGCGCGGTCGCTCGGCTGATCGGCGTGCGCGGCGCCTGAGGCTTGACCGACCACGATGGACTCGTCCAGCGACACCGCCGCCGAGCTGCCTGCCTGGCAGCGCAGCGGCCTGGTCGCCTGGCTCGGCGGGCTGATCATCGTTGCGATCGTCGGCCTGGCGGTCTACGACATCGTGCGCGGCTACCGCCAGACGATCGCGCGCACCGACGGCGAGCTCAACACGCAAGCGCGCGTGATCGCCGAGCAGACTGCGCGCAGCATCCAGGCGGTCGACCTGGCGCTGCGGCATCTGGTCGAACAGCACCGTGCGGGCAAGCTGGCGCAGCTGGGCCGAGACGAGCTGCACCTGTACCTCAAGGAGCAGGCCGTCGGCCTGGTGCAGATCGACGGCCTGGTCGTGTTCGAGCCCGACGGCCGCGTGCGTGCAGCCTCGCTGATGCCGCCGGCCGAGATGCCGCCGCTGGTGGCTGCGGCGCGCTCGCCGTTCATGCGCCTGAAGGGCGGCGAGTCGGGGCTGATGATCGACGACGCGTTCAAGAGCCCGGGCAACGGTCAGTGGGTGTTCCCGATGGGCCGGCGCCTCGAGACGCCGGCGGGCGAGTTCGCCGGCGCCGTCGGCGCGGCCGGGCGCGTGGCCTACTTCCAGCAGTTCTACCGCGACGCCTATCCCGAGCCCGGCACGCGCATCGCGCTGCTGCGCAAGAGCACGTCGCTGCTCGCGCGCCACCCGCCGGCCGACGATGCGCTCGGCAAGCAGTTTCCGATCATGCAGCGCCTGCTCGACGAGGCCGCGGCCGGCGGCCCCACGCTGACGCGCAACGCGAGCCCGCTCGACGGCATCGACCGCTTCGGCGCGATCCGCGAGGTGCCCGACTACCCGCTCGCGGTGATCGTCACGCGCGACGCCGACGCGGTGCTCGCGCCGTGGCGCGCGCAGGCTGTTGGTTCGGTGCTGCGCACGCTGACGCTGGCGGCACTGGCCGGCTTGCTGTTGCTGCTGACGCTGCGCCAGCTCGCGCGGCTGCAGGCCGCGCACCAGTCGCTGGCCGAGTCGCGCGAGCGCTTCAGCGTCGCGGTGGCCGGTTCGGACGACGGCATCTGGCTGTGGGACTTCGTCAACCAGCGTGCCTTCGCGTCGGCTCGCGCGCGAGAGATCCTCGGCCTCGCGCCGGCCGGCGAGATGCAGTCGATCGACGACTGGTTCGCTGCGATGGAAGGCCAGCTCCACCCCGGCGATCGCGCGCACCGGCGCGCCGCGATCGATGCGCACCTGGCCGGCGAGACGCCGGCCTACGAGGCCGAGTACCGCGTGAGGCATCGCCATTCCGGCAGCGACGAGTACCGCTGGATCCGCGTGCGCGGCGTGTGCGCGCGCGACGCGCAGGGCCGCGCGGTACGCATGGCCGGCTCGGTCAGCGACATCGACGCGCGCAAGCGCGCCGAAGCGGCGCTGCGCCGCTCCGAGGAGCGCTACCAGCTCGCGGTCGAAGGCGCGAACGAGGGCCTGTGGGACTGGGACCTGGCCAGCGACGTGCTGTTCCTGTCGGCGCGCGCGCAGGGCATCCTCGGCCTCGTGCCGGGCGAGACGCAGCGCCCGCGGCGCGACTGGATCGCGCTGATGACCTACCACCCGGACGACCTGCCGGTCGTGCGCAAGGCCATCCGCGACCACCTGCGCGGACGCACGCACCACTTCGCGGTCGAGTACCGGCTGAGGCTTTCCGACGGCGAATGGCACTGGTACCGCCAGCGCGGCATCGCGCTGCACGACGCGCACGGGCGCGCCTACCGCATGGCCGGCTCGATGGAGAACATCACCGGGCGCAAGCGCGCCGAGGCCGAGCGCGACCAGCTCGAGCGCCAGCTGCGCCAGGCGCAGAAGCTGGAGGCCATCGGCACGCTGGCCGGCGGCATCGCGCACGACTTCAACAACATCCTCTCGGCCATCCTCGGCTATGGCGAGATGGCGCAGAAGGACACGCCCGAGGGCTCGGCGCTGCGCCGCCACGTCGATGCCTCGGTCGCCGCCGGCCTGCGCGCCAAGTCGCTGGTGCAGCGCATCCTCGCGTTCAGCCGATCGGGCGTGGGCGAGCGCGTGCCGGTGCACGTGCAGTCGGTGGTGGCCGAGGCGCTCGAGGGCATCGCGGCGTCGCTGCCGGCCGGTGTGCGGCTGGAGCGGCACCTCGCGGCAGGCGACGCCGGCGTGCTGGGCGATCCGACGCAGATCCACCAGGTGGTGATGAACCTGTGCGCGAACGCCGTGCAGGCGATGCGCTCGGAGGGCCTGCTCGCGGTGGCGGTCGACACCGCCGAGATCGAAGAGCCGCGGCCCTTGTCCACCAGCCGGCTCGAGCGCGGCCGCTACGTGCGCCTGACCGTCAAGGACAGCGGCTGCGGCATTGCACCGCAGGTGCTCGAGCGCATCTTCGACCCCTTCTTCACGACCAAGGAGGTCGGCGTGGGCACCGGGCTCGGGCTGTCGCTGGTGCACGGCATCGTCACCGACCTCGGCGGCGGCATCGACATTGCCAGCCGCGTCGGCGAGGGCTCGACGTTCACCGTCTACCTGCCGTGGCAGGGCGTGGTCGCGCCGCCGGCACCCTCGATCGAAGACGTGGCGCCGGGATCGGGGGAGACCGTCCTGCTGGTCGACGACGAGGAAACACTGGTGCGCCTGGGCGAGGAGTTGCTGGCCGAGCTGGGCTACGAGCCGGTCGGCTTCACGTCGGCCGAGGCGGCGCTGGCCGCGCTGCGCGAGGAGCCGGGCCGCTTCGATGCCGTGCTGTCCGACGAGGCGATGCCCGGCATGACCGGCTCGGAGTTCGCCCAGGCGATCCGCCGCCAGGGCCTGGCGCTGCCGATCGTGCTGATGAGCGGCTTCGTCAGTCCGGCGCTCGTGCAGCGTGCGCGCGAGGCCGGCGTCGCCGAGGTGCTGTCCAAGCCGCTGGTCGCGCGCGACATCGCGCGCAGCCTCGCCGCGGCCTTGCGTCCGCAGGCGGTGGCGCGATGAGCCCTTTCACCGCCGGCTTGCGAGATGCAGCCTGCCGATCCATGCTTGATGAAATGAACCACCCCCGAAGCGCCTTCGGCGCTCCCCCCTCAAGGGGGCGCCGCGTGTGGACCGGCGAAGCCGGATCCACCGAGTCCGTCGGAATCTGCGGGTTCTCGCGCAGCCAGGCGCGCGAAGCGCGGCGGAGCCACTGACATGCAGGAGTTTTCGCTGCCCCACGTGCTCGCCGTCGACGACGACCCGGCGGTGCGCGAACTCGTCGCCGACTACCTGCGCGGCAACGAGCTGCGCGTGACCGCGGTTGCCAGCGGCCGCGAACTGGCCGAGGTGATGGCGCGCGAGACGGTCGATCTGCTCGTGCTCGACGTGCGCTTGCACGGCGAGGACGGCATGCAGATCGCGCGCCGCCTGCGCGAGAGCTCGACGATCCCGATCCTGATGCTCACCGGCCTGGGCGAGGAGGCCGACCGCGTGATGGGCCTCGAGCTCGGCGCCGACGACTACCTCACCAAGCCGTTCTCGACGCGCGAGCTGCTCGCGCGCATCCGCGCGCTGCTGCGCCGCGCGCAGGCGCAGGCCACGGTGGCCGACGCGGTCGCCAAGGTGCGCGCCTACCGCTTCGGCGGCTGGGAGCTCAACATCGGTCTGCGCCGGCTCAAGGATCCGCAGGGGCAGGCGGTGCCGCTCACCAACGGCGAGTTCAGCCTGTTGACCGCGTTTCTGTGCTCGCCGCAGCGCGTGCTGACGCGCGACCAGCTGCTCGACCTCTCGCGCCTGCACAACGCCGAGGTCTACGACCGCTCGATCGACGTGCAGATCCTCAGGCTGCGCCGCAAGATCGAGGAGGACGCGGCGCATCCGCGCTTCATCAAGACGCAGCGCGGCGCGGGCTATCTGTTCGACGCGCCGGTCGAGCCCGTGCGCTGATGCCGGCCCCCACGCTCGCCTTGCTCGCAGCCCCGAGGGGGCTGCGTCGGCTTGGGGCGGCCCGCCGCCGACGCTGAACCTCCTCAGGCGCGGTTTCAATCGAAATCGCACCGCGCGCTGCGGTAACCGCCGCGCAACCCCCGAAGCGCGAAATACCTCCTGCCGAGAAGGCCCTGGCGCCCGCAGCCCGCGACGCCGGCCCCGAGGCATCGCAGGAGGGGCGCGCGATGCAAGCCTCGAATTCCACCGCCGCCGACGCCGCGTTCGAGCTGCGCTTCGAGTCGCTGTTCGACGCCGGGCGCGGCTTTGCGTTTCCCTGCGACCGCAGCGGCCGCGTCGCGCGCACCGGCCTGCGTGAGCGCACCTGGCGCAGCTACCTCGCGGTGCTCGAGCGCGTCGGGCGCGACTTCTCGGCACCCGTGGTGTGCGCCGCGGCCGCTCACTGAATCGCGAAGGAGCTCGCATGACCGCCCTGCAAACCGTGCGCTGGACGTTCTCCCTGGCCGTCGGCGCTGCCTGCCTGCTCGTGCTGTGGGGCGCCGAAGCCGCGCCGCTGCCGCTGTCCGCGCTCTGGGCTCTTGCCCTCCATTCCTCTCGATGAGACCTGCCCGAATGAACACGCCTTCCCACCTGCGTCACGCCCTGATGCTGGCCTGCGCGACCGTCCTCGCGGGCTGCGCCGCGCCGCCCGACCGGGAGGCGCGTCCGCAGGCGATGGCGGTCGAACGCCTGGCGAGTGCCGACAGCCTCGCGGCCGCACCTGCGGCCCGCTGGCCCGCCGACGCATGGTGGCGCGCCTACGGCGATGCGCAGCTCGACGCGCTGATCGCCGAGGCGCTGGCCGATGCGCCCACGCTGGCGGCGGCGCGCGCCCGGCTGCACAAGGCCCAGGCGGCGGCCGATCGCGGCGTCGCCGAGCGCCGCCCGCGGCTGGATGCCAATGCATCGATCACCGCGCAACAGCAAAGCGAGAACCACCTCAGCCCGCCGTCGGCGACGCCGAATGGCTGGCACGACTACGGCCGCGCGACGCTCGACTTTTCCTGGGACCTCGATCTCTGGGGCCAAAGGCGCGCGGCCCTCGCCGCGGCGGTGTCCGAAGCCGCGGCCGCCGAGGCCGACCTCGCGCAAAGCCGCCTGCTGCTGTCGACCGCGATCGCGGCGTCGTATGCCGAGCTGGCGCGTGCCTACGCGGCGCTCGACACCGCGAAGGCCGCGTTCGAGGTGCGCGCCAAGACCGCGACGCTGTTCGCCGAGCGCCAGCGCAACGGGCTCGAGACGCTGGGCAGCGTGCGCCAGGTCGAATCGCGCCGCGCGAGCGCGGCGGCCGACGTGCTGGCGATCGAGGAGCAGATCGTGCTGCAGCGCCATCGCCTCGCCGCGCTGATGGGCGCAGGCCCGGACCGCGGCCTTTCGATCGAGCGGCCCGCCGAGCAGGCGCTGCGCCCGCTCGGACTGCCCGCGCAGCTGCCGGCGCAGCTCATCGGCCGCCGGCCGGACCTGGTGGCCGCGCGGCTGCGCGCCGAGGCGAGCGCGAAGCGCATCGACGAGGCCCAGGCAGCGTTCTATCCGAACGTCAACCTGCTGGCCTTCGTCGGCGTGCAGTCGCTGGGCCTGGACATGCTGGCCCGCGGCGCCTCGGCCATCGGCAGCGTCGGCCCGGCGGTGTCGCTGCCGATCTTCGACGGCGGGCGGCTGCGCAGCCGGCTGCGCGGCGCCGACGCCGATCACGCGCTCGCGGTGGCCGAGTACGACCGCACGCTGGTGCGGGCGCTGCAGGACGTGGCCGATGCCGCGGCCAGCCAGCGCGCCCTGGGCGCCCAGCTCGAACGCAGCGACGAGGCCGTGAACCTGGCGCGCGAGGCGTGGCAAGTCCAGAACCGCCGCTACGAGGGCGGCCTGGCGACCTACCTCGAAGTGCTGAGCGCCGAGGACAGCCTGCTGGCGACGCTGCGCAGTCAGGCCGACCTGCGTTCGCGTGCCTTCTCGCTCGATGTTGCCCTCGTGCGCGCGCTCGGCGGCGGCTACTCGGCACCGTCTCTCTGATCTCTTCGATCTCTTTGAACCAGGAGCTCTCCATGTCCCAGATGCAAACCCAACGGTTGGCTGCCGCGTCCGAAGAAATCGAGCGCGAGGCCGACGCGGCCATGAAGGCGCGCCGCAAGCAACTGCTCGTCGCGCTCGGCTGCGCGGTGCTGGTCTGTGCGTTCGGCTTCGGCGCCTACGAGTACATCCACGCCTCGCGCTTCGTGTCGACCGACAACGCCTACACCGCGGCCGAGACCGCGCAGGTCACCCCTACGGTCAGCGGCATCGTGCGCGAGGTGCGCGTGACCGACACGCAACGCGTGCGCCGCGGCGATATCGTCGTGCAGCTTGACGACACCGACGCCAGGCTCACGCTCGCGCAGGCCGAGGCCGAGCTGGGCCGCGCGATCCGCCGCGTGCGCGGCTACGCGGCCAATGACGACAACCTCGCGGCCCAGGTCGCCTCGCGGCTGTCGGAGCAGCAGCGCGCGGCCGCGCAGCTCGCCTCGGCGACCGCCGATCTCGACCGCGCCCAGATCGACCTCGCGCGCCGCGAGGCGCTCACGAGCTCCGGCTCGGTCTCGGCCGACGAGCTCACGCGCGCGCGCAATGCCTTCGAGACCGCCAAGGCCAACCTCGCGGCCGCGCAGGCGCAGACCGCGCAGGCGCGCGCCAACCACGCGGCGGCGGTCGGCGCGCGCGAGGCCAACGCGGTGCTGATCGCCAACGCGACCGAGGACAGCAACCCCGAGGTCGCGCTGGCGCGCGCGCGCCGCGACCAGGCGCGCGTGAACCTGGAGCGCACGGTGGTGCGCGCGCCGATCGACGGCATCGTCGTCAAGCGCCAGGTGCAGGTCGGCCAGCAGGTGCAGGCCGGCGCGCCGCTGCTGTCGATCGTGCCGATCGAGCTGGTGCACGTGGACGCCAACTTCAAGGAAGTGCAGCTCGAGCGCGTGCGCGTCGGCCAGCCGGTCGAGGTGGTCTCGGACCTCTACGGCGACGCGGTCAAGTACCGCGGCGTGGTGACCGGCTTGTCGGGCGGCAGCGGCTCGGCCTTCGCGACCATTCCCGCCCAGAACGCGACCGGCAACTGGATCAAGGTGGTGCAGCGCGTGCCGGTGCGCATTGCGCTCGATCCTGCCGAGCTGGCCGCGCATCCGCTGCAGGTCGGGCTGTCGATGACGGCCACCATCGACACGCGCGCCGCGACCCTGTAAGCCGCCTTCGTTCGAGGAGCAGCTCATGTCCGCGACTCCCTCCGGCGCCCACGGCGCATCGGGCGCCGACGCGCCGCTGCAAGGCGGCATGCTGTGGCTGGCGGCCATCGTGCTGGCCACGGCGAACTTCATCGCCGTGCTGGACATGACGATCGCCAACGTCTCGGTCGCCAGCATCGCCGGCAACCTGGGCATCAGCAGCACGCAGGGCACCTGGGTCATCACGTCCTACGCGGTCGCGGAGGCGATCGTCGTGCCGCTGACCGGCTGGCTGGCCGCGCGCTTCGGGCCGGTGCGGGTGTTCGCGACCTGCATCGCGCTGTTCGGCGTCTTCTCGGCGCTGTGCGGCCTGTCGGGCTTGCTCGGCATGCTGGTCTTCGCACGTGTGCTGCAAGGCCTGGCGGGCGGGCCGCTGATGCCGCTGTCGCAGACGCTCCTGCTGCGCATTTTTCCCAAGGAGAAGGCGGCGGCCGCGACCGCGCTGTGGGCGATGACGACGCTGATCGCGCCGGTGCTGGGGCCGGTGCTCGGCGGCTGGCTGTGCGACAACTTCGCCTGGCCGGTGATCTTCCTGATCAACGTGCCGCTGGCGATGCTGTTCGCACCGATCGCCTGGCGCATGCTCAAGCGCTACGAGGCGCAGCGCGTGCGCGCGCCGATCGACACCGTGGGCCTGGCGCTGTTGATCGTCTTCGTTGGTGCGCTGCAGCTGATGCTCGACCTCGGCAAGGAGCACGACTGGTTCGAGTCCAGCCTGATCTGCTGGCTCGCGGTGACCGCGGCGATCGGCTTCGCGGCCTTCATGATCTGGGAGCTGACCGAAAAGCATCCGATCGTCGACCTGCGCGTGTTCCGCCACCGCGGCTTCAGCGCTGCGGTGATCACGATCGCGCTCGGCTTCGGTGCCTACTTCGCCGCCAACGTGCTGACGCCGCTGTGGCTGCAGGGTTACATGGGCTACACGGCCACGTGGGCCGGCCTCGCCACGGCCTGGAGCGGCGTGCTGGCGATCTTTGCCGCGCCGGTCGCCGGCAAGCTGAGCACCAAGCTCGACCCGCGCCGGCTGATCTTCTGCGGCTTGCTGTGGCTGTCGTTCGTGACCTTTTGGCGCATCGCGAGCAACACGGACATGGGCTACTGGGACATCTCGCGGCCGCTGCTGCTCACGGGCCTGGGCCTGCCGTTCTTCTTCGTGCCGCTGACTGCGCTGGCGCTGGGCAGCGTCGAGGAGCGCGAGACCGCGTCGGCCGCGGGGCTGATGAACTTCATTCGCACGCTGTCGGGGGCGTTCGCGACCTCGCTCGTCACCACCTCGTGGGAGAGCCGCAGCGCCGTCGTGCACGAAGAGCTGGCCGGCAAGCTGGATCGCGGCGGCGAGCTGTGGGGCGCGATGATGCAGGCTCAGGTGAACGCCGATGCCGCACACGTGATGATGGAACACATGGTGCAGAGCCAGAGCGTGATGGTCGCGACCAACCAGATCATGGCCATCGTCGTGCTGGCCTTCATCGTCGCTGCCGCGGTGATCTGGCTGGCGCCGCGGCCCACGCGAGCGGTGGACCTGTCGCAGGCGGGGCATTGAGGTCGGCGCGTGCGGCGCACGGCCGCGACGCTGTCGACCAAGGCGGCGTCGGGCCGCGTCCCGAGCCGGCGGGACCGCGTGAGGCCCGGGATAATCCGCGCCCGTCCGGCGCGCTAGAGATGAAGTGAGATGAAGCCTCGCATTCGCCTGTCATCACCCCAACGGTCCGACCAGCGCGACTTCCTCGCCGCGGCGGGCGCGAGCCTCGCGTTGCATCGACCATGGGTCACGGCACCGTCCACGCCCCAGGCGTTTCGAGCCTACGTGGCGGCGATGCAGCGGCCGGAGAACCGCGGCTTCGTCGTGCGCTCTCGTGCGGACGACGGCCTCGTCGGCGTGATCAGCGTCACCAACATCGTTCGAGGCATCTTTCGCAGCGCCTACCTCGGCTACTACGCCTTCGCCGGCTACGAGCGCCAGGGCCTGATGACCGAAGCCTTGCGCGCCGTGGTGCGCGAAGCATTCGGGCCGATGAAGCTGCACCGGCTGGAAGCCAATATCCAGCCAGGCAACGTGGCGTCGATCGCCCTGGTCAAGGCTTGCGGCTTCTCGCTCGAAGGCTATTCGCCGCGCTACCTCAAGATCGGCGGACGCTGGCGCGACCACGAACGCTGGGCGATCGTCGCGCGCTAGCCTGCTCGCGCCCGTGGCGAAGGCTTCCCGGGATAATCCGCGCCATCCCAGTCCGGCTTGACCTCGCATGAGCCTCGATCCCGTTCGCCCCGATCTCGTCGGCAAGCGCCTCGTGCTGGCCTTGTCGGGCGGCGTCGCCTGCTACAAGGCGGCCGAGTTGCTGCGCCTGCTCACGCGCTCGGGCGCGCAGGTGCGCGTCGTGATGACCGATGCCGCGCGGCAGTTCATCACGCCGACCACGATGCAGGCCTTGAGCGGCCAGCCGGTGGTCACCTCGCAGTGGGACGCGAGCGAGGGCAACGCGATGCCCCACATCAACCTCACGCGCGACGCCGACGCGCTGATCGTCGCGCCGGCCAGCGCCGACCTGATCGCCCGGCTCGCGCACGGCCAGGCGGACGAGATCCTGAGCCTGATGTGCCTGGCGCGGCCGATCCATTCGTGCCGGCTGCTGATCGCGCCGGCGATGAACCGCGAGATGTGGGCGCACCCGGCCACGCAGCGCAACGTGCGTCGCGTGCGCGAGGACGGCGCCAGCGTGCTCGGCCCCGACGCCGGCGACCAGGCCTGCGGCGAGATCGGCGACGGCCGCATGCTCGAGCCCGAGGCGCTGCTCGAGGACATCGTGGCCGAGCTCTCGCCCAAGCCGCTCGCCGGGCGGCGCGTGCTGATCACCGCCGGGCCCACCTTCGAGCCGATCGATCCGGTGCGCGGCCTGACCAACCTGTCGAGCGGCAAGATGGGCTTCGCGATCGCGCGTGCGGCGCGCGAGGCCGGCGCCTCGGTGACCCTGGTGGCCGGACCGGTGCACCTGCCCACGCCGCGCGGCGTCGCGCGCATCGACGTGCGCAGCGCGCAGCAGATGCTCGACGCGGTGCTGCCGCAGGCGGCGTCGCACGAGGTCTTCGTCGCCACCGCCGCGGTGGCCGACTGGCGCCCGGCGCAGCTGGCCGAGCACAAGCTCAAGAAGAACGGCATGAAGGTGCCGCCTTCGCTCGAGCTGACCGAGAACGCCGACATCCTCGCCACCGTGGCCGCGCTGCCGAAGCCGCCTTACTGCGTCGGCTTCGCGGCCGAGAGCCACAACCTGGCGGCGCATGCGCGCGAGAAGCTCGAGCGCAAGAAGCTGCCGCTGGTGGTGGGCAACCTCGGGCCCGCCACGTTCGGCCGCGACGACAACGCGCTGCTGCTGGTCGACGCCAAGGGCGAGCAGCCGCTGCCGGCCGACGGCGCGGCGGCCGACAAGCTCACGCTCGCGCGACAGCTCGTCGCCGAGATCGCGCGCCGGCTCGCGGCCGCGCGCTGACCCACTTCTTTCTCGCCTTCACCCGATGCAACCGACGATCGACGTTCGCGTGCTCGACGCACGCATGGCCGAGCAATTGCCGGCCTACGCCACGCCCGGCAGCGCCGGCCTGGACCTGCGCGCCTGCGTGGAAGCGCCGCTGACGCTGGCGCCAGGCGAGAGCGCGCTCATCCCGACCGGCTTGTCGATCCACATCGGCGATCCGGGGCTGGCCGCGATGATCCTGCCGCGCTCGGGTCTGGGTCACAAGCACGGCATCGTGCTGGGCAACCTGGTCGGCCTGATCGACTCCGACTACCAGGGCCCGCTGATGGTGAGCTGCTGGAACCGCAGCCAGGTGGCGTTCACGGTGCAGCCGCTCGAGCGCATCGCGCAGCTGGTGATCGTGCCGGTGGTGCAGGCGGCGTTTCGCGTGGTCGACGGCTTCGAGGCCTCGACGCGCGGGCAGGGCGGCTTCGGGTCGACGGGCCGCAGCTGAGGCCGCGCCTCAGCGCGGCGAGATCAGCAGCCGCGCGCCGAGCCCGATCATCACCAGCCCGCTGGCGCGAAACACGCGGCGCACCGCGCGGTCGCTCTTGCGCAGCGTCTGGCTGAGCGCGCCGGCGGCCAGTCCGGCGGCCGCCTGCACCGTGATGCCCACGACCGAGAAGCCCAGGCCCAGCGCGATCGCGTCGAGCGTCGGCGTCGCGCTCGAGGCCGGCACGAACTGCGGCAGGAAGGCCAGGAAGAACAGCGCCAGCTTCGGGTTCAGCAGCGCCGACAGGGAGCCCTGCAGGAACAGGCTGGCATTGCCGACGCGGTCGGTGGCCGCGTGGATGTCGATCGACGGCGCGGCGCGCCACATCTGCACGCCGATCCAGATCAGGTAGAGCGCCCCGGCGATCTTGAGCGCGAGAAAGGCCGTCTCGGAGGCCTGCAGCAGCACGCTGACGCCGAAGGCCGCAAGCAGCGTGTGCGCCGCCAGGCCGAGCGTGAGGCCGGCGGCCGAGACCAGCCCGGCGCGCGCACCCTGCGCCAGCGCGCGCGAGACGACGTAGATCATGTCCGGGCCCGGCGTCAGCGCCAGCGCGAGCGACGCGGCGAGGAACAGGCCCCACTGGATGTCGGGCGACATGGCGGTGGGTCTTCAGCGAGGGATCAGTGAAGATGCGGCGAGGCCGGCGCGGTGGCGAGCACGGTCACCGCCGGCGTGCCGACGCTGCCTTGCTCGATCTCTTTGTCGGTGGCCTCGCGCACGTCGCGCACCTTGAGCGCGAGCACCAGCGCGATGCCCGCCAGCGGGTGGTTGCCGTCGAGCACGATGTGGCTGTCGTAGACCTCGGTCACCGTGTAGATCGCGTCGGTGGGCATGCCCACCGTGGCGGCGCCTTCGGGCAGGCCGTCGAACTGCATGCCTTCCTCGATGTGCTCTGGAAACAGCGAGCGATCCTCGAAGCACACGAGCTGCGAGTCGTAGTCGCCGAAGGCGTGCTCGGGCTCGAGATGCAGCGTGGCCTCGAAGCCGGTGTCCTGGCCGATCAGCGCTTCTTCCACCTTGGCGAGCAGGTCGTCGCCGCCGACCAGGAACTCGACCGGCTCGGTGAGCTCGTCGATCAGCTGGCCCTGGGTGTCTTCGAGCCGCCAGGTGAGACTGACGACGCATGGAGCGGTGATCTGCATGCCGGGGATGATCGCACAATGCTGCGATGCCTTCCCCCAAGAAACGCCGCGCCGGCAGCTCGGCGCTGAACATGGCGACGCCCTTGCTGGGCGGCCTGAGTCCGCAGACCTTCATGCGCCGCCACTGGCACAAGCGGCCGCTGCTGATCCGTGGCGCGGTCGATGTCGCCCACCCCTTTGTCGATCGGCGCATGCTGTTCGAACTGGCCGCACGCGAGGACGTCGAGTCGCGCGTGGTGGAACAAGGCGGCAGGCATGGCTGGAAGCTCAAGCACGGCCCTTTCGAGAAGCGCGCGCTGCCGCCCGTGTCGCGCGCGGGCTGGACGCTGCTGGTGCAGGGCCTGGACCTGCAGCTCGACGCCGCGCACGCGCTGCTGCAGCGCTTTCGCTTCGTGCCCGAGGCGCGCCTCGACGACCTGATGGTCTCGTGGGCCAGCAATGGCGGCGGGGTCGGTCCGCATTTCGACAGCTATGACGTTTTCCTGATCCAACTGGCCGGTCGCCGGCGCTGGCGCGTCGGCCGGCTGGCCGATCCCCAGCTCGTGCCCGACGTGCCGCTGAAGATCCTCGCCAATTTCGAAGCCGAGGAGGAGTGGCTGCTCGAGCCGGGCGACATGCTCTACCTGCCGCCGCGCTGGGCGCATGACGGCGTGGCCGAAGGCGAGTGCCTCACCGCGTCGGTGGGCTTTCGCGCGCCGGCACGAGGCGAGCTGGCGCAGTCGCTCGTCGAGCGCCTGCTCGACGCACACGACGACGACGCGCCGGCGCGCTACCGCGATCCCGCGCAGCCGGCGACCGCGACGCCGGGGCGCATTCCCGCGTCGCTCGGCCGCTTCGCGCGCGATGCGGTGCGCGCGCTGCTGGCCGACCGCGACGCGCTGGACATCGCGTTCGGCGAATGGGCCAGCGAGCCCAAGCCCAACGTCGTGTTCGAGCCGGGTGCGGATCTCGACGCGACCCGTGCCCTGGTGCTGGACCGCCGCACGCGGATGCTGTATGACTCGCGTCACGTCTACGTGAACGGCGAGGGCTGGCGCGCCGCCGGGGCCGACGCGGCGCTGATGCGCCGCCTGGCCGACGGGCGCCGCCTCGAGGCCGCGCAGTGGCGCACGGCTAGCCGAGGCGCGCGCGAGCTTCTGCAGCGCTGGGCGGCAGACGGCTGGCTGCACGCCGCGACCGACGATGAACCAGGAGCCGAGCATGAACCCGTCACCGAACGACCCCGCCGGCGCGCGCGCTGAGGTGCCGCCGCTCGACTGGGACCCGATCCCGCTGGCCGAGCTGCTCAAGGACGCGGCCATCGTCAAGGCGGCGCCGCCCGAGGACGAGCGGCCGCGCTCGCCCGACGCGATCGAGACGCGCGGCGCGTTCTTCGCGGCGTTCGACGCTGCGCTTCAGGTGGCTGTCGAGCGCAACGTCGCCGAGCTTTGGCTGGTCGATCCCGACTTCAGCTCCTGGCCGCTGGGCCTGCGCTCGACGATCGAGCGGCTCGACACCTGGATCAACTCCCATCGCCGGCTGCGGCTGCTGGCCTGCGACTTCCAGTGGCTGTCGCTCGAATGTCCGCGCTGGGTCGCCTGGCGGCGGCGCTGGGCGCACGTGGTCGACTGCCTCGCGGTCAGCGAGGAGGACGCGCCTCACATGCGCTCGTTGATGCTGGTGCCCGACGTGCAGGCGATCCGGCTGTTCGATGCCCAGCGCGGCCGCGGGCGCGTGATGCGCGATGCCGATGACCTGACCGGCATCCGTGAATTGGTCGAGGATTTGGCGCAACGCGCCGAGGCCGCCATGCCGGCCACGACATTGGGCCTCTGAGAAACCCGTAGAAAAGAAGGCTAGAATTTCCGGCTGGGCATGCAAATGCTCGAGCCGTATGGCTCGTTGCGGAATCCTGCGGTGTTTTGCGTCGATGGGTTCCGATCAATCCGATCATCGTTGACCCACTCACCACTTGAGGATCTTTCCAATGAACAAGTCGCTTCTGCTGGCCCTGATCGCTGCTGCTGCCCTCGCCGCTTGCGGCAAGAAGGAAGAGGCTGCCGCGCCGACCGCTGCTGATGCCGCCGCCACGGCTGCCTCGGCCGTCGCCGACACCGCTGCCTCGGCCGCTGCCGGTGCCGCTGCTGCGACCGACGCTGCCGCCTCGGCCGCCGCTGGCGCCGCTGCTGCTGCCAACGCCGCCGCTGACGCGGCCGCTTCGGCTGCTTCGGCCGCGAAGTGAGTCGACGGGTCGCGTTGGCTGCGCGTCCGCAGCCAACGCACCGCGTGATCTGAAAGCCGCCTTCGGGCGGCTTTTTTTTTTGTGGGTCGCGCCGGGACAGCGCAGGCGTCAGCTCAGATCGAGCCAGTCGAAGCCTTGCGCCTGGCTGGCCACGACGACGTCGTCCGGCGCAGCGCCGAGCGCGCCCGCCAGGGCCGCGGCGGCGAGGTCGGGCCGGTTGTTCTGCTCGCTCAGGTGCGCCGCCACGACATGGCGCAGGCCTTCATGGCGGCAGCGCGCGAGGATCTGCGCGGCGGTGTCGTTGGCAAGATGGCCCAGCCGCCCGCCGATGCGTGCCTTCAGCGACGCCGGATAGCGCGAGGCCGCGAGCATCGCGAGGTCGTGATTGCATTCGATCAGCAGCGCTTCGCAGCGCTGCAGCGCCGCGACGAGGTGGTCGGTCGCGCAGCCGGCGTCGGTGAGCAGACCCAGGCGCGCGTGGCCGTCGGTGGCGGTGAGCTGCAGCGGCTCGGCGGCGTCGTGCGGCACGGTATAGGGCCGCAACTGCAGCGCGCCGATGTCGATCGGCTCGCCGTCGCGCGCGAAGCGCAGCAGTGCGTCGTCGAGTGCCGGCATGCCGGCGGCGCGCCAGGTGCCGCGGCTGGTCCACAGCGGCACGCCGTGGCGGCGGGCGAGCGAGAAGGCGCAGCCGACGTGGTCGCCGTGCTCGTGCGTGACGAAGACGCCGTCGAGGTCGCCGGGCGACAGGCCGATCGCGGCCAGCCGGACCGAGGCCTCCTTGAGCGTGAAGCCGCAGTCGACGAGCACGCGCGTCGTGCGCGGCCCGTCGCGTGCCTCGATCAGCGTGGCGTTGCCGCCGCTGCCGCTGCCCAGGCTGCGAAAGCGCATCGCCGTCGAGCCGGGTGCGGCGACGCGAACGTCACTTGAGGTCGTTGACCAGCAGTTCGAGGATGCGCTGCGAGGCGTCGCCCGTCTCGGGCTGGCCCTGGGCGTTCTGCACGGTCACCGCGGTGGTCTCGCCTTCGCCCTTGAGCGCGATGCGGTAGCGCGCCGGGCCCGAGGTCTGCGGCTTCTTCTCGCCGCTGGTGAACAGGCTGAACAGCTTGTCGGTCCAGCCCGGCTCGCCCTTGCCGATGCTCTTGGGATCGACGTAGCGCACGTAGAACAGCCCCTGCGCGCGGTCTCGATCCTCGACCGTGAAGCCGCTGCGGTCGAGCGCGAGCGCCACGCGGCGCCAGGCGCGGTCGAACGAGTCGTCGACCTGCATGCCGGTGCCCGGCGGGCCCGGCATCATGCGCGCGCGCGCCGGCAGGTCGGCCGCGGGCTTGTTCGCAGCCGCCGTCTTGACCTGCTCTTCCTTGGCCCCGAGCTTTTGCATCAGACGCGAGAGCATGATGGCCTCGAGGTCCGGGTCGTTGGGGCGGCCCGTCCAGGTCGTGGTGTCCTTGCGGTCGTTGACGTAGATCTCCTGCATGCCGCGGTGCGAGATGTAGATCTCGGTGCCGCCGCCGGCGCTGCGTTCGACGCGCGTGCGGAAGCTGTCGCGCAGGCCGCTGTCGTAGAGGCCGTCGAAGACCTTGCCGATCGTGTCGCGGATGAGGTCCTGCTGCAGTCGGGCGCGGTTCTCGACCCAGTTGGTCTGCATCAGGCCGGTCTCGCGTGAGTCGAGCTCGAGCACGAAGCCGCGCTCTTGCCAAAACTCCTGCAGCTGGGGCCAGATCTGTTCGGGCGTCAGCGTCGTCGAGAGCCAGCGCTGGTTGCCTTCGCGCTCGATCTTGACGTTGCCGATCTGTTGAGGCGCGACGGCGGTCGCGCTGGGCGCCAGCGTCACGCCGGTGGGGACCCCGGGCGCGGCCTGGATCGCCGACGCGCTGATCGCGCCTTGCACCGGCTGGTAGCGGCTGTCGCGCTGCAGCTGGCTGAGGTCGGGCGGCACTTCCAGCGACACCTGCTTGGCGCCGGTGGTCTTGTAGTCGACCTTGTCGCCTTCGAGCCTCTTGTTGATCGACGAGCAGGCCGCGAGGCCGAGCGCGGTGGTCAGCGTGACCGCGTGGACGATGGGGCGGCGCGGGAACGAGGAAACAGAGCGGGTCACGGAAAGCCTCGACATCGGGAAAGGGGTCAGCGCACGAAGCGCAGGGCGGTCGGATCGACCTGGCAGCGCCGGGTTCCGCGGAAGCCGCGTGCGCGAAGCGTCACAGCAGTCCGGACTCGACCAGCGCCTGCTCGACGGCCTTGCGGCCGTCGCCGCCCAGCGCCGTGAGCGGCAGGCGCAGCGTCGACTTGCCGCGGCCCAGCCGTTCGAGCGCCCACTTGACCGGGATCGGGTTGGGCTCGCAGAACAACTGCTTGTGCAGCGGCAGCAGCTTCATGTGGATCTCGGTGGCGCGCTTGGCGTCGCCGGCGATCGCGGCCATGCACAGCTCGTGCATCGCACGCGGCGCGACGTTGGCGGTGACGCTCACGTTGCCGTGGCCGCCGAGCAGCATCAGCGCGACCGCGGTCGGGTCGTCGCCGGAGTAGATCGAGAAGCCCTTGGGCGCATTGCGGATCAGCCAGGCGGCGCGCTCGATGTTGCCGGTGGCTTCCTTGATGCCCACGATGCCTGGCACCTGCGCGAGCCTGAGCACCGTGTCGACCTGCATGTCTGCGACCGTGCGGCCGGGCACGTTGTAGAGCACCACCGGAATGTCCACCGCCTCGGCGATGGCCTTGAAGTGCTCGTACATGCCCTGCTGCGTGGGCTTGTTGTAGTAGGGCACGACCTGCAGCGTGCAGTCGGCGCCGACCTGCTTGGCATAGGCCGACAACTCGATCGCCTCGCGCGTGGCGTTGGAACCGGCGCCAGCCATGATGGGCACGCGGCCCTTGGCGTGCTCGACCGCGACGCGGATCACCTCGCGGTGCTCCTCGTGGCTGAGCGTGGGCGATTCGCCGGTGGTGCCGACGACGCCAATGCAGTCGGTGCCTTCGGCGATGTGCCAGTCGATCAGGCGGCGCAGCGCGTCGTAGTCGACGCTGCCGTCTTCGTGCATCGGCGTGACGAGCGCGACGATGCTGCCAACAATGGGTTTCATCGGGGAAATCCTCGGAATCGAAGGATTCTACTCAGCGGCCGCGGCCCGCCGATTGGGGTTGTCAGCCGATCGAATGGCGCGCCGGCGCGTAGCCGGGCTGCTCGCGCACGGCGGCGATGCGTTGCACGAAGCGCGCCGGATCGTCGAGGAAGCCATCTTCGTAGGCGACGATGCGCAGGCCGTGCCCGCGCGCAGCGTCGACCAGCTCGCCGGGGCGCAGCAGGAAGTCCGGCCGCGCCGGGCGGCCGACCGTTTCGTTGCCGGCCGCGAAGGTCTCGTGCAGCCACCAGCCGCCGGGCGCGACGGCCTGCGTGATGCGCTCGAAGAGCGGGCGCCACAGGTAGTTGGTCACCACCACGAGGTCGAAGAGGCGTTCGGCGAGCGGCCAGGGGCCGTTTTCGATGTCGGCCTCGACGACCTCGGCCAGATCGCGCAAGCCTTCCAGCGCCTGGCCGTCGCGGTCGACGGCCGTGACCCGCAGTCCGCGCGCGGCGAGCCAGCGCACGTGGCGGCCGCTGCCGCAGGCGAGGTCGAGCACCGTGGCACCGGCCGGCAGTGCCGCCGCGAACCGCAGCACCCAGGGCGACGGCTTCAGCACCGCATGTTCGCTCGTCATCAGAAGCACGCCCAGAGCTGGTTCGCCAGATCCAGCATCAGATCCGGCCGGAGGTAGGAAGCGAACACCAGCGCCAGCACGGCCAGCGCTGCCGTCCACGCTGCAGCACGCTTCACGCCGCCGCCGGCGCGGCAACGCGCCGGATCGCGCTTTCGCGCACAGGCAGGTTCACGAGCGCCGCAAAGACGCCCAGCGCGATCGCGATGTACCAGACGATGTCGTAGCTTCCGGTCGCGTCATAGAGCTTGCCGCCCAGCCACACGCCGAGGAAGCTGCCGATCTGGTGGCTGAAGAACACGAAGCCGCCCAGCATCGACAAATACTGCACGCCGAAGATCTGCGCGACCACCGCATTGGTCGGCGGCACGGTCGACAGCCACAGCACGCCCATCACCGCCGAGAACACATAGACGCTCGTCGGCGTCAGCGGCGCGGCGAGGAAGGCCACGATCGCCACCGAGCGCAGCGCGTAGATGGTGCTGAGGATGTGGCGCTTGGCCAGCTTCTGCCCGAGCACGCCGGCCGCGTAGGTGCCGAACACGTTGAACAGGCCGATCAGCGCCAGCGCGGTGGTCGCGACCTGCGGCGTGAGGCCGTGGTCCTTCAGGTAGCTTGGCATGTGCACGCCGATGAACACGACCTGGAAGCCGCAGACGAAATAGCCCGCCATCAGCAGCTGGAAGCTGCGGTAGCCGAAGGCCTCGCGCAGCGCCTGGCCGATGCTCTGATGGTGCGCATGGGCGGCGGCGGCCTGCGCCGGCTCCTTCAGGCCGAAGGCCAGCGGCATGATCGCCAGTGCCGCGATGCCCAGCAGCACCAGCGCCTCCTGCCAGCCGAAGCTTGCGATCAGCCAGTTCTCCACCGGCACCATCAGGAACTGGCCGAACGAGCCGGCCGCGGCGGTGATGCCCATCGCCCATGAGCGCTTCTCGGGTGCGACGTTGCGACCGATCACGCCATAGATCACCGCGTAGGTTGTGCCCGACTGCGCCATGCCCAGCAGCAAGCCGGTGCTGCCGGTGAAGGCCAGGCCCGAGGTCGACATCGCCATGCCGATCAGCCCCAGCGCGTACAGCAGGCTGCCGGCCAGCAGCACCTTGAAGGCGCCGAAGCGGTCGGCCAGCATGCCGGCGAACGGGCCGGCGATGCCCCAGGCGAGGTTCTGCACCGCGAGCGCGAAGGCGAAGGTCTCGCGCGTCCAGCCGCGGTCGCTGGTGATCGGCTGCAACCACAGGCCGAAGCCGTGGCGGATGCCCATGCTGAGCGTCACGATCGCGGCGCCGCAGATCAGCACCTGCGTCATCGAGAGCGTGGGGCGGGTCTGGGGTGTGGTCGTCATGCGGGCCCTTTTTCGTGTGCGCGCGATTCTGTCGGCAACGCGATCGCCTTGCCGGCGGTCGGGGGTTCCTAGAATCCGCCGCCATGGCAACCCGAACGAATCCGTCCAGCGCCTACGGCGAGGCCTCGATCCGCGTGCTCAAGGGCCTGGAGCCCGTCAAGCAGCGCCCGGGCATGTACACCCGCACCGACAACCCGCTGCACATCGTGCAGGAGGTGATCGACAACGCCGCCGACGAGGCGCTGGCCAACCACGGCAAGCGCATCGCCGTGACCCAGCATGCCGACGGCTCGATCAGCGTCGACGACGACGGCCGCGGCATTCCCTTCGGCCTGCATCCCGAGGAGCAGGTGCCGGTCATCGAGATCGTCTACACGCGGCTGCACGCCGGCGGCAAGTTCGACAAGGGCGCCGGTGGCGCCTACAGCTTCTCGGGCGGCCTGCACGGCGTGGGTGTGAGCGTGACCAATGCGCTGGCCAAACGCTTGGTCGTCACTTCGCACCGCGAGGGCCAGGTCGCGACGATCGCGTTCTCGGGCGGCGACGTGGTCGAGCCGCTGGCCACGCGCCGCGCGACCAACGCCGACCGCAAGCAGGGCACCTCGGTGCGCGTGTGGCCGGACGCCACGTATTTCGAGAGCGCCGAGCTGCCCAAGGCGGAGCTCGTGCACCTCTTGCGCAGCAAGGCCGTGCTGATGCCGGGCGTGACCGTCACGCTAACCAACGAGAAGTCCGGCGAAACCCAGACCTGGCTCTACAAGGGCGGCCTGCGCGACTACCTCGTGCAGGCGCTGCAAAGCGATCCGCTGATCCCGCTGTTCGAAGGCGAGCACTACGCCGAGGAAGGCGAGACCGAGAACTTCGCCGAAGGCGAGGGCGCGGCCTGGTGCGTGGCCTTCTGCGAAGACGGCGCACCGATGCGCGAGAGCTACGTCAACCTGATCCCCACCGTGGCTGGCGGCACGCACGAGGCGGGTCTGAAGGATGGCCTGTTCGGCGCGGTCAAGGGCTTCATCGAGCTGCACTCGCTGCTGCCCAAGGGCGTGAAGCTGATGCCCGACGACGTGTGGTCGCGCGCGAGCTTCGTGCTCTCGGCCAAGGTGCTGGATCCGCAGTTCCAGGGCCAGACCAAGGAACGGCTCAACTCGCGCGACGCGCTGCGGCTGGTCTCGGCGTACGTGAAGCCGGCGCTGGAGCTGTGGCTCAACCAGCATGTCGAACACGGCAAGAAGCTCGCCGAGCTGGTAATCAAGCAAGCCCAGGCGCGCCAGCGCGCCGGCCAGAAGGTCGAGAAGCGCAAGGGCTCGGGCGTGGCCGTGCTGCCCGGCAAGCTGACCGACTGCGAAAGCCGCGACCTCTCGCTCAACGAGGTGTTCCTGGTCGAGGGCGACTCGGCCGGCGGCAGCGCCAAGATGGGCCGCGACAAGGAGACGCAGGCCATCCTGCCGCTGCGCGGCAAGGTGCTCAACGCCTGGGAGGTCGAGCGCGACCGCCTGTTCGCCAACAACGAGATCCACGACATCGCGGTCGCGATCGGCGTCGATCCGCACGGCGCGGCCGACGATCCCGACCTCAGCGGCCTGCGCTACGGCAAGGTCTGCATCCTGAGCGACGCCGACGTCGACGGCTCGCACATCCAGGTGCTGCTGCTGACGCTGTTCTACCGCCACTTCCCCAAGCTGATCGAGCGCGGCGTGATCCACGTCGCCAAGCCGCCGCTGTTTCGCGTCGACGCGCCGGCGCGCGGCAAGAAGCCGGCCGCCAAGCTCTATGCGCTCGACGAAGGCGAGCTCACGGCCATCCTCGACAAGCTGCGCAAGGAAGGCGCGCGCGAGAACTCGTGGACCATCAGCCGCTTCAAGGGCCTGGGCGAGATGAGCGCCGAGCAGCTGTGGGAGACCACGCTCAACCCGGACACGCGCCGCCTGCTGCAGGTCTCGTTCGGCGCGCAGGGCGCGCAGGCGACGACCGAGTCGCTCAACAAGCTGATGGGCAAGGGCGAGGCCGCCGCGCGCCGCGAGCTGATGGAGCTGCACGGCGACGCGATCGAGGTGGACGTTTGAACGCCCCTTCGAGCACCGCGGTGCGGCTGCGGCCCACCATGCTGTCCGACCTCGATGAAGTCATCGCCATCGAGCAGGACGCGCACAACCTGCCCTTCATCACGCCCTGGGAGCGCACGCAACACGAGGGTGCGGTGCGCTTTCCGGACTTTCGCCACTTCATCGTCGAGGCGGGGCCGGGCGGCGGGCGTGCCGGCTTCGTGATCCTGCAGGGCTGCCGCAATCCGCACCGCTCGGTGGAGCTCAAGCGCATCGTGCTGCAGTCCAAGGGGCGGGGGCTGGGGCGCATCTGCGTGCGCCTGCTCAAGCGCATGGCGTTTCGCGATCTCCATGCGCACCGCTTCTGGCTCGACGTGAAGACGCTCAACACCCGCGCCCACGCGCTCTACGCGAGCGAGGGCTTCGTCGAGGAAGGCCGCCTGCGCGAAAGCGTGAAGGTGGCCGACGGCTACGACACGCTGATCGTGATGAGCCTGCTCGACCGCGAATACGAGGCCCGCGTCGCGATGGGCCTCGAGGCCTTGCCGGGCGATTGACGCCCTGCGAGGCGGCTGAAGAATCTTTCGAATGACCATGGACCAGCTCTCTCTGGAAGCACCGCCGGCCGACGGCGACAACGCCCTCGCGCTCGCGCACTATGCCGAACGTGCCTACCTCGAATACGCGCTCAGCGTGGTCAAGGGCCGCGCGCTGCCCGACGTGTGCGACGGCCAGAAGCCGGTGCAGCGCCGCATCCTCTACGCGATGGCGCGCATGGGCCTGGTGTTCACGACCGCGGGCGGCCCCAAGCCCGTCAAGAGCGCGCGCGTCGTCGGCGACGTGCTCGGCCGCTACCACCCGCACGGCGACACCGCCGCCTATGACGCGCTGGTGCGCATGGCGCAGGACTTCAGCCAGCGCTACCCGCTGATCGACGGCCAGGGCAACTTCGGCTCGCGCGACGGCGACGGCGCGGCGGCGATGCGCTACACCGAGGCACGCCTCGCGCCGATCGCGCGCCTGCTGCTCGACGAGATCGACGAAGGCACGGTCGAGTTCGTGCCCAACTACGACGGCTCGACCGAGGAGCCGAAGCAGCTGCCCGCGCGATTGCCCTTCGTGCTGCTCAACGGCGCCAGCGGCATCGCGGTCGGTCTTGCGACCGAGGTGCCGAGCCACAACCTGCGCGAGGTCGCGGCCGCCGCGGTCGCGCTGATCCGCGACGAGAAGCTGCCCGACGAGGAGCTCTACCGGCTGCTGCCCGGCCCCGACTTCCCCGGTGGCGGCCAGATCATCTCGAGCGCGCAGGACATCCGCGAGGCCTACGCGAGCGGGCGCGGCAGCCTCAAGGTGCGCGCGCGCTGGAAGATCGAGGACCTCGCGCGCGGCCAGTGGCAGCTCGTGGTCACCGAGCTGCCGCCGGGCACCAGCGCGCAGAAGGTGCTCGAGGAGATCGAGGAGCTGACCAATCCCAAGGTCAAGACCGGCAAGAAGGCGCTGACGGCCGAGCAGACGCAGCTCAAGGGTACGGTGTTGAGCGTGCTCGATGTCGTGCGCGACGAGTCGAGCAAGGACGCGCCGGTGCGCCTGGTGTTCGAGCCCAAGAGCCGCACCGTCGAACAGCAGGAGCTGATCAACACGCTGCTCGCGCACACCAGCCTGGAGTCGAGCGCGCCGGTCAACCTGACGATGGTCGGCGCCGACGGCCGGCCGACGCAAAAGAGCCTGCGCCAGGTGCTGGGCGAGTGGATCGGCTTCCGGCTGGCGACCGTCAAGCGCCGCAGCGAGCATCGCCTCGCCAAGGTGCTCGATCGCATCCACGTGCTCGAAGGCCGGCAGCTCGTGCTGCTGAACATCGACGAGGTGATCCGCATCATCCGCAACGCCGACGAGCCCAAGCCGGCGCTGATCGAGCGCTTCAGGCTCAGCGACCGCCAGGCAGAAGACATCCTCGAGATCCGGCTGCGCCAGCTGGCGCGGCTGGAAGCGATCAAGATCGAGCAGGAGCTCAAGAGCCTGCGCGAGGAGCAGGGCAAGCTCGAGGACATCATCGCAAGCCCGACGACGCTCAAGCGCACGGCGATCCGCGAGATCGAGACCGACGCCAAGACCTTCGGCGACGACCGCCGCACGCTGATCGAGGAGACCAAGCGCGCGGTGGCCGAGGTCAAGGTCGTCGACGAGCCGGTGACCGTGGTCGTGAGCCAGAAGGGCTGGGTCCGCGCGCGCCAGGGCCACGGCCACGACGCGGCCTCGTTCGCGTTCAAGGCCGGCGACGGGCTCTACGGCACCTTCGAGTGCCGCACCGTCGACACGCTGCTGGTGTTCGGCAGCAACGGCCGCGTCTACAGCGTTGCGGTGAGCAGCCTGCCGGGCGCGCGCGGCGACGGCCAGCCGATCACGACGCTGATCGAGCTGGAGGCCGGCACCCAGCCGCAGCACTACGTCGCCGGTCCGGCCGATACGGTCTTGCTGCTGGGCAACACCGGCGGCTTCGGCCTGCTCGCCAAGCTGGGCGACATGGTGAGCCGCCAGCGCGGCGGCAAGAGCTTCCTCTCGCTCGACGCGAACGATCGCCTGCTCGCGCCGGCGGCGGTGGCGCCCACGCACCGTCAGGTGGCCTGCCTGAGCCTCGATGGCCGCCTGCTGGTGTTCGCGCTCGACGAGCTGAAGCTGCAGTCCAACGGCGGGCGCGGCCTGACGCTGATGGATGTCGATGCGAAGGAGCCGCTGGTGTCGGTGACGGCCTTCGCCGAGGCGCTGCAGGTGCAAGGCGCGGGCCGCGGCGGCAAGGCGAAGGACGAACTGCTCAAGGGTGCGGCGCTGGCCGCGCACACGGGCAAGCGCGCGCGCAAGGGCAAGAAGGTCGAGGGCTTCGTGAAGGCGACGCGGGTGGTCGCGGGCTGAGCTTCCCGGCTCAGGCCCGGCGGCCTGCGCGCTTCGGCCGCTTGGCGCTTCGGGCCGGCGCGGCCTTCTGCGCCGGCTGGCGCGGCGCCGCGGCGGTCGGCGAGCGCGGATGACGCACCGGCGCGTCTTCGCCGGTGGCGTGCAGGCTCGGGCGCGGCGCGCTCGCCGCGGGCGGCACCGGCGCAGCCACCGGCGCGGACGCCTCGTTCGCCGGCCAGGACGGCCATGCCACGGTCATGTAGCGCCACCAGGCCTGCGTCGCCGCCGCCGCGTGGCGCCACATCTCGAGCTGGGTTTCGGCCAGGGCCTGCGGTGTCCAGGGACCGGTGACCCAGCTGGGCAGGTCGCTGGACGCGTCCAGCGTCGCGTCGCCCGGTCGGTGGCCTGGTGCGGGCCAGAACGGATGCCAGATCGTCATCGTCGCCTCCCGTCGAGTCGGGTCAGAGCGACCCACTCGGGCGAGAGCTTAGTGGATGCGCGCTCGCCTGGCAGAGAGGATCAACACCGCCGTGATGGAGATCAAGGCGAACAGCAGGCCGCTCCAGACCTCGAAGCCGAGGCCCAGCAGCTGGTAGCTCGCCGCCTCCATGCAGGTCGCGGTGACCTGGAACAGGAAGGGCAGCATCGTCTCGAGGCCGGTGACGAACAGGAAGCGGTCGGCCAGCGTCAGCGCGCAGCTCACGTCCTGAGACGCGACCTGGTGCTGGAACACCGCCGAGGCGATGCCGCCGAGCGCGAGCGCCAGCACCAGCACCGTGCTGGCCAGCGTGACCGGGCGCGAGCGCACCAGCCAGCCGATGCCCGCGACCAGCGCGATCGCCAGGTAGATCACGCGCTGGAAGATGCACCAGGGGCAGGGCTTCATCTCGAACACGTGCTGCGAGACCAGCGCCGCGCCGACGGCGCCCAGGCTGACGAGCGCGATCAAGGCCAGCACACCGCGCGGCAATCGGGCGAACACGCTGCCGTGGTGAACCGTAGCGCCATGTACCGTTGCCGTCATCCGCGGACCTCGGCAATCAGTTCGATTTCCACGCACGCACCGAGCGGAACCTGCGCAACGCCGAACGCGCTGCGCGCGTGCAGCCCGCGCTCGCCGAACACCTGGCCGATCAGCTCCGAGGCGCCGTTGGTCACCAGGTGCTGCTCGGTGTAGTCGGGCGTGCTGTTGACCAGGCTCATCAGCTTGACGATGCGCACCACGCGCTCGAGATCGCCATCGAGCGCCGCGGACAGCGTGCCCATCATGTCGATCGCCACGGCGCGCGCCGCCTGCTGGCCGGTCGCCGTATCGATGTTCTTGCCGAGCTGGCCGACCCAGGGCTTGCCTTCCTTCTTGGCGATGTGGCCGGACAGGAACACGAGGTTGCCGCTGCGCACGAAGGGCACGTAGGCCGCGGCGGGCACGGCCACCGGCGGCAGCACGATGCCCAGTTCGGACAGGCGTTGGGCGATCTGCGACATGGAGGTCTCCTGCAGGCAAGGGCGTCGGGGCGCGGAATCCTACACTGGCCCTCACCATGCGCATGGAGCTGCGGCTGCTGGCATTCGGGCTGGGGTTCGTGGCCGCGACGGCGCTGCAATTGCAGCAAGCCGAGCTGTGGGCCGTGCAGGCTTATCGATGGATGACGCTGGCCGGCGTCGGGTTCCTGACGCTGGGCTGGCGGCGGTCGCGCTGGTGGCTGCTCGCGTGGTCGGCGGCGCTGCTGTCGGGCGCCTTGCTCGGCGCCGGTCAGGCGGGTTGGCGCGCGCACGACCGGCTGTCGGAGCAGCTGCCGGCCGATCTCGAAGGGCGCGACCTCGTCGTCACCGGCGTGATCGACGGCCTGCCGCAGGAAGGCGCAGGGCGCTGGCGCTTTCGTTTCGAGATCGAATCAGCGCATCGGCAGGGCGATCCCACGGCCGAGGTGGCGCTGCCGCGGCTGGCGATGCTGGGCTGGTACGCGCAGGCCGATGGCTCCGGGCTTGCGGCGCTGCGCGCCGGCGAGCGCTGGCGCTTCACGGTGCGGCTCAAGCGGCCGCACGGCCTGGCCAACCCGCACGGCTTCGATCACGAGCTGTGGCTGTTCGAGCAGGGCGTGCGTGCCACCGGCTACGTGCGCCCAGCCTCGGGCGCGGCGCCGCGCCGGCTCGCCGGCGGCGTCGGCCATCCGGTCGACCGCGCGCGCCAGTGGGTGCGCGACGCGATCGCCGCGCGCGTGGCCGATGCGCGCGCCGCCGCGGTGCTGGCCGCGCTGGCGGTCGGCGAACAGGCGGCGATCGACCGCGACGACTGGGCGTTGTACCGGGACACGGCGGTCGCGCATCTGATGAGCATCAGCGGCGTGCACGTCACCATGTTCGCGTGGCTGGCCGGCGGCGCGATCGGCTGGGCCTGGCGTCGCAGCGAACGCGCGATGCTGCACTGCCCGGCGCCGACGGTCGCGCGCTGGGGCGGACTGGCCGCGGCGCTCGCCTATGCCGTGTTCGCCGGCTTCGGCGTGCCGGCGCAGCGCACCGTCGTGATGCTGGCCACGGCCGGCGTGCTGCGCGGCAGCGGCTTCGTCTGGCCTTGGCCGCTGGTGATGGGCGCCGCGGCGCTGGCGGTCACGGCCTTCGATCCCTGGGCGCTGCTGCAGCCTGGCTTCTGGCTCAGCTTCGGCGCGGTCGCGCTGCTGCTGGCTTCGGGCGAGTCGCGCGCCGCGGTGGCGGCGAGCAGCGGCCTCGACGACGCGCCGCGCTGGTCGGGCTTGCGCACGCGACTCGCGTCGCTGCTGGCCGGGGGCCTGCGCACGCAGCTCGTCGCGACGGTGGGCCTGGCGCCGCTGTCGCTGATCTGCTTCCAGCAGCTCTCGGGCCTGGGCTTCGTTGCCAACCTGGTCGCGATCCCGCTGGTCACGCTCGCGATCACGCCGCTGTCGCTGCTGGGCATCGGCGTGCCGCCGCTGTGGCCGCTCGCGGCCTGGCTGGTCGACGCGCTCAATGCCGCGCTCGCGCTGCTGCAGGCGCACGGCGGCGCGGTACTGATCGGCGTCGCGGCGGCGCCGCCCTGGGCCGTGGCCTGCGGGCTGCTCGGAGCGCTGCTGGCCATCGTACCGCTGCCGTGGGCGTTGCGCGGGCTGGCCGTGGTGTTCGTGCTGCCGCTGGCGATGCCGCCGATCGAGCGCGTCGCACCGGGCGAGCTGAGCGTGCTCGCCGCCGACGTGGGGCAGGGCACCGCGGTGCTGTTGCGCACCGCCGACCACGCGCTGCTCTACGACGCCGGGCCGCAGTACTCGCGCGAGGCCGACGCCGGCGAGCGCGTGCTGCGCCCGCTGCTGCGCGCCCTCGGCGTCGTGCGGCTCGACGCCATGATGCTGAGCCACCGCGACAACGACCACACCGGCGGCGCTCGCGCGCTGCTCGATGCTGTGCCGATCCAGCGCTTGTCGAGCTCGCTCGAAGCCGCGCATCCGCTGCTGGCGCTGGCCCGCGAGCGCGGAGCGCAGGTCGAGCGCTGCGAGAGCGGACGGCGCTGGCAATGGGACGGCGTCGCGTTCGAGCTGCTGCATCCCGGTGCCGAGCGGCTCGACGCGGCCCAAGGCCGCCCGAACGCGCGTTCCTGCGTGCTGGCCGTCACCGCCGCGAACGGCCGTCGCGTGCTGCTCACCGGCGACATCGAGCGCGCCGAGGAAGCCGCGCTGCGCGAGCGCGTGCCGCCCGAGGCGCTGCGCGCCGACGTGCTGCTCGTGCCGCACCACGGCAGCCGCACCTCGTCGAGCGATGACTTCCTGGACGCGGTGCGCCCCGATGTGGCCGTTGTGCAGGCCGGCTACCGCAACCGCTTCGGTCATCCGGCGGCTGAGGTCACCGACCGCTATCGCCGGCGCGGCATCTCGCTCGTCGAGACCGCGCGCTGCGGCGCCTGGCGGATCGACGCGCAAGGGCCGCGCTGCGAGCGTGCGCTGTCACGGCGCTACTGGCACCATCCGCAATGGCAGGACGGCCTGGGAGCGGGTCCGAGGGCCGATGGCTTGGAAGTTGCTATCCCCGTGGAAGACCAGCCCTGACGGGCGCCACCTCGCAAGGAGCCTGCGTTGGCCATTCATGTCGCGCTGAACCACGTCACGCACTACCGCTACGACCGCCGCGTGACGCTGTCGCCGCAGGTGGTGCGCCTGCGGCCCGCGCCGCACTGCCGCACGCCGATCCTGAGCTACTCGCTGCGCGTCGAGCCGGCGCAGCACTTCATCAACTGGCAGCAGGACCCGTTCGCCAACCACCTCGCGCGCCTGGTGTTCCCCGAGCCGACCACCGAGTTCAAGGTCACGGTCGACCTGGTGGCCGAGATGTCGGTCTTCAATCCGTTCGATTTCTTCCTCGAGCCCGAGGCGGAGCACTTCCCGTTTCGCTACACGCCGGAGCTGGCGCACGAGCTCGCGCCCTATCTCGCGAAGCAGCGCCTGGGCGAGGACACGCCGCGGCTGGCGGCCTTCCTGGCCGGCGTATCGCTCGAGCGCCAGCGCACGATCGACTTCCTGGTCGGGCTCAACCAGCGCCTGCAGCACGAGATCCGCTACCTGATCCGCATGGAGCCCGGCGTGCAGACGCCGGAGCGCACGCTCGAGCTGGGCTGCGGCTCCTGCCGCGACACCGGCTGGCTGCTGGTGCAGCTGCTGCGCCATTGCGGGCTCGCGGCGCGCTTCGTGTCCGGCTACCTGATCCAGCTCAAGCCCGACGTGAAGTCGCTCGACGGCCCCTCGGGCACCGAGGTCGACTTCACCGACCTGCATGCCTGGTGTGAGGTCTACCTCCCCGGCGCCGGCTGGATCGGCCTCGACCCGACCTCGGGCCTGCTGGCCGGCGAAGGCCACATCCCGGTCGCCTGCTCGCCGGAGCCCGCAAGCGCCGCGCCGATCACCGGCGCGGTCGACAAGAGCGAGGTGCAGTTCGAGCACCACATGTCGGTCACGCGCATCCACGAGTCGCCGCGCGTCACCAGGCCCTATGACGAGCTGCAATGGCAGCGCATCGACGCGCTCGGGCGCCTGGTCGACGACCAGCTCGCGGTGCAGGACGTGCGCCTCACGCAAGGCGGCGAGCCGACCTTCGTCTCGGCCGACGACCGCGACGGCGCCGAATGGAACACCGACGCGCTCGGCCCCACCAAGCGCGGCCTTGCGACCGATCTCGTGATGCGCCTGCGCGCCAAGTACGGCCAGGGCGGCTTCCTGCACTTCGGCCAGGGCAAGTGGTACCCGGGCGAGCAGCTGCCGCGCTGGGCGCTGTCGATCTGCTGGCGCGCCGACGGCCAGCCGTGCTGGCTCGATCCCACGCTGTTCGCCGACGAGCGCACGCCCGGCGGCCATGACGAAACCGATGCCCGCGCCTTCATCGACCTGCTGACGCGCAAGCTGGGCCTGGCCACCGACCACATCCGTGCCGGCTACGAGGACACCTGGTACTACCTCTGGCGCGAGCGGCACCTGCCGGTCAACGTCGACCCGTTCGACGCGCGCCTCGATGACGAGCTCGAGCGAGAACGCCTGCGCAAGGTGTTCTCGCAAGGGCTCGACAAGGTCGTCGGCTGGCTGCTGCCGATCAAGCGCGAGCCCGGCGCGCCCGGCCTGGCCGGCGCGCGCTGGACCACCGGCCCCTGGTTCGTGCGCGACGAGCGCCTCTACCTCGTGCCTGGCGACTCGCCGATGGGCTATCGCCTGCCGCTCGACTCGCTGCCCTGGGTCGCGAAGAGCGACTACCCGCACCTGATCGAGCAGGACCCGTTCGCGCCGCGCGCGCCGCTGCGCGCGCTGTCGGCGCTGCGCGCGCAGGTGGCCGCGCGCGGCGCCGCGCTCGACCAGGGCGATGGCGCGGCGCTGGAGCGCGAGATGCCGCTGGGCGCGGTGTCGGCTTTCGCGCCGCTGCCGGATGGCGTTGGCGCCTCTGATGCCGGTCGCGACCGGGACCGCCAGCCGGCGCGCTTCGAATCGGCCGCATGGATCACGCGCACGGCGCTGTGCGTCGAGGCGCGCGGCGGCGTGCTCTACGTCTTCATGCCGCCGCTGGCCGCGCTGGACGACTATCTCGAACTGCTCGCCGCCGTGGAGGCCACCGCGACGGCGCTGGGCGTCAAGATCGTGCTGGAGGGCTACCCGCCGCCGCGCGATCCGCGCCTGAAGCTGCTGCAGGTCACGCCCGACCCGGGCGTCATCGAGGTCAACATCCATCCGGCGGCCGACTGGGACGAGCTGGTCGACCACACCGAGTTCCTCTACGAGGCCGCGCACGCCTCGCGCCTGACGACCGACAAGTTCATGCTCGACGGGCGCCACACCGGCACCGGCGGCGGCAACCACATCGTGCTCGGCGCCGCGACGCCCGCCGACAGCCCCTTCCTGCGCCGGCCCGACCTGCTCGCCAGCCTGATCACCTTCTGGCACAACCATCCGAGCTTGAGCTACCTGTTCTCGGGCCTGTTCATCGGCCCGACGAGCCAGGCGCCGCGCGTCGACGAAGCGCGCAACGACCAGGTCTACGAGCTCGAGATCGCGCTCCATGAACTGGAGCGCCAGCAGGGCCAGTGGCTCGCCGCCGGCGGCGTCGCGCCGTGGCTTGTGGACCGCGCGCTGCGCAACCTGCTGATCGACGTCACCGGCAACACGCATCGCGCCGAGTTCTGCATCGACAAGCTCTACTCGCCCGACGGCCCGACCGGCCGGCTCGGCCTGCTGGAGCTACGCGCCTTCGAGATGCCGCCGCATGCGCGCATGAGCCTGGCGCAGCAGCTGCTGTTGCGCGCGCTGGTGGCCTGGTTCTGGCGCCAGCCCTACCGCGGCCGCGGCGCGACGCGGCTCACGCGCTGGGGCACCGAGCTGCACGACCGCTTCCTGCTGCCGACCTTCGTCAAGATGGACTTCGACGACGTGCTGGCCGAGTTGCGCGAAGCCGGCTTCACGTTCGAGGACGCCTGGTTCGCGCCGCACTTCGAGTTCCGCTTTCCCTTCGTCGGCCAGCTCTCGGTGGGCGGCATCCATCTGACGCTGCGCGCCGCGCTGGAGCCCTGGCACGTGATGGGCGAGGAGGGCGCGATCGGCGGCACCGTGCGCTATGTCGACTCCTCGCTCGAGCGCCTCGAGGTGCATGCCAGCGGCCTCAACGGCAACCGCCACGTCGTCACCGTCAACGGCATCGCGGTGCCGCTGCAGCCCACCGGCCGCGTCGGCGAGGCGGCCTGCGGCGTTCGCTATCGCGCCTGGCAGCCGCCCTCGGCGCTGCACCCGACGATCGGCGTGCACGCGCCCTTGACCTTCGACGTCGTCGACACCTGGATGCGGCGTTCGCTCGGGGGCGGTCGCTATCATGTCGCGCATCCCGGCGGTCGCAACTACGACACGTTCCCGGTCAACGCCTACGAGGCCGAGAGCCGGCGGCTGGCGCGCTTCTTCACCATCGGGCACACGCCCGGTCCGATGGACGTGGCGCCGGCACAGGCCAGTCGCGAACTGCCGTTCACGCTCGATTTGCGGCGCTCCTCGTAACGTGGCCTTGTGCTGAATTCCCAGTTCGAACTCGACCCCGACCGCGACCCGGCCGCCGAAGCCCTGCGCGCCGCGGTCGCGGCCGCATTGCCGGCCACCCCCGGCCACTACGACGAACTGCGCAGCGGATGCGAGCTGCGCGCGCCGTGGGCGCGCTTTTTCGCCTTGCTGGGCGCCGAGGGCCTGGGTGATCTCGACCGCCGTGCCGAGCAGGCGGCGCAGCAGGTGCGCCACAACGGCATCACGCACAACGTCTATGCCGAAGGCGACCCGGCCGCCGGCGCCGACCGGCCCTGGCCGCTGCGCGTGCTGCCGTTCCTGATCGAGCCGCACGAGTGGGCCGGGATCGAGGCCGGCGTGCGCCAGCGCGCGGCGCTGCTCGACGCGATGGCCGCCGACGTCTACGGCGAGCAGCGCCTGCTGCGCGAAGGCCTGCTGCCGCCGGCGCTGGTGTTCGGTCACCCCGGCTACCTGCGGCCGCTGCAAGGCGCCGGCGTGCCGGGCGGCGTGCGGCTGCACGTGGTCGCCTTCGACCTCGCGCGCGGGCCCGATGGGCAATGGTGCGTGGTCTCGCAGCGCACCCAGGCGCCGTCCGGTCTCGGCTATCTGCTAGAGAACCGGCTGATCGTCTCGCGCCTGTACCCCGAGGCCTACCGAGAACTGCGCGTCCAGCACCTGGCATCGGCCTACCGGCGCATGCTCGACACGCTGCACAGCCTTGCCGAGCCGATCGCGCGCGCCGCCGGCGACGGCGCGCCGCAGCTCGCGCTGTGGACACCCGGCCCCTACAGCGAAACCTACTTCGAGCACACCTACCTCGCGCGCTACCTCGGCCTGCCGCTGGTCGAAGGGGCGGATCTCAGCGTGCGCGGCGAGCGCCTCTACCTGAAGACGGTGCAGGGCCTGCAGCCGGTGCACGGCCTGCTGCGCCGGCTCGACGACGCCTGGTGCGATCCGCTCGAGCTGCGCCCCGACTCCGCGCTCGGCGTGCCGGGCCTGCTGCAGGTGCTGCGCGCACAGCAGGTGGTGATGGCCAACGCGCTCGGCGCCGGCTTCCTCGAATCGCCCGCGGTGCACGGCTTCATGCCGGCGATCGCGCTGGCGCTGCAGGGCCAGCCGCTGGCGCTGCCGACAATCGAGACTTGGTGGTGCGGCGAAGCGGCGGTGTGGGAGCAGGTGCGCGGCGACCTCGCCGGCGCCGTGGTGCGGCCCGCCTTCCACGGCGCCGATCCGGGCGGACCGCGCGACGCCGTGATCATGGCCACGCAATCGCCTGCAGAGCGCGTGCGGCTGGCCGCGCGCATCGCGCAGCAGCCCGAGGCCTATGCGGTGCAGCGCTACCTGCCGTTCTCGCAGGCGCCGGTGTGGGACGAGGCGCACCTCAGGCCGCGCAGCGCGCTGCTGCGCGTCTACGCGATCGCCGACGGCGCCGGCGACTGGCAGGTGCTGCCCGGCGGCCTGACCCGCACGGCGACGCGCGACGCGTATTTCGTCTCGATGCAGCGCGGCGGCACGAGTCTCGACACCTGGGTGATGACCGACGGCCCGGTCGACACCTACTCGATGCTGCCGCAGCGCCTGCGGCCCGAACAGCTCGCCGGCCACCGCTGGCCGGTCGCCAGCCGCACCGCCGAGAACCTGTTCTGGATGGGCCGCTACACCGAGCGCACCGAGCACCTGGTGCGCCTCGCGCTGGCGACTGCCGACCTGATCGACGACGACGACGATGCCGCGCCCGCGGTGCTCGAGGCGGTGTCGCAGCTGGCCGAGGCGAGCGGCCTGGCGCCGCCGGGCGTGCCCTCGCTGGCGCAGGCGCCGCGCGTGTTCGAGCGCGCGGTCGTCGCCGCGCTGGGCGATGCCGACGGCGCGGCCAGCGGCGCGACCAGCATTGCCTACAACCTCGCGGCCCTGTCGCGCAGCGCCAATGCCTTGCGCGAGCGGCTCTCGACCGAGCACGGCCGCCTGGTGCGCGCGATGCGCGAGGACTTCCAGCGCGATGTCGCGCGCGTGGCCGGCGCGTTCCCGGCTTCGGCGGGCTTTGCCGCCACCGAGCTGCTCGACGCGCTCGAGCACCTGGCCGGCCAGCTCGCCGCGGTCACCGGCGCGCAGACCGACCGCATGACGCGCGATGACGGCTGGCGGCTGTTGACCATCGGGCGCCTGACCGAGCGACTGATCGCGATGGCGACCACGCTGCGCGAGTTCGTCGCGCGCGGCGCGCTGGCGCATGCGCAGGGCTTCGACATGCTGCTCACGCTGTTCGACAGCACGATCACCTTCCGCGCGCGCCACCACGGCCGCCAGGAGCTGCTCGCGCTGCTCGACCTGCTGGTGGCCGACGAGGCCAACCCGCGCGCGCTGGCCTGCACGCTGCGCCGGCTGCGCACCGAGCTGCGCAAGCTGCCGGCCGCGTCGGGACCGATCGAAGGCCTGCTCGCCCTGCTGCCGCAAGAAGGCGCCGGCGCGACGCTCGCCGAGCTGGGCACGGATCTCGGCGCCGACGGCTTCGTCGTCGACGATGCGCGCGTCGTCGCGCTGTGCGACCGGCTGGCCGAGGCCGGCGCGCGGCTGTCCGACGAGATCGGGCGGCGTTACTTCGCGCTGGCGGCCGGCGACGAAAGGCACCTGTATGCCTGAGGTCGATCGGGCCGAGGACCGCGTGCTGCTCGACGTCGTCCACGAAACCGGCTATCGCTACGCCAGCCCGGTCGAGCTGTCGCAGCACATCGCCCATTTGCGTCCGCGCGAGGACGCGTGCTGCCAGCGTCTGCTCGGCTTCGAGATGAGCGTGGACCCGCCGCCCAGCCACCACGCCAGCGACGTCGACGGCTTCGGCAACCATCGCGCGGTGTTCTCGATGGCCTACGCGCACGACCACCTGCTGGTGCGCGCGACCAGCCGCGTCGAGGTGCGACCGCAGCCGCCGCTCGACGCCTCGCCGCCGTGGGAGCTGGCGCGCGAGCGCTGGCGCTTTCGCGCCGGCGCCGCCTACGACGAGGCGGCCGCGTTTCGATTTGCCTCGCCGCAGGTCGGCGCCGCGGCGCTGGCCGATCCCGGACTGCGCGCCTTCGCGCTGGCCTCGTTCACGCCCGGGCGGGCCCTGCACGAGGCGGCGACCGAGCTGATGCACCGGGTGCACGCGGCGATCCGCTACGTGCCGCAAAGCACTACCGTCAGCACGCCGGTGCTGGAGGTGTTCGCGCAGCGCCGCGGCGTCTGCCAGGACCAGGCGCACCTGATGATCGCGCTGCTGCGCTCGCTGGGGCTCGCGGCGCGCTACGTCAGCGGCTACCTTCGCACCGAGCCGGCCGGCGCGCCACCGCGCCTGCTGGGCGCCGACGCCTCGCACGCCTGGGTGGCCCTGGCCTGCCCGGCGGCCAGCGGCGGGGACGGCAGCGCCGAAGCGGTGCGCTGGCTCGAACTGGACGCCACCAACGACCGGCTCGCCGGCACCGATCACGTGCGCGTGGCCTGGGGGCGCGACTTCACCGACGTGACGCCGCTGGCCGGCGTGATCCGCGGCGGCGGCGCGCACACCCTCTCGGTGCGTGTGAGCACTCAGGAAGTGCCCCAGGCCATGCACCCGATGGGCACAATCCCTGCATAGCCCCGGCATCCTCGTTCAGCACCATGACGAAGTCACATCCCTACGACGAGATGCACGCCAGCAGCGCGCGGGTGCGCGAGCACTACGCGTCGTACGACCGCTGGCTCGCCAAGCAGCCGCGCGAGCTGATGAAGAGCCGGCGCGAGGAGGCGGAGGTGATCTTCCGCCGCGTGGGCATCACCTTCGCCGTCTACGGCGCCAAGGACGAAGACGGCGCCGGCACCGAGCGGCTGATCCCCTTCGACCTGATCCCGCGCATCATCCCGGCCGCCGAGTGGCGCGAGATGGAGCGCGGGCTCAAGCAGCGCGTGACTGCGCTCAACCGCTTCCTGCACGACGTCTACCACGGCCAGGAGATCCTCAAGGCCGGCGTGATCCCGCCCGAGCAGGTGATGGCCAACGCGCAGTTCCGGCCCGAGATGATGAACGTCGACGTGCCGTTCGACGTCTACTCGCACATCGCCGGCATCGACATCGTGCGCGCCGGCCAGCCCGACGGCAGCGGCACCTACTACGTGCTCGAGGACAACCTGCGCGTACCCAGCGGCGTGAGCTACATGCTCGAGAACCGCAAGATGCTGATGCGGCTGTTCCCCGAGCTGTTCTCGCAGCATCGCGTCGCGCCGGTCGCGCACTACCCCGACCTGCTGCTCGACACGCTGCGCGCGGTCGCGCCGGTGGGCGTCAACGATCCGACCGTGGTGGTGCTGACGCCCGGCATGTACAACTCGGCCTACTTCGAGCACGCCTTCCTCGCGCAGCAGATGGGCGTGGAGCTGGTCGAGGGCGCGGACCTGTTCGTCAAGGACGGCTTCGTCTACATGCGCACGACGCAGGGGCCGCGCCGCGTCGACGTGATCTACCGCCGCGTCGACGATGACTTCCTCGATCCGCTGGCCTTCCGCAAGGACTCGACCCTGGGCTGTGCCGGCCTGCTCGACGTCTACCGCGCCGGCAACGTGACGCTGTCCAACGGCATCGGCACCGGGGTCGCCGACGACAAGTCGATCTACCCCTATGTGCCCAAGATGATCGAGTTCTACCTTGGCGAGAAGCCCATCCTGCAGAACGTGCCGACCTACCTGTGCCGCGAGGACGAGGACCTCAAGTACGTGCTGGCGCACCTGGGCGAGCTGGTCGTCAAGGAGGTGCACGGCGCCGGCGGCTACGGCATGCTGGTCGGCCCGGCCGCGAGCAAGGCCGAGATCGAGGCCTTCCGCGCCCAGCTGGTCGCCAACCCGACCAACTACATCGCGCAGCCGACGCTGAGCCTGTCGACCTGCCCGACCTTTGTCGAGTCGGGCGTCGCGCCGAGGCACATCGACCTGCGGCCCTTCGTGCTGTCGGGCAAGACGGTGCAGATGGTGCCGGGCGGGCTGACGCGCGTGGCGCTGAAGGAAGGGTCTCTGGTCGTCAACTCCTCCCAGGGGGGCGGCACCAAGGACACCTGGGTGCTCGAAGCATGAGTGCCCCCACGCTCACTGCGTTCGCTGCCCCCCGAGGGGACCGGCCGGCCTTGGGGCGGCCCGGCGGCCGGCCGGGCGCGGTTGAAGGGAGACTCTGAAAATGCTTTCGCGCACCGCCGACCACCTGTTCTGGATGGCCCGCTACACCGAGCGCGCGGAGAACACCGCCCGCATGCTCGACGTGAACTACCAGACCGCGCTGCTGCCGCAGTCGAGCGAGGCGGCCGAGCAGGGCTGGCGCGGCCTGCTGTCGATCTCCGAGCTGACGCACGACTTCAAGCGCAAGCACGACCGGATCACGCCGGCCGCGGTGATGGAGTTCATGGTCAGCGACGAGTCCAATCCCTCGTCGATCCATTCCTGCCTGCGCGCGGCGCGCGAGAACGCGCGCGCGGTGCGCGGCGCGCTGACCACCGAGGTCTGGGAGACCGCCAACACGACCTGGCTGGAGTTCAAGCGCCTGCTCGCCAGCGGCGCCTTCCAGCGCGATCCGGGCGAGTTCTTCGAGTGGGTCAAGTTCCGCTCGCACCTCTCGCGCGGGGTCACGCTGGGCACCATGCTGCAGGACGAGGCCTTTCACTTCCTGCGCATCGGCACCTTCCTCGAGCGCGCCGACAACACCGCGCGCCTGCTCGACGTGAAATACCACGCCGCCAACAGCGAGTTCTTCGGTGCCGGCCAGCAGCGAGACCAGCTCGAGGTCGACTTCTATCACTGGAGCGCGGTGCTGCGCTCGGTGTCCGGCTTCGAGGTCTACCGCAAGGTCTACCGCAACGTGATCCGCCCGGAGAAGGTGGCCGAGCTGCTGATCCTGCGGCCGGACATGCCGCGCTCATTGCTGGCCTGCCTGAACGAGTTGTGCGCCAACCTCGGCACGGTGGGCAACGAGCAAAGCCACGAGACCTTGCGGCGTTGCGGGCGGCTGCGCTCTGATCTTCAGTACGGCCGCATCGACGAGATCCTCGCGACCGGCCTGCACGCCTTCCTGACGCAGTTCCTGGACCGCGTGAACGACCTCGGCCGCGGCATCAGCCGCGACTTCCTCGTCGCGGCCTGAACGACGCCCCCACGCTTGCGGCTTTGCCGCTGCGCTGCCCCGAGGGGGCTGGCCGGGATTGGGCCGGCCCGGCGCCCGGCCGTCCGCCGTCTGCCGTCCGGTTAACGGCGCAACGGCGCGGGTCGGCTCGCGTCGGGGAAGGGCGCGTCCTGCTCGTCGAGCGCGGCTTCCCATTCGCCCCAGGTGCTGTCTTGCACCTCCAGGCCGTCGAGCTCGCTTTCGGTGGCCTCCTCGGCATCGGCCTCGGACGTCGGTGCCGGCGGTTGCAGCTCGTTCGAGGGAGACGGGGACGGAGCAGGGGCGCCGACGAGTTCCTGCATCAGCAGCGCTGCCAGGTTGTTCTCCGCCGCGGCGACCGCGGGGTCTGGCAACGGCATGGGTCGCGATCGCTTGCTCATGTCGATGAATGCCGGGCACGACGCTCGTGCGGCGCGGACGATGGCCTGCAACGTCCCGCATTGTGAAGGGATCAGGCCAAAAGAGCGACGGATGCAGTCCATCGCGGGCCGCCGATCGTGGCATGCCGACCACGCGTCCGAAGAATCCCGCGGCTGCGGGCCTCGTTCGGCGGGCGCGACGGACCGTGCGCGAGCTCAGACGTTGCTGGTCGCGCGCACCTCGTCGATCGTCGTCAGGCCTTGCAGCACCTTGTCGATGCCGTCCTGGCGCAAGGTGGCCATGCCTTCGGCCAACGCGCAGCGCTGCAGCTCCTCGGCACGCGCGCCGGTCTGGATGAGTCGGCGCAGCGGGCGGCTGATCGGCATCAGCTCGTGGATGCCGGTGCGTCCGGCGAAGCCGGTGCCGTTGCAGTGGGGGCAGCCCGGACTTTCGAAGCGGCGCAGCCGGCCGTCGCGGCCGTGCGCGGCGAGCCAGCGCAGGCGCTGCGGCTCGCGCGCGGTGGCGGCCTCGTCGGGTGGCAGCACCGACAGGTCGTCGTCGAGCAGTTCGTCGACCTCGGCCTCGGTCATCGGTCGCTCTGTGCGGCACGAGGGGCACAGCTTGCGCACCAGGCGCTGCGCGACCACCAGCAGCAGCGCGTCGGCGAAGTTGAACGGGTCCATGCCCATGTCGAGCAGCCGCGTCACCGTCTCGGGCGCGCTGTTGGTGTGCAGCGTCGAGAGCACCAGGTGGCCGGTCAGCGAGGCTTCGATCGCAGTGCGCGCGGTCTCGCGGTCGCGCACCTCGCCGACCATGATCACGTCCGGGTCGGCGCGCAGGAAGGCGCGCAGCGCCTTCTCGAAGGTCCAGTCGATCTTGGCGTTGACCTGCACCTGGCGCAGGCCCGGCTGCGTGATCTCGATCGGGTCCTCGGCGGTCCAGATCTTCCGCTCGGGCACGTTGATGTGGCTGAGCGCCGAGTGCAGCGTGGTGGTCTTGCCCGAGCCGGTCGGGCCGACGCACAGCACCAGGCCGTAGGGCCGCTCGACCGCCGACTTCAGCCGCGCGACGTTGACCTCGTTCATGCCCAGGCGGTCCAGCGGCACCGGCCGCGCCGAGGTGAGCAGGCGCATCACCACATCTTCCAGGCCGTTGGCGGTGGGGATCGTGGCGACGCGCAGTTCGACGCGATGCGCGGCCGAGAACTTGGCGAAGTTGATCTTGCCGTCCTGCGGCTTGCGGCGCTCGGAGATGTCGAGGTCGCACATGATCTTCAGTCGACCGATCAGCGCGGCACGGTAGGTGTGCGGCAGCTCCAGGTAGGGCCGCAACTGGCCGTCCTTGCGAAAGCGGATCTTGACCTTCTGCCGCCCCGCGTGGCTCTCGATGTGGATGTCGCTCACGCCTTGCTGGATGGCTTCGACGATCATCGTGTTGACCAGCCGCACCAGCGAGTTGTCGCTTTGCTCGATGGCCTGCTCGTCGTCGGCGCGTTCGGCGCCTTCGCGCTCGAGGTGCTCGATCAGCTTGCCGGCGTCCCAGGTCTGGACCTCGGCCGCGGCGGTGTCGACCTCGGCGCCGATGCGCGCATAGGCCTCGGCCAGCGTCGTGGCGAGTTCCGGCTGGCGCGCCAGCACGGGCACGGCCTTGCATTGCGTGGCGAACTCGATCTGCTCCACCGACTGCCGCCGGCTCGGGTCCTCCAGCGCGACGACGATGGTGCCGTCGCGCAGCAGCAGCGGCAGCGCTCCCGCGCGCGCGGCCACGCTGTAGGGCAGCTTGCGTAGCGCCTCGGGCTCGATCGGAAAGGCCACCACGTCGACCAGCGGGTAGCCCATCTTGCGTGCCAGCGCGGTCTGGAGGTCCTGGCGCGAGATGCGACCCAGGCGCACCAGCAGCTCGCCGATCGGCACGCTGCGGTCGGCCTTCTGCTGCTCCAGCGCCTCGTCGAGCTGCGCCGACGTCACCAGGCCCAGCGCGACCAGCGCTTCGCCGATGCGCACCATCGGCATCCGGCCCTGCTGCTCGATCGCGGTGACGAGCTGCTCGGGCGTGACCACTTGGCGCGCCAGCAGCAGGTCGCCGAGCCTGCGCTCGCGCAGGCGCTGCTGCTCCTGCGCGGCCTGCTCGACGGCCTCTGCGCTGGTGGCGCGCGCGGCCACAAGAAGTTCGCCCACCCGCGGGCCGACCTCGAACGCGGCGATCTGCTCGCGCGGCACGAACAGGCGCGTCACGCGGCCCGCGGCGCAATCGGTCACGGGCGGGAACAGGAACAGGCCCGCGGGCGTCTCGACGTGGCCGACGGTTTCGCCACGGCGCTCGCCGCCGTCGATGAGCTTGAGGCGAAACGCGCTGCAGGGACGGTGGTCCAGCAGCCGGGCATGCGGGTCGGGGGCCGCCGCGCTGCGCGGCGCCACCGGGTCGGTGAGGGTGAGCGTGCGGAACTGGCCGAAGCGCAGGGTCACGGTCGTGCGCGCCTTCGGCAGCTGCACGTTGGCGAATCCCTGCAACGGCTCGAACTGGATCAGCTGGCCCTGGGCGCAATGGCCGTTGACGCCCTCGAACTGGCAGGCTTGCGGGCCGGCGGCCGGGCGATCCGGCGCATAGGCGGCGAACGGCGGTGTGGGCCACGCCCAGGCGTCACCGGCGGCGAGCTCGGCGGGTGCAGGCGTGGACAGGTCGCTCATGCGGGAATCATCGGCCGATACGCGCGCAGCTTGAGTCCCCTGAACGTGGTCCGGCCGACGAAGAAGGCGCCGGCGCGGCCGTGGCCGGCCGGCTCAATCGTCCGCAGGACGCTCCACGTAGCCGCGCCAGCGGTCCATCGCGCGGTCCATCAGCTCGATCTGGCGCGCGAAGCGCGGGCAGGCGTCGCACGCCGCCAGATGCAGGCGCAGCACCAGCCGCGTGCCCAGCGGCAGCTCGCGATCGAGCCTCGCCGTGATCAGGCGGGCCGATTCCTGGCAGCTGATGCGAAAGAACTTCATTGACGTGCGCCGAACCAGTTGAGCTGCAGGCATTCGCGCAGCCGCAGCCGCGCACGGTGCAGCATCACCCACAGGTTGGTCGAGGTAATGCCCAGCTCCTTACAGATCTCGTCGGTCTCGAGTTCCAGCCACTCGCGCATCAGGAACACGCGGCCGAGCTGGTTGGGCAGCTTCTCGACGCAGGCGTCGAGCACCACGACGAACTGGCGCTCGCCGAGGCTGGCTTCGGGATTGCCCCAGTCGGCCGGCAGCTCGGCGAAGTGGCCGGTGGCGTCGAACAGCGCGTTCTCGAGGGCCTCGCTGCCGTCCTCGTCGGTGTCGCAGGCCAGGCGCGTCTCGCGCGTCTGGCGGCGCAGCTGGTCGACGATCTTGTGCTTGAGGATGCCGATCAGCCAGGTCAGCGGCTGCGCGCGTCCGGCAAAGGCCTCGGGCTTCTCCAGCGCGGCCAGCAGCGTCTCCGAGACCGCGTCCTCGGCCCAGGCGTCGTTGCGCAGCTGCATGCGCGCGTAGCGCAGCAGCCGCGGCCGGAAGGCATCGAGCGAAGCGGTGGCGGGACTCATCGGCAGGAATCTTCGATGCGCGAGTGTAAGGACCGCGCGCTGGTCCCGACACACCGGCATCGGCGCGTGCACCGCTTGCCTTGCGGGCCACGCGGCGATGCCGCGGTGCACCGGCACCGCGGTGCCCATCAACGATTCAGGAGCCAGACATGTCCCACCGTCCCCTCATCACCGCCTCCGCTCTCGCCGCCGTGCTGTCGCTCGGCGTGGTGACGCAGGCGCATGCCCAAGACAGCGGCAAAGAGAAGTGCTACGGCATCGCCAAGGCCGGCCAGAACGACTGCGCGAGCTACAGCGGCACGCACTCGTGCGCCGGCCAGACCAAGGACGACATGTCGCCGGCTGACTGGAAGTACGTCGCCAAGGGCAGCTGCAAGACCATGGGCGGCCTGTCGGCCGACGAGGCCAAGAAGAAGGTCGAGGCGATGGGCAAGAAGTGAGGCCGGCGGTGCAGGCCCGTCACGCCATGAACGCCTTGCGCGAACACCTGGGCATCGGCCTGCGCCAGCCCCATTACCGCGAGATCGCCGAAGCGCCGCCGGCGCTCGGCTTTCTCGAGGTGCACAGCGAGAACTTCTTCGCCGACGGCGGCGCGGCGCTCGCCGTGCTGCAGGGCATGCGCGAGCGCCACGCGATCAGCCTGCACGGCGTGGGTCTCGCGCTGTGCTCGGCGGCGGGGATCGACGAGTGGCATCTCGAGCGCCTGGCGCGGCTGGCCGATCGCATCGAGCCGGTGCGCATCTCGGACCACGCCGCGTTTGCGCGCGCGCCGCTGGCCGGCGCCGGCCTGGTGCATGCGGCCGACCTGCTGCCGGTTGCCTTCACGGACGAGTCGCTGGAGATCTTCTGTGCCAACCTGCAGCGCGTGCAGGAGCGGCTGCGCCGGCCCATCCTGGTCGAGAACCTCTCGGCCTATCTGTCCTTCGACGACGACGCCTGGCCCGAGGCGGCGTTCTTTGCCGAGCTGGCGCGGCGCACCGGCTGCGGCGTGCTGCTCGACGTCAACAACCTCGTCGTGAACGCGATCAATGCGCAGCGCGACGGCTGCGATGCGCGCGAGCCCATCGCAGCCGCGTGCGCGTGGATCGACGCGCTGCCCGCGCACTGCGTCGGCGAGGTCCATCTCGCCGGCTACCACGACACCGGCACGCTGGTGATCGACGACCACGGCAGCCGCGTGCACGCGCCGGTGTGGCAGGTGTACCGCCATGCGCTGGCGCACTGCGGCCCGACCGTGCCGACGCTCGTCGAGTGGGACACCGACGTGCCGCCGCTGGCGGTGCTGCTCGACGAAGCCGAGCGGGCGCATGCGTTGCGCTGCGAGGCGGCGAGCGCGATGGAGATCGCAGCATGATGGAAGCGCTGCGCCAGCAGGCCTTGATCGCCGAGCTGTTCGGTGCACCGCCGGATGAGGTGCTGGGCTGCGCGCAGCAAGGCGAACGCCGCCGCCGCGGCCTGGCGGCCTACCGCGCGAATGCGGCGGCCCTCGCCGAGCGTGCGATCGCCGCGCGCCATCCCTGCCTCGCAGCGCTCGTCGGCGACGAGACGCTGGCCGCGCTGGCGAAGTCGCTCTGGCGTGCCGAGCCGCCGGTGCGCGGCGACCTGGCCTGCTGGGGCGACGGCCTGGCCGCGTTCATCGACGCGCAGCCGAACCTGGCCGAGTGGCCCTACCTCGGCGACGTGGCGCGGCTCGAAGCCGCGATCTCGCAGGCCGAGGCCGCGGCCGACGTCGAGACGCAGCCCGCCACGCTCGCGCTACTGGCCGAGCACGCGCCCGATCGCCTGCGGCTGCGGTTGCAGCCGCATGTCCACGTCCTGGCCTCGCGCTGGCCGATCGCGCGCATCCATGCCGCGCATGCGGTCCATGCCGATGGTGCGGCCTTCGAGGCCGCGCGCGTGGCGCTCGCGCTGGGCGAGTCGGATGCGGTGGTCGTCGCACGCCGCGGCTGGCGCGCGGTGGTCGAACGCATCGACGCGCCGAACTGGGCCTGGATGGACGCCTTGCAGCAAGGCGACTCGCTCGACGAGGCGCAAGCCGCCGCGGGCGCCAATTTCGACCTGGCCGCCTGGCTCGCACGCGCCCTCGGCGCGGGCTGGCTCTGGCAAGCCGAAACCCTGAGCTCACGACGGAGCACGACATGAACACGACGACTCAACCGATGGCCGCCATGCTCGACTGGGGCACGCGCCTGCGCGGCTGGCTCGAGGCCTTGCAGCCGCCGGCCCAGCTTGCCGCGCGGCTCTACGTCGCACAGGCCTTCTTCGCGTCGGGCCTGACCAAGCTGCGCGACTGGGACATCACGATTGCACTGTTCCAGGACGAGTACCACGTGCCGCTGCTGCCGCCCGAAGTAGCGGCGCTGATGGGCACCGGCGGCGAGCTCGTGTTGCCGGTGCTGCTGGTGCTCGGCCTCTTCGGCCGCTTCGCCGCGTTCGGGCTGTCGATCGTCAACGTCGTCGCCGTGCTGAGCCTGGCGGAGATCGCGCCGGCGGCGCTGCAGCAGCACGTGTTCTGGGGCAGCCTGCTCGCGGCGCTGGTGCTGTGGGGGCCGGGGCGCTGGTCGGCCGATGCGTGGTGGTGGCCCCGCGCCATGCACGGCCGGGCTTAGACGGCGCACTCCGGTCAGCGCAGGGCCGCTCCCAAGCGGACCGGGGCCCCCTCGGGGGGCAGCGAACGCAGTGAGCGTGGGGGCTCAGAAGTCCCTGGGGCGGAAGTCCAGCACCATCGGCGAGGGCACGCGGCCGTCGACATCGCGCGGCAGCACCTCGGTCTTGTCGATCGCACGCAGCACCGCGTCGTCCCAGGCCGGCACGCCGCTCGACCTGACCAGGCGCCGGCCGACGATCGTGCCGTCGGGCGCGCAGCGCACCTCGACGCTGGCCAGCGGATTGCCCGCCACTTCGTCCGTGAAGGTGACGTTGGGCTTCACGCGCGCCTTGATGCGGCCCGCATAGCTGGCCGACGGACCCGAGCTCTGCATCGCCGTGCCGGTGCTGTTCTCGGCACCGGTCGCGCCGGCTTGGCCCATCACGCGCGCGAGCTGGTCCTGGCGCGCCTTGGCGGCCAGCGCCTCCTGCTTCTTGCGCTGCTCGGCTTCTTCCTTCTTCTTGCGCTCGGCCTCGTCGCGCTTTTGCTGCTCCTCGGTCTTCTTCTGCGCCTCGAGCTTCTTCTGTTTCTCGTCGGCCTCGCGCTGCTCGCGCTCCTTCTGCTCGCGCTTTTGCTTCTCGCGCGCGATGTCGGCCTCGGCGCGCTCGGGCGCCGGCGGTGGCTTGACCACCGGCGGCTCGGGCACGGGCTTGACGGGCTCCGGCTTGGGCGGTTCCGGCGGCGGCGTGGCCGGCGCCGCGGCGATCTGCGGCACCGCCGACCACAGCTCGGCCTCGACGCCCTCGGGCTCGCTGCTGCGCCAGCTCACGCCCAGCGCCAGCGCGACGATCAGGCCGGCGTGCGCGACGATTGCGAAGATGCCACCTTTCGACAGCGCATCGGCCTTGCGCGGACGCAGCTGGTCGGCGTCCCGGTCCACGCGGAGTTGGTCGAGCTTCATGACCTCAGTTCGCACTGCCTGCCTTGACCGACAGGCCCACGCGCTGCACGCCCGCCTTTTGCAGCGTGTCCATCACCTGAACGATGCTCTCGTACTTGACCGCCTTGTCGCCGGCGATCACGACCGGCGTGTTGGCGCTGTTGCCCTGCACGGCCTTCACGCGCGCGGCCACCTCCTTCAGCGGCACGCGTTGCGCGTCGCTGCCGTCGACCCGCAGCTTGAGCTGGCCGTCGGCGGCAACCTGGATCTCGATCACGTGATCGGGCTGGCGCCTGGCGGCGCCGACGCTGGGCAGGTCGACCACGCCGGTGGTGATCAGCGGCGCGCTGACCATGAAGATGATGAGCAGCACCAGCATCACGTCGATGAACGGGACCATGTTGATCTCGTTCATCGAGCGGCGGCGCGTGCCGTGGCGGGCGGTCAGGGCGGCCATGGGAGCTCCTTCGCGCTCAGTGCCCCGCCGGCTGTCCGGCGTTGCGCTGCAGAATGTTGCTGAACTCCTCGATGAAGGTTTCGAGCTGGATCGCGATGCGGTCGATGTCGCGCGCGAAGCGGTTGTAGGCCAGCACCGCCGGGATGGCCGCGAACAGGCCGATCGCGGTGGCCACCAGGGCCTCGGCGATGCCCGGCGCCACCGTCGCCAGCGTCACCTGCTGCAGGTTCGCCAGGCCGGTGAAGGCGTGCATGATCCCCCAGATCGTGCCGAACAGGCCGATGTAGGGCGACACCGAGCCGACCGAGCCCAGGAACGAAAGCTTGGACTCGACGACGTCGAGCTCGCGCTGGAAGCTCGCGCGCATCGCGCGGCGCGCGCCGTCGAGCAAGGCGGCGCCGTCGGTGACGCGGCGCTCGCGCAGCTTGAAGAACTCGCGCATGCCCGAGGCGAAGATGCGGCTCATCGGCCCGTCGCGGTCGGCGCGCTTGACGGCGTCGTCGTACAGCGCCTGCAGGGTCTGGCCGGACCAGAACTCGCGCTCGAAGCCGTCGTTGAGCGCGCGCACGCGCTTGAGGCCGAACAGCTTGCCGAAGATCACCGTCCAGCTCGCCAGCGACATCACCAGCAGGATCGCGATGACGATCTGCACCACGAAGCTCGCGTGCAGGATGAGGTTGATGATCGAGAGGTCCTGGGTGTTCATGTCGCGAGTCAGGTGGGATTCGGATCAGGCGCCGAGGCGCTCGAGGATGCCGGCCGGGATGCGGCGCGGCTTGAAGGTCTGCACGTCGACGCAGCCGATGCGGATCGTGCCCTCGGCCAGCAGCTGGGGCGCCGTGCCGGGGCCGGCGCGCCAGGCCTGCTGCGCGACCGCCAGGCTGGCGCGGCCCTGCTCGACCAGGCGCACGGTGATCTCGAGCCAGTCGTCCAGGCGCGCCGGCTGCAGGTAACGCACCGCGGTCTCGCTGACGACGAACATCGCACGTTCGACGCTGCGCATCGGCTCCTGCGAGAAACCGAGCGCGCGCAGCCACTCGGTGCGCGCGCGCTCGAAGAACTTGAGGTAGTTGGCGTAGAACACGACGCCCCCGGCGTCGGTGTCCTCCCAGTAGACGCGCAGCGCGAAGCGAAAGTTCTCTGACGACGAGTTGGAAACGGTCACGGTGAGGTTCGAAGGGGCCCATCGGCGCATCGCGCGCCGGCAGCGGGCGAAAGCATAAGGCCTGCCACGGACGCCGCCGCGGCAGGCCCGCGTGGGGTCAAGGCCCGGCGACGACCTTCTTGTAGACCGGTCCCCAGAGCGGGTGACCGGCCTCGGCCTTGTTGAGCGCGAACTGCGGATCGGCCTCGCGCGCGGCACGGAAGGCCGCCTCGCATTGCTTGAGGCGACGGCTCGTGCAGTAGACGAAGGCCAGGGTCTTGTGGGCCGCGGCGCGGTCGGCGGGCGCGGCGAGGCCGAGCTTGAGTGCCTCGGCCAATCGCTGCTCGGCGACGCGGTACTGGGCGTCGTCGTAGGCGCGCAGGCCGCCGATCAGTGCCCGCTCGGCCGGCCGCGACGAGAGTTCGACGACGCTCACCGGCTCGGGGGTCGGACAAGCCGGCGTGGCCGCTTGCGGCGCGGGGCAGGCCAGCGGCGCTGGCGCAGGCGCCGCGGCGGCCGGCGCGGCGCCCTGGGGCGGCATCGGCGCGCAGGCGCTCACGAGCGCCAGCAGGGCAACGGACAGGGCGAGCCGGCCAAGCGGCGAGGGCAGGGTGATGATGGGCATCATGAACCGAAGCGGTGCTTCACGAGCACGGGTTCGTCGCCGCCGACTTCGACGACGACGCGATGAGGGGCGAAGCCGCTGTTGCGCAGCATGATCTCGTAGCGACCGGCGGGCAGCTCCAGCCGCGTGAGCGGCGGCGCGATGCCATGCGGCTTGCCGTTGACCACCACCTCGGCCCAGGGCGCGACGGCGATCTGCACGACGCCGCGCTCGGCCGCGGCCGGCGGCGCCGCGACCGCGGCGGCCACCGCTGGAGCCGCCGGTTCCGGGGCGGCCTGCGGCGCCGTCCCAGGCGGCGGCTCAGGCGTTGGCACTGGCGCGGCAACGGCCGGGGCGGCAGGTGTGCGCGCTACCGCCGCGGCGCTTGCCTGGGGCGCGAACGCCTCGTCGTGCGGCGACAGCATCTGCCACGCGCCGACCGCCGCGATCAGCAGGCCCAGACTCGCCACGCCCGCCAGCACCACGCGCTGCAGGCGGCGCGGCGCCGGATCATCGTCGCCGACGGCCAGCGACTCGGGGTGCTCGCGCAGCCATTCGCGCAGCTCGCGCGCCAGCGCGCGGGCCGAAGCATGCCGGGACGCCGGGTCGCGCGCGAGCGCCTGGTTGGCGATGGCCGCCAGCGCCGAGGGCACGGACGAGACCACCTCGTGGGCCGGGCGCGGCGGCGTGGCCAGCACGGCCTGGCCGATCTCCTCGAGCGACTTGCCGGGAAAGGCCTTGCGGCCGGTCAAGAGCTCCCACAGCACGGCGCCGAGCGCGAACACGTCGGTGCGCGCGTCGGTCTCGGCGCCTTCGATCTGCTCGGGCGCCATGTAGTGCGGCGAGCCGGCCTGGCTGTCTTGCTGCTGGCGTGCGCCGTCGCGGCGCGCGCGCACGATGCGGGCAATGCCGAAGTCGAGCACCTTGGGCGTCGTGCGCCCGACCATGAAGATGTTGGCTGGCTTGATGTCGCGGTGGATCACGCGCTTGCTGTGCGCATAGGCCAGCGCATCGGCGACGCGGCGCACGATCAGCGCCGCTTCGCCCGGCGTGGGCCGCCAGCCTTCGGCGAGGCGCTGGCGCAGGTCCTTGCCGTGCAGCAGCTCCATCGCGATGTAGGCGCCTTCGGGCCGGATGCCGGCGTCGAAGACGGTCACGATGTTCGGGTGCGACAGCCGCGCCGCGGCGCGCGCCTCGTTGAGGAACAGCTGGTGCAGCGCGTCGCGCGAGGTCATCGACGACGGCGCCTCGCCGGCCGACGGGTCGCGCAGGTTCAGCGTCTTGATCGCGACGCGGCGCGACAGCAGCGGGTCGTCGGCCGCATACACGCTGCCAATGCCGCCTTCGCCGATGCGCCCGCGCAGCGTGTAGCGGCCCAGGCGCTCGGCGCCCGGCGCGTCGTCGAGCGCGACCGTGTCGCTGACGGTGCTGGCGGCCTGCGTGAGGCCTATCGTGCTGAGCGCGCTGTCGCTCGGGCCGCGGCGGCGCAGCAGGCGGTTGCGCAGCGCGCTTCGCAAGCGCGACAGCCGATGGACTGCCGACGTGCCGTTCGGCGAGCTCGTCATTTCGGACATCCCGCGAGCTTAAGGTCTGGCGGGCGCTGCCTTGCGAGTCACCCTGCTGCGATTGCAGCGGTTCGTAACCGAATACCGGGGTGATGCGCGTGCGCTCAGCGTGCGCCGAGCGCGCGTCGCATGCGCGCGACGCCGGTCTCGAGTGTCTCGAGGCTGTTGGCGAAGCTCAGGCGAAGGAAGCGGCCCGTATCGGCATGGCCGAAATCGCGGCCCGGCGTGAGCGCGACATGGGCCGAGTCCATCAGCTCGAACGCGAGTTCCCAGCTGGTCTGGCCGGGCTTGAGGTGGCGCGAGCAGTCGGCCCAGGCGTAGAACGCACCGTCGGGCATCACCGGCACCGGCAGGCCGAGCTCGGCCAGCGCCGGCACGATGGCGTCGCGCCGCGCGCGAAACGCCGCGCGGCGGCGCTCGAATTCCGCGATCGACTCGGGCTCGAAGCAGGCCAGCGCGGCATGCTGAGCCGGCGTGGAGGCGCAGATGAAGAGGTTCTGCGCGAGCTTCTCGACCGGCGCGACCAGTTCGCGCGGCAGCACCAGCCAGCCCAGGCGCCAGCCGGTCATGCAGAAATACTTGGAGAAGCTGTTGATCGAGATGACGTCGTCGCCGTGCTCGAGCGCACTGTGGCCGAAGGCCTCGTCGTAGCTCAGGCCGAGGTAGATCTCGTCGACGATCGTGACGCCGCCGCGCTGCCGCACGGCTTGTGTGATGCGGCGCATCTCGTCGCGCGCGATCGAGGTGCCGGTCGGGTTGGACGGCGAGGCGAGCAGCACGCCGCGCGTTGCGTCGCGCCAGGCGTTGGTGACCGCATCGGCCGTGGGCTGGAAGCGCTGCCCGGGCCCGCAGTCCAGCAGCACCGGCGTCGCGTCGGCCGCGGCAACGAAGTGACGGTTGCACGGATAGCTCGGGTCGGGCATCAGCACCTCGTCGCCGCGCTCGAACAGCGCCAGGCAGGCGAGCTGCAGTGCCGCCGAGGCGCCGGCGGTCACGACGATGCGTTCCGGATCGATGTCCAGGCCGAAGCGCTGCGCGTACCAGCCGGAGATGGCCTTGCGCAGCGCCGGCAGGCCGGCCGCCGGCGTGTACTGCGTGCGGCCGGCCGCGAGGCAGCGCTGCGCCGCTTCGAGCACCGCGGGCGCGGCGGTGAAGTCCGGCTCGCCGATGTTGAGGTAGATCATCGGCTCGCCGCCAAGCGCCGGATCGCAGGCCGGGCTCGCCGCGATGCGCATCGCGGCCTTGGCACACTCCATCACGTAGAACGGCTCGATGTGCTCGAGCCGCTGCGCGGTCTTCATCGGCGCGCCTGCACTTCGCTCGGGCGCAGCACCGCGGCGGCCTTGTCGAGCACGCCGTTGACGTACTTGTGGCCGTCGGTGCCGCCGAAGGACTTGGCGAGTTCGACCGCCTCGTTGATCGCGACGCGGTAGGGGATGTCGATGCAGTGCGCCAGCTCGTAGGCGCCGATCAGCAGCACGCCGTGCTCGACCGGCGACAGCTCGGTGGTCTTGCGGTCGACGTGGCGCGCGAGCACCGCGTCGAGCGCGGCGGCTTCGCGGATGCAGCCGTGCAGCAGCGCGTCGAAGTGGGCGCTGTCGGCGAGGCGGAACTCGTCTTGCTCGCGCATGTGGGCGTCGATCACGCCGGCCTCGGCGCCGCCGACCAGCCATTCGTACAGGCCTTGCAGCGCGAGTTCGCGCGAGCGTCGGCGCGCCGACTTCTGCGGTGCAGGGCGCTTGCCGGCGGGCTTCTTGGGGGCCGGGGAAGCAGGGGCGTCGGTCACGTCAGGTCTTCCAGCAGGTTCGCCATTTCGACCGCGACGCGCGCGGCGTCGCGGCCCTTGTCCTCGGCGCGGGCCCAGGCCTGGGCCTCGTTCTCGACCGTGAGGATGGCGTTGGCAATCGGGATCTCGTGGTCGAGCGATACGCGCGTCACGCCGGCGCCGCTCTCGTTGGCCACGAGCTCGAAGTGATAGGTCTCGCCGCGGATGATGCAGCCCAGGGCGACCAGCGCGTCGAACTCGTCGCGCTGCGCCATGGCCTGCAGCGCCAGCGGCACTTCGAGCGCGCCGGGCACGGTGACCAGCTCGATGTGCTTGTCCGCCACGCCCAGGCGCGCCAGCTCGGCCTTGCAAGCGGCGGCGAGCGCATCGGTCAGCTTGGCGTTGAAGCGCGCCTGCACGATGCCGATGTGCAGGCCTTCGCCGTCGAGCGAGTGGGTGGACGTGCCGGTGTCGGCGCCTTGCATCGCAGCTCCTTGGGTGAGAAAGGCCGCTTCAGGCGGCCGACACGAAGCCGGTGACCTCGAGGCCGTAGCCCGTCATGCTGGGCATGCGGCGCGGGCTGCCGAGCAGCTTCATGCGGGTGACGCCCTGATCGCGCAGGATCTGCGCGCCGACGCCGTAGGTGCGCAGGTCCATCTGGGCGGTGCGCGGCGCGCCGTGCGGCGCGGCCAGGCCGTGGAGCAGGGCGTCGCCGGCCTCGCCGCAGTTGAGCAGCACCGCGACGCCGCGCTGCGACTCGCGCAGCGCCGCGAGCGCCTTGGCCAGCGGCCACGAGTGATGGCATTCGCCGACGTCGAGCAGGTCGAGCACCGACAGCGGCTCGTGAACGCGCACGAGCACCTCGTCCGTCGCGTCCCAGCGCCCGGTGGCGAGCGCCAGGTGCACGCCGCCGGAGCGGTCGCGGTAGGCGGTGGCTTCGAAGGCGCCCTGCGGCGTGGACAGCGTGCGCTGCCCGACGCGCTCGACCAGGCTTTCGTTGCGGCTGCGGTAGCCGATGAGGTCGGCGATGGTGCCGATCTTGAGGCCGTGCGTCTCGGCGAAGGCTTCCAGGTCCGGCAGGCGGGCCATGGTGCCGTCGTCGTTCATGATCTCGCAGATCACCGCGGCCGGCGTCAGGCCGGCCATCTGGGCGAGGTCGCAGCCGGCCTCGGTATGCCCGGCGCGCATCAGCACCCCGCCGTCTTGCGCCTGCAGCGGGAAGATGTGGCCCGGCTGCACGAGGTCGGACGGCTGGGCGTCGCGGGCCACGGCGGCCTGCACGGTGCGCGCCCGGTCGGCGGCCGAGATGCCGGTGGTCACGCCGGTCGCGGCTTCGATCGAAACCGTGAAGGCAGTGCCGTGCTGGGTGCCGTTGCGCGCGGCCATCGGCGGCAGCCGCAGTCGCTCGCAGCGTTCGCGCGTGAGCGTCAGACAGATCAGGCCACGGCCATGCTTGGCCATGAAGTTGATCGCCTCGGGCGTGACGTGATCGGCGGCCAGCACGAGGTCGCCCTCGTTCTCGCGGTCCTCCTCATCGACGAGGATGACCATGCGGCCGGCGGCCAGCTCGGCGATCAGCTCGGGTACGGGTGCAATCGGCATAAGCCCGCAATTGTAGGTTGCGGGCGTGGGCCGACGGGCTTCAGGGCTTGGCCAGGGCGCCAGTGGCCAGCATGCGCTCGACGTAGCGCGCGATCAGGTCGATCTCCAGATTGACCCTGGAGCCTGCCGCCAACTGGCCGAGCGTGGTGTGCTCCAGCGTGTGGGGGATCAGGTTGATGCTGACTTCGGTGTGGTCGGGTGCGTCGGACACGCGGTTGACCGTGAGGCTCACGCCATTGATCGTGATCGAGCCCTTGTAGGCGAGAAAGCGGCCGATCTCGCGTGGCGCGGCGATGCGCAGCTCCCATGATTCGCCGACGGGTGCGAAATGGCTGACCGTGCCGATGCCGTCGACGTGCCCCGAGACGAGGTGGCCGCCGAGGCGATCGTTCGCGCGCAGGGCCTGCTCCAGATTCACGGCACCCTCGGCGTCGAGGCCGGCGGTGCGCGCCAGACTCTCGGCCGAGATGTCGACCGTGAACCAGCCGGCGGCCTGATCGAACGCTGTGACCGTCATGCAGGCGCCGTTGAGCGCGATGCTGTCGCCGAGTTGCACGCCTTCGAGCCAGCCCGGCGGGGTGGCGATGGTGAGGCGGCGGCCATGCGAGGCGCCGGTGCCGAGTGCTTCGACACGGGTGATGCGGCCGAGGCCGGTGATGATGCCGGTGAACATGGGCGCGATTGTCGCCGCCCGGCAGAAGACCTCGGCGCTCAGAAGTCGGCCCGGCCGGGCGGGCGGGCGACGATGCGCAGGTCATCGCCGACGCGTTCGACGCTCTCGTAGCGCAGCGCGAGCGCCTGGCTCAACTGCTCCAGCGGGCCGAAGCGGGCCATCTCGCGGCCGAGGCCGATCATCGTCGGCGCAAGGTAGACGAGGAACTCGTCGACCAGGCACTCGCGCATCAGCGAGCCATTGAGCTTGTGGCCGGCCTCGACGTGCAGCTCGTTAATCTCGAAGTTGGCGGCCAGGTCGTCGAGCACGGCGGCGAGATCGACCTTGCCCAGCGCGCCGGGCAGGCTGCGCACGGTGACGCCAGCATCCGACAACGCCTTGGCGCGCGCGGCGGCTTCTGCCTGCGTGAGGTCGAGTGAGCAATAGACGAGCACGCGCCCCGGCGGCTGCACGATGCGCGCGACCGGCGCAAGCTCCAGCCGCGAATCGATGACGACGCGCCAGGGCTGAACCTCGGTGTCGACCAGGCGCACGTCGAGCCTGGGGTCGTCTTCAAGCACCGTGCCGATGCCCGTGAGGATCGCCCCGGCGCGCTTGCGCCACGCATGGCCGTCGATGCGCGCGGCTTCGCCGGTGATCCACTGGCTGGTCCCGTTCTCGAGCGCCGTACGGCCGTCGAGCGAGGCCGCGATCTTCATGCGCACCCAGGGGCGCTTGCGGATCATGCGCGAGAAGAAACCGATGTTGAGCTCGCGCGAAGCGCGCCCCCATTCGCCGTCGACGACTTCAACCTCGATGCCGGCGGCACGCAGGCGCGCGATGCCTTGGCCGGCGACGAGCGGGTTCGGGTCTTCGATCGCGACGACGACTCTGGCAATGCCGGCAGCGATCAGCGCGTCACAGCAGGGTGGCGTGCGGCCGTGGTGGGAGCAGGGCTCGAGGGTGACGTAGGCGGTGGCGCCGTGGAGGTCGTGGCCGGCGGTGCGAAGGGCGACCACCTCCGCGTGCGGACCGCCTGCCGCATCGGTGCGCCCTTCACCAAGCGTTCGGCCGTCGGAACCCGTGAGCACGCAGCCGACGCGGGGATTGGGCTCGGAAACGCCGATCGATCCTTCGGCAAGCCAATGCGCCCTGGGCAACACGATGTGCAATCCAACTGCTACATCTTCAGAACCGCGGTCGTGTCCGTACTCTCGTCCTTTGCAGCGTCCCACTGGTTGGCCTGGATCGAGAACGCTCCACCGTGCTGCGCCGTTGTGCCGGAAGGAAGTTCGGTTTGGTGGCTGAAGGTGTTGTTGTTGACGTACTTGCCGGTCAGTGGCTCTGCCTCGGTGTCACTCGGGCAGGTCTGGTTGCCACGAATGACGACGTAGTTCTGGTTGTCCAGCGTGCCGGTGACGTCGCGGTAGACCAGAGGATGCTCAGCGTTAGTGATCTCGTCGTCATCGTCATAGTCACCGCTGAATCGGCATAGCCTGAACGTTCCGCTGGCCGTTCCGAGCGACCAACCGTTAGGCGTGATCAGAAACTGACCGAACCAGCGTGCAGGTTGTCCTGAAGTTACGACCACCGGCGTTATCACGCACACATAGGTCGTGAACGCGTAGTTGTGCGTCGTTGATGCGTTGTAGGCAACGATCGCGTTATCCGACGAGCGCGACATCTGCTGCTCGAAATAGCACTCACGACTTGCCCCCGTCGTCGGACTGGTGAACTCGATCGTCACACCGTTCGTCGCGGCCAACGCCTTGACGTCTTGCAGGTCGTTGTTGCTGTTGCTGACGGATAGGGTCAGGTCCCCAGACGACGGCGAGCTGCTCTTGTCGCGATAGAAGATGTAACCGCTGAGCAAATAGGCCGTCAAGGCCGTGCAGCCGCCGCTGTTCGACGAGACCGAAACGACGGATGTGCCCGTGCAGCGGTGCGTCACCTCGCCGGTGGTGTTGTCGAAGACGAAGTAGACATTGGATGCGCCGCCAGGCATGAAGCCGCTCGTGCCGTCGCCGAAGTCGGTGGCCGGATAGGGGATGTCGATGTTACGGTTCTTCGGTGTCCGGTTCGTGGTCGACCCTGCATTGGTCGTCCACAGCTTCATGTCGACCGGATCGGAGCGCGCGATAACCGAACGCAGGGTCACACTTTGGTTGTAGTCGGTGGAACTTGTAGCCGAGCGGTCGGCCCACTCCACGGTGACGGCGATCCATTTCTGCACGTCGGTGGATGCTGCCGCCGTCGTGCCGTCCGAACGGGTGACCGTCCAGGAACGTCGAAATGTGGTGTTCGTTTCGTAGGTGGTGGAGTCAGTGAACGTTTCCGGCGAAGTCGAACTGACGAGATCCTCCGTATAGTCCACCATGCCGGTAGTGGTACTGAGGGACCCAAACGAGCGCAACTCTTCCAGCTTGGCTTGAGCGAGGCGCACGGCCTCCGCCCGCTGCTTGGCGACATCCGCGCCGCGCGTCAGTGCCAGTTGAAAGCCGGCGATTGCCAGCATGCCGAACGACAGCACCAGCAGCGCGACCAGAGCCTCGACTAGCGTGAAACCGCGGCTGCCTTTGCGCATCCCCCGCTTCATCAGGCCGTTCATGTCGCCATCCTTTGCTTGAGCTGCATGCAGGGCAATCAGTTCGAAGTCGTGTAATCGCTGGCCGAGTCGCGCCATGTTCCAGGAACCCGGACCATCGTGCCGCGAGTGTCGCCTTCGCCGAACAGGTTCGGGTCGTAGATCAAGTCCAGAGTCCCCGAACCCTTGACGAAGTCACCGCGCGAAATAAAAGCCCCGAAAACCTTCGCGGTGCCGAAGCCGGTAGCGTCCCAGTTGTCGGTGGCGGTAGCCGTGGCGGCGTAGAAGAGTCCGTAGGCGGTAATGTTGGACCGCAAAGTCATTTGTCCCGAACTGGCGAAGACGATCGGGTCGCCGCCCGTAGCCGCGCCCAAGGTTCCAATTGACGGCAGGTTGGACGAGTTCCAGGTCACATCGGTATCGGCCCAGAACTGGCGGGCGCCGTTGTTGTACGCAGTGGAAACTGCCTGGCCGCAGGCAGTGTCACCACCGCAAGACGTGCAGCGCGTGTTCGTGCCGCACGAGCCGCTGGTGATCAGCCAGGTCTTCGAGTTGCGCTGGTACTCGTCCATCGTCATGCCGAAGAACGACTTGAAGAAGGCGTCGCCGTTGGTGTCGGCATTTGTCAGTGTGCTGAGCGCGGTGTCGTTTTCGAGGACGGAGGACTTCGATGGCGTACCTGGTAGGGTCGTGACGTTCGACGAAGCGGTCAGCGTTACCGCTCCGCCAGCATCGATCGTCACACCATTGCTTTTCGGGTCGAGATTGACGACGTTGATGTTGCCGGTGTTGACTGTCGTTGCGGCACCCGTCACCAGCCCAGCGCCTGGCGCATTGGCGATCGTCGGCTTCATCTTGAAGATGGCGCTCACGACGGCCGCGCCATCAGGGGTGGCCGTGGATCCGCTATTGCAGGGGGCGCCCTCGTTCGTACAACCGTAGGACGTGATCCGCACGGACCAGGGATCCGACGAGACCGTTTCAAACATGATTCGGAATCTGGGTTCCGTCGACGCTCCGAACGTCGGGTTCGCGCTGGCAGTCGTGGGGCAACTGCAGGTGACTGCTCCGGTGCTCGAGATGCTGCATCCCGGCCATAGCGTGCTGCTGGGCGTGAACTGTTCGTTGACGGTGTCGATCGGCACGTAGATGTCGGCGAACTTCTTCGTGGTATCTGGAGTAGTGCATGCCCCCGACGCGGAAATCTTGAGATCCTCGTTGAGCCGCGCGACAGCCCATTCCATGCCGGCCTCGGCCATCTCGAACGCGCGCGTCGATCGGTATTGGTTGGCCGACGATCGCTGTTCGAAGATCAGGCTTCGATTGCCGAAGAAGGCCACGAGCGTGATGCCGAACAGAATGAACAGCGAGACGACCAATGCCGTCACGCCGCGCTGAGACGATCTGCGTGCCGCTAAGTGCCCCGCGGGCAGACGCGAAATCGAGTTGCGCCTCATGGGCAGGTCCCTTCGGGCTTATCGTTGCGGATGCGAACGCGCTCGGTGATGGAGCGTTTGACAGAAGGGTCGGTCGCCGAAATGCCTTGCAGGGTGATCGTGTAATCGGAAATGACCGCTCGGGGTCGCGTCGCGTAATGGGTGCCACCACTTGCGAAGTCGGTATCGACGCAACTACCGTCGTTCAGACATGGACAGCCGTTCCAGAGATCGATGGTGCTTTCGACGGGCAAGTTGACGGTCATCTGGATCGACAGCATCTGCGGGTCGGTAACCGACTGCCAGCTTCCGCCCTGCAACGTCTGGAGCGATCCGTTGGCACCGATTTGGAATCCTCGGTTCTCCGCCGTATCCAGCGTGTCATTGTTGTCCTTGGCGTAGCCGAACGTGATGCTGCTGTAGCCATTCGCGGTACCGACGGTTATCGCACGATAACTGTTCGTATTGAACGACGATGTAGTGGAGTTCCAGATGCTGTTGCTGGCGTTCTGCCAGTAGCCGGCCCGACGCAGGTCGCGCACGATCAGGTCCGCGGCAGCGCGAAGGTCCTGATTGACGCGCGTCTCGAGAATCAGCCGGCGGTTGCTGCCGAGATAGTTGACAAAAAGGCTCAGCACGCCTCCGACGACGAACAGGCCGACTGCCAATCCGACCATCAACTCGACGACCGACAGGCCGCGTTGTCGATTGGGCTGTGAGCGACGAGTGAAGCTCAGGATGCGCATTGCGTGTATCCCGAAATGGCGGTCGATCCGATCGGATAGCAGACCGTCATGCTGCCGACCAAGGTCACGTTCGATCGCAATTGCCACGAACCGACACTGCTGGTCACCGTGATCGCGCCGCTGGCTGCGCCGGTGCTGAAGGAAGCAATTCCACGGACCGGATCGAATTCGATCCAAGACAGCGAACTGACCGGGCTGAAACTGACCCCGGCTCCTGACTGAAGCTGAACCTGCTTGACGTTCGTCGCGCCGGTGCCGAGTGTCGGGTCGGTCGTCTGCGAGCAGGCTGAGCTTGGCGAACTTCCGTCAGGCTGAGCCGTGATCACATAGCAGCCTGTGCCGAACGTGATGCGGACCTTGGCATTGCGCGCCACGGCCTCGCTGCGTGCGTACTGCAGATCAGTGGCCAACTCGGACTGAACACCTTCGACGCGCTTCTTGGCCATGAAGTCGCGGAACGACGGAGCGGCCAGCGCCAGCACGATCGCGATGATCGCCACGACGATCAACAGCTCGATCATCGTGAATCCGCGGCGAATCAATGCGCGAGGCTTGGCCATCATCGGTTCCAGCAGGTGTTGGCCGATGCGCTGCCGGTCGATGTGTACTGGGTCGACCCTCCGGAAACCGTGATGGTCAGCGACGTGCATTTGCTGTCCGACGCCTGGCTACCTGCGGCGGTGGCTGTCGCAACATAGCCAACCGAGCTGGCGCTGGAGATGGCGAGTGTGTAGTAGCCACTCGACGTCGGCGAACTGATGCCAAGGCCGCTCGGCCATGCCGTCGTGAGTGCCGTCGTGTATGACGTGTCATTCGCTCTGAATCGCTCTTGCGCCTGCTGAATCTGCGCCAAGGCCGAGATCGCCTCACTACGTCGGCTCTTGCGCACCTGATCCATGAATGACGGATAGGCCACCATCGCCAGAACGGCGACGACAGCAACCGTGATCATGAGTTCGATCAGGGTGAACCCGCGACCACGGCTGTGGGTGGATCGGCAGGACAGGAGGGCGCGTGCTGGCATGCCTGGATTGTCGGAAGCGGCAGCAACAAGGACAAGCTTCGTGCGTTCCGCTGAGTTGCTGATGCACGCCGCTTGTCCTACGCCCCGATGCCGAGCGTGACCTTTAGCACGGCTTTAGTCCAGCCACGTTCCCGCTCGGCGTGCAAGTACGAACTCGACCCATGATGTTGACGACGTGCCGAACGGTCCTGCCCTGAGAGTCCGCCAGTTCGAATCCTCCGCCAGGTGACGTGGTGCCGAATCGGGGGTCATAGACCATCGATCGTACGTTGGACCTCAGCGTGATTCTCTCGGCGGCGGGTAGTTGAACGCTCTTGGCCGCCGTGACTCCTGGGGTGCACTTGGCCGGACCCTCGCCATTGCAGGTGCAGGCGTTCGCGTCACCGTCGTGAACGATGTAACAGGCTCCGTCAGCATCGCTGAGCACTTCGATCCGCAATGAAGCATTACGTGCCAGCGCTTCAGTTCGCAGCCACTGAAGGTCCGTTGTCAGTTCGGCTGAGCGCCCCTCCAGCTTGCGCAGCGTGAGCATATCGATGAACGACGGCGTGGCGGACCCCACAAGAATGGCGATGATGGCGAGGCAGGCACATGCCTCGATCAAGGTGACGCCGCGCTGCGCGTAGGCGCGAAGACTGGATTGAGCGCCTTTTTGTTGCTTGAACATCGATGCCTCCCTGGCGTTGTCGATGCCCTGCAATCTAAGAATGTGCGACCGTTTGCACGTCCCTCCGGCAGGTGCGCCCCTTTGGGGGAGGTGAGCCGCCCCCTATCAGATCTCCTTGATCAACCGACTGAACTCATCCACCCCCTCGAAGCTTCGATACACCGAGGCAAAGCGCACATAGGCCACCTTGTCGAGCTTCTTCAGCTCGCGCATGACCATCTCGCCGATCTTGCTCGAGGCCACTTCGTTGGCCGCGCTTGCCAGCAGCTTTTCCTCGATGCGCGCGAGCGCCGCGTCCACCTGATCCATGCTCACCGGGCGCTTGCGCAGCGCCAGGGCCATCGATGCGCGGATCTTGCGGCGGTCGAACTCGCTGCGGCTGCCGTCCTTCTTCACGACCGCGGGCATGCTCAGTTCGGCGCGCTCATAAGTGGTGAAGCGCTTGTCGCACGACGGGCAACGGCGACGGCGACGGATCACGTCGCCTTCGTCGGATTCCCGGGTCTCGGCGACCTGGGTGTCGGCGTGGCCGCAGAAGGGGCAGCGCATGTCAGGGCAGGGGCCGGCTGAGGTGCCGCTGGCCCGATGCTTCAGCGGTAGACAGGGAACTCGCTCGTCAGCGCGGCCACCTTGGCGCGCACGGCGGCGATCGCGGCCTCGTCGTGCGGCTTGTCGAGCACGTCGGCCACCAGGTGCGCCGTCTGCACGGCCTGCGCTTCCTTGAAGCCGCGGGTCGTCATCGCCGGGCTGCCCAGGCGGATGCCGGAGGTGACCATCGGCTTTTGCGGGTCGTTGGGGATGCCGTTCTTGTTGCAGGTGATGTGGGCGAGGCCCAGCACTGCTTCGGCTTCCTTGCCGGTCAGGCCCTTCGGGCGCAGGTCGACCAGCATCACGTGGCTTTCGGTGCGGCCGCTGACGATGCGCAGGCCGCGCTGGGTCAGCGTTTCGGCCATCGCGGCGGCGTTCTTGACCACCTGCTGCTGGTAGGCCTTGAAGGCCGGCTGCAACGCCTCCTGGAAGGCGACCGCCTTGGCGGCGATCACGTGCATCAGCGGGCCGCCCTGGATGCCGGGGAAGATCGCGCTGTTGATCGGCTTGGCGACATGGTCCTTCATTAGGATGATGCCGCCGCGCGGGCCGCGCAGGCTCTTGTGCGTGGTGGAGGTCACCACGTCGGCATGGGGCACGGGGTTCGGGTACACGCCCCCGGCGATCAGGCCGGCATAGTGCGCCATGTCGACCATAAAGTAGGCGCCGACCGCCTTGGCCACCTTGGCAAAGCGCTCGAAGTCGATGCGCAGCGCATACGCCGAAGCCCCCGCGATGATGAGCTTGGGCTTGTGCTCGTGGGCCAGGCGCTCCATCGCGTCGTAGTCGATCTCCTCGCGCTCGTTCAGGCCGTAGCTCACGACCTTGAACCACTTGCCGCTCATGTTCAGCGGCATGCCGTGCGTGAGGTGGCCGCCTTCGGCCAGGCTCATGCCCATGATCGTGTCGCCGGGCTGCAGGAGGCCGAAGAACACGGCCTGGTTGGCCTGCGAGCCGGAGTTGGCCTGCACGTTGGCGTGCTCGGCGCCGAACAGGGCCTTGAGGCGGTCGATGGCGAGCTGCTCGACCACGTCGACATGCTCGCAGCCGCCGTAGTAGCGCTTGCCGGGGTAGCCTTCGGCGTACTTGTTGGTGAGCTGCGAGCCTTGCGCGGCCATCACGGCCGGCGACGCGTAGTTCTCCGACGCGATCAGCTCGATGTGCTCTTCCTGGCGACGGTTCTCGGCCTGGATGGCGGCCCAGATCTCGGGGTCGACGTTGGCGACCGTGGAGGTGGTGCGATCAAACATGGTGGGGTGGCAGTCCGCTTCGATGTGAAGACCCGCGGATCCAGCGACGAGGCTGGGTCAAAGGGCTGCCCAGGCGAACGGCTGGAAGCGCGATCGCGGCTCACCAGGCGGTGGCGCGACCCGGCAGCGCTCCCCCGTGGGTCTCCACGTCGGGCCGGTCTCGGAGAGCCGGCCGTATCGCCAGTCGCGCTGCGGGAGCGAGTGTAGCGGAGCCGGCCCGGCGCTCAGCGCAGCAGGGCGACTTGCCGACCGTCATCCGACGGCGCGTGCTTCGCTTCGGTGGCCTCGGCAGCCGGCGCCGGCGGCGTGCCGGGCGATGCGACCGGCACGCTGACCACCAGGGGCGCCAGCGGCGAGACCGATCGACCGGCCACCACCTGGCGCAGGTGCGCCTGCTCGGCCAGCACCTTGCCGGCGTAGCCGCCGTCATCGACCATGTTCGCGGCGCCGACGTAGTACTTCAGGCCGCCTTCCAGCGAGCCGGCGCGCGAGATGCACTCGCGCAGCACCTGCACGCCGACGCGCAGATTGGTCACCGGATCGAACGCCGCATGGCTGCCGCCGAAGGTCTCGTACTTGTCGTCGTGCACCCGCGTCATCACTTGCATCAGCCCCTGGGCTCCGACGGGGCTCTGCGCAAACGGGTTGAAGCCGGACTCGATGGCCATGATCGCGAGGATCAGCGTCGGGTCCAGTTGGGTGCGCTGACCCACGTCCCAGGCTTCCTTGACGAGGCGGCCGACCGGCTCGACCGCCACGCGGTAGCGCCGCGACAGCCAGTTGGCGACGGCGGCCTGCTGGCGGGTGAGCTCCTTGACGTCGGCGGCCGTCGCGCGCTGGATCGCGCCGGGTTCGGCCAGGGCGACCATCAGGTTCGGGTCGGCATCGACGCGCGCTTCCTGGCGCGACTGCAGCCAGCCGAGCGCGCGCTCTTCCAGCTGATGGCGCAGGTCGGCGCGCCCGGCCAGGAACAGGCAAATGCCCACGACCGCCAGGCCCACCAGGGCGAGCGAGTTGTGGCAGACCTCAAGCAGACCTTGCGCGGCGTCCTTGGCGAACACGGCGATCGGCCGTCCGATGCGGCGCGCCGTACGGGCCAGCGCGTCCTGTGCTGTGGCCAACGCTGTCATGGTTGTCCTTTCTTCTCGTGGCGGTGCGAGCGTGGCAACGGACATGCCGTCGTCGACGCCCACCCCGCAGCGATAATCCTTCGCGGTTACAAATCTGGCCAGAGGCCGTGCGCCCGCGAAGCTTCGATGGGCAGCGTCACGCCATTCAAATGGCGCGGGTAATCCCTTGGTGAGGGAAACGGCGCGCAGTCTAGGAATCGTGAAAATAACGTGTCAACCCTAAAGGGTCGGCGTTTAATTATCAAAAATTATGAAGTACGCTGACCTTCGCGACTTTTTGCACGGCCTGGAAGGGCTCGGCGAGCTGCGACGGATCCGCGAACCTGTATCGACGCGGCTCGAGATGACAGCGCTCGCCAACCGGGTGCTTCGCGCGGAAGGCCCGGCGCTGCTGTTGGAGTGCCCGATCCAAGGGGGCCAGAGTTACAAATTCCCGGTGCTGGCCAACCTGTTCGGCACGCCTCGCCGGGTGGCGCTGGGCATGGGCGCGGATTCGGTCTCGCAGCTGCGGGAGGTCGGCCAGCTGTTGGCGTCGCTGAAGGAGCCCGAGCCGCCGCGCGGCTTGCGCGACGCGGGTCGCCTGATGCAGATGGCCAAGGCCTTATGGGACATGAAGCCGGCGACGGTGCGCTCGGGCCCGTGCCAGGAGATCGTGCGCGAGGGTGGCGATGTGGATCTGGCCGACTGGCCCGTCCAGTGGTGCTGGCCCGGCGACGCCGGGCCGCTGCTGACCTGGGGCTTAGTCGTCACGCGCGGTCCGCAAAGCGTCGTGCAGCCGCGCCGGCGCCAGAACCTGGGCATTTACCGTCAGCAGGTGATCGGGCCGCGCCAGGTGATCATGCGGTGGCTGGCCCACCGGGGCGGGGCGCTGGATTTCCGCGACTTCGCCTTGGCTCACCCTGGCCAGCCGTTCCCGATCGCCGTCGCCTTCGGGGCGGATCCGGCGACCATTCTCGGCGCGGTGACGCCGGTGCCGGACTCACTGAGCGAGTACCAGTTTGCCGGCTTGCTGCGCGGCGGGCGGACCGAGCTGGTCGACACCCGTGTCGGCGAGGGCGATCTGAAGCTGCAAGTGCCGGCGCGCGCGGAACTGGTGCTCGAGGGGCACATCCCGGTTGCCGAGCCGGGTTTCAACGGCATGAGCGAGCATGGCGTGCCGCTCAAGGAGCGCGGCGGCTACCTGCACGCCCTCGAAGGGCCGTTCGGCGACCACACCGGCTATTACAACGAGCAGGACTGGTTTCCGGTGTTCGAGATCGATCGCCTGACCCATCGGCGCGACGCGATCTACCACTCCACTTACACCGGCAAGCCGCCCGACGAGCCGGCAGTGCTGGGGGTGGCGCTCAACGAGGTCTTCGTGCCGATCCTCCAGAAGCAGTTTCCGGAGATCGTCGACTTCTATCTCCCGCCGGAGGGGTGCAGCTACCGCATGGCCGTGATCAGCATGCGCAAGGCCTATCCGGGCCACGCCAAGCGGTTGATGTTCGGGCTGTGGAGCTTTCTGCGCCAGTTCATGTACACGAAGTTCATCGTCGTGACCGACGACGACGTCGACGTCCGCGACTGGAAAGAAGTGGTCTGGGCGATCACGACCCGCATGGACCCGGCGCGCGACACGACCCTGGTCGAGCAGACGCCGATCGACTACCTGGACTTCGCTTCGCCGATTTCGGGCCTGGGCGGCAAGATGGGCCTGGACGCCACGAACAAGTGGCCGGGCGAGACAGCGAGGGAGTGGGGACGCCCGATCACGATGGATGCCGAGGTCGAGGCGCGGGTCGAGAGCCTGTTTCAGGCGCTCCAGCGTGGCTGAACCGCCTATCAATCGCCGGGGCCGGGTTCATTGGCAGTGCCTGCTGGCGGGCGTCATTTGCGTCGCCTAAGGTTCATGAGCCTGTCATCAGGCAAACCCAAAAGGCGCAGTCTCTGCGCGCCAGGCGCCCCGGACCTCATCTCTCCGGAGCACCGCGGTGGTGACACCACCTGCCCCTCCCCACCAGTCCGGTCGGGAGGGGTATCTATTTGGGCAGCCGCTTCAAGCTTCTAGATGGGCAGCCGCCCGTGGCGGTTCAGCGTGGTGCGAGCCGGATCGCGCCATCGAGGCGGATCACCTCGCCGTTCAGCATCTCGTTGGTGACGATCTGGTGCACGAGCTTCGCGTAGTCCTCGGCGGTGCCGAGGCGGCTGGGGAAGGGAACGCTGGCGGCCAGCGCGTCCTGCACCTCCTGCGGCATGCCGAACAGCATGGGCGTACCGAAGATGCCCGGGGCGATCGTCATGTTGCGGATGCCGTTGCGCGCCAGGTCGCGAGCGATCGGCAGTGTCATGCCGACCACGCCGCCCTTGCTGGCCGCGTAGGCGGCCTGGCCGATCTGGCCGTCATAGGCCGCGACCGACGCGGTCGAGATCATCACGCCGCGCTCGCCGGTGGCCTCGGGCTCGTTCTTGCACATCGCTTCGGCGGCCAGACGGATCATGTTGAAGCTGCCGACGAGGTTGACCATGATGGTCTTGGTGTAGACCGCCAGCGGATGCGCGCCGTCCTTGCCGACGGTCTTGACCGCGGGAGCGATGCCGGCGCAGTTCACCAGCCCCATCAGCTTGCCGAGGCTCACGGCCTTGGCGACGACGGCCTGGCCGTCGGCTTCGCTGGAAACGTCGCACTTCACGAAGGCGCCGCCCAGCTCCTTGGCGACTGCCTCGCCCTTGTCGGCCTGCAGGTCGGCGATGACGACCTTGCCGCCTTCGCGCGCGAGCATGCGCGCCGTGCCTTCGCCCAGGCCCGAGGCGCCGCCGGTGACGATGAAGACCTTGCCTGCGATGTCCATGATGTCTGCTCCTGTGTCGTGGATCGGCTTGACGTTGACGTTAACGTCAATTCGAGGGCGGGAAAAGGGCCGCGCGAAGGCGGCCCCGATAGGATGAACGACGCGACGCGGCTCAGGCCAGCGCAGCTAGCGCGCGCGCGGTGATGTCGTCGACCGAACCGAGGCCCGGGATCTTGCGGTACTTGGGTGCCTGCGCGTCGCCGGTCGCGGCCCAGGCGGCGTAGTAGTCGACCAGCGGGCGGGTTTGCTGCTGGTAGACGTCGAGGCGCTTCTTGACCGTTTCTTCCTTGTCGTCGTCGCGCTGGATGAGCTCCTCGCCCGTCGCATCGTCCTTGCCGGGCGTCTTGGGCGGGTTGAACTTGACGTGGTACGTGCGGCCGGAGGCGACATGCACGCGGCGCCCGCTCATGCGCTCGATGATGGCCTCGTCGGGGACGTCGATCTCGAGCACGTAGTCGATCTTGACGCCGGCGGTCTTCATGGCCTCCGCCTGCGGGATCGTGCGCGGAAAGCCGTCGAACAGGAAGCCGTTGGCGCAGTCGGGCTGCGTGATGCGTTCCTTGACCAGGCCGATGATGATGTCGTCGCTCACCAGCCCGCCGGCGTCCATGACCTTCTTGGCCGCAACGCCCAGCGGAGTGCCGGCCTTCACCGCAGCGCGCAGCATGTCGCCGGTGGAGATCTGGGGAATGCCGAACTTCTGGCACAGAAAGGCGGCCTGCGTGCCCTTGCCGGCGCCGGGCGCGCCCAACAGGATCAGTCTCATCGGAATCCTCGGAGTTCTTGTGCTTGAGGCGACGCGCGTCGTGCGCGGCGTCCGCGCAGGGAATTCGCCTGTTCGGCGACCGTTCGCGCGCTGGGCCCGGTGTTGAGTGCAGGATATCACGCACCCTTTCGCCAGACTGACTCGCGCGGGCCGGGTGAAACCCTGCGCCAGAGCGAGACAGCGGCGCGCCGCCGGGCTTAGCGCGCGAACAGCGAGCGCACGCGCGCGAGGTCTTCGGGCGTATCGACGCCGGGGCCCGGACGGGCCGCGCTCACGTGCACGGCGATGCGCTCGCCGTGCCACAGCACGCGCAGCTGCTCGAGCGACTCGATCGCTTCGATCGGGCTCGGCGGCAGCGTGGGGTAGCGACGCAGGAAGCCGGCGCGATAGGCATACAGCCCGACGTGGCGCAGCGGCGGTGGGCTGGGCAGGCGATCGATGCCGTTCGCGTTGGCGTCGCGCCACCAAGGGACCGGCGCGCGCGAGAACATGAGCGCGCGGCCGGCCGCGTCACAAACGACCTTGACCACGTTCGGGTTCGTGAACTCGGCGACGCTGTCGATCGCGTGCGCGGCGGTCGACATGACGCATTCACTGTGTGTTGCCAGCAGTGCCGCGCAGGCGTCGATCAGCGCCGGCTCGATCAGCGGTTCGTCGCCTTGCACGTTGACCACCAGCGCCTCGTCGGCCAGGCCCAGCAGGTCGCAGGCCTCGGCGAGGCGGTCGCTGCCGGTGGCGTGGTCGACGCGCGTGAGCACCGCGCGCACGCCGTGCGTGGTGCAGGCCTCGACCGTGCGCGCATCGTCGGCGGCGACCACGACCTCGCGCGCGCCGCTGCGCGCCGCCCGTTCGGCGACGTGCACCACCATCGGCTTGCCGGCGATGTCGGCCAGCGGCTTCATCGGCAGCCGAGTCGATGCCAGGCGCGCCGGGATCAGGATGGTGAAGCTCATGCGCGACTCAGGCTGCGGGCGCCGAGCTGTCGTCGGTCGAGCGCGCCTCGCCCTCGAGCATCACCGGGATGCCGTCGCGGATCGGGAAGGCCAGCCGGTCGGCGGCACAGACCAGTTCGTGCGTTTCGCGCTCGTGCGTCAGCGGCCCTTTGCAGATCGGGCAGACGAGCAGTTCCATCAAGCGGGTGTCCATGGCATTCAGGGGAGTCGGCCGGGCGGCGCGCCGATCGCGGCGTCGAGCGCGACCCACAAGGCGGGATCGGGTGCGTAGTCTAGTGGCGCAACCCACACGCGCGTCGCGGGCCGTTCGCGCGCGATGCGCTCGGGGCGCAGCTTGACCGCGTCCTTCTCGGTGACGAGCAGATCGGTCACGGTCGCAGGCCATGGCAACACGTCGAAAGTCGCATGGTCGGGCAGGGGCATCGGCGTGAACCGCAACCCATGCGCGGAAAGTAGCTCGAAGAAGCCCTGCGGCCGCGCGATGCCGGCGAGCGCCCAGACCTGGCGAGCGGCGGCGGCCGGGTCCGCCAGCGCCACCAGCGCGCTCGCGTCCGCTTGACCGGCCTGCCACCAGGCCGCCAATGCGACCAGGCCCCTCAGCCGGCGCCGCGCCAGAAAGCCGGGCAGCGGTGTCGAGGCACGCTCGGCGTTGTAGAGCACCAGCTGCGCCGGTGAGCGCGGCGCGGCGTCGATCGGCTCGCGCAGCGGGCCGGCCGGCAGCAGCCAGCCGTTGCCGGCACCGCGCGCATCCCACACCCACAGCTCCACGTCGCGACCGAGCGCGAGGTGCTGCCCGCCATCGTCGCTGACGATGATGTCGACCTCGGGATGCGCCGCCCGCAGCGCATGCGCCGCCGCGACGCGGTCGCGCCCGACCGCGACCGGCGCGCCCGATCGCAGGCGGATCAGCAGCGGCTCGTCGCCGACCTCGGCCGCATCGCTGGCGGGCGTAACCAGGCGCGCAGCATCGCCGCGTCCACCGTGGCCGCGCGAGATCACGCCGGCTCGCCAGCCGCGCGCGCGCAGATGCGCGACGACCGCCAGCACCGTGGGCGTCTTGCCGGCGCCGCCGGCGATGCGGTTGCCGACCACGATCACCGGCACGTCGAGCCGCGCCACCGGCCGACGCCCGTCGGCAAAGGCGGCGCGCCGACGCGCCGCAAGCCATCCGTAAAGCCATGACAGCGGCAGCAGCGCGAGCGCCGGCGGGCCGCGCCGCGCCCATGTGCGCTGCAGCGCCGCTTCCAGCCAGGCGCGCGCGGTGGGCACCGGGCCCCGCGCGCTCAGCGCGCCTCGGCGCCGTTGGCGCGCGAACTCTGCGTCGCGAAAGTCAGCTGCGACAGCCCGGCGCGGCGTGCGGCGTCCATCACGTTGATCACGCTCTGGTGCGCAGCGGCAGCGTCGGCGGTGATGATCACCATGCGCTCGCCCTGGCCCTCGGCGGCGATCGCCATCGCCTGCGCGAGCTCGTCGACGCCGCGTCCGGCCACCGCCTGGCGGTTGACCATGTAGCGACCATCGGCGCTGACGGCGACGACGATCTCCTTGGGGTGGTCGCGCGCCTTCTCGGCGTCGGCGACCGGAAGGTTGACCTTGAGCTCGGTGTAGCGCGAGTAGGTCGTCGTCAGCATCAGGAAGATCAGGATCACCAGCAGCACGTCGATGAACGGGATCAGGTTGATCTCCGGATCTTCGGTGCGCCGGTGGCGGAAGTTCATCGTCGAGCGCTGCTGCATCGCGCTCACTCCGGCGCCTTGACGGTCGCGTTGGGCTGCGTGCGCAGCAGCGAGAAGCGCAGCAGGTGCGGCACGAGCCGCTCGGCGGCCTGCTCGAACTCGATCGCGTACTCGTCGACGCGGCCGCGGAAGTAGCGATAGAACATCAGCGCCGGGATCGCGATGATCAGGCCGAACGCCGTGTTGTACAGCGCGATCGAGATGCCGTGCGCCAGTTGCTCGGGGTTGCCGCCGGTGGGCGACTGCGAGCCGAAGATCTCGATCATGCCGATCACGGTGCCCAGCAGGCCCAGCAGGGGCGCGGCCGCGGCGATCGTGCCCAGCGTGTTGAGATAACGCTCGAGGCGATGCACGGCGGCGCGGCCGGTCGACTCGAACACCGTGCGCAGCGCCGGCTCGCCGATGCGCGGCTCGGTCATCACCGCCTGCACGCCGCTGGCCAGCACCTGGCCGAGCACCGAGCTCTTGGCGAGCTTGCCGACCACGTCGGGCGAAGGCAGGCTGTTGCGGCTGACGGTCAATACCTCGTCGAGCAGGCGCGGCGGCGCGATCTTGATCGTGCGCAGGCTGACGAAGCGTTCGATCACCAGGGCCAAGGCCACGATCGAGCAGAGGATCAGGGGCCAGATCGGCCAACCGGCCGCTTGTATGATCGTCAGCAAAGGGCAGTCTCCTGCGTGCGGGGCAAGCGAAACGGCGCGGATTATCGCGTGCAGTGCCTCGCGGGCCATCGTCTGAAAGCCTTCGCGACGGCATCTGTCGTCGCGGCGCCGCAGCCCGCAAGCCGCCATCCACCGTTCGTGTGGATAACTTTGTGGGCAACCCTTGGCGCCGCGGCGGCAGAGCCCGAATTTCCACGCTCGGGCACAGATTGCTCAATCCGTGAGCAGAAAAAAGTTGTTGTATTTCAAGGCCTTGCGCGAATATTTCCGCGAAATGACAGCACAGTCGGGCGCCAAGCCGCATTCCGCTTGGCTTGTGGAGTTCCGGCCCTGCAATGGCGCGGCTTGCGGCGCGATGCGCGCCGCGCGAATCGGGGGTGCCGATGGCTGCGCTTGATGGCGGCGCACCGCTCGGTCGGCAGGTCTGGAGCGTCGCCGGGCTCGTGCATGCGGTGGCCGACGCGCTCGCGGCGCGTTTTGCCGTCGTGTCGGTGCGCGGCGAGATCGGCAACTTCACCCGCGCTGCCAGCGGGCATTGCTACTTCACGCTCAAGGACGCCGATGGCAGCGCCGCGCTGCGTTGCGCGATGTTCCGTCGCGCGGCCTCGCTGCTCACCGAGATGCCGAAGGAGGGCGACGAGGTCGAGCTGCGCGGGCGCGTGGCGGTCTACGAGCCGCGCGGCGAACTGCAGTTCGTCGTCGAGTCGCTGCAGCGCGCCGGCGCCGGCGCGCTCTACGAGCGCTTCTTGCGTCTGAAGGCGCAGCTCGAGGCCGAAGGCCTGTTCGATCCGGCGCGCAAGCGGCCGATCCCGCTGTATCCGCGGCGCATCGGCATCGTCACCTCGCTGGGCGCCGCGGTCCTGCGCGATGTCGCGACCGCACTGGCGCGCCGTGCGCCGCAGGTCGAGCTGCTGGTCTATCCCAGCGCGGTGCAAGGCGCCGAGGCGCCGGGCCAGCTGGCGGCGGCGATCGCGCTGGCGTCGCGGCGTGCCGAGGTCGACGTGCTGCTCGTGTGCCGCGGCGGCGGTTCGCTGGAGGACCTGTGGGCCTTCAACGAGGTCGCCGTGGTGCGAGCCATCGCCGCGTGCGAGATGCCGGTGGTCAGCGGGGTCGGCCACGAGACCGACGTGACGCTGGCCGACTTCGTGGCCGACCTGCGCGCGCCGACGCCCACGGCCGCGGCCGAGCTCGCCGCGCTGCCGCGCGCCGACCTGCTCTCGACCCTCGACGTGCTGGCGCAGCACCTCAGGCGCACGCTCCACGCGCGCCTGGACCTGCAGTCGCAGCGCCTGGACCGCGCCGCGCTGCGCCTGGCGCGCCCGGCGCAGGCGCTGGCCGGCCATCGCCAGCGGCTGGCGATGCTGGCGCAGCGCATCGGCGTCGCGCCGCGCGTTCGCCTCGAGCGCGAGCGTCAGGCCATGGCGCGCGAGGCCGTGGCGCTGCGACATGCTGTGCAGCTGCAGTTGTCCGAGCGCCAGCGTCGCGTGCAGTTGCTCGACGCGCGACTGGCCGGGCTCGATCCGCAGCGCGTGCTGGCGCGCGGTTATGCACGCCTGACGGATGCACAGGGCCGCACGCTGATCTCAGTGGCGCAGATGCACGCGGGCGAGACCATCGAGGCCGTGCTGTCCGACGGCCGTGCGCAGGCGCAGGTGCTGTCGGTCGAGCCGGCCCCCTCGCCGGCGCGCTGAGCCGAGCCACGCAAGCCAGCACGGCGATCAAGGCCGAAGGCGCTGCCTACAATCGTTTTCGGAATCGAACGAAACCACCACTGCGCCGACAACCGGTCACCCACCCTCAAGGAAGGACACCGACATGGAACACACCCTGCCGCCGCTGCCGTATGCGATGGACGCCCTCGTGCCGCACCTCTCGAAGGAGACCTTCGAGTACCACTACGGCAAGCACCACGCGGCCTACGTGACCAACCTGAACAACCTCATCAAGGGCACGGAGTTCGAGAACGCCTCGCTCGAGGACATCATCAAGAAGTCCAGCGGCGGCATCTACAACAACTCGGCGCAGATCTGGAACCACACCTTCTTCTGGAACTGCATGAAGCCGCAAGGCGGCGGCGAGCCCTCGGGCGCGCTGGCAGCTGCGATCAACGCCAAGTGGGGCAGCTACGCGGCGTTCAAGGAAGCATTCACCAAGAGCGCGGTCGGCAACTTCGGTTCAGGCTGGACCTGGCTGGTGAAGAAGGCCGACGGCTCGGTCGACATCGTCAACATGGGCGCGGCCGGCACGCCGCTGACCACGGCCGACAAGCCGCTGCTGACAATCGACGTCTGGGAGCACGCCTACTACATCGACTACCGCAACGCGCGCCCGAAGTTCGTCGAGACCTTCTTGAACTCGCTCGTGAACTGGGGCTTCGCGGAAAAGAACTTCGCCTGAGGCGAGATCTTCACCGCAGCGAAAAGGCCGGTCAGCGACCGGCCTTTTTCGTTCATCGCGGCTGGACGATGCCGCCGATCAGCGCGCCGGGGGCGATACCGCGCTTGGCGAACCAGCCCTGGTTCATCTCGAGCACGTAGCGCACCGGCTTGGTCGAGCAGTGCGAGTCCAGGGTCTGCGGCTTCATGTCGGCAAGGTTGACGATGCGGCCTTGGTCGTCGATGAAGGCGGCGGTCAGCGGGATGCGCGTGTTCTTCATCCAGAAACATTGCGTGCCCGCGCGCTCGAACACGAACAGCATGCCCTCGTTGGCGCCCATCGCATCGCGATGCATCAGGCCGATGGCGCGCTGCTCGTCGTTGCGCGCGACCTCGGCGCGGATCAGGTGCATGCCCGCCTGCAGCTGCACGGCGGGAAGGCGTTGCGGTGCGTCCTGGGCAACGGCGCCGAGGGCCGCCAGCGCGGCGGCGGCGATGGCAAGTCGGGTGGCCGGTCGCGCGGTCGAAAACTTGAGCTGCATCAGTCGGTCATCAAGGGGGCACGGCTAGATTAACGCAGCCGTGTTGCCGCGGCGCTGACAGCGCATGCCATGCACGCCGCAAGCCTCGATCCCCGCCATGCCGCCGCGCTCGCCGACGAAAGCGAGCTGGCCGACTGCACCTCCTGGCGACAGCGCCCCGACGGCCTGCGCGAGGCGACCACCCGCCTGGCCCTGGGCGGCCTGCATTGCGCGGCTTGCGCCGGCCTGATCGAGGCCGCGCTGTGCCGCGTGCCGGGCGTTGCCGGCGCCGAGGTCAATGCGGCCGCGCAGCGCGCCAGCGTGCGCTGGGATCCGGCGCGCACCTCGGCCGCCAGCCTGATCGACGCCGTGCAGCGCGCCGGCTACAGCGCCCATCCGGCACGCAGCGAAGCCGCCTTGCAGGCCCAGCGCAACGAGGCGCGCCTGGCGCTGTGGCGCCTGTTCGTTGCCGCCTTCTCGATGATGCAGGTGATGATGGTCGCGACGCCGTCGTACGTCGCGGCACCCGGCGAGCTCGCGCCCGATCTCGATGCGCTGCTGCGCTGGGCCGGCTGGGTGATGACGCTGCCGGTGATGTTCTTCTGCGCAACGCCGTTCTTCCGCGGCGCCTGGCAGAGCTTGCGCGCCGGGCGCGTCGGCATGGACGTGCCGGTCGCGCTCGGCATCGCGATCGCCTTCGTCGCGTCGACCGGCGCGACCGTCGACCCCGGCGGCGCGTTCGGTCGCGAGGTCTGGTTCGATTCGCTGACGATGTTCGTCGCCTTCCTGCTGGCCGGGCGCTGGCTCGAGCAGCGCCTGCGCCTGCGCAGCGCCGGGGCGCTCGACGCCTTGCTGCGCGAGCTGCCCGACAGCGTCGAGCGTGCGCTGCCGGGCGGAGGCTGGGAGCGCGTGGCGACTTCGCGGCTCGCGGTGGGCGACCACGTGCGCATCGTCGCCGGCCAGGCCTTTGCGGGCGACGGGCGCATCGTGCAGGGCCGCACCAGCGTCGACGAGGCGCTGCTGTCCGGCGAATCGCGCCCGGTCGAGCGTGGACAGGGCGATGAAGTCGTCGCCGGCAGCGTGAATCTCGCCGCGCCGGTCGAGGTGCTGATCGAGCGGCTCGGTGCCGACACGCGCCATCGCCAGATCGTCGACCTGATGGAGCGTGCGTTGTTCGAGCGGCCGGCGCTGCTGCGCATGGCCGACCGCGTGGCCGCGCCCTTCGTCGTCGTGGTGCTGCTGGTCGCCATGCTGGCGGCCCTGGTGTGGCAGGCCGTCGATCCGTCGCGCGCGCTGTCCGTTGCGATCGCAGTGTTGATCGTGACCTGCCCGTGCGCGCTGTCGCTGGCGGCACCGACCGCGCTGCTGGCAGCCGCGGGGGCGCTGGCGCGCCGCGGCGTGCTGGTGCAAAGGCTCGACGCGATCGAGGCATTGGCGCGCGTCGACGTTGCGCTGTTCGACAAGACCGGCACGCTGACCGAAGACCGGCTGAGCCTCGTGCAGGCGACGCGCCGCGACGGCGGCGTGCCCGACCAGCGCGAGTTCGCGCGCGCGGTGGCGTTGGCGCAGCAGTCGTCGCATCCGCTGGCGCGCTCGCTCGCGTCGCTGCGCGCGTCGACCGGCTTCGAGGGCTGGCGCAGCGTGCGCGAGGAGCCCGGGCGCGGCGTCGAGGCGATCGACGAGGCGGGTCGCGCGTGGCGGCTCGGCTCGGCCGCGTGGGTCGGCGTCGACACGGGCGAGCCGCAGCGGCGCCCCGCGGTGTGGTTTGCGCCGCTTGGTCAAGGCGATCGCGCGCTGCGCTTCGAGTTCGATGAGGTGCTGCGCGCGGATGCACTCGGCCTCGTCGAGGGCCTGCGCGCCGATGGCGTCGAGTCTCGGCTGCTGTCGGGCGACCAGGCGAGCCCGGTCGCGGCGGTCGCCGAGCGCCTGCACTTGCGGACCTGGCGGCACGGCGCAAGTCCGCAGGACAAGCTCGCTGAGCTGCGGGCGCTGCAGCGCGCCGGCCACCGCGTGCTGATGGTCGGCGATGGCCTGAACGACGGCCCGGTGATCGCACAGGCCGACGTCTCGGTCGCGCTGGGCCACGGCGCGGCGCTCGCGCAGCAGCGCGCCGACATGGTGGTGCTCGGCTCGCGCCTGGGCGCCGTGCGCGAGGCGCGCGCGCTCGCGGCGCGGGCAATGCGCACGATCCGCCAGAACCTCGCGTGGGCGCTGTTCTACAACGCCGCCAGCGTGCCCCTCGCGCTGGCCGGCTGGCTGCCGCCCTGGGCCGCCGGACTGGGCATGGCGGCCAGCTCGCTGATCGTGATCGGCAATGCGCTGCGGCTGGCGCGCTGAGTTCATCGATGGACATCCTCTACCTCCTGCTGCCGCTGTCGGTGCTGCTCGTGCTGGGCCTGATCGCGCTGTTCGGCTGGGCATTGCACGGCGGCCAGTTCGAGGATCTCGAACGCGAGGGCCAGCGCGTGCTCGACGCGATCGACACGGGCGAACCGCCCGTAGCTTGATGCCGGTCAAGCCCGCCGCGCGCCCCGCTTTCGAGAATTCGACCCATTGCGAGGAACGCCCTGCCGGGGCGCATGAGGAGTGCAATGATGAGTCGAGGATCAGCCGCTTCAGCGTCCGCGCAGGCCGCGCCGGCTGCGGCCTATGCCGATCGCACGGTGCGCCTGTTCGCGCTCGCCGCGGTGGTGTGGGGCGTGGTCGGCATGGCGGTCGGCGTGTTCATTGCGGCCCAGCTGGCTTGGCCCGAGCTCAACTTCGGCATCCCTTGGCTCAGCTATGGCCGGTTGCGGCCGCTGCACACGAACGCGGTGATCTTTGCGTTCGGCGGCTGCGCGCTGTTCGCCACCAGCTACCACGTCGTCCAGCGAACCAGCCAGACGAAGCTGTTCGCCCCCTGGCTGGCGGACTTCACCTTCTGGGGCTGGCAGGCCGTGATCGTCGCCGCGGCGATCACGCTGCCGCTGGGCTACACGCAGGGCAAGGAGTACGCCGAACTGGAGTGGCCGATCGACCTGCTGATCGCTGCCGTGTGGGTGGCCTATGCGATCGTCTTCTTTGGCACCATCGGCAAGCGCCGCGTGCGCCACATCTACGTGGCCAACTGGTTCTTCGGCGGCTTCATCCTCGCGGTGGCGCTGCTGCACATCGTCAACAGCGCCGCCATGCCGGTGAGCCTGTGGAAGAGCTACTCGGCCTACGCCGGCGTGCAGGACGCGATGGTGCAGTGGTGGTACGGCCATAACGCGGTGGGCTTCTTCCTCACCGCCGGCTTCCTGGGGATGATGTACTACTACATCCCCAAGCAGGCCGAGCGCCCGGTCTACAGCTACCGCCTGTCGATCGTCCACTTCTGGGCGCTGATCTTCACCTACATGTGGGCGGGTCCGCACCACCTGCACTACACCGCGCTGCCCGACTGGGCGCAGAGCATCGGCATGGTGTTCTCGCTGGTGCTGCTGGCGCCGAGCTGGGGCGGCATGATCAACGGCATCATGACGCTGTCGGGCGCATGGCAGAAGCTGCGCGACGACCCGATCCTGAAGTTCCTCATCGTCGCGCTGTCGTTCTACGGCATGTCGACCTTCGAGGGGCCGATGATGTCGATCAAGACGGTCAACGCGCTGTCGCACTACACCGACTGGACCATCGGCCACGTTCACTCCGGCGCGCTCGGCTGGGTGGGCCTGATCTCGATGGGATCGCTGTACTACCTGATCCCGCGCATGTTCGGCCAGACGCGCATGTACAGCGTCAAGGCCATCGAGCTGCACTTCTGGATCGCGACCATCGGCATCGTGCTCTACATCGCCGCGATGTGGATCGCCGGCGTGATGCAAGGACTGATGTGGCGCTCGGTGAACCCCGACGGGACGCTGGTCTACAGCTTCGTCGAGAGCGTCAAGGCAACCTATCCCTTCTACGTGATCCGCTTCGCCGGCGGCCTGCTGTACCTTGGCGGCATGCTGCTGATGGCCTGGAACGTGGTGAAGACCGCGATGGGCGGCGACCGTGCCGCAGCGCTTGCACGTGCCGTCCCGGTCGCGGCCTGAAGCAGGGAGCAACAACGACATGAACGCATCCCACGACACGGCCTCGCGCGGCTTCACGCACGAGCGCATCGAGACCAACAACTTCCTGATGATCGTGCTGATCGTGCTGGTGGTGGCCGTCGGCGGCATCGTCGAGATCGTGCCGCTGTTCTTCCAGCGCAGCACCACCCAGCCGGTCGACGGCCTCAAGCCCTACACCGCGCTGCAGCTCGCCGGGCGCGACATCTACCTGCGCGAAGGCTGCTACGGCTGCCACTCCCAGATGATCCGCACGCTGCGCGCCGAGACGCTGCGCTACGGGCCGTACTCGCAGGCCGGCGAGTTTGTCTACGACCATCCGTTCCAGTGGGGCAGCAAGCGCACCGGGCCGGATCTCGCACGCGTCGGCGGGCGCTACAGCGACGAGTGGCACCGCATCCACATGCACAACCCGCGCGACCTCGTGCCGGAGTCGAACATGCCGGCCTATCCGTGGCTGGCCACGGCGCCGCTCAAGCCCGAGGAGGCCGAGCCCAAGATGCGCGCGCTGCGCACGCTGGGCGTGCCGTATCCCGACGAGCAGATCGCCGGCGCCGCTGCCGAGCTCAAGGGCAAGACCGAGCTCGACGCCCTTGTGGCCTACCTGCAGGTGCTCGGCACCGCGGTGAAGTGAGGAGGGCGCGATGGACATCAACGACGCACGCATTGCGGTGACGGTGCTGCTGTTCGCGGCCTTCATCGGCATCGTGGCCTGGGCTTGTGCGCGCAGCAACCGCGCGCGCTTCGACGAGGCCGCGCTGCTGCCGTTCGCCGACGAAGAAAAAGGGAGAAAGGCATGAGCGATTTCGTCTCGAACGGCTGGTCGATCTTCGTCGCGGTGGTGACGATCGTCGGTCTGGTCGCCTGCTTGTGGCTGTTGGTGGTCGCGAGCAAGCGCACCGTGATGGCCAACGACAACACCACCGGTCACGTCTTCGACGGCGACCTGCGCGAGATGAACAACCCGCTGCCGCGCTGGTGGATGGTGCTGTTCGTGCTGACGGTGGTGTTCTCGATCGTCTACCTGCTGCTGTACCCCGGGCTGGGCAGCTCCAAGGGGCAGTTGGGCTGGACTTCGCCGGGCGAAGTGGCGTCCGCCAACGAGCGGGCGCGCTCGCAGATGGAGGCCGTGTACGCGCGCTTCCAGCCGATGAGTGTCGAGGCCCTGGCGCAAGACGCCGGCGCGCGCGCGATCGGCGAGCGGCTGTTCCTGAACAACTGCGCCACCTGCCACGGCTCGGACGCGCGCGGCAGCAAGGGCTTTCCTAACCTGACCGACGACGACTGGCTGTGGGGCGGCAAGCCCGAGAACATCGTCGAGACGATCACCAAGGGGCGCCAGGGCATGATGCCGCCGATGGCGGCCGCGCTCGGCAGCGCCGAGGACGCGCGCAACGTTGCGAACTACGTGCTCAGCCTGTCGGGCAGCCCGCACAACAACATCGCGGCCCAGCTCGGCAAGAGCAAGTTCGGCGCCTGCGCGGCCTGCCACGGCATCGACGGCAAGGGCAACCAGGCACTCGGCGCGCCGAACCTGAGCGACCGCATCTGGTTGCACGGATGGGGCGAGGCAGCGGTGATGGCGATGATCACCAACGGCAAGCACAACCAGATGCCGGCCTTCGGCGAGCGTCTCAGCGACGTGCAGGTCCGCATCCTCGCCGGCTACGTGACCGGCATGCGCGGTCAGACCGTGGCGGCGCGATGAACGTCATCGGGAAGGCGGGCGGATGAACGAGTCCCCGGCCCGCGCAGGCGATGCGACCGTCGAGATCGTGTCGCTCTACCGCAAGGAGGCGACCATCCATGCGCGTGCCGTGCACGGCTGGTTCGCCGCCTGGCGCTGGGTGTTGGTGTGGCTCACCCAGCTGGTCTTCTACGGCCTGCCGTGGCTCACGTGGAATGGTCGCCCGGCGGTGCTGTTCGACCTGATCGAGCGGCGCTTCTACATCTTCGGCCTCGTCCTCTACCCGCAGGACTTCATCTACCTCACGGCGCTGCTGATCGTCTGCGCCTACGGCCTGTTCCTGTTCACTGCGGTGGCGGGGCGACTGTGGTGCGGCTACGCCTGCCCGCAGACGGTCTACACCGAGATCTTCATGTGGGTGGAGGAAAGGCTCGAAGGCGACCGCAACGCGCGCATCCGCCTCGATGCGTCGCCGTGGACCTTGGAGAAACTGCTGCGCCGCGGCGGCAAGCACCTCGCGTGGGGTGCGATCGGGCTGTGGACCGGCTTCACCTTCGTCGGCTATTTCACGCCGATCCGCCAGCTGTGGGCGGGTGCGATGTCCTTCGGCCTGGGCCCCTGGGAATCGTTCTGGATCCTGTTCTACGGCTTCGCCACCTACGGCAACGCCGGCTTCCTGCGCGAGCAGGTATGCAAGTACATGTGCCCGTACGCGCGCTTCCAGAGCGCGATGTTCGACCACGACACGCTGATCATCAGCTACGACCCGGGCCGCGGCGAGCCGCGCGGCTCGCGACCGCGCAGCATGGCGCATGCCCAGCTTCGCGGCCAGGGCAAGGGCGATTGCATCGACTGCACGCTGTGCGTGCAGGTCTGCCCGACCGGCATCGACATCCGCCGCGGCCTGCAGTACGAATGCATCGGCTGCGCCGCCTGCATCGACGTGTGCAACGGCGTGATGGACAAGATGAGCTACCCGCGCGGCCTGATCCGCTACGCGACGCAGCGCGAGATCGATGGCGGCGCGCGCCTTGGCTGGCGGCGCGTGCTGCGCCCGCGCGTGCTCGTGTACTCGCTGGTGCTGCTGCTGATCTCGGTGGCCTTCGTCGCATCGGTGGCGCTGCGCGCGCCGCTGCGCGTCGACGTGGTGCGCGATCGCGGCAGCCTGGCGCGGCTGGTGGAGGACGGTCGCATCGAGAACAGCTACCGCCTGCAGCTGATGAGCTCGTCCGAGGCGGCATTGCGCGTGCAGGTGTCGGTGCGCGGCATAGACGGCGCCAAGGTGCTGACGCGCTCGGCGGTCACCGAGCTCGGCGCGGCCGAGTCGCGCTGGCTGCCGCTGGCGGTGCAGGTGCCGCCCGAAGCGGCGCTGTCGATCGGGCCCGGTGCGCATCGCATCGAGTTCGTGATCGACGTTCAAGGTGCCGGCCGCGCGCCGGTGATCGAAACCTCGACTTTCGTGGTGCCGCGATGACGACCCAAGCTGCGTGCGCGCCGTGGTGGCGCTTTCCGATCGTCTGGCTCGTGATCGCCGGGCCGCTGGCGGTGGTGGTGGCGGGTGTGCTGACCGCCGTGCTGGCGGTGAACGGCGCCGACGCCAGCGTGCCGGCGGTGCCGGTCACGCGCGAGCGCAGCGCCGCGCCGGCAATGGCCGGACGCAATCACGCGGCGACGCCGCTGCCTTCGGGCAGCGCTTCTCGCTGACCGCGGTTCAGCAGCTGGTCGCGGCGACCAGCCGGCGCAGGCCGGCGGCGTCGCGCACGCGCACGTCGCGCTGCTTGACCTCGAGCAGGCCGTCGTCTTGGAACTTGGAGAAGGTGCGGCTCACGGTCTCGAGCTTGAGACCGAGGTAGCTGCCGATCTCCTCTCGCGTCATGCGCAACACCAGCGCGGTCGGCGAGAAGCCGCGCGCCTGCAGGCGCTGCGTGAGGTTGAGCAGGAAGGCCGCCACACGCTCCTCGGCGCGCATGCTGCCCAGCAGCAGCATCACGCCGTGGTCGCGCACGATCTCGCGGCTCATGATCTTGTGGAACTGCTGCTGCAGCGGCGTGAACTCGCGCGAGAGCTTCTCGAGCTGCTCGTACGGGATTTGGCAGACCTGGGAGTCTTCCAGCGCGACCGCATCGACCGTGTGGCGGTCGCTGCTGATGCCGTCCAGGCCGAGCAGTTCGCCGGCCATCTGGAAGCCGGTGACCTGGTCGCGGCCGTCGTCGGCGACGACGCGGGTCTTGAAGAATCCGGTGCGTACGGCGTAGATCGACGTGAAGCGATCGCCGGCCTGGAACAGGGGCTCGCCGCGGCGCACGGAACGCGGCGGCGCGACGAAGCGCCCCAACCGGTCCAGTTCGTCGGCGGACAGCCCGAGCGGCAGGCACAGCTCGCGCAGGTTGCAACTCGAGCATGCGACCTTGACGGCCTCGATGCGCGTTGAATCGGCAGAAGCACTCATGCGCGAAATTATCGTGATGCAGCTCAGCGCGAGAACTCGTGCGGCGCCGCCGCGCAAGCGCTGTTTGACGGAGATCAAGCGACTGCGCGGACCCGGGCGGCACAGTCCTTCGCATGCTCACCGAGCCGAAATCCGTGGCGCCCATGATCGACGCCGAGCTGCTGCGCCGCTTCTCCAAGGGCGGGCCTCGCTACACCTCCTATCCGACCGCCGATCGCTTCGTCGAGGCCTTCGGCGCCGAGCAGTACCTGCAGGCGCTGGCCCAACGCCGCGAAGGCGGGGCGCTGCATGGCGGCGAACCTTTGTCGGTCTACGTTCACATCCCGTTTTGCGAGTCGCTGTGCTACTACTGCGCCTGCAACAAGGTCGTCACGCGCCAGCATGGCCGTGCCGAGCCTTATCTGGCGGCGCTGGAGACGGAGATGGCGCTGCAGGCGCAGGCGCTCGGGCCGCACCGGCCGGTCGCGCAGCTGCACCTGGGCGGGGGCACGCCGACCTTCCTCAGCGATGCCGAGCTCTTGCGCCTGATGACCAGCCTGCGGCGCAGCTTCGCGTTGCAGCCCGGTGCCGAATGCTCGATCGAGGTGGACCCGCGGACCGTGGACACGTCGCGGCTGGCGTGGCTGGCCGAGCTGGGCTTCAACCGCATCAGCTTCGGCGTCCAGGATCTGGACGCAGCGGTGCAGCAGGCGGTGCACCGCGTGCAGCCGCTCGAGCAGATCGAGGCGTTGATGCGCGATGCGCGGGCATTGGGCTTCGAGTCGATCAACGTCGACCTGATCCACGGCCTGCCGCGGCAGACCACGGCGTCGTTCGCGCGCACCGTGCGCGAGATCGCCCGGCTGCGGCCCGACCGCATCGCGCTGTATGCCTACGCCCACCTGCCGCAGCGCTTCAAGCCGCAGCGGCGCATCGTCGCCGAGGAACTGCCCGGTGCGGGAGAGCGGGTGGCGCTGCTGGCCCAGGCGATCGACGGCTTCCTCGAGGCGGGTTATGAGTACATCGGCATGGACCATTTCGCGCTGCCGGGCGATTCGCTGGCCGTTGCGCGGCGGCAGGGCCGTCTGCATCGCAGCTTCCAGGGCTACTGCACACAGCCCGACGGCGATCTGATCGCGCTCGGCGTCTCGGCAATCGGCCGCGTCGGCGCGACCTACAGCCAGAACACCAAGGATCTGGCCGAGTACCAGGAACTGCTCGCCGCGGGCGTGCTGCCCGTCGTGCGCGGTCTGGCGCTCAGCCGGGACGACCTGCTGCGCCGCGCGGTGATCATGGCGCTGATGTGCCAGGGGCGGCTGGCGTTCGAGTCGATCGAGCTGGCGCACCTGATCGATTTCCGCACCTACTTCGCCGAGGAATTGGCGGAGCTGCAGGCACTGGCCGACGACGGCCTGGTGACGATCGACGCCGACGGCCTTGAGGTCACGCCCTTGGGCTGGTACTTCGTGCGTGTGATCGCGATGGTGTTCGACAGGCCGCTGCGCAGCGACCGTGCGCGCGAGCACTACTCGAAGGTGATCTGAGGATCCGTCGATGGACGGCTCCCTGCTGCTGTCCGGCCTGCTGATCGGCTTGGCCGGGAGTCCGCATTGCATCGCGATGTGCGCCGCGCCTTGCACGGCGCTGGCCTCGCGCTGCGATCCGCAGCGTCCGCGGCGGGCGCTGCTCGCCTGGCACGCGGGCCGCGCGCTCGCCTACACGGCGGCCGGTGCGCTGGCGGCCGCGGGCAGCGGCGCGCTGTTCGAGCTGGCGCGCGCGTCGGTGGCGCTGAAGCCCTTGTGGACGCTGCTGCAGGTGGCGGCGATGGTCCTGGGCTTGTGGCTGCTGGTGACCGGCCGGGCACCGTATTGGTCGGCCACCGGCATGCCGGGCTGGCTGCGTCGCATCGGCGCTGCGGATGACGCTCGGCCGATCGTCGTGGCGCCCGCCGGCCAGCGCGGCGCGTTCGCGATCGAAGCGCCGTCGGCTGGGGGTGGCTGGCGCGCCGGCGCCGCCGGACTCGCCTGGGTGGCGTGGCCCTGCGGCCTGCTCTACGCGGCGCTGGCGGTCGCGACGCTGGGGGCGACACCCTGGCACGGCGCTGCCGTGATGGCGGCCTTCGCGCTGGGCAGTTCGGCGGGCCTCGCGGCCGGGTCGTGGCTGTGGCGGCTGGGACGGGGCAACCGCCAGGTCGTGCCGCCGACGGTCGCGCTGCGCCTGGCCGGCGCGTTGCTGACCGCCGCCGGACTGTGGGCGTTGTGGCGCCACGGCGTGGCGGGCGAGGTTCAGGCCTGGTGCCTGCCATCCTGATCGCAGCGCCAGTGAAGCCCCGAAGGCCCGAGCGCTAGAGTCGCTCGCCTACAATCGCCGGCTCGGTCCGACACCGTCGCCGGCCCGAAAAGAACCCTCCCGCAGCCTTATCGATCCCCGAGCGGAGACTCATCGACATGTACCAGCACATCAAGGTGCCCACGGGCGGCCAGAAGATCACGGTCAACAAGGACTTCTCGCTGAACGTGCCCGACCAGCCCATCATTCCCTACATCGAGGGCGACGGCACCGGGTTCGACATCACGCCGGTGATGATCAAGGTCGTGGACGCGGCCGTCGAGAAGAGCTACGGCGGCAAGCGCAAGATCCACTGGATGGAGATCTACGCCGGCGAGAAGTCGACCAAGGTCTACGGCCCGGACGTCTGGCTGCCGGAAGAGACCCTGCAGGTGCTCAAGGAGTACGTGGTCTCGATCAAGGGCCCGCTGACCACGCCGGTCGGCGGCGGCATCCGCTCGCTGAACGTCGCGCTGCGCCAGGAGTTGGACCTCTACGTCTGCCTGCGCCCGGTGCGCTACTTCAAGGGCGTGCCCTCGCCGGTCAAGGAGCCCGAGAAGACCGACATGGTCATCTTCCGCGAGAACTCGGAAGACATCTACGCCGGCATCGAGTTCGAAGCCCAGAGCGAGAAGGCCAAGAAGCTGATCAAGATCCTGCAAGAGGAATTCGGCGTCAAGAAGATCCGCTTCCCCGAGACCTCGGGCATCGGCGTCAAGCCGGTCTCGAAGGAGGGCACCGAGCGCCTGGTGCGCAAGGCCATCCAGTACGCGATCGACAACGACAAGCCCTCGGTCACCCTGGTTCACAAGGGCAACATCATGAAGTTCACGGAAGGCGGCTTCCGTGACTGGGGCTACGCCCTGGCCCAGAAGGAGTTCGGCGCCGAGCTGATCGACGGCGGCCCGTGGTGCAAGTTCAAGAATCCGAAGACGGGCAAGGACATCGTCGTCAAGGACGCGATCGCCGACGCCTTCTTGCAGCAGATCCTGCTTCGCCCGGCCGAGTACTCGGTGATCGCGACGCTGAACCTCAACGGCGACTACGTCTCCGACGCGCTGGCGGCGCAGGTCGGCGGCATCGGCATCGCCCCGGGCGCAAACCTCTCGGACTCGGTCGCGATGTTCGAGGCCACCCACGGCACCGCACCCAAGTACGCCGGCAAGGACTACGTCAACCCGGGCTCCGAGATCCTCTCGGCCGAGATGATGCTGCGTCACATGGGCTGGACCGAAGCGGCCGACCTGATCATCAGCTCGATGGAGAAGGCCATCCTGTCCAAGAAGGTGACCTACGACTTCGCCCGTCTGCTCGATGGCGCGACGCAGGTCAGCTGCTCGGGATTCGGCCAGGTCATGATCGACCACATGTGAACCGCCGGCGCTGGCCGCCGGAATCGAACGAAATCAGAAGGGCCCGCCATCGGCGGGCCCTTCTTTCATGTCGCTTGTGCTTTTGTCTTGCCCGGCGGCCGTCGTGTCAGCTTGGCGGCAGCCTCGGCCGGCCTCAGGGGCTCGGCTGGGGCGCTGCCTCGCTGCGGACGGCGGCACCGCTACGGGCATCGACCGGCGTGATGTTCTGCGCCAGCTTGCCCTTGGGACCTTCGACCAGCTCGAAGGTCACGCGGCTGCCCTGCTTGAGCGTCCTAAAGCCTTCCATCTGGATGGCCGAAAAATGGGCGAAGACGTCTTCGCCACCCCCCTCCGGCTCGATGAAGCCGAAGCCCTTTGCATCGTTGAACCACTTGACGGTCCCGTTGGCCATGACGCCCTCCTCAAACGGGTGCACTATCGTTATTGGGTCATTCTTGGCGAGCGCTTTTCGGGGTGTCAATGGCGCGGACCCGGTAAGCCCCTGCCCGCGGCAGGGGCGGCCAAGAGGCGTGTCGGATCCATGCCCTCGCCGTGGCGCCCAGGCGTCATGCCTTGAACGCGGGGAATCAGTCGCCATCTGCCCACGCAAAGGGTCGTCCGAGCCCCCTGGCGCGAGTGCGGATCGGACGCTGTCTATAGAATGAATTCCATGCCGGACGACCCGATCAAACCCCCCGCAGTGCCGAGCGTCTTGCCCCGGCCGGACGACGGTCAGGGTGCGGTCGTGGCCGAGCGGAAAACGGCCAAGGTCGAACCTCCCCGGCTGTTCCAGGTCGTGATGCTGAACGACGACTACACCCCGATGGAGTTCGTCGTGATGGTGCTGCAGGAGTACTTCCAGCGGGACATCGAAACAGCCACGCAGATCATGCTGAAGATCCATCACGAAGGCAAAGGCGTGTGCGGCGTCTACACCAAGGACGTCGCCGCCACGAAAGTCGAGTTGGTGCTCGCGGCCGCCAAGCGGTCGGGACACCCGTTGCAATGCACCATGGAGGCCGCATGATTGCCCAGGAACTAGAAGTCAGCCTGCATATGGCCTTCGTCGAGGCCAGGCAGCAGCGGCACGAATTCATCACGGTCGAGCATCTCCTGCTGGCTCTGCTCGACAACCCCTCGGCCTCCGAGGTGCTGAAGGCGTGCTCGGCCAACATCGATGACCTGCGCAAGAGCCTGACGCAGTTCATCAAGGAGAACACGCCCACCGTCGGCGGTACCGACGAGGTGGACACCCAGCCCACGCTGGGTTTCCAGCGCGTGATCCAGCGCGCGATCATGCACGTGCAGTCCACCGGCAATGGCAAGAAGGAAGTGACCGGCGCCAACGTGCTGGTTGCCATCTTCGGCGAGAAGGACTCGCACGCCGTCTACTACCTGCACCAGCAGGGTGTGACGCGCCTGGACGTGGTGAACTTCATCGCCCACGGCATCAAGAAGAGCGAGCCGCCGGAGCCGTCGAAGTCCAGCGACGGCGGCGCCGACGCCGAGAAGGAAGAAGCCGCGGAGGGCAAGGGCTCGCCGCTGGAGCAGTTCACTCAGAACCTCAACCAGCTGGCACGCGAAGGCAAGATCGATCCGCTGATCGGCCGCGAGCTCGAGGTCGAGCGGGTGATCCAGGTGCTGTGCCGCCGGCGCAAGAACAACCCGCTGCTGGTCGGCGAGGCCGGCGTCGGCAAGACCGCGATCGCCGAGGGCCTGGCCTGGCGCATCACGCAAAGCGACGTGCCCGAGGTGCTCGCCGATGCCAACGTCTACGCGCTCGACATGGGCGCGCTGCTGGCCGGCACCAAGTACCGCGGCGATTTCGAGCAGCGCCTGAAGGCCGTGCTGAAGTCGCTCAAGGACCAGCCGGGCGCGATCCTCTTCATCGACGAGATCCACACCCTGATCGGCGCCGGCGCGGCGTCGGGCGGCACGCTGGACGCGAGCAATCTGCTCAAGCCGGCGCTGTCGAGCGGCGCGCTCAAGTGCATCGGCGCGACCACGTTCACCGAGTACCGCGGCATCTTCGAGAAGGACGCGGCGCTGTCGCGGCGCTTCCAGAAGATCGACGTGGTGGAGCCCTCGGTCGAGCAGACGATCGAGATCCTCAAGGGACTGAAGTCGCGCTTCGAGGATCACCACCAGGTCAAGTACGCGCTTGGCGCGCTGCAGGCCGCGGCCGAGCTGTCGGCCAAGTACATCAGCGACCGCCATCTGCCGGACAAGGCGATTGACGTGATCGACGAGGCCGGCGCCGCGCAGCGCATCCTGCCCAAGAGCAAGCAGAAGAAGACCATCACGCGCAGCGAGGTCGAAGACATCGTCGCGAAGATCGCGCGCATCCCGCCCGCGAGCGTCAGCAACGACGACCGCGGCAAGCTGAAGAACCTCGACCGCGACCTCAAGAACGTGGTGTTCGGCCAGGACGCCGCGATCGACGCGCTGGCTTCGGCGATCAAGATGGCGCGCTCGGGCCTCGGCAAGCCGGACAAGCCGATCGGCTCGTTCCTGTTCAGCGGCCCGACCGGTGTCGGCAAGACCGAGGTCGCGCGCCAGCTCGCGTTCACGCTGGGCATCGAGCTGATCCGCTTCGACATGTCGGAGTACATGGAGCGCCACACGGTCAGCCGGCTGATCGGCGCGCCGCCGGGCTACGTCGGTTTCGACCAGGGCGGCCTGCTGACCGAGGCGATCACGAAGAAGCCGCACGCGGTGTTGCTGCTCGACGAGATCGAGAAGGCGCACCCGGACGTCTTCAACGTGCTGCTGCAGGTGATGGACCACGGCACGCTGACCGACAACAACGGGCGCAAGGCCGACTTCCGCAACGTGATCATCGTCATGACCACGAACGCGGGCGCCGAGACGATGAACAAGGCCACGATCGGCTTCACCAACGCCCGCGAGCAGGGCGACGAGATGGCCGACATCAAGCGCTTGTTCACGCCCGAGTTCCGCAACCGGCTCGACGCCATCGTCAACTTCCGCGCGCTGGACGAGGAGATCATCCTGCGGGTGGTCGACAAGTTCCTGCTCCAGCTCGAGAGCCAGCTGGCCGAGAAGAAGGTCGAGGTCACCTTCACGGACGCCTTGCGCAAGCACCTGGCGAAGAAGGGCTTCGATCCGCTGATGGGCGCGCGTCCGATGCAACGGCTGATCCAGGACACCATCCGCCGCGCGCTGGCCGACGAGCTGCTGTTCGGTCGCCTGGTCGACGGAGGCCGGCTGACGGTGGACATCGACGCCGAAGGTCAGCCGGTGCTGGACATCCAGCCGCCGCGCACGAATGGCAAGCCCAACAGGGCCGAGCCGGCGACCGCCGACTGACGGTCGCGTCACGCTTGGTCGCAGGGGCCCGCAAGGGCCCCTTTTTCATGTCGATTCGGCGTCCGGTCGCGGCAACACGGCGGCCGGGTCTTGCCTGAAATAGCGCGAGAGCAGGTCGTAGAGCGCTGGTGCTTCGTCGCGCAGCCCATGCGGGGCGACGAAGAACGCCTCGGCGGCGACCGGAAAGAACTCGTCCAGGCCTTCGCAGCCGTAGGGGTCGAGCACGGTGGCGCGCCCGGCATCGACCGCGCGCTCGAGCTGGCCAAGCGCCGCCTCCAGCACCTGCACCCAATGCCGCCGGTCGATCTCGCGCGGCAGCGGCGGAACGCCGTCGGGCTCGCCCTCGACCATGTCGAGCACGTGCATGAACTCGTGGATGACGACGTTGTACGCGCCTTCGGGGTGTTCGCCGGCGTGCGCCACGTCTTGCCACGACAGCATGACCGGGCCGCCTTGCATCGCCTCGCCGGCGAGCACCTCGTCGTACTCGTGCACGATGCCGGTCTCGTCTTGCACCGAGCGGCTCGCAACGACCTCGTCAGGATGCATCACGATGCCGACGAAGCCGTCATAGGCGCCGAGCCCGAGGTGCAGCACGGGCAGACAGGCCTGGGCAGCGACCGCGACGGCCATCGCATCGTCGACCCGCAGCCCGCCTGCGCCATGGAACTGCTTGCGATCGAGGAACAGCGTCGCAAGGCGGCGCAGCGCCACGAGATCGCCGGCGTCGCGCAGGCCGATGAAGGGGTAGCGCTCGAGCGTCGCCTGCCAGATGTCGTCGGGGACCGGCCGCTCGGCCAGCGCGCGCGCATCGCGCCGTCGGCGCCACCAGGCGAACATGCCGTGCCTCAGGAGCCCGTGGCCGGCGCGACGCGCTCGAAGCCGCGCTCCGACAGCCGCAGCACGCCGGCGCGCTGCGAACCCCGGTCGCACTCCCAGTCGGTCAGCACCATGCGCATGAAGCCGGGCGCGAGGACTTGGTCGCCGGGCCGGTGCGTGTGGCCGTGCACCATCACCGATGTGCCGGTCGCGCGCATCCACTGCACGGCCGCGGCGGCGTCGACATCGGCCCACAGTTCCTCGCGCTGACCGGCCTGGTGGGCGCGGCTGGCTTCGCGCATGCGCTCGGCGATCGAGCGGCGTTCGGCCAGCGGGCGCGCGAGGAAGGCGTCGCGCCAAGCCTCGGTGCGCACCTCGGCGCGAAAGCGCTGGTAGGCCGTGTCTTCGAGGCACAGCGCGTCGCCGTGCGTGAGCAGCACTCGCTCGCCGAACGCCAGCAGCACGGTCGGGTCGGGCAGCGCAGTCATGCCGCAGGCGCCGAGCAACTCCGAGCCGACCAGGAAGTCGCGGTTGCCGGCCATGAAGGCGATCCGACGGCGCGAGGCCGCCTCGTGCAGCGTCTCGACGATGCCGCGCTCGAACGCGCCGTCGCGGGCATCGTCGCCGACCCAGGCCTCGAACAGGTCGCCGAGGATCATCACGGCGTCGGCGGACGTGTGCAGCAAATGGGCCTCGAATGCGGCGCAGGTCGCCGGTTGCGAGGCCTGCAGGTGCAGGTCGGAGATGAAATCGATGGCTCGCCACTGCGGCGGCGCACGAAATTCCTCGAAGCGAGGAAGCCGCGGCGCCGGACCGGCCGTGGCGGGCGATGTGCTCATCGATGCTGGCAAGCTCAGACCGCGACGGCCTTGTTGATCACGACGTTCTCCAGCGGCACGTCGTCATGGAAGCCGCTGCGGCCGGTCTTGACCTTCTCGATCGCGTCGACCACGTCCTGACCGGAGACGACCTTGCCGAACACCGCATAGCCCCAGCCGCTGGGCGATTCGGACGTGAAGTTCAGGAAGGCGTTGTCGGCGGCGTTGATGAAGAACTGCGCGGTCGCCGAATGCGGCGCGTTGGTGCGCGCCATCGCGACCGTGTACTTGTCGTTCTTCAGGCCGTTGGCGGCCTCGTTTGCGATCGGCGCCTGCGTGGGCTTTTGCTTCAGGCCCGGCTCGAAGCCGCCGCCTTGGATCATGAAGCCCTTGATCACGCGGTGGAACACGGTGCCGTCGTAATGGCCGCTGGCCACGTACGCGAGGAAGTTCTCGACCGTCTTGGGCGCCTTGGCCTCGTCGAGCTCGAGGGTGATCACGCCTTGCGTGGTGTGCAGTTCGACCTTCTTCGTCATGTCACTTCTCCAGGGTTGCCTTGTTGATCACGATCGGCTGCAGCGGCACGTTCTGGTGCATGCCCTTGTTGCCGGTGGCTGCGACGCGGATCTTGTCGACCACATCCATGCCGGCGACGACCTTGCCGAACACGGCGTAGCCGTTGCCGTCGCGCGCATTGGCTGCGTCGAGCCGCGCGTTGTCGACCACGTTGATGAAGAACTGCGAGGTCGCCGAATCGGGGTCCATCGTGCGCGCCATCGCAATCGTGCCGCGCAGGTTCGCGAGACCGTTGCGGCTTTCGAGCGGAATCGGTGCGCGCGTGGGTTTCTCGCTCATGTCGGCCTTCATCCCGCCGCCTTGGATCATGAAGCCGTCGATCACGCGGTGGAAGATGGTGCCGTTGTAGTGCCCGGCCTTCACGTACTGCACGAAGTTGTCGACCGTCTTCGGCGCCTTGGCGCGGTCGAGCTCGACGACGATGTCGCCGGCCGTGGTGCTCAGCCGCACGCGCTCGGCGGTCGCGGGCTTGGCTTCGGCGGCCTTGGGCGCAGCGCTCGGCGTGGCCGCGAATGCGCTGCCGGCGGCAGCGAGCAGCCAGGCAGCTGCATGAAGCCAGGAACGACGCGAAACGGGCATGGGTTCTCCTTGTTCGGGACGAGCCGCTATTGTCCACCGCCGCGTCCCCGGGGCGCGGGGAAGGGCCGTCGCGGCCGAGGCCGGTGGCTATACTGCATCGCTTCGATCGTCGGCCGTGCCCTGAGGCACCTCACAGATGAGCCTGCGCATCCACAACACGCTCACCCGCAGCACCGAAGCCTTCACTCCGCTCGAGCCCGGCCATGTCCGCATGTACGTCTGCGGCATGACCATCTATGACCTGTGCCACGTGGGTCATGCGCGGATGATGATGGCCTTCGACGTGGTGCAGCGCTGGCTCAAGGTGAGCGGCTATCGCGTCACCTACGTGCGCAACATCACCGACATCGACGACAAGATCATCCGTCGCGCGCTGGAGCGCGGCATCTCGATTCGCGAACTGACCGACGAGATGATCGCCGCGATGCACCGCGACATCGGCGCGCTGGGCATCGAGCGTCCCACGCACGAGCCGCGCGCGACCGAGTACGTCGGGCAGATGGTCGGCCTGATCGAGGCGCTGGAGCGAAAGGGCCTGGCCTACCGGGTGCCGGATGGCGACGTCAACTTCGCCGTGCGGCGGTTCCCGGGCTACGGCAAGCTGTCTGGCAAGTCGCTCGACCAGCTGCGCGCCGGCGAGCGCGTCGCGGTGCTCGGCGACAAGGAAGACCCGCTGGACTTCGTGCTCTGGAAGGCGGCCAAGCCCTCCGAGCCCGAGGATGCCAAGTACCCGGCGCCGTTCGGCCCCGGCCGCCCTGGCTGGCACATTGAATGCTCGGCGATGTCGCAGGCCCTGCTGGGCGAGACCTTCGACATCCACGGCGGCGGCATGGACCTTCAGTTCCCGCACCACGAGAACGAGATCGCACAAAGCGAGGGCGCGAACGGTAAGCCCTTCGTGCGCTACTGGCTGCACAACGGCTTTCTCAACGTCGACAACGAGAAGATGTCCAAGTCGCTGGGCAACTTCTTCACGATCCGCGACGTGCTCAAGAGCTACGACGGCGAGACGGTGCGCTTCTTCATGCTGCGTGCGCATTACCGCAGCCCGTTCAACTACAGCGATGCAGGGCTCGACGACGCGAAGGCCGCGCTCACGCGCCTGTACACCGCGCTCGACGCCGTGCCGGCCGAAGACATCGGCGCGCTCGACTGGAGCGAGCCCCACGCCGCGCGCTTCAAGGCGGCGATGGACGACGACTTCAACACGCCGATCGCCGTGTCGGTGCTGTTCGAGCTGGCGAACGAGGCCAACCGCACGCGTTCCGCGCGCACCGCAGGTCTGCTGAAAGCTCTGGCCGGCACGCTGGGCTTGCTGCAGCAGCCGCCCGCGAACTATCTTCAAGGCGGTGTCGCGGGCGACGACGCCGCCATCCTCGAACGCATTGCCGCGCGCGCGGCCGCCAAGGCTGCGAAGAACTTCGCCGAGGCCGACCGTATTCGCGCCGAACTCGCTGCGCAAGGCATCGTGCTCAAGGACTCGCCCCAGGGAACCACCTGGGTGCGCGGCTGAGCCTCGTCCGCGTCGTTCGCTTCTTCGAGCACAGACGTCCTCCATGTCGCCGCGCGCTGTTGCCCTGGTCACGCCCGATTATTGGGACGAGGCCTGCAAGCACCTGTCGCGCCGCGATCGCGTCATGCGCAAGCTGATTCCGCAGTTCGGCGAGGCCCGACTGCAAAGCCGCGGCGACGCGTTCACCACGCTGGCGCGCTCCATCGTGGGGCAGCAGATCTCGGTGAAGGCCGCGCAGTCGGTGTGGGAGCGCTTCGCGGCCCTGTTGCCGGCACGCATCGCGCCGCTCGCGGTGCTCGAGCTGGATCCGACGTCGATGCGCTCGGTGGGCCTGTCGGCGCGCAAGGTAGACTATCTGCTGGATCTGGCCCGTCACTTCGAAGACGGCACGGTGCATGTCAAGCGCTGGGCCGACATGGACGACGAGGCCATCATCGAGGAGCTGGTCGCGATCCGCGGCATCGGCCGCTGGACAGCCGAGATGTTCCTGATCTTCCACCTGATGCGGCCCAACGTGCTGCCGCTCGACGACCTCGGACTGCTCAAGGGCATCAGCGTCAATTACTTCAGCGGCGAGCCGGTCTCGCGCGTCGAGGCGCGCGAAGTCGGCGATGCCTGGTCGCCGTACCGATCGGTGGCCACCTGGTACCTCTGGCGCAGCCTTGACCCGCTGCCCGTGGACTACTGACAATGCGCCGCTGCCGGCCAAAGCGGCCGGCGCGCGACGAGAAAGGACCTTCTTCGGATGAATGCCGTGAAGAAGCACTTCCTGGAGTTCGAGCAACCCATCGCCGAACTCGAGACCAAGATCGACGAGCTGCGCTACGTGCAAAGCGAGTCGGCAGTCGACATCTCCGAGGAGATCGATCGCCTGTCCAAGAAGAGCCAGCAGCTCACCAAGGACATCTACTCGAGCCTCTCGCCCTGGCAGGTGACGCAGATCGCGCGCCATCCGCAGCGGCCCTACACGCTCGACTACGTCAACGAGATCTTCACCGACTTCCACGAGCTGCACGGCGACCGCGCCTTCGCGGACGACCAGAGCATCGTCGGCGGCCTGGCTCGCTTCAACGGCCAGGCCTGCATGGTGATCGGCCACCAGAAGGGGCGCGACACCAAGGAGCGCGCGCTGCGCAACTTCGGCATGAGCCGCCCCGAGGGCTACCGCAAGGCGCTGCGCCTGATGCGCCTGGCGCAGAAGTTCGGCCTGCCGGTGTTCACTTTCGTCGACACGCCGGGGGCCTATCCCGGCATCGGCGCCGAGGAGCGCGGCCAGTCGGAGGCGATCGGCCACAACATCTTCGAGATGGCGCAGCTCGAGGTGCCGATCATCACCACGATCATCGGCGAGGGCGGCTCCGGCGGCGCACTGGCGATCGGCGTGGGCGACCAGGTGCTGATGCTGCAGTACTCGGTCTATTCGGTGATCTCGCCCGAAGGCTGCGCGTCCATCCTCTGGAAGACCTCCGAGCGCGCCAGCGAGGCGGCCGAGGCCATGGGCATCACCGCGCACCGACTCAAGGCGCTGGGCCTGATCGACAAGATCGTCAACGAGCCGGTCGGCGGCGCGCATCGCGACCCGAAGCAGATGGCCGCCTACCTCAAGCGCGCGCTCAACGACGCGTTGCGCCAGGTGTCGGACCTCAAGCCGGCCGAGCTGCTCAAGCAGCGCTACGAGCGGCTCAAGAGCTACGGCCGCTTCTCCGACACCAAGGAGCGCTAAGCGCCGATGGCGACGCCCGCCGTCGCCGTGGCCTACAGCGGTGGGCGCGACTCGACCGCGCTGCTGCACGCCACACTGCTCGCCGCGCGCGAGCTGGGCACAGTGGTGCATGCGTTGCACGTCCATCACGGCCTGCAGGCCCGGTCCGACGACTGGGCGGCGGCCTGCGAGGCTCAGTGCGTGCGCTGGGCGCGCCGCGGCCTGCCGGTGGTCTTCCATCTCGAGCGGCTCGCGCTGAAGCCGCGGCGCGGCGAGAGCATCGAAGCACTCGCGCGCGAAGCGCGCTACGCGGCCCTCGAGCGCATGGCGCGTGGCGCGGGCTGCCGGCTCGTGCTGCTGGCGCAGCATCGCCGCGACCAGGCCGAAACCTTCCTGCTGCAAGCGCTGCGCGGCGCCGGCGTGGCCGGACTGGCGGGGATGCCGCATTCGTTCGAACGTAGCGGAATCACCTGGGTGCGTCCCTGGCTCGACCGACCGCGCGAAGCCGTCGAGGCCTACGTCCGCCGGCACCGGCTGCGCTTCATCGACGACGACAGCAATGCCGATGCGCGGTTTGCGCGCAACCGCTTGCGACTGAAGGTGTGGCCGCACCTGCTGGACGCGTTTCCCGATGCCGAATCGACGTTGTTCGATGCTGCCCGCTGGGCCGGGCATGCTGCGGCGCTGGCCGACGACGTCGCGCGCGTCGATCTGGCCGCATGCATGGTCGGGTCCGGCGAACTCGACGTGGCGGCCTGGTCGGCGCTGACGCCGGCGCGCGGGCGCAACGCCTTGCGCGCCTGGCTGCGCGAGCGCACCGGCCGTGCCCCCACCGCCGCCCTGGTCGAGCAGCTGTGCAGGCAGCTGCCGGACGCGCGCGGTACGGCCAGCTGGACCGTCGATGCCGCTATGCGCGTGGAGCGCTATCGCGGCCGCCTTCGCGTCGTGGCGCCGCGCGCGGTCGTCGGCGAGCGGGAATCCCGCCTCTCGGTCGTGCGGGCCGGACGCCATGCCTTGCCGGGTTGGGGCGGAACGTTGGTCGCGACGCGGGTGCGCGAGGGCGGGCTGCCGCGTGCCTCACTGGTCGACCTGGAACTGCGCGAACGCGTGGGCGGCGAGCGCTTCCAGCTCGGGCCGCACCGCCCCGCGCGCAGCCTCAAGAAGCAGTTCCAGTCGGTCGGTGTGGCCGCCAGCGAACGCGATGCGCCGCTCGTCTTCAGCGCCGACGGTCGACTGCTCTTCGTACCCGGCCTTGGCGCCGATGCGCGCGCGCTTGCCGCGCCCGGCGAGCCGCAGTTCGCCCTGATGTGGATTGCCGGCGACCGGGCCGACAGCTAGCGGTCAGTCGCCCCCGTAAAATCCCGGGTTCACGCGCGCGTGGCCGGCCGCGTTCAAAGCAACCAGGCCGATTCCGATGGCATTGATCGTTCACAAGTACGGCGGCACGTCGATGGGCTCGACCGAGCGCATCCGCAACGTCGCCAAGCGCGTCGCCAAATGGGTGCGCGCAGGCCACCAGCTGGTGGTCGTGCCCTCCGCGATGAGCGGCGAGACCAACCGCCTGCTCGGCCTCGCGAAAGAGCTTGCGCCGTCAACGCAGACCGCCGATTACGCGCGCGAGCTGGACATGATCGCCTCGACCGGCGAGCAGGTCTCGGTCGGCCTGCTGTCGATCGCGCTGATGGCCGAGGGCATGGAGTCGGTCAGCTATACCGGCTGGCAGGTGCCGATCCGCACCGACAGCTCGTTCACCAAGGCGCGCATCCAGAGCATTGACGATCAGCGCGTGCGCGCCGACCTGGAAAGCGGCAAGGTGGTCATCATCACCGGCTTCCAGGGCGTGGACGACGAGGGCAACATCACGACGCTCGGCCGCGGCGGCTCGGACACGTCGGCGGTCGCGGTGGCCGCGGCCATGAAGGCTGCCGAGTGCCTGATCTACACCGACGTCGATGGCGTCTACACCACCGATCCGCGCATCGTTCCGGAAGCGCGCCGCCTGCGCACCGTGAGCTTCGAGGAAATGCTGGAGATGGCCAGCCTCGGGTCCAAGGTGCTGCAGATCCGCTCGGTCGAGTTCGCCGGCAAGTACCGCGTGCCGCTGCGCGTGCTGTCGAGCTTCACGCCCTGGGACATTCCGCTCGACGAAGAGGCCAAGTCGGGCACGCTGATCACTTTCGAGGAAGACGAGAACATGGAACAAGCCATCGTGTCGGGCATCGCGTTCAACCGCGACGAGGCCAAGATCACCGTGATGGGCGTGCCCGACAAGCCGGGCATCGCGTTCCAGATCCTGGGCCCGGTCGCCGATGCCAACATCGACGTCGACGTCATCATCCAGAACGTCTCGCACGACGGGAAGACCGACTTCTCGTTCACGGTGCACCGCAACGACTACCCGCGCGCGCTCGAACTGCTCAAGACGCAGGTCGCACCGGCCACCGGCGCGACCGAGGTGCTCGGCGACCCCAAGATCTGCAAGGTCTCGATCGTCGGCATTGGCATGCGCTCGCACGTGGGCATTGCCAGCAAGATGTTCCGCTCGCTGAGCGAGGAGGGCATCAACATCCAGATGATCACCACCAGCGAGATCAAGACCTCGGTCGTGATCGACGAGAAGTACATGGAGCTCGCGGTGCGCGCGCTTCACAAGGCTTTTGATCTGGATCAGCCCGCGGCTGCGGCATAATCGCGCCCTGGCCTGGAGTCGTGACCGAGAGGCCGAAGGTGCTCCCCTGCTAAGGGAGTATGCGCGCTAAAACGTGCATCGAGGGTTCGAATCCCTCCGACTCCGCCACCCGTTTCGCAAGGCCCGCCATCGGCGGGCCTTTGCTATTGGGGCATCGGTACGGTGGGGCCACGGCTAGACTGGGCCTTGTTCGTGGAGGCCGACCATGCCGCATCGCCGCTCATTCCTTCATGCATCGGGCGCGTGGGTCGCTGCCATGCTTTCGGGTTGTGCCGCGCTGAGCGGCCGCGATCCCGTGCAGGTGCAAGTGGCTGGCATTGAACCGTTGGCCGGAGAGGGCCTCGAGCTTCGCTTCCTGGTCAAGCTCAGGATCCAGAACCCCAACGACGCGCCGATCGCCTATGACGGTGTCTTCGTCGACCTTGCCGTCAATGGTTCGAGCTTCGCCACCGGTGTCAGCGATGCGGCGGGCAGCGTGCCGCGCTTCGGCGAGGCCGTGCTGCAGGTTCCGGTGACGGCATCGGCACTGCGACTCGTGCGCCAGGCCATCGAGATGGCTGGACCGGTCGAGCACGGCAGGGTCGAGTACCAGCTGCGCGGCAAGCTGAGCGGTCCGGCGTTCATTGCCCTGCGCTTCGAGTCGCACGGGCGGCTCGAGCTGCCAGGCCTGGCAGGAATTGCCGCGCAGCCCGCGCGTTGATACGGGCCCTGGCCCATTCGCGCGATCGCTTCGCGTAAACTCCGGCGCCAGCGCGGGTGTAGTTCAACGGTAGAACGGCAGCTTCCCAAGCGTGCGACCTGAGGTCGCGTTCGGTCAGCTACGGCCGACCACACCGCTGATGCCACGGCATCACACTAGTGTGGGCAACGTAGCAACGTCGGGCAGGTTCGCCTGTCCCGGCATATCAACCGAGAGGTTCCTCGAGGGCCGCAAGGCGATCGGGACCCAGCGCGGCGCAAGCCGTGCGATGAGTTGTTGCACAGGTGTAAGCCTGCGCGCAACCTGGCGTTCAGCCGCCAGTAGCCTAGGTGCAGTGCGGGGTTGGTAACGACCCCGTGCCGAGCGCACTGACAAAGTAGCCACCCTGACGGGTGCGTGGATCCCGTGAGGGTCTCCACGCGATTCTGGAAGTCGAAATCCGGATGCGGCGCAAGGCTTGGTCAAAGGACCAACGCAAGTGAACCACTGGTAAATGCCGTCAAGCTTGAGCGAGCCAAATCGACTGACAGGCTCGGACCAAAACGGTACGTGATCGGATGTCTCCCTGCTTGGTGGAGACACGCTGGCACAACGATCACCGGCAGATAGGTGGGGCCCTCCTGACCGTGCTCATCACACGGAACAGGGTAAGCCCGTAACTGCGTCGCGCCGCGAGGCGCGACAAGCCTGGTTGTAAAATCAGGTGCAGCGGTTGCGGGTAAAGGATCGCGGAGAAAGCGAATGCCAGGCTGTAATGGCTCGGATAGGGGATGCAACGATCGCCCCGACCCGAAAGGGTGCTGACTTCCGCGTGGTGGCCTGTCGCGAGACAGGTCTGCTCCAACCGTCCCGGAGGGACTATCCTCCGGGGTAGTCGTCCATCCTCCGGGACCGGGCGGGCGTAGTTCAATGGCAGAACTTCTGCTTCCCAAGCAGATAGCGTGGGTTCGATTCCCATCGCCCGCTCCACATCAACGGAGGTTGATATGGACGCAAGTACTTGCGATGTCGCCTCCACCAACTGGACGCACTGGCACGGCATACCGTGGCAGGACGCGCATCAGGTGGTCGGGAGGTTGCAGGCAAGAATCGCGAAAGCAGCGAAGGCAGGCGAATGGCGCACAGTCAAACGCCTGCAAAGACTCCTCACCCGCTCGTCCAGCGCGAAAGCGCTGGCGGTAAAGCGGGTCACCGAGAACCAGGGTCGCAAGACGCCTGGCATCGACCGGCAGACTTGGAGTACTCCGGACGACAAGTGGCAGGCCCTCGGCACCTTGCACAGCAAGGGGTACAGGCCGCAGCCACTCAGACGGGTCTACATCCCGAAAGCAAACGGCGACAGACGCCCCCTGGGCATCCCAACCATGCGCGATCGGGCCATGCAAGCGCTACATCTGCTGGCGCTCGACCCCGTTGCTGAAACGACTGGCGATGTTCACTCTTACGGCTTCCGCCGTGGGCGCTCGACGGCCGACGCGATCGAACAGGTGCGCAACGCGCTTGGACGAAAGCACTCGCCGAAATGGGTGCTCGAAGGAGACATCAAAGGTTGCTTCGACAACATCAGCCACGACTGGCTGCTCGCCCACGTCCACATGGACAAGGGCGTGCTGCGCAAGTGGCTGAAGGCCGGGTACTTCGAGGGCAATGCCCTGTTCCCGACGGACAGCGGTACACCCCAGGGCGGGATCATCTCGCCCGTACTCGCAAACCTGGCTCTGGATGGCCTGCAAAGCAAGCTGGCGGAACTCTTCCGCACGGTACGCGATGCACGGGCCGCCAAGGTCAACTACGTGCGTTACGCCGATGACTTCGTCATCACCGGCAGCTCGAAAGAGCTGCTGGAGACGACGGTCAAGCCGCTCGTGCAGCAGTTCATGCGCGAGCGAGGGCTCGAACTCTCGGAAACGAAGACGCTGGTCACCCATGTGAACGACGGCTTCGACTTCCTGGGATGGACGGCTCGTTGGCAAGGACGCATGCTGTTGACGCAGCCAGCCAAGAAGAACGTCAAGAACTTCCTGGAGAAGGTCCGCGGAACCCTGCGGAAGAAGCGCACCGCCAAACAGGCAGACGTGATCGACCTGCTCAACCCGGTTCTCCGAGGTTGGGCGGGGTACCACCGAAGCCAGATGGCAACGCGCACGTTCGCGAAGGTAGACCACCAGATCTGGCAGGCGCTTTGGCGCTGGGCTATCCGCCGCCACCCCAACAAGGGTGAGCGCTGGGTGAAGGCCCGGTACTTCCGGCGCATCGAAGGTCGCGACTGGCACTTCGCAAACAAGGACAAGCTGCTGTTGACGCTGACGAGCTTCCACAAGAAGCGGCACGTCAAGATCGACGGCAGTCGAAATCCGTACAGCCCCGAAGACGAGGACTACTTCGACGCGCGTCTGGCGCGCAAGATGGAATCCGACTTGAAGGGGCGCAGGAAGCTGGCGTGGCTGTGGCACTGGCAAGACGGCCTGTGTCCGAACTGCCAACAGAGGATCACGAAGGAGACGGGGTGGCACATCCACCACATCACCAAGCGGTCCCACGGCGGCTCGGATCAGGTCAGCAACCTCCAGTTGCTTCACCCGAATTGCCACCGACAGCACCACGCCAACGAGTGAGTCTTGAAAGCAACTTCGCAGCGGTCGTTCATGCCCGACAGGGTGGACGACTTCAGGCTGCCTGAGCCGGATGCGGGGAAACCTGCCCGTCCGGTTCTTAGGGGGAGGGGTGCCGCGAGGCACCCTTCCTACCCGACTTCATACGAGGGTTCGATTCCCTTCACCCGCTCCACACTCCCGCCTCTTGCACGCCCGGCTTGCGCGCTCGCGCAACAACAAATGAAACGGCGCGGGCGGCGACCCTCCGGTACGATCGTCGGCTTCTTGTGAGCGCGTGCGCCGTGCACGTGCGATGCGGAGCGAGGAATGTCCGAAACGCGGGACGCGGCGCAGGCCTTGCGCGTGCTGTGGGTGGCTGAGGCCGGTGCGCAGGCCGAGGCACTTGCCGCGCATCGGCTGGGGCCGTTCGAGTTGGAAGTCTGTCCCGATCGCGTCTCGGCTGCCGAAAGCGTTCGTGCCCGGCCGTTCGATGCCGTGGTGCTCGCGCTCGGCGAGGCCGAGGATGCGCGTGCGGTGGCGTTGCGCGCCTGGGCTCCTCTGGCCCAGGACATGGCGATCGTGCTGATCGCGCCTGCACTCGAACAGCCTGCGGAGTTCAGCGCATGGATGACGCTCGGCGTGCAGGAGCTGCTGAGCGCCGACGAACTCGATGCAGGGACGCTCGCGCGCGCGCTGCGCGCTTCGGTCGAGCGCCATCGCGCCCTGCGGGAGGCCCTGCGCGCGCACGCGAGCGACCTCACGACAGGGCTGCCCAACCAGCAGCAGTTCGTCGACCAGCTGAGCCAGCTGTTGGCGCTGCGCCAGCGTCAGCCGGCCGCAACGGCCGTGGTGGTGCTGCGCATCGAGGGCTTTTCGACCGTGCAGGCGTCGCTCGGGGCGGAGGCCGCCAACGTCCTTCGCCGCAAGGTTGCCGTGCGCCTGCGCAGCGGCGTGCGTGCCAGCGACATGGTCGCCGCGTTGCCGGGCGACGGCTACGCCGTCCTGCTTTCCGCGCTCGACCAGTCGGCGCATGCGTTGGCGGTGGCCGCCAAGCTGGCGGCCTCGCTGCGTTCGGTGTTCCGTCTCGGCACGCAGGACGTGGCGCTGGCGGTGGCGGTCGGCGTGTCGGTTTTTCCTAGCGACGGCGAGGATGCGGCGCCGCTGCTGCAGCGCGCCGTGGGCTTGGCCGCGGGCGCGATGGCCAGCGGCCGTGCCGGCTTCGTCAACCGCGAAGAGGGCGGCCGCAGCGCCGCAGCGAACGACGACGAGCTGGCGCCTTGAGCGGCCCCGTGCTCCTCAGCGCACGATCAGCCAGATGGCTCCCCCGATCAGCACCCACTTGACGACGTTGTACAGCGGCCTGCTGGCCGCCTTGAGCCTCTTGCCGACCAGGCGGATCTTGTAGGCCTGCGCGAAGAACTTGTTGATCGCGCCGATGGGCTCGCCTTCCTCGTTCTGCGAGCCGGCGGCGGCCATCACGAGGCGGCCGAAGCCGCGGTTGAGCCAGCGCATCGGTGCAAAGCGCAAGGGCCGCTCGACGTCGCAGAACAGGATCACGCGCTGCGAGTCGGTCGTGTTCTCGGCGTGGTGGATGAAGGTCTCGTCGAACATCACCGCTTCGCCGTCTTTCCAGTGGTAGCGCTGACCATCGACCTCGATGTAGCAGCCCGGCGCATTGGGCGTGACGAGGCCGAGGTGGTAGCGCAGCGAGCCGGCGTAGGGATCGCGATGGCGCACGAGGCGCGCGCCCGGCGGCAGCGACGCGAACATCGCCGCCTTGATGCTGGGGATCTGGTTCAGCAGCTCCACCGTGCGCGGGCACTTCTGTGCGGCCGACGCGAGGTCATGGCCGTACCACTTCAGGTAGAAGCGCTTCCAGCCGGTGCGAAAGAAGGAATTGAATCCGACGTCGTTGTAGCCGGTCGCGGCGCGGATGCCGCCGTCCTCGTTCAGCCGCATGGCCTCGTCGCGGATGATCTGCCAGTGCTCCTGCAGCGGCGCGAGGTCCTTGAATTCCTTCGTGTCGATGTAAGCCGTGGCCGGCGTGCGCGAGAAGAGATACATCAGCGCATTGACCGGCGCGAGCAGCACCTGGAAGTCGGTCAATGCGCGCACGATGCCGAAGCGCACCTTGCCGCGCAGGTGCGCGTACAGCGCGGTCACGACGAAGATCAGCACCACCAGGTGGCGCACCCCAAGGGAAAAGCCGGCGATTTCCATTGTGCGATTGTCGCTTCAGGCTGCTTGCCCCAGCGGACGCCGTGGATCCGGCTCTGCCGGTCCACTGGCGTCGCCCCCTCGGGGGAGGCGGCCGCAGGCCGCTTCGGGGGGATTACTTCAAGATGTCGCCGAGGCACAGGTACTTGATTTCCACATAGTCCTCGATGCCGTGGCGCGAACCCTCGCGGCCCAGGCCGCTTTGCTTCACGCCGCCGAACGGCACCTCGGCGGTGGAGATCAGGCCGGTGTTGATGCCGACCATGCCGTACTCCAGCCCTTCGGCCACGCGGAAGATGCGGCCGATGTCGCGGCTGTAGAAGTAGCTCGCGAGGCCGAACTCGGTGGCGTTGGCCAGGCCGATGACCTCGTTCTCCTCCTTGAAGCGGAACACCGGCGCGACCGGGCCGAAGGTCTCTTCGCGCGCGCACAGCATTTCGCTGCTCACGTTCGAGAGCACGGTCGGCTCGTAGAAGCGATCGCCCAGCTTCTTGCCACCTGTGACGAGCTTGGCGCCCTTGCCGAGAGCGTCGGCGACGTGCAACTCCACCTTCGCAATCGCCGCGCCGTCGATCAGCGGGCCCTGGTTCACGCCGGCCTCGAAGCCGTTGCCGACCTTGATGCCCTTGACCTTGGCGGCGAGCTTCTCGACGAAGGCGTCGTAGACGCCGTCTTGCACGTAGAGGCGGTTGGCGCACACGCAGGTCTGGCCGGCGTTGCGGTACTTGCTGGCCATCGCGCCTTCGACGGCGGCGTCGAGGTCGGCATCGTCGAAGACGATGAAGGGCGCATTGCCGCCGAGCTCGAGCGAGAGCTTCTTGATCGTCGGCGCGCACTGCTTCATCAGGATGCGGCCGACTTCGGTCGAGCCGGTGAAGCTCAGGTGGCGCACCGTGTCGCTGGCGCACAGCACGTTGCCGATGGCGATCGAGTTGTCGCTGTCGGCGGTGATCACGTTGAGCACGCCCTTGGGCATGCCGGCGCGCTGGGCCAGTTCCGCCACGGCGAGCGCCGACAGCGGCGTCTGTTCGGCCGGCTTGATCACCACCGGGCAGCCGGCGGCCAGTGCCGGCGCGACCTTGCGGGTGATCATCGCGATCGGGAAGTTCCACGGCGTGATCGCCGCGCACACGCCCATCGGCTGCTTGATGACGAGATAGCGCTTGTTGGCGTCGGTGGTGGGCACCGTCTCGCCGTAGACGCGCTTGGCCTCTTCGGCGAACCATTCGAGGAAGCTGGCGCCGTAGCTCACTTCGCCCTTGGCCTCGGCCAGCGGCTTGCCCTGCTCGGCGGTCATGATGCGCGCGAGGTCGTCGGCATGCTCGTGCATCAGCTTGAACCACGCCATCAGGATCGCTGCGCGCTCCTTGGCGGTCTTGGCCCGCCAGGCGGGCCAGGCAGCGTCAGCGGCGGCGATCGCCTGCTCGGCAGCAGGCGCGCCATGGTTGGCGACTTGCGCCAGTTCGAGGCCGGTGGCCGGGTCGGTCACGGCGAACCGCACCGCCGAACCGAGCCACGCGCCATCGATCAGCGCATCGGTCTTGAGCAGGCCCGCGTCCTTCAGCGTCGCGAGCGGGGAGGTCTTCATGTCCATGGAAGCGGTCTCCGAAACCTCGAAAAGGGCTGATTCATGATAGCCGCGCGACCCCGGCCATCCGGGCCATAAGGACTCCAAACCTATAATGAAAAACTTTGCTGCATCAAGCACTTGCACGCGTTGGAAACTGCGCCGGAAACTGCGCTGGAAGCCCGAATGAAAGCCTCCGAGATCCGCTCCACCTTCTTGAAGTTCTTCGAGTCCAAGGGCCACCAGATCGTGGCCTCGAGCCCGGTGGTGCCCGGCGACGACCCGACCCTGCTGTTCACCAACGCGGGGATGAACCAGTTCAAGGACGTCTTCCTCGGCTTCGACAAGCGGCCCTACAGCCGCGCCACCACGGCGCAGAAGTGCATTCGCGCGGGCGGCAAGCACAACGACCTCGAGAACGTGGGCTACACAGCGCGGCACCACACGTTCTTCGAGATGCTGGGTAACTTCAGCTTCGGCGACTACTTCAAGCGTGACGCGATCCACTACGCGTGGGAACTGCTTACCGAGCATTTCAAGCTGCCCAAGGACAAGCTCTGGGTCACCGTCTATGCCGAGGACGACGAGGCCTACGACATCTGGCACAAGGGCGTGGGCGTGCCGGCCGAACGCATCGTGCGCATCGGCGACAACAAGGGCGCGCGCTACGCCAGCGACAACTTCTGGATGATGGGCGACACGGGCCCCTGCGGTCCGTGCACCGAGATCTTCTTCGACCACGGCCCCGAGGTCGCAGGCGGCCCGCCGGGCAGCCCCGACGAAGACGGTGACCGCTACATCGAGATCTGGAACAACGTGTTCATGCAGTTCAACCGCGACGAGGCGGGCGTGATGCACAAGCTGCCCAAGCCCAGCGTGGACACTGGCATGGGCCTGGAGCGCATCACCGCGGTCTTGCAGCACGTGCACTCCAATTACGAGATCGACCTGTTCGTCGCGCTGCTGGCGGCCGCGAAGAAGGCCGTGGACGAGGCGGGCGCCGGCGACTGCGACAAGGACTGCCCGAGCCTGAAGGTCATCGCCGACCACATCCGCGCGTGCTCGTTCACGGTGGCCGACGGCGTGATTCCCGGCAACGAGGGCCGTGGCTACGTGTTGCGCCGCATCGCGCGTCGCGGCATTCGCCACGGCTACAAGCTCGGCGCGCGCAAGCCTTTCTTCTATTCGCTGGTCGCGGAACTCACGCGCCAGATGGGCGAGGCCTATCCCGAACTGCGCCAGAACGAGGCGCGCGTGACCGAGGTGCTGAAGCAGGAAGAGGAGCGCTTCTTCCAGACCATCGCCAACGGCATGGAAATCCTCGAGGGCGCACTGGCCGGCGGCGCGAAGCAGATCGACGGTGAGCTCGCGTTCAAGCTGCACGACACCTACGGCTTCCCGCTCGACCTGACCGCCGACGTTTGCCGCGAGCGCGGCGTCACGGTCGACGAGGCCGGCTTCAATGCCGCGATGAACCGCCAGCGCGAGCAGGCGCGCGCCGCCGGCAAGTTCAAGATGGCCCAGGGCCTCGAGTACAGCGGCACGCCGACCACGTTCCACGGCTACGAGCAACTGGCTCGCGAGGGTGCCAAGGTCACTGCGGTGTATGTCAACGGCACCGCGGTGGAGAGCGCCTACGCCGGCGACGACGCTGTCATCGTGCTCGATCACACGCCGTTCTACGCCGAGAGCGGCGGTCAGGTGGGCGATACCGGCGAGATGCGCAACAACACGAGCCGCTTCGTGGTCGAGGACACGCAGAAGATCCAGGCCGACGTGTTCGGCCACCACGGCCGCGTGCTGGAGGGCGAGATCAAGGTCGGCGACGTGCTGAACGCCAAGGTCGACGCCGAGCAGCGCGCCAAGACCGTGCGCAACCACAGCGCGACGCACCTGATGCACAAGGCGCTGCGCGAGGTGCTGGGCGGGCACGTGCAGCAGAAGGGCTCGCTGGTCAACGCCGAGCGCACGCGCTTCGACTTCAGCCACAACGCGCCGCTGAGCGACGACGAGATCCGCCGCATCGAGGCCATCGTCAACGCCGAGATCCTTGCCAACGCCGACACGAACGCGCGCGTGATGCCGATCGACGAGGCGCAGAAGCTCGGCGCGATGATGCTGTTCGGCGAGAAGTACGGCGACAGCGTGCGTGTGCTCGACATCGGCTCCAGCCGCGAACTGTGCGGCGGCACGCACGTGCATCGCACCGGCGACATCGGCCTGTTCAAGATCGTCGCCGAGGGCGGCGTTGCGGCGGGCATCCGCCGCGTCGAGGCGGTGACCGGCGAGAACGCGCTGGCCTACCTGCAGTCGCTCGAGCGCACGGTGGGCCACGTGGCCGGCGCGTTGAAGGTGGCGCCCGGCGAGGTCGAGCTGCGCGTCGCGGCGGTGCTCGAGCAGGTGCGCTCGCTCGAGAAGGAGATCGCCGCGCTCAAGGGCAAGCTGGCCTCCGCCCAGGGCGACGAGCTGATGGCGCAGGCGGTCGACGTCAAGGGCCTCAAGGTCCTCGCCGCAACGCTCGACGGCGCCGATGCCAAGACGCTGCGCGAGACCATGGACAAGCTCAAGGACAAGCTCAAGAGCGCGGCCATCGTGCTGGCGGCAGTCGATGGCGGCAAGGTTCAGCTGGCCGCCGGCGTGACCGCCGACGCGACCGGCAAGGTCAAGGCCGGCGAGCTGGTGAACCACGTCGCGCAGCAGGTCGGCGGCAAGGGTGGCGGCAAGCCGGACCTGGCGATGGCCGGCGGCACCGACGCCTCCAAGCTGCCGCAGGCGCTGGCTTCGGTGGCCGGCTGGGTCGGCGAGCGCGTCTGACCGATCGCATGATCACGGTCCGCCGCGCCACCGTCGACGACGCGCCGGCGTTCGCCCGCATCATGGGCGACGCCGATGTCTATCCCGGCCTCATGCAGCTGCCCTACACCAGCGTCGAGGTCTGGCGCGAGCGGCTCGCCGAGCCGCTGCCTGCACCCGACCTGCGCCTGGTCGCCGAGCGCGGCGGCGAGGTGGTCGGCACCTGCGGCATGCACACGGGGCGCCCAATCGTGCGGCGCCGGCACGTGCTGTCGCTGGGGATCTCGGTCGCTTCCGAGGCGCAGGGGCAGGGCGTCGGCAGCGCGCTGATGCAGGCGATGTGCGACTACGCCGACCGCTGGGCGCACGTGCTGCGCCTGGAGCTCACGGTGTTCGTCGACAACGCACCGGCGATCGCGCTGTACCGCAAGTTCGGCTTCGAGGTCGAGGGCACCCACCGCGCCTATGCGCTGCGCGATGGCGCGTATGTCGATGTCTACGCGATGGCGCGACTGCACCCCAATCCGCCGACCTTGCCGGCGGCCTGACCCTCACGCAATCCTCTCCCGCGCGGGAGAGGGGGCTCTCATGCATAGCTCAACTCGCTCGCCTTGCCGCGGAACACGCGGTAGGCGAACACCGTGTAGCCGGCAATCGCCGGCACCGTGATCGCGCAGCCGATGCCGATCACGGCCAGCGACTCGGTCGCGCTCGCCGCCTGCCAGACGGTCAGCCGGTCCATCACGACGTAGGGGAACAGGCTGTAGGCCAGTCCGCAGGCGCCGAGCACGAACACCAGGCCCACCAGCACCAGGGGCAGCCAGCACAGCCGGCCCAGCACGACGGGCTCGGCGCGACGCGACACCAGCAGGCCGCGCAAGGCGCCCAGCGTCACGGCCGTCATGATCGGGATCGGCAGCAGGGCGAAGAACGCCGGCAGCGTGAACCACTTGTCGCGCACCGTCGCGCTGACCCAGGGCGTGGCCAGCGAGATCAGCGCCATGCCCAGCACCAGTGGCCACCACGCGAGGCGAGCCCATTCGAGCGCGCGGCGCTGCAGTTCGCCCTCGGTCTTCATCAGCAGCCAGCACGCGCCCAGCAGCACGTAGGCGGCGGGCAGCGCGAGCGCGATCACCGCGGCGAACAGTTCGTACTGCGGTCCGCTCGCGAAACCGGTGATGTAGCGCCCCAGCATCCAGCCCTGCGACAGCGCGGCCAGCCCTGAGCCGACGAAGAACGCGCGGTTCCACAGCGGCTTGTGGTGGTCCTGAGCCTTGACGCGGAAGTCGAACGCGACGCCGCGCAGGATCAGGCCCACCAGCATCAGCGCGACCGGCAGGTACAGCGCGGTCAGCACCACGCCGTGCGCGCGGGGAAAGGCGATCAGCAGGATGCCCACGCCGAGCACCAGCCAGGTCTCGTTGGCGTCCCAGAACGGGCCGATCGAGGAAATCATCGTATCCTTGTCGGCATCGCTCGCACGCGGCAGCAGCAGGCCGACGCCGAGGTCGTAGCCGTCGAGCACGACGTAGACCAGCATCGACAGGCCCATCAAGGCCAGGAAGATCACCGGCAAGGCGGTGGACCAGTCGAGGTTCATGCCGGATCTCCTTCGACTTGCGCCGGATGCAGGCCCTGCGCTTCGGCGCGCCGGGCGGCCTCGACGAGGACTTCCGGCTTCTCGGCCATGTACTTGATCACCGCGACGTAGGCGACGATCAGCGCGATGTACACGGTCACGTACAGCGACAGCGTCAGCGCGATCATCGGCGCCGGCACGTTGGAGGCGACATCGGCGGTGCGCACCAGACCTTGCACGACGAAGGGCTGGCGTCCGATCTCGGTGACGTACCAGCCGGCCAGCGTCGCGAGCCAGCCGGAGAACGTCATCGCGACCAGCGTCCACAGCAGCGGGCGAGGCAGCGCGTCGGCCTGCCAGCCGCGGCGGCGCGCAAGCCACACGCCGGCCCAGCTCGTCGCGAGCATCAGCACGCCCACGCCGACCATGACGCGAAAGCCGAAGAACAGCGGCTTGACCGGCGGGTGCGCATCCGGGAACTCGTTCAGCCCCTTGATCTCGGCCTGCGCGTCGTGGCGCAGGATCAGGCTCGCGCCGCCGGGGATGCCGAGCGCGAAGCGGTTCTCGCGCGCGGCTTCGTCGGGCCAGGCGAACAGCAGCAGCGGTGCGGCGCGCTCGGTGTGCCACACGCCTTCCATCGCGGCGATCTTCTGCGGCTGGTGCTCCAGCGTGTTGAGGCCGTGCAGGTCGCCGACGAAGATCTGCACCGGGATCAGCACGGCCGCCAGCGTGAGGCCGGTGCGCAGCGCCTTGGGCGTGGAACGATTGGCCTTGCCGCGCAGCAGCTGCCAGGCGCTGACGCCGGCGATCAGGAACGCGACCGTGAGTCCCGAGGCCAGCAGCATGTGCGTGAGCCGGTAGGGGAACGAGGGATTGAACACCACCTGCGCCCAGCTCGCGACGTGGAACGTGCCGTCCTCGGCGATGCGAAAGCCGGTGGGCGTTTGCATCCACGAGTTCAGGCTCAGGATCCAGAACGCGCTCATCGAGGTGCCGAACGCAACAAGAAAGGTCGCCAGCAGGTGCATGCGTTCGCCCACGCGGCCATGGCCGAACAGCATCACGCCGAGAAAGGTGGCCTCGAGGAAGAACGCGGTCAGCACCTCGTAGCCGAGCAGCGGCCCGGCGATGTTGCCCACGCGCTCCATGTAGCCCGGCCAGTTGGTGCCGAACTGGAAGCTCATCGTGATGCCCGAGACCACACCCAGCGCGAAGCTGAGCGCGAACACCTTGGTCCAGAAGCGGTAGGCGGTGAGCCAGGCGCCATCGTGCGTGCGCAGCCAGCGCCAACGCATGAACAGCAGCATCCACGCCAGCGCGATGTTGATGGTCGGGAACAGGATGTGAAAGCTGATGTTCGCGGCGAACTGGGCGCGCGCGAGCAGGAGCGGGTCCATCGGGGCTCCTTTCGTTCAGGCCGGCAGCTTGCCGGCGGGCTTCACCTTGCCGGTGAACTCGAGCAGGCGCTGCACCTTGGCGCCCATCTTGATCAGTTGCGAGAGCGTCTGTGCGTCGAGCCGCTGCACATCATCGAACCAGGTGCTCAGCATGTCGATCAGTTCGTACATGCCCTGCATGCGCTCCTGCGCAACGCGGTCGGCCTCGTTCGAGGGCGCCTCGAGCAACGCATTGCGCAGCATCGACAACGTCGGCTCGATCTCGCGGCGCCGGCGCTCCTGCGCCAGCGTGAGGAAGATCTCCCACGCGTCGGTGGGCGTCTCGAAGTGCTCGCGGCGGTCGCCGGGCAGGTGGCGCAGCTTCACCAGCCGCCAGCCCTGCAACTCCTTCAGCCCCATGCTCACGTTGGAGCGGCTGAACTCCAGTGCCTGCGCGATCGCGTCGGCATGCAGCGGCTCGGGCGAGACGAACAGCAGTGCGTAGATCTGGCCGACGGTGCGATTGATGCCCCAGCGGCTGCCCATTTCGCCGAAGTGCGCGACGAAGCTGCGGACGAGGGGAGAGAGGTTCTGCATGCCGCAATTTTCAGGAATTCCTGAAAATTGTGTTGATTCACGCCGATGGCCCCTGATCCCGCTGGGGCATCGCCTCGACCGGATCAGCGGGTCGCGGCGACCACCGTCTCGACCGCGCGGCCCAACTCGATCACCGCCAGCGCGTAGTAGCTCGACTGGTTGTAGCGCGTGATCGCATAGAAGTTCTGGGTGCCGGCCACGTAGCTCGGCGCGGCATCGCCGTTTTGCAGCTCCACCAGCGCGAGCGGGCCGGTGTACTCGCGCCCGGCGGCCTCGAGGGCGGCACCGCGCTGGGCGAACTCGGCGGCGCTGAAGCTGGGCACGATGTCGGGTCCGAGCAGGACCGCGCGGTCGGCGGTCTCGACCGGCGGCGCGACCGCGAAGTGCGTCGCGGCACCGCGCTGCCAGCCGAACGACGCGAGGTAGTTCGCGACCGAGCCGATCACGTCCGGCGCGCTTGCGTGCAGGTCGATGCGGCCATCGCCGTCGAAGTCGATCGCGTAGCGGCCGACCGAGCTCGGCATGAACTGCGGCATGCCGATCGCACCGGCATAGCTGCCCTTGAGCCCGAGCACGTCGACGCTGCCGGCATGGCCCATCGCGAGCAGCGCCTCGAGCTCGCTGCGGAAGAAGGGGCTGCGGTCGCGGCGCGCGTCCTTGGGGTAGTCGAAGCCCAGCGTCGCGAGCGCGTCGATGACGCGAAACGTGCCCATGTGGCGGCCGTACAGCGTCTCGACGCCGACGATGCCGACCACCATCGCGGCCGGCACGCCGAAGCGTTCTTCGGACTGCTGCAGCCAGCGTTCGTTCTCGCGCCAGAACGCGACGCCGGCGCGGATGCGCACCGGCTCGACGAAGCGCGCGCGGTAGGCGGCCCAGTTCTTCGCGGCGCCGGCCGGCGGCGGCGCGATCAGCCGCTGCACCTGCGGCACCAGGCGCGCTTGCGACAGCAACTCGCGGGTCCAGTCGGTGGCGAAGCCGCGGCGCTCGGCGACCTCGGTGGCCCAGGCCATCAGGTCCTCGCGTCGGCCGTAGGTGACGGCATCGAGCGCGGTCTTGCGCGCGGCCATCGCGCAGCCGGTCAGCAGCCAGCCGCCCGCGGTGGCGAGCGCGGTCCGCCGCGACAGCCGTGCCGAGGCGAGGGAGGGGTCGGAGTCGATGTCGAAGGGGTAGCGCGTGGTCATGCGCGCGAGTGTGCCGCAGCAGGCGGCGCGTCCTCGCCCAAGGCGCGCAACGCCCGCCGCGCCTCGCGCGCGAGCGGCGCGACATCGGCGCGTCGAAGCGGCCGCGCGTCGCGCGCGTAGCGCCGGGCTTCGAGTGCAAGCAGCGCGCGCACTGCCGGCTCGGCGGCCGCGCCGTGCCGGGCCCGCAGCACGCGCGCGAGCGCACGCGGCGTCTGGTGCGCGCGCAAGTCGACATCGAGTTCGCGCGCGCTGCGGCGCACGCCGTCCCAGGCCGCAAGCCAGGGCTCACGCCGCCGCTGCGCCCAGGCGGCCCAGCCGGCGCCGGCCAGGCTCAGGGCGACCACCGTGCCGATCAATGCAAAGGCCAGGTCCTCCCATTGCGGCGCTTCGATGCCGAGCTCGCGCATCAGGTCGAACTGCTGCGTGCGGTTGAAGCCCAGCACCCATTGGTTCCAGGCGCTGTTGACGGCCTCCCAGCGTGCGCGCAGCGAGGCCAGCAGGCCAGGGCTGAAGCCTTCGATCGCGCCGGCGATCACGCCGCGCGGCGCCGTCAGAGGCCGGCTGCGCTCGATGCGATCGGGCGCCACCGCCGCGGTCGGATCGGCGCGTACCCAGCCGCGCCCGGGCTGCCAGTACTCGGCCCAGGCATGCGCGAAGCTCTGTCGCACGACGTAGCTGCCATCGGCCGCATTGAATTCGGCGCCCTGGTAGCCGGTGACGACGCGCGCCGGCACGTCGAGCGCGCGCATCACGACGACGAAGGCCGCCGCGTAGTGCTCGCAAAAGCCTGCCTTGCGGTCGAGCCAGAACTCGTCGATCGCGCTGCGCGGATCGTCCTCGCCATAGGTGCCGGGCGTCAGCGTGTAGCTGAAGCCGCCCGAGCGGATGTGCGCAAACAGCGCGCCGGCCAGCGTGCCGGCATCGGCTTCGGCCAGCCGCGGGTCGCGGCGCAGCTCGGCGGCCCAGGCCAGCGTGCGCGGGCTGAAGCCGGGCGGCAGCGCCAGGTACTCGCGCGGGGCGGCGTCGGCATCGAGCGGGCCGGCGCGATAGCGCGGCCAGGCGCGCGCGGCCAGGCGCAGCCGCTCGGCGATCGGCCGGTCGGTCATCCAGCTGAGGTCCTCGCGCAGCAGCGCGCGCACGCCGGCATCGGGCGGCAGCGAGGGCGTGAGCTCGAGCAGCGGCAGCGTTGGGATCTGCAAGGGCTCGACCGTCAGCTCGTAGTCGACCGGAGTGCCTTGCGTCGTGAGGTCGCGGCCCACGCGCATCAGGCGCGGCGTGCGCGGCATCACGCTGCGCCAGGTCACGCCGTCCCAGGCGCCCAGCACGGCGCCGCGGAAGTAGAGCGTCGCCGGGTCGGGCCGCGCGCCGCCGGTGAAACGCAGCCGCATCGCGATGCTCTCGTCGACCGCGAGCTCGGCGATCTCGCCCATGCGCATCTCGCCCGACAGGCCCGTCTTCGCGCCGCCGTCCTGCGGCACGCCCCACAGCGGGCCGATGCGCGGGAACAGCACGAACAGCAAGGCCATGATCGGCGCGCCCAGCAGCGCGAAGCGCCCGGCCAGCAGCGCCGCTTCGCGCAAGGGCGGGCGGCCCACCGGCATGTGGGCCAGCACCAGGGCCGCCAGCAGGCCCCAGACCGAGACCAGCATCGCGGCGGCGATCGGCATCGACTGCGAACGCAGGAAGTGCGTCAGCACCAGGAAGAAGCCCAGGAAGAACACGACGAAGGCATCGCGCCGCGCGCGCAGCTCCAGCGTCTTGAGCGCGACCAGCGCGACCAGCAGCGTGATGCCGGCCTCGCGCCCGAGCAGGCTGCGGTGACTGGCCAGCGTCGCCGCGACCGACATGGCCAGCACGCCGACCAGCACCCAGCGCGGCGGCAGCGGGGCCGAACGCAATGCCAGCGCACCGCGCCACAGCAGCACCACGACGGCCAAGGCGCCGGCCCACCACGGCACGTGCGGCAGGTGCGGCGCCACCGTCCAGGCGATCACCGCCAGCAGGAACAGCGTGTCGCGCGCTTCGCGCGGCAGCGCACCGCGCGTCGCGAGCCGCCAGGTCGAGGCGATCGAAGTCATCGCGGCGCTCATGGCGTCCACAGCGCCAGCGCCTCGAGCGCGGCGCGCTGGTGCGCCTCGCCATGCGCCGGCGCGAGCTCGCGGCCCGGCAGTGCAAGGCCCCACGCCAGGCCCGCGCGCTCGGCCGCCAGCACCCAGGCCGCGAGTCGCGACAGGCGCGCCTCGGCCGGCAGTGCGCCGGTCGCGGTCCAGTCCAGCCACAGCTCGCTGCGCGCTGACGAGCGCGTGTCGCGCGCGATCAGCTCGCCGCCGGTGTCGAGCGCGCGCGCGGCCTTCTTCCAGACGACGAGCTTGAGTGGATCGCCGCGGCGCCACGCGCGCACGCCTTCGAACTCGCCGCCCTCGCTGCTGCGCAGCGTCGCCTGGCCGCCGCCCTGCGCGCGCACGGCGGGCAGGGGCGCGCCAGGTTGCTCGATGCGCGGATAGACGAGCAGCTCGGCGGCCGGGCGCCATTCGCTCCAGGCACGAAACAGCCCGAGCGGAAAGCGCGTCTCGATGCGCACGTCGGGCAGGCCCAGCCGGCCGCGCCGCGGCGCGGCCCACGCCAGCCGCGTGCTGGCCTGACCGCCGGGCGGCACGTCGACCCAGACCCAGGCGCGCGGCGCGACGTCGCGCAGCGCCAGGCCGATGCCATGGCGCCAGCGCGCCGACGCGCTGGCCAGCACCACCTCCAGCAACGCCGCATCGCCGGCATGTACCGCTGTTGGCTGGCGCAGGTGCAGCTCGAGTCCGCGCAGCGTGTTGTGCGTGACGTGCATCGAGACGATGCCGCTGCCGGCGAGCAGGAAGGTCAGCAGGTAGCCCAGGCCGAGCTGGTAGTTGATCGACGCGAGCAGCAGCACCAGCAGCGTCAGCGCGTACATCCAGCCGGCGCGCGTGGGCAGGATGTAGACGTTGCGCTGGGTCAGCGCCAGCGCGTCGGTGCGCGGATGGCGCGCGTTCCACCAGGCGCGCCAGCGCGCGGCCAGCGGCGCCGGCAGGCCGAGGCCCGGAATGCTAGGTGAGGCCATGACCGCCTCAAAGCCTCAGGGCAGTGCGACCGCTTCGAGCATCGCGCGCACTTGCTCGCGCCGGCCGCGCCCCGAGCCGGCCACCGGCATCAGCCGGTGCGCCACGGTCTGCGGCAGCACGGCCTGAAGGTCGTCGGGCGCGACGTAGTCGCGGCCGTCGAGCAGCGCGCGCGCCTTGGCCGCACGCAGCACCGCGATGCCGGCGCGCGGCGACAGGCCTTCGGCGAACCAGCGGCCGTTGCGCGTCTCGGCGATCAGGGCCTGCAGGTAGTCGAGCAGCGGTTCGGCGGCGTGGACCTGCAGCACCTGGCGCTGCGCGGCCTGGAGCTCGACGGGCGTCATCACCGCGCGCAGCTCGGCGATCGCCTCGCGGCGGTCGACGCCGGCCAGCAGCGCGCGCTCGCTGGCGCGGTCGGGATAGCCGAGCGTGATGCACATCAGGAAGCGGTCGAGCTGGCTCTCGGGCAGCGGGTAGGTGCCGAGCTGGTCGGTCGGGTTCTGGGTCGCGATCACGAAGAAGGGCTCGGGCAGCTTGCGCGTCTGGCCGTCGATGGTGACCTGGTGCTCCTCCATCGCCTCGAGCAGCGCGCTTTGCGTCTTGGGGCCGGCGCGGTTGATCTCGTCGGCCAGCAGCACCTGCGCGAACACCGGGCCGGGATGGAACACGAAGGCCTCGCGGCCGCGCTCGTAGATCGACACGCCGGTGAGGTCGGACGGCATCAGGTCGGCGGTGAACTGCGTACGCGAGAAGCTCAGGCCCAGCGAGACCGCCAGCGCGTGCGCCAGCGTGGTCTTGCCGACGCCGGGAACGTCTTCGATCAGCAGGTGGCCGCCGGCCAGCAGGCAGGCGATGCTGTCCTCGATCTGCGGGCGTTTGCCGACGATGATCGTGCTAATCTGATCCGCGAGACCGCGAAGTTGCGTGACGAGTGATTGCATGGCCGCGACCATAGCCGATTCGTCCGCGACACGCGCTGCGAACAACAAGCACGCATGGCCACTGCCTACTACACGCACGCCGCCTGTCGCGGCCACGACATGGGAGCCGGACATCCGGAGTGCCCGCAGCGGCTCGACGCGATCCGCGACCACCTCATCGCCACCGGCCTCGACATCGCGCTCGTCGAGCGCGACGCGCCACAGGCCGCGGAGTCGGACCTTCAGCTCGCGCACGACACGCTCTACGTCGCCGATCTGCGCGGCTTCATGGAGCAGGTCGACCGTCTCGGCCGCCCGCGCGCGCTCGACCCCGATACCGTGGCCGCACCAGGCACCTGGACGGCCGCGCTGCACGCCGCCGGCGCCGCCGTGGCCGCGACCGACGCGGTGATCGACGGCGAGTTCGAGAACGCCTTCTGCGCGGTGCGCCCGCCCGGCCACCACGCCACGCGCCACGCGGCAATGGGCTTTTGCTTCTTCAACAACGTCGCGGTGGCGGCGCGCCATGCGCTCGACGTGCGCGGGCTCGAGCGCGTGGCCATCGTCGACTTCGACGTGCATCACGGCAACGGCACCGAGGACATCATCGCCGGCGACGACCGCATGCTGATGGTGAGCTTCTTCCAGCATCCGCTGTATCCCAACAGCGGCAGCGAGCCGCTGGGGCCCAACATGCTCAACCTGCCGATCCCGCCCTACACCAAGGGGCCGGAGATCCGCGAACTGATCGACGCGCTGTGGATGCCGCGGCTGGAAGCGTTCCAGCCGCAGATGCTGTTCATCTCGGCCGGCTTCGACGCCCACCGCGAGGACGACCTCGCGCAGCTCGGCCTCGTCGAGGCGGACTACGCCTGGATCACGCGCCGCCTGGTCGACTTCGCCGAGCGCCATTGCGAGGGTCGCATCGTGTCGTGCCTCGAGGGCGGCTACAACCTCGGCGCGCTGGCGCGCAGCGTCGCGAGCCACCTGCGCGCGCTGGCCGGCCTGCCGACCTGAATTCCGTTCCCCCGTTCGCTCGATGAAAGACCTGCAGACGCCGGCCTTCGCGCCGGCCAATTTCGAGCAGCTGCTCGCGTCGCTGACCACGGTGCACGCGCTCGTGCAGCTCGCCGTGGTGCTGGGCTGCCTGCTGCTGGCGTGGCTGGTCGGCTGGACAGTGCGGCGCTCGACGCCGCAGGCTTCGCACCAGGCCAGCTCGGTGCTGCTCGGCCGTCACGTGATCGACGGTGCGCTGTTTCCGATCCTCGCGCTGCTGTTCGCGGTGCTGGCGCGCCGGCTGGCATTTGCCGGCGCAGCCGACGTCACGGTGTTGCGGCTGGCGATCCCGCTGCTGTTTGCGCTGGCGGTGATCCGCGTCGCGGTGCGCGTGCTGCGCGCCGCGCTGCCGAGCTCGAGCTTCGTCAAGCTCGTCGAGCGCACGCTGTCGTGGCTGGTGTGGGGCGGCATGGTGCTGTGGGTCACCGGCCTGCTGCCGCTGATCCAGGACGAGCTCGGCGACGTGTCGTGGAAGGTCGGCGCCGCGCGCATCACGCTGCGCAGCCTGGTCGAGGGTGCGATCAACGCGACCGTGGTGCTGGTGCTGGCGTTGTGGCTGTCGTCGGCCATCGAGGCCAAGCTGCTGCGCAGTGCCACCGGCGCCAGCCTGTCGGGCCGCAAGATCGCGGTCAATGCGGTGCGCGCGTTGCTGCTGTTGGTGGGCCTGCTGGTCGCGCTGTCGGCCGCCGGCATCGACCTCACGGCCTTGTCGGTGCTCGGCGGCGCGGTCGGCGTGGGCATCGGCTTCGGCCTGCAGAAGCTCGCCAGCAACTACGTCAGCGGCTTCGTGATCCTGGCCGAGCGCAGCGTGCGCATCGGCGACCTGGTCAAGGTCGACGGCTTCGAGGGGCGCGTGATCGACATCAACACGCGCTACACCGTGATCCGCGCCAGCAACGGCCGCGAGTCCATCGTGCCCAACGAGATGCTGATCACGCAGCGAGTCGAGAACGCCTCGTCGCTGTACGAGCCGTCGGTGATGCTCTCGACCGTGGTGCAGGTGGCCTACGGCACCGACGTCGTCGCTCTGCGGCCAAAGCTGCTGGCCGCGTTCGAGCAGATCGCGCGCGTCATGAAAGACCCGGACCTCGCGCCCGCCGTGCATCTGACCAGCTTCGCGTCCGACGGGCTCGAGCTCACCGTGTGGTTCTGGATCGCCGATCCGCTGAACGGGCAGAGCAACGTGCGCTCGGAGGTCAATCTGGCCATCCTCGAGGTGCTCGGCCGCGAGGGCATCGAGATCCCGTTCCCGCAACGCGTGATGCGCTATGTGGGCACGCCGCCCGCGGCCGCGGGCGCCGAGGCCGCGGCCGACTGAGCACCGCCGGCCGCGGGCCGGCCGCCGTCCGACGGCGCCGACCAGCGCGGCACGCGCACGACGCAGCCGATGCCGTGCGGCTGCAGCTGCTGCCAGCGCACCTCGCCGCCGAGCTGCTTGACGCGCTTGCGGATGCCGCCCAAGCCCAGGCCGTGCGACCAGTCCTGGGGCCGCTCGCCGCGCCCGTCGTCGCTGACCGCCAGCGTCAACGCGCCGGCGTCGAGCGTGAAATTCACTTCGACGCGGCTGCACTGCGCGTGGGTGATGGCGTTGCTCAGCAGCTCGCGCAGCACGCGCGTCAGTGCGGACCACTGCACCACGCTGAGGTCGAGTTCGCCGTCGAGCTGCGCATCCCACGACAAGGCGATCTGGGCCACTCCCAAGCGCTGCGTCGCGTCGGCCTTCCACTCGGCCAGGGCGTGCGAGAGCCGGTGACCGCCGACGGCCAGGCCGCGCGTCAGCGTCTTGAGGTCTTGCAGCGTGTGGCGGATGTAGTCCTCCTGCTCGGGGCTGGCGGCCTGGTACATCAGGGTGAGCAGCCGCGCGCCGATGTCGTCGTGCAGATCCTGCGCGATGCGGCTGCGCTCCTCGCTGCGCCCGCGCTCGACGGCCTGGTCGTAGGCGACGGCGCGCCGCAGCTGGTCGACGATGCGCTCGGCCAGGCGGGCGTCCTCCTCTGTAAACAGGCGCCGGCCGTGGTGCGAGTAGCGCAGCACCAGCGTCTGCTCGGCGCGGCCGCTCGGCCGCGAGAGATCGGGCACCGGCACCAGCAGCGTGGAGCCGTCGCGGCTGACGCGGGCATGCGCGCTGCCGCGCGCTGCGACCGTGGCCTCCAGCGGCTCGAACAGCTCGCGCATCAGGCCCAGCAACTGCGCGCCTGCGGTGCGCGGATGCCGCTCGACGTTGCGCACGATGCGGTACAGCCGTTCGAACAGCCGCTCCATCGTGATCACGCTGGTGCCGCGCAGCTGGTTCACGAGCCAGGTCCGCCCGGCGATGTAGACGCCCAGCGAGAGGAACAGCGACAGGGCGATCGACACCGTCTGGCCGATCGAGAACAGGGAGATGAACAGCAGGTCCAGCGAGGTCGCGACCGTGCTCACGCCGGCCAGCAGCGCGAACTCGCGCATCACCTGCTGCGACTTCGCGAGGAAGGGCATCAGCAGCATCAGCGAGGCGAGGAACACCACCCACACCATCGAGCCGACGCTGGCGATCTGCTGCTGCAGGCCCGGCTCCTGAGCCGCCGCGACGCCCAGCGTGAGCAGCGTCCAGGTGCCCACCGTCGCGACCCCGAAGCGGCGCAGCACCATCGCGAACGGGTGCGGCTCGATGCGGTGCGACCAGCCGAGCACCGCGATCGCCGCGATGCCCAGCACGGCGCCGGCGAGCTGGGTCCACCACCAGGCCTGCGACAGCTGCTGCCGTAGCAATGCAAGCGCGATGAGAATGGCCACGCTCCAGCCGGCGACCGCGATGGCGCGCGCGCTCGGCACGCGCAGCGGATGCACCGCGGTGGCATGCAGCAAGGCCGCGGCGGTGAGCAGGTCGAAGACGGTGCGCGCCGGTGCGTCGGCCGCCGCCCACGACAGCGCGACGGCCAGGCCCGGCGTCGCCTGCGCCGCGATGTAGACGAGGTTTCCGCACTGCGCCAGCGCCATCGCCGCGAACAGGCCATTGCGCAGCCCGGGCTGGGCGAACAGCACGACCAGTGCGACCAGGTAGAGCACCAGTGCCAGCGCGGCGACCAGCCAGTACAGCGGCCCGAGGCCGCCGATGCCCAGCGGCGCGAGCTGGAGCTCCACGGTGCGGCCATCGGCGAAGTAGAGCTGGACGGTGCGCGCAGCCATGACCTCGTGAAGCCGCCGCTGCTGCTCGACGAAGCGCTGGCGGTCGGCATCGCGCGTGAGCCAGCGCGCCGAGCGCGCCAGCACCAGCGAGTCGATGAAGTGCACCTGCGCGTCGCCGCCGCCGATGGCGGTGAGCGTCTCGCCCTCGAACGTGCGCAGCCGCGCGTCATCGGCAGCGGCGAGTTCGAGCTGACCGCCGGCGCCGGCCCGCCACGCGGCGCCGAGCGCCGGCTGATGGGCGAGCTCGCGCGTCAGCAGGAACAGCGCAAGGCAGCCGAACAGCGCGGCGACCAGCAGGCCGCGCAGGCGCCAGCCGATCCAGCCGGGATGGCGCAGCCGCTTCGGCACCCACTGCTCGAGCACGCGCGAATCGAGCGACGCGCCGAAGCCCGAGGAGGCCTCGGCATCGGGGCTGTCCGTGGAGGCCATCGGGCCCTCGTTGCCGGTGCGGCGCGCGCTCAGCGGCTCACACCAGCCCCTGCTTGCTGGCCAGCACCGCGGCTTCGGCGCGGCTGGAGACGTTGAGCTTGCGGTAGATCGCCTTGATGTGGTCGTTGACGGTGAACCACTTGATGCCCATCAGGCCGGCGATCTCCTTGATCGTGAAGCCCTTGCTGAGGTAGGTGAGGACCTCGCTCTCGCGCGTGGTCAGGCGCCCGAAGTCGGGGTCGGGTGCGAGCGGTGCGGGCTGCGTGCGCGGGCCCAGCGTGGGCTGGAAGTCGCCGGGGGCCGGCGCGTCGCGCAACGGCACCGGGCCGGTGGCGCCGTCGCCCTGGCGAAAGTGGCCGAGCAGGCGCCGCGCGATGGCCGGCGACAGCGGCGGCTGGCCGCGCACGATCTTCTGCAGCTCCTCGACCAGCACCTCGAAGCGGTCTTCCTTGAGCAGGTAGCCGTCGGCGCCGCATTGCAGCGCGGGAAACAGGTGCTCGTCGTCCGAGTACAGCGTGGTGACGATCTTGGTGGCCGGGTGCTGGGCGAGATCGGTCAGCAGCTCCAGGCCGGTGCCGTCGGGCAGCTCGAGATCGACGAGGATCAGCTTGAACGGCTCGGCGCTCGCGCCCGGCGGCGGCGTGCCGGCCAGTCCCAGCCAGCGGCGCGCGCTCTCGAGATCGCCGGCCTCGGCGACGCCGGTGACGTCGGAAAAACTCTCCCGCACGACGCGCGCAAGGAAGGCGCGCGCCACGGGGTTGTCTTCCAGGATCAGCACTCTGACGGCCATGCGCAGGGTCTCCAGGTCGCGCCGGCCGGCAAGGAAGCACCCGTTCGCCGACCTCGCGACGGAGGATAGCGCCCGCGGGCACCGCTTGACACCGCGGGCAGCCCCGCGATCTCGTGATCAGTGGTTAACGAGCACCAGCTTGCCCTTGACCGCGCGAGCGGCCATCAGCGCGAAGGCCTCGGGCAGCGCGGTCATCGCGAGCTTGTGCTCGATGACCGGCTTGATCTTGCCTTGCGCGTACCAGGCGGCCAGCTCGGCCAGCGCCTTTGCGTTGTTCTTCGGCTCGCGCTTGGCGAACTCGCCCCAGAACACGCCGACGATCGACGCGCCCTTGAGCAGCGCCAGGTTCAACGGAAGCGAGGGGATGGAGCCGCCGGCGAAGCCGATCACGAGGTAGCGGCCGCGCCAGGCGATCGAGCGGAACACCGGCTCGGCAAGCTCGCCGCCGACCGGGTCGTAGACCACGTCGGGGCCCTTGCCGTCGGTGGCGGCCTTGATCTTCTCTCGCAGGTCGCCCTCGCCGTAGTTGATCGTCGCGTCGGCGCCGAGCGTGCGGCACAGCGCGCACTTCTCGTCAGTCGAGGCGGCGGCGATCACGCGCGCGCCGACCGCCTTGGCGATCTGGATCGCCGCGGTGCCGACGCCGCCGGCCGCACCGAGGATCAGCACCGTCTCGCCGGCTCTGAGCTGGGCGCGGTCGACCAGCGCGTGGTGCGTGGTGCCGTAGGTGCACAGGAACGCGGCGGCATCCTCGAACTTGAAGCCGGGCGGCAGCGGCATTGCGAGCTGCGCGTTCACGCAGGCATGCGTACCGAAGCCGCCGAGGCCACCGAACGAGGCGACGGCCATGCCGGGGCTCAGGTGCGTGACGCCTTCGCCGACCGCATCGACCACGCCAGCGAACTCCGAGCCCGGCACGAAGGGCAGCGGCGGCTTGAACTGGTACTTGTTCTGCACGATCAGCAGGTCGGGGAAGTTCAGGCTCGCGGCCTTGATCGCCACGCGCACCTCGCCCGGTTTCGGTTCGGGCAGCGGCAGCTTCTTCCACTGCAGCGCGTCGGGGCCGGTCGGCTGTTCGCAGAGCCAAGCATGCATGGCGGTCTCCTCGTTCTCGGTGGTCCGGTGCGGCGGCCGATCATAGGCACGGCCCGCGCGAGCAGGCGTCGCCGTGGTGACGCCGCGGCTTTCCTACAATCGGTTGCATGCGCATCCTGGTCGCCAACGACGATGGTTATCTCGCGCCCGGCCTTGCTGCGCTGGCCGAGGTGTGCCGCACGTTCGGCGAGGTCGACGTGGTCGCTCCCGAGCAGAACGCCAGCGGAACCTCCAACGCCTTGACGCTGCGCCGACCGCTGTCGGTCTGGACGGCGGCCAGCGGCTTTCGCGTCGTCAACGGCACGCCCTCGGACTGCGTGCACGTCGCGCTGACCGGCCTGCTCGAACAGCGGCCGGACCTCGTGGTCTCGGGCATCAACAACGGCGCCAACATGGGCGACGACACGCTGTACTCGGGCACGGTCGCCGCGGCGATGGAGGGCTTTCTCTCGGGCATTCCGTCGATCGCGTTCTCGCTGGCCGAGAAGGGCTGGACGCATCTCGACAGCGCCGCGCGCGTGGCGCGCGAGACGATCGAACGCGTGCTTGCCGCGCCACCGGCGGCCGGACCGTGGCTGCTCAACGTCAACGTGCCGGCCGACCGGCCCTTCGACGCGATCGGCGGCTGGCGGCTCACCCGCCTGGGCCGTCGCCATGCCAGCGAACCGGTGGTTCGCCAGATCAATCCGCGCGGCGAGGCGATCTACTGGATCGGCGCGGCCGGCGACGCGCGCGAGGCCGGCGAGGGCACCGATTTCCACGCGGTGGCCAGCGGCTTCGTGTCGGTCACGCCGCTCCAGGTCGATCTCACCGACCACGCGGCGCTGCCGCAGTGGCGGCAATGGCTGGCATGACCGAGAAGCGCAAGTTCCCGTTGCCGCTGGGCCGGGTGCAGCCGACGAATGCGGCGCCGAAGCCCGTGCTGCGTCCGCAGCGCCCGCTGCAGGACGCGGCGCGCGACCGCGCGCGGGCGCAGTCGCCCAGCGGGCTCGGCCTCGATTCGGAGCATGTGCGCGCGCGCATGGTCGAGCGCCTGCGCCGCGATGGCCTGGCCGACGCTCGCGTGATCGCGGCGCTGCAGGCGGTGCCGCGCCATGCCTTCGTCGACAGCGCGCTGGTGCAGCAGGCCTACGAGGACACGAGCCTGCCAATTGGCCTGGGCCAGACGATCTCCAAGCCCTCGGTCGTTGCGCGCATGCTCGAGCTGATGCTGGCGGTGCAGCCGCCGCTCGCGCGAGCGCGCGTGCTCGAGATCGGCACCGGCTGCGGCTACCAGGCCGCGGTGATCGCGCAGTTCGCGCGCAGCGTGGTGTCGATCGAGCGGCTCAAGCCGCTGCACGACAAGGCGCGTGCCAACCTCGCGCCGCTGGCGCTGTCGAATCTTCGCCTGGTCTATGGCGACGGGCGCATCGGGCACGCGCCGAACGCGCCTTACGACGGCATCGTCTCGGCCGCCGGCGGCGCCGATCTGCCGTCGGCCTGGCTCGATCAGCTGGCCCCGGGCGGACGCCTCGTCGCGCCGATGGCCGATGCGCGCGGCGCGGGGCAGGTGCTCGTGGTCGTCGACCGGCTGGCCGACGGCACGCTGCGCCGTTCCATTCACGAGGCGGTCCGATTCGTCCCCCTAGAATCCGGACTCGCCTAATTTGCCCGTTCGGGCACGCTGTGAACGTGCAAGTCTTCTCGCTTCTTCGGTCGATCCCGAAGCACGCCACGTCGCGCGGTGCGCGCGCCGTTGGTGTCATCGCCCTGGCTGCCGTGCTGGCCGCGTGTGCCTCGTCGAACCGTCGCGCACCCGTCGAGGACCGCAGCACCGGCCGAGCGCCGTCGGCCACCGCGGCCGCGGTGCCGGCAGAACCCGCTTCGGCGCCGCCGGGCGCCGAGAACGCCGGCAAGCCGGGCTACTACACCGTCAAGCCCGGCGACACGATGATCCGCATCGGCCTCGAGACCGGTCAGAACTGGCGCGACATCGTGCGCTGGAACAACATGGACAACGCCAACGTCATCGAGGTTGGCCAGGTCCTGCGCGTGCTGCCGCCGGGCGTCGACGCCAACGGCGTGGCGACCAAGCCGGTCGGCTCCACCAGGGTCGACGCGCGCCCGCTCGATGCACCGAGGCCCACCGTTGCCGCGTCGGCCGCGAGCGCAGTCACCGCGACCACCGCGCCCGGCCCGACCACTGCAGCCGCGTCGTCGCCCACACCCGCACCCGCGGCCTCGACGGCCGCGCGCGAGGAAGAAGACGTCACGTGGTCGTGGCCCGCCAGCGGTCCGGTGCTTGCCGGGTTCGACGAGGCGCGCAACAAGGGCGTGGCGATCGGCGGCAAGGCCGGCGATCCGGTGCTCGCCGCGGCCGATGGCCGCGTCGTCTATGCCGGCTCCGGTCTGCGCGGCTACGGCAACCTTGTCATCGTCAAGCACAACGGCACCTTCCTTACCGCATACGCGCACAATCAGACGCTCCTGGTCAAGGAAGACCAGCCGGTGAAGCGAGGCCAGAAGATCGCCGAGATGGGTTCGACCGACGCACAGCGCGTTCAGCTGCACTTCGAGATTCGCAAGCAGGGCAAGCCGGTCGATCCGACGCGGCTGTTGCCGCCACGCTAGCGGAGCGACCAGCCATGCCCGCCAGCCGCAAACACAGCACGGGTCCGAATGGACTCAACGGACGCGAGCAGGCGGTGCTGGGCGGCGATGCAGCGGGCTTCGAGGCGGGCGCGCCGCCGCCGGACTTCGAGGCCGCGCGCGAGGTCGTGGTCGACGGCGCCGAAGCGCCGGTGCTGGCCGCCAGCGAAGGTGACGCCAGCGACACGTTGCAGACCTACCTGCGCGAGATCCGGCGCGCGCCGCTGTTCACCCCCGAGGAAGAGTTCGCCGTCGCCACCCAGGCGCGCGCCGGCGACTTCGCGGCGCGCCAGCAGATGATCGAGCGCAACCTGCGCCTCGTGGTCAGCATCGCCAAGAACTACCTGGGCCGCGGCCTGCCGCTGACCGACCTGATCGAAGAGGGCAACCTGGGCCTGATGCACGCGATCGGCAAGTTCGAGCCCGAGCGGGGCTTTCGCTTCTCGACCTATGCGTCGTGGTGGATCCGCCAGGCGATCGAGCGTGCGATCATGCACCAGGCCCGCCTGGTGCGGCTGCCGGTGCACGTGGTGCGCGAGCTCAATCAGGTGCTCAAGGCCCGGCGCGCCCTCGAGGCAGCGGCGGCGGGCGGACAGAACGTCAGTGCCGAGGCGGTGGCCGGTGCGGTTGGTCGACCGGTGCAGGAGGTGGCCGAGCTGCTGCGCTTTGCCGAGCATCCGACCTCGCTCGATGCGCCGCTGGAGCGCGACAACAGCGAGACGATGATCGACATGGTGGCCGATGACCAGGCCACCGATCCGCTCGGGCATCGGCTCAGTCACGAACTCGAAGCCTTGCTCGAGCACGGCCTGGCGTCGCTCAGCGAGCGCGAGCGCGAGGTGCTGGCCGGGCGCTACGGGCTGCGCGACCGCGAGCCCGAGACGCTCGAAGTGCTGGCCGAGCGGCTGGGTCTCACGCGCGAGCGCATCCGCCAGATCCAGCAGGAAGCGCTGCTGAAGCTCAAGCGCCGCATGGCGCGCGACGGCGTGAGCCGCGACTCCATCTTCTGACCCTGCGCCGCCGCGGCGGCGCCCAACCGAAAGCACGCCACGACATGGGCTGGCCCGTCCTCGTCTTCGACATCGAAACCATCCCCGACCTCGCCGGCCTGCGCGCACTGCGCGGCACTGCGGCCGACGTCAGCGACGCCGCGCTGTGGGACGAAGTGCGCGCCGAGCGTGCGGCCGAGGGCAAGGGCGACTTCATGCCGCATCACCTGCAGCGCGTGCTGGCGATCTCCTGCGTGTTCCGCAGCGCCGAGGGCCTGCAGGTGCATTCCTTCGTCGACCGCGAGCCCGAAGGCGTGAGCCAGGAGGGAAAGATCATCCAGACCTTCTTTCGCACCATCGAGAAGAAGGTGCCTCAGCTGGTGAGCTGGAACGGCGGCGGCTTCGACCTACCGGTGCTGCACTGGCGCGGGCTCAAGCACGGCGTCGTGGCCAGCAAGTACTGGGACATGGGCGAAGGCGGCGACCATGACAGCCGCGAGTTCAAGTGGAACAACTACATCAGCCGCTACCACTTGCGTCATCTCGACCTGATGGACCTGCTTGCGATGTTCCAGCCGCGGGCCAACGCGCCGCTCGATGCGATGGCCAAGCTGTGCGGCTTTCCCGGCAAGCTCGGCATGGACGGCTCGGCCGTCTATCCGGCCTACCTCGCCGGCGAAGTGGAGGCGATCCGCCGCTACTGCGAGACCGACGTGATGAACACCTACCTGCTCTACGCGCGCTTCCAGTTGATGCGCGGCGGCTTCACCGAAGCCGAGTACGCGCGCGAGATCGCCTTCGTGCGCGAGACGCTCGCCGGCCTGGCCAGCGATGACGAGCCGCATTGGCAGGAGTACCTCGCCGCGTGGCCGGCGACGCCGGCCGCGTGATCAGCTGAGCAGGTCGTAGGGGCCGCCGCGCTCGAGCGCACGCTGGTAGGCCGGCCGTGCACGGATGCGGGCGAGAAAGTTCGACAGCCGCGGCGCCGTCGAATCCAGGCCGGCGCGCGCCGAGAACGCTTCGACCGGAAAACTCATCTGGATGTCGGCGATGCTGAACGCCTCGCCCGCGAACCATAGGCTCTTGGTGAGCTCGGCCTCCATGTAGGCCAGGTTCTGGCGCAGCTGCGGTCCGATGAAGGTGCTCTTCACCTTGGCCGCGATGCCCTTTGCGATCGGCTTTGCGAAGAAGGGCATCGGTGCGCGCTCGATGCGGTCGAACACCAGCTTCATCAGCAGCGGCGGCATGGCCGAGCCTTCGGCGAAGTGCATCCAGTAGCGGCAGCGCAGCGCCTCGGGCGTGCCGGCCGGCGGGGTGAGGCGGCCGTCGCCGTAGCGCTGGCAGATGTATTCAAGGATGGCACCCGACTCGGCCAGCGTGAGTTCGCCGTCGGTGATCACCGGCGAGCGGCCCAGTGGATGCACGGCGCGCAACTCGGGCGGCGCCAGCATGGTCTCGGGGTGGCGCTGGTAGCGCTTGATCTCGTAGTCGAGCCCCAGCTCCTCGAGCAGCCACAGGACGCGCTGCGAGCGCGAATTGTTCAAATGGTGGACGGTGATCATCGGGCGATCCTACCGGCGCCCGGGATAATTCGGGGATGACAGTCAAGGACGAATGGCTCGACGTCGAATCGCTCGACCTCGAGGCCCAGGGCGTGGCGCACGATGCCGAGGGCAAGGTGGTTTTCATCGAGGGCGCATTGCCCGGCGAGCGCGTGCAGGTGCAGACGACGCGGCGCAAGGCCAACTGGGAGCAGGCGACCGTGACGGCGATCGCGCGCGAGAGCTCCCAGCGCGTGCGCCCCGGCTGCGCGCACTTCGGGCTGCATGCTGGCGCCTGCGGCGGCTGCAAGATGCAGCATCTGCACGTCGGCGCGCAGGTGGCGATCAAGCAGCGCGTGCTGGAGGACAACCTCGCCCACCTCGGCAAGGTGAAGGCCGAGCGGATGATGCGGCCGATCGAGGGGCCCACCTGGGGCTACCGCTTCCGCGCGCGTCTGTCGGTGCGGCACGTCGTGAAGAAGGGCGCCGTGCTGGTCGGCTTTCACGAGCGCAAATCGAGCTACATCGCCGACATGCAATCGTGCCCAATCTTGCCGCCGCACGTGAGCGCGATGCTGCTGCCGCTGCGTGCGCTGATTGCGTCGATGGATGCGCGCGACCGCCTGCCGCAGATCGAACTCGCGGTCGGCGAGGCGCCGCAGGGCCTGGTGACCGCGCTGGTGCTGCGCCATCTCGAACCGCTGTCGACGGCGGACGTTGCACGCCTGAGCGCCTTCGGCGCCGAGCATGGCGTGCAATGGTGGCTTCAGCCCAAGGGCCCCGACACGGTCCACCGCCTCGACGAGAACGACGGCACGCCGGCGCTGGCCTATGCGCTGCCCGAATTCGACGTCGTGATGCCCTTCAAGCCGACCGACTTCACGCAGGTCAATCACGCGATCAACCGCACCCTGGTGCACCGCGCGCTAACCCTGCTCGATCCCCATCCCGGCGAGCGCGTGATCGACTGGTTCTGCGGCCTGGGCAATTTCACGCTGCCGATCGCGCGGCGCGCCGGCCAAGTGCTCGGCATCGAAGGCAGCGAGGCGCTGGTGGCGCGCGCGCGCGAGAACGCGGCGCTCAACGGGCTGGGCGGCAAGACCGCCTTCGAATCGCGTAATTTGTTCGAATTGTCACCCGCGGACCTGGCGCGATACGGGCTGGCGGACCGGTGGCTGGTCGATCCGCCGCGCGAAGGCGCCTTCGCGCTGGCCAAGGCAGTGGCCGACGCGGTCCAGGATCCGACCGCCGCCCCGGGTTGGCAGCCGCCGACCAGAATCGTCTATGTCAGCTGCAATCCGGCGACGTTGGCGCGCGATGCCGGCTTGCTGGTTCACCAGGCGGGTTACCGGACTGTGCTGGCCGGGGCGGTGAACATGTTCCCCCACACTGCGCACGTGGAATCGATCGCGGTCTTCGAGCGGTAGATGTAACAATCCTAGGGTAGACCCTAGGACCTGGCATGTATGTTGCGCTGTAGCGCACAGGCCCGTCGTGGCGGGTCATCGTGCTAGCGGGAGACTGTCATGCGTGCCTGGGTGATTGGCTTCTTCTTCATGGTTTCGATGGGGCGCGCAGCGGCGGGCGAAGACATCGAGGCGGTGCTTGAGCGTTCCCATGCCGAACGGCTTGCGCGCTTCGAAACGGCGTCCGAGTTCGATCCGCGCGTCGCGGTGGTGCGCGCGAGCTTTGCGCGGCTGATCGCCGCGGTGGCCCCGGCGGCCGAGATCGAACTTCGCGTGGTGACCGGGCCGGTGATGGCCGAGACGCTGAACGGACAGGTCATCGTTGCCAACGCGGCACTTGCGCGGTGGCCGGAAGGGCAGCGCCTCTTCGTGCTCGCGCACGAGCTCGGACACGTGAGGCACCAACATTGGTCGCGCATGGGCCTGCTGTTTCGCCAGTACATCCCTGGGGCCGTGGTGCCGGAAAGCACCGATCCGGTTGCAGCCGTGCTGAGCCGCGAAGCCTCGGCGCTGGCCTACGAGCAGGAACTCGATGCCGATGCCTACGCCTTCAAGGTGCTGCAGCGCATGGGCATCGGCTTCGATGCTGCGCTCGGCGCGTTCATGAACCACGGCGTGCAGCCGGATACCGCCACCCACCCCGGCACGCGCAAGCGCGTCGCGCATCTGCGGCTGGCGCAGCAGGAAGAAGCGGCCCGACGCGCTCGCGGCCAATGAAAAGGGCCCGCGACGCGGGCCCTTGGCTTTGCAGGCAAGGAGCGGCTATTCGCGCTCGCCGCCGAAGATGCCCAGCAGGCTCAGCAGCGACTGGAACACGTTGTAGATGTCCAGGTAGATCGCCAGCGTCGCGGTGACGTAGTTGGTTTCGCCGCCGTCGATCACGCGCTTGATGTCGTAGAGCATGAACGCCGAGAAGATCACGATCGCGAGCACCGAGATCGTCATCATCAGGGCCGGCATCTGCAGCCAGATGTTGGCGACGGCCGCCACGATCAGGCCGATCACGCCGACCATCAGCCACTTGGCCATGCCCGACAGGTCGCGCTTGACCACGGTGGCCAGCGAAGCCATCGCGAAGAAGACCGCCGCGGTGCCGCCGAAGGCGAAGGTGATCAGCGACGCGCCGTTCGAAAAGCCCAGCACCGCGCCGATGAGGCGCGACAGCATCAGGCCCATGAAGAACGTGAAGCCCAGCAGCAGCGCGACGCCGACGCCCGAGTTCTTGAATTTCTCGATCGCGAAGAAAAAGCCGAACGCCACGCCCATGAAGACGAGGAAGCCGATCAGCGGGCTGCCGGCAAAGAAGCTGAAGCCGAAGCTCACACCGGCCCACGCGCCCAGCACCGTCGGCACCAGCGACAAGGCCAGCAGCCAATAGGTGTTGCGCAGCACGCGGTTGCGCTGGGCCTCCAGTGCACCGGCGCCGCCATAGGCGGTATGCAGGGTGGTGTCGTTCATCCAAGTCCTCCTGATGAGATAAGCAACGCTCCGCTTGGAGCGAGCCGGGAAATTCTAGTTCCCGCGTTCTACGGGACGCAGCTCAGTTTTGCTCGGGAAAGCCTTGGTGTGTCCGATGGGAGCTTCTACAGTGCGCGCCGAACGACACCATTGCAGGAGCCAAGATGGAGCAAAAACCGGTACTTACCCTCGACGACGTCAAGCGCATCGCTGCAGGCGCCGAAGCAGAAGCGCTGGCCAACGGCTGGGCCGTCACCGTCGCGATCGCCGATGACGGCGGCCATCTGTTGTGGCTCCAGCGCCTCGACGGCGCCGCCCCGATCTCGGCCCAGATCGCCCCGGCCAAGGCGCAGACGGCCGCGCTCGGCCGCCGCGAAAGCCGCGTCTACGAGGAAATGGTCAACCAGGGCCGTGTGTCGTTCCTGAGCGCACCGGGCTTGGCCGGGCTGCTCGAGGGCGGCGTGCCGATCGTCATCGACGGCCAGGTCGTGGGTGCCGTGGGCGTGAGCGGCGTGAAGTCGAGCGAAGACGCGCAGATCGCTCGTGCCGGCATCGCCGCGCTCGCCTGATCGGCTTGCGTCTACTTGGTCAGGATCAGCTTGCCGAGCTTGGTGGCGCGCAACTGGTAGAGCGCGCCGTTGTGCTCGATCTGCACATAGGGGCGTCCGCGCAGCAGGCTCGTGCTGGCCACGACTTCCGGGCCGGCCGGCAGGCCGGTGGACGGGCGAGGCACGATCGGCGCGGCGGCGGGACCGGCGTGGGGCAAGGCAGTGCTGGCAGCCATGGCGATCTCTCGAGGGGGTTCAGGGGCGGTCATGCCATGCCCACCAAGCTGCCGCGAGCACGACCGGCAGGCAAGCCAGGCACCACATCGGCTTGAGCTGTCATGCCGCCAGCAGCCGGACATCGGCGCCGGCGTCGACGTGCAAACCGCAGGCGCCGCGCTGGCCGGCGTGTTCATGGAACAGGGCCTGAGCGCACTCGCGGCAGCGTCCGCACCCGGTGGCCACGCCGGTTTCGATCTGCAGTTCCTCGAAGACCGCGCAACCGCCGGCGTGATGGGCGATGTCGTGATCGGAGACGCGGCGGCAGACACAGACGATCATGGCAGGCAGGGCATTGGATGCAGTGTGGGAGGAGTCTAAATGCGAACAATTCGCATTGCAACTCCCGCATGCCCGTGGGCCCTTTGGCGCCCGGCGTCGCCGGGCGGGTGGCGCAATCAGCTTCCGCCAACCTCGCGCATATGCGACTGCAGCCAGTTCTGGCGGCCGACCTGGTCGACCAGTCCCAGCTCCGTTTCGAGGAAGTCGATGTGCTCCTCGGTGTCGTCGAGGATGTCTTGCAGCAGGTCGCGCGAGACGTAGTCGCGCACCGATTCGGCGTGCGCGATGCCGTCCTTGATGGTCGCCTGCGCCGCGCGCTCGAGCTGGAGATCGCCTTCCAGCGCCTCGACCGGGTCTTCGCCGATCAGCAGCTTGCCCAGGTCTTGCAGGTTGGGCAGGCCATCGAGCATCAGGATGCGGTCCATCAGTTTGTCGGCGTGCTTCATCTCGCCGATCGACTCCTCGTACTCTTTCTTCGCGAGCTTGTCGAAGCCCCAGTGCTTCAGCAGCCGGTAGTGCATGAAGTACTGGTTGATCGCGGTGAGCTCGTTCTTGAGCTGCGCGTTGAGCAGGTCGATGACCTTGGCGTCGCCTTGCATGAGGGGCCTCCGGCGTTGAAAGTTGTGGCGGGCATTATCGGCACCGGGTCGCCAAGCCGCGCAAATCCTTGCTTTGAAGCTCTGGAAGCGACTGAGAATGTGTCGCCCGAGCGTGGGTGAGGCCCGAAGCCCGGGCCGCGTCGGCTACAATCCTCAGGTTTACCCGCATCCACCCGCCGCCCACGCGAAACCCCGTCGTTTCATCGCCGCACGCCTGATGCAGATTCGTACGGAAATCGCTTTTCCGAACGGCTGCGAAAGCGCGGAGCTGGGCGCGCCTAGACGGAGTGTTTTCCCGTGCTGCCCGTTTCGCCTCCCGCTCTCCTCGCGCTCGCCGACGGCACGGTCTTTCAGGGCATTTCGATCGGCGCCGCCGGTCGAACGGTCGGTGAAGTGGTCTTCAATACCGCGCTCACCGGCTACCAAGAGATCCTCACCGACCCGAGCTACTGCCGGCAGATCGTCACCTTGACGTATCCGCACATCGGCAACTACGGCGTCAATGAACAGGATGTCGAGGCCTCGAAGGTCCATGCTGCTGGCCTGATCATCAAGGACCTGCCGCTGCGCAGTTCCAACTTCCGGCAGTCGACCACGCTCGATGCCTACCTGAAGCGCGAGGGCACGGTCGCGATCGCCGGCATCGACACGCGTCGCCTGACGCGGGTGCTGCGCACCACCGGCGCGCAAAACGGCTGCATCGTGACCTTCGAAGCCGGCACGAGCATCACGCCGGCGCACATCGAAGAGGCCGTCGCGCGGGCGCGCGCCGCCGAGAGCATGGCGGGCCTCGATCTCGCCAAGGTGGTCAGCGTGGACAAGCCCTACGCCTGGACCGAGACGGAGTGGTCGCTCGCCGGCGCCGACGGCAAGCCAGGCTACGGTGTGCAGGCCGCGCCGCGCTTTCATGTGGTCGCCTACGACTTCGGCGTCAAGCGCAACATCCTGCGCATGCTGGCGCAACGCGGCTGCAAGGTCACGGTGGTGCCGGCACAGACGCCGGCGGCCGACGTGCTGCGGCTGAAGCCGGACGGCATCTTCCTGAGCAACGGTCCCGGCGACCCGGAACCTTGCGACTACGCGATCGAGGCGACCCGCACGCTGATCGACACCGGCATCCCGACCTTCGGCATCTGCCTGGGTCACCAGATCCTCGCGCTGGCCTCGGGCGCGAAGACCTTCAAGATGAAGTTCGGCCACCACGGCGCGAACCATCCGGTCAAGGACCTCGACACCGGCCGCGTGAGCATCACGAGCCAGAACCACGGTTTCGCGGTCGACGACAAGACGCTGCCCGCGATCCTTAGGCCCACGCACGTGTCGCTGTTCGATGGCACGTTGCAGGGCCTTGCCCGCACCGACAAGCCCGCGTTCTGCTTCCAGGGCCATCCGGAAGCGAGCCCGGGGCCGCACGACATCGGCTACCTGTTCGATCGCTTCGTCGCGCTGATGCAGAACCAGGAGAAGAACAATGCCTAAGCGCAGCGACCTCAAGAGCATCCTCATCATCGGCGCCGGCCCGATCATCATCGGCCAGGCCTGCGAGTTCGACTACTCCGGCGCCCAGGCCTGCAAGGCCCTGCGCGAAGAGGGCTACCGCGTCATCCTCGTCAACAGCAATCCGGCGACGATCATGACCGACCCGGAGATGGCCGATGCCACGTACATCGAGCCGATCACCTGGCAGGTGGTCGAGAAGATCATCGCCAAGGAACGCCCCGACGCGATCCTGCCCACGATGGGTGGGCAGACTGCGCTGAACTGCGCGCTCGATCTTCACAAGCACGGCGTGCTGGCGAAGTACGGTGTCGAGATGATCGGCGCCAACGAGCACGCGATCGAGAAGGCCGAGGACCGCCTCAAGTTCAAGGACGCGATGACCAAGATCGGCCTCGACTCGGCCAAGTCGGGCATCGCGCATTCGATGGAAGAGGCGTGGGGCGTGCAAAAGCGCATCCAGGCCGAGATCGGCGGTTCGGGCTTTCCGATGGTGATCCGCCCGAGCTTCACGCTCGGCGGCACCGGCGGCGGCATCGCCTACAACCCGGAAGAGTTCGAAGAGATCTGCAAGCGCGGCCTCGACCTCTCGCCGACCAAGGAACTCCTGATCGAGGAATCGCTGATCGGCTGGAAGGAGTACGAGATGGAAGTGGTCCGCGACAAGGCGGACAACTGCATCATCGTGTGCTCGATCGAGAACCTCGACCCGATGGGCATCCACACCGGCGACTCGATCACCGTCGCGCCGGCGCAGACGCTCACCGACAAGGAGTACCAGCTGCTGCGCAACGCCAGCATCGCGATCCTGCGCGAGATCGGCGTCGACACCGGCGGCTCGAACGTGCAGTTCTCGATCAATCCGCGCAACGGCCGGATGATCGTGATCGAGATGAACCCGCGCGTCTCGCGGTCGTCGGCACTTGCCTCCAAGGCCACGGGCTTCCCGATCGCCAAGGTCGCGGCCAAGCTGGCGGTGGGCTACACGCTCGACGAGCTGCGCAACGACATCACCGGCGGTGCCACGCCGGCGAGCTTCGAGCCCAGCATCGACTACGTCGTCACCAAGATCCCGCGCTTCGCGTTCGAGAAGTTCCCGGCCGCCGACCCGCATCTCACCACGCAGATGAAGTCGGTCGGCGAGGTGATGGCCATGGGCCGCAGCTTCCAGGAAAGCTTCCAGAAGGCGCTGCGCGGCCTCGAGACCGGCATCGACGGGCTCACCGAGCGCGAGACCGATCGCGAGGAGATCGTCGAGGCGATCGGCAATGCCGGGCCGGAGCGCATCCTGTACGTTGCCGACGCCTTCCGCATCGGCCTGACGCTCGACGAGGTGTTCGAGGAGACCTCGATCGACCCATGGTTCCTCGCGCAGATCGAGGACATCGTGAAGACCGAGGCGCTGGTGCGCGAACGCACGCTGGCCGGCCTGTCGGCTGCCGAGCTGCGCCATCTCAAGCGCATGGGCTTCTCCGACAAGCGCCTGGCCAAGCTGCTCAGCACCAACCAGCACGAGGTGCGCAAGGCGCGTCACGCGCTGGGTGTGCGGCCGGTCTTCAAGCGCGTCGACACCTGCGCCGCCGAGTTCGCGACGCAGACCGCCTACATGTACTCGACCTACGACGAGGAGTGCGAGGCCGATCCCACGTCGAGGAAGAAGATCATGGTGCTCGGTGGCGGTCCGAACCGGATCGGCCAGGGCATCGAGTTCGACTACTGCTGCGTCCACGCCGCGCTCGCGATGCGCGAGGACGGCTACGAGACCATCATGGTCAACTGCAACCCCGAGACCGTGTCGACCGACTACGACACCTCGGACCGCCTGTACTTCGAGCCGGTCACGCTCGAAGACGTGCTGGAGATCGTCGACAAGGAAAAGCCGGTCGGCGTGATCGTGCAGTACGGCGGCCAGACGCCGCTCAAGCTGGCGCTCGACCTCGAGGCCAACGGCGTGCCGATCATCGGCACCACGCCCGACAGCATCGACATCGCCGAGGACCGCGAGCGCTTCCAGAAGCTGCTGCACGAGCTGGGCCTGAAGCAGCCGCCCAACCGCACCGCGCGCACCGAGGAGCAGGCGATTGAACTCGCGCACGAGATCGGCTACCCGCTGGTGGTGCGGCCGAGCTATGTGCTGGGCGGCCGTGCGATGGAGATCGTGCACGGCGACAAGGATCTCGAGCGCTACATGCGCGAGGCGGTCAAGGTCAGCGAGAAGTCGCCGGTACTTCTGGACCGCTTCCTCGACGACGCGATCGAGGTCGACGTCGACTGCATCTCCGACGGCCGCGACGTGATGATCGGCGGCATCATGGAGCACATCGAGCAGGCCGGCGTGCACTCCGGCGACTCGGCGTGCTCGCTGCCGCCGTACTCGCTGTCGCCGGCGCTGCAGGACGAGCTGCGCCGCCAGACCGCACTGATGGCCAAGGCGCTCAAGGTCGTCGGCCTGATGAACGTGCAGTTCGCCATTCAAGGTGAGGGCGACGAGGCCATCGTCTACGTGCTCGAAGTGAACCCGCGCGCCTCGCGCACCGTGCCCTTCGTCAGCAAGGCGACCGGCCAGCCGCTGGCAAAGATCGCCGCGCGCTGCATGGCCGGCCAGAAGCTCGCCGATCAGAAGGGCCGCGACGGCCGCGCGCCGCGCGAGGTGATTCCGCCGTACTTCAGCGTGAAGGAGGCGGTGTTCCCGTTCAACAAGTTCCCGGGCGTCGACCCCATCCTCGGCCCCGAGATGCGCTCGACCGGCGAAGTCATGGGCGTGGGCGCGAGCTTTGGCGAGGCCATGCTCAAGAGCCAGCTCGGTGCCGGCTCCAAGCTGCCGAGCCAGGGCACGGCGGTGATCACGGTCAAGAACAACGACAAGGACCGCGCGGTCAAGGTCGCGAGCGACCTGGTCGACCTGGGCTTCAACGTCGTCGCGACCAAGGGCACGGCGGCGGCGATCGCGGCTGCCGGCGTGCCGGTCAAGCTGGTCAACAAGGTCAAGGACGGCCGACCCCATATCGCCGACATGGTCAAGGCCGGCGAGATCCAGCTCGTGTTCACGACGGTCGACGAGACGCGCACGGCAATTGCCGACTCGCGCTACATCCGCACCGCGGCCCTGGCCAACCGGGTGACGTACTACACCACGATGGCCGGCTGCGAGGCGGCGACGGAAGCCCTCAAGCATCAAGCCGACCTCGCGGTCGCGTCGCTGCAGGAGCTTCACGCCCAACTGAACGCGGAACTCCACTAAACTCCCGGCAAACGACAACGGCCGCCGCCGGGACACCGGGGGCGGCCGAACTTTTTGCTGGCGCGCACGGCCGCGCCAGGCACTCGACGACGTAACCAGAGATCCACCATGGCCACCATCCCGCTGACCCGCCGCGGCGCCGAGAAGCTCAAGGAAGAACTGCAGCGGCTGAAGTCCGTCGACCGCCACGCGGTGATCCAGGCGATTGCCGAAGCGCGCGCGCAGGGCGACCTGTCGGAGAACGCCGAGTACGAGGCCGCCAAGGACAAGCAGGGCTTCATCGAGGGCCGCATCCTCGAGCTCGAAGGCAAGCTGGCCGCGGCACAGGTCATCGATCCGGCCGCGCTCGATGCCGACGGCCGCGTGGTGTTCGGCGCGACGGTCGACCTCGAGGAGGAGGCCAGCGGCTCGCAGGTGACCTACCAGATCGTCGGCGACGACGAAGCCGACCTGAAGCAGGGCCTGATCTCGATCTCGAGCCCGATCGCGCGCGCGCTGATCGGCAAGACCGAAGGCGACGTGGCCGACGTGCAGGCGCCCGGCGGCGTCAAGAGCTACGAGATCGTCTCGGTCCGCTACATCTGATGGCCATGCCCGTGGCGCAGACCTGGTCGCGCCTGCTGGCCGCGGCCTGGCTCGGTGCGCTGCTGGCCGTGGCCTTGATCGGAACGCCGGCGCCGTTTGCGCTGCTCGCGCGCGCCGAGGCCGGCGAAGTGGCCGGCCGCATGCTGGCGCACGAGGCGACGCTCAGCCTGCTGCTGGGCGTGGTGGTCGCGATGATCGAACGCCATCGGGCACGACAGCGTGCCGTGGCCGGGCAGGGGTCGCAGTTCAGCGCCGGCATGGCCCTGGCGCTGGGCGCGTTGTTCTGCACCGTGCTGGGTTACTACGCCCTGCAGCCGATGATGGCCGAGGCGCGTGCCGGTCTCGGCCGCTTCGGTTTCGCTCAGCTGCACGCGGTGAGCACCGCGTTCTATGGCCTCAAGGTCGTGCTGGTCGCCGTGCTGGCCTGGCGTGCGGCCAGCAGCCCCGACTGACGCTCAGCGGCCCGACTTCTTCTTGACGCTGCTCTGGCGCGTCGCCTTGCGCTTGACGGTGCCCGCGGCCGTGACGCGCTGGTTGCCGAACACGGTGAGCTTCTTCACCTGTGCGCGGTGACTGCCGCTCTTGGAGAACTTGAGCACCTTGACGACGCGCGGGCCGGGCTTGCGGTCGTCGTCGACCGGCTTGGCCTTCTCGGGTACCGGGCGCCACAGGACCAGCAGCTTGCCGATGTGCTGCACCGGCGCGGCGTCGAGCTTGTCGGCCAGCTCGGCGAGGACGGCTTCACGGGCGGTGCGGTCGTCGGAGAAAACGCGCAGCTTGATCAGGCCGTGCGCCTTGAGCGCTGCGTCGGCTTCCTTCACGACCGCGGGCGTGAGCCCGTCGGCGCCGACCATCACGACCGGATCGAGATGATGGGCGGCGGCGCGGTGCGCTTTGCGTTGGGCGGGCGTGAGGACGATGGCGGTCATGCCCGTATTATCGATGCCACTGAACGGCTCCCCATGAAAGTCAAGACGAAAAGCAAGAAGGTCAACAAGGCGTGGCTCAACGACCATGTCAACGACCCGTACGTGAAGCTGGCGCAAAAGGAAGGCTTTCGCGCTCGCGCCGCCTACAAGCTCAAGGAGATCGACGAGGCGCTGGGCCTGTTTCGACCCGGCCAGGTCGTCGTCGACCTCGGGTCGGCGCCCGGGGCCTGGAGCCAGTACCTGCGCCGCCGCTTCGCGCCCAAGACCGCGGGCGTGGGTGGCGCCGCCGTCGGAGAGCTCGACGGCACGATCATCTCGCTCGACCTCCTGCCGATGGAGCCGATCGAGGGCGTGCATTTCATCCAAGGCGACTTCCACGACGACGCCGTACTCGCCGAGCTGGACGAAGCGGTCGGCGGTCGACCGGTCGACGTGGTGGTTTCGGACATGGCGCCCAATCTTTCAGGTATCGCCTCGTCCGACGCCGCGCGCGTGTCACTGCTGATCGAACTGGCGGTCGAGTTTGCCTTGAGCCATCTCAAGCCTTCGGGTGCTCTGGTGGTCAAGGCTTTTCACGGCAGCGGCTACAGTCAGCTGGTCGAGCTGTTCAAGCGCCATTTCCGCGTCGTCAAGCCGATCAAGCCCAAGGCCTCGCGCGACAAGTCGGCCGAAACCTTCCTGGTCGGGATCGGTCTCAAATCACGTTGAAACCTTCCGAAAACCAAGAGATCCGGCCCTGTGTGACGATGGCGGCCGTTGGGTTTTCCGATCGGGGTGGCAGGCTTGACTGGCCTAGAATCGGCCCCATCTACCGCGCAAGCACGCGTTTTTGACTGTCTGAAGGAGCCGCGGTGAACAATCAATGGTTCTCTAAGGTCGCTGTTTGGCTGGTGATCGCACTCGTGCTGTTCACCGTGTTCAAGCAGTTCGACCGCAGCTCGGTGGCCAGCGGCTCGATCGGCTATTCCGACTTCCTCGAGGAAGTTCGCAGCAAGCGGGTGCAAAGCGTCACGCTGCAGGAAACCGGCACCGGCACCACCGAGATCCGCGCCGTCACCACCGACGGCAAGCAGATCCGCACCACCGCGACCTACCTGGATCGCGGCCTCGTCGGCGACCTTATCAACAACGGCGTCAAGTTCGACGTCAAGGCGCGCGAGGAACCCTCGATCCTGATGAGCCTGTTGCTCAGCTGGGGCCCGATGCTGTTGCTGATCGGCGTGTGGATCTACTTCATGCGCCAGATGCAAGGCGGCGGCAAGGGCGGGGCGTTCAGCTTCGGCAAGAGCCGCGCGCGCATGCTCGACGAGAGCAACAACTCGGTCACCTTCGCCGATGTCGCCGGCTGCGACGAAGCCAAGGAAGAGGTCAAGGAGCTGGTCGACTTCCTGAAGGACCCGCAGAAGTTCCAGAAGCTGGGCGGTCGCATCCCGCGCGGCGTGCTGATGGTCGGCCCTCCGGGCACCGGGAAGACGCTGCTGGCCAAGTCGATCGCCGGCGAGGCCAAGGTGCCGTTCTTCAGCATCAGCGGTTCCGACTTCGTCGAGATGTTCGTCGGTGTCGGTGCGGCGCGCGTGCGTGACATGTTCGAGCAGGCCAAGAAGAACGCGCCTTGCATCATCTTCGTCGACGAGATCGACGCGGTCGGCCGCCATCGCGGCGCCGGCCTCGGTGGCGGCAACGATGAGCGCGAGCAGACCCTCAACCAGATGCTGGTCGAGATGGACGGCTTCGAGACCAATCTCGGCGTGATCGTCATCGCGGCGACCAACCGTCCCGACATCCTCGATCCGGCGCTGCTGCGTCCAGGCCGCTTCGACCGCCAGGTCTACGTGACGCTGCCCGACGTGCGCGGCCGCGAGCAGATCCTCAACGTGCACATGCGCAAGGTGCCGATCGGCCAGGACGTCAAGCCCGACATCCTCGCGCGCGGCACGCCCGGCTTCTCGGGCGCGGACCTCGCCAACCTCGTCAACGAGGCGGCGCTGTTCGCCGCCCGCCGCAGCGCACGGGTGGTCGAGATGACCGACTTCGAGAAGGCCAAGGACAAGATCCTGATGGGCCCCGAGCGCAAGTCGATGGTCATGCCCGAGGAGGAGCGCCGCAACACCGCCTACCACGAGGCCGGCCACGCGCTGGTGGCGCGCCTGCTGCCCAAGACCGACCCGGTCCACAAGGTCACCATCATCCCGCGCGGCCGTGCGCTCGGTGTGACGATGCAGTTGCCCGAGGGCGACCGCTACAGCATGGACAAGGAGCGCATGCTCTCCACGATCTCGGTGCTGTTCGGCGGACGCATTGCCGAAGAAGTGTTCATGCACCAGATGACCACCGGCGCGAGCAACGACTTCGAGCGCGCCACGCAGATCGCGCGCGACATGGTCACGCGCTACGGCATGACCGACGAACTGGGGCCGATGGTCTATGCCGAGAACGAGGGCGAAGTCTTTCTCGGCCGCTCGATCACCAAGCAGGTCAACGTCTCGGAAGAGACGATGCAGAAGGTCGACAAGCAGATCCGCAAGATCATCGACGAGCAGTACGCCCTCGCGCGCCGCATCATCGAGGACAACCAGGACAAGATGCACGCGATGGCCGGCGCGCTGCTCGAGTGGGAAACCATCGACAGCGAGCAGCTCGACGACATCATGTCCGGCAGGCCGCCGCGCCCGCCGAAGGACTGGGCTCCTTCGAGCAACAACAAGCCGGGTGGCGGCACACCGCCTGCGGTGAGCAACACCGACAACGCGCCGGCTGCCGCCTGATCTGGCCGCGGCAAACACCCAACGGGGCCTTCGGGCCCCGTTTGCTTTGATAAGGGGTGTTATCGAGCTGATGACCAAAAGCCTTTGAAATCAATGGCTTAGGCTACTTCTGGAGAAGGCTCGCAAGAAAATTAGGTGCCGCTGCCCCACCATCGCGCCGTCGCCGGGAGACCGGGGGCTGAGTGGCTCGGTGGCGGCTATGGCGGGGGCGACGCCTGGGGCTCCGGATGACGCCCTCCGCCGCGCCACTCCCCGTCCACCAGCCAAAGCTCGAAGAACCGCAACCACTCGATGGTCCAGGCGACGAGGGTCAGGGTCAGCTCTGCGCTGGCTTCCTGCAGCTCGAGCGATAAACGCGCGACCTGCCGCTCCAACGTGCTCTGCCGTTCCGAGGCGAGCTGCGCCTGGCCTTCCAGCGCGGCGCGCTCGTTGAGGAGCCACTTCAGGTCGGACGGCGTACGAGCCGCTGCCGACGGGCTTGCGGAGAGAGAATCTGGGGACACGAGGGTAGGCCATGAGTGGACGCTACCCTCGCGTAGGCACCGATTCCAGCGCCTACGCCCAGGAAACAGGGCTCAAACCGCCCCGGGAGGGCGGCTTGGGTCATCAGCTAGATAACACCCTTGATAAGGTTCGCCCATGCACTGGCAGACCACCCGCTTTCGCATCGACCTCACCACGCCGCGCGTGATGGGCATCGTCAACGTCACGCCGGACTCGTTTTCCGACGGCGGGCGCAACGCGTCGACCCAGGCGGCGCTCGCGCACTGCGAGCGGCTGCTGAAGGACGGCGCCGACATCCTCGACATCGGCGGCGAATCGACGCGCCCGGGTGTCGATCCCGTCTCGCTGGAGGACGAGCTGGCGCGCGTGCTGCCGGTGCTGCGCGAGGCGATGAAGCTCGGCGCACCGATCTCGATCGACACCTACAAGCCCGAGGTGATGCGCGCCGCGCTGGACCTGGGCTGCGACATCGTCAACGACATCAACGCGCTCCAAGCGAAAGGGGCAGAGGCGCTGATCGCTGTCCACCCGAACTGCGGCGTCTGCCTGATGCACATGCAAGGCGAGCCCAAGACCATGCAGGTCGATCCGCAATATGCGGACGTGGCCCGCGAGGTGCGCGACTTCCTGGCCGCGCGCGCTCAGGGGCTGCGCGCGCAGGGCGTGGCCGATGAACGCATCGTGCTCGATCCCGGCTACGGTTTCGGCAAGCGCCACGAGCACAACCTCGAGCTGTTCGTGCGGCAGGACGAGCTGCGCGCGCTCGGCCTGCCCCTGCTGGTGGGCTGGTCGCGCAAGGGCACGCTGGGCAAGATCACCGGGCGAGAGGTCGGCGAACGCACGGTCGCCAGCGTCGCGGCCGCGCTGGCCGCGGTGCAGCGCGGTGCGCGCATCGTGCGCGTGCACGACGTCGCCGAGACCGTCGACGCGCTCAAGGTCTGGCGCGCCGCCGGACTGGGCAGCCCCTAGGCTTCGGGGCTGGTTCGCTGCGGGCCGGCGGCACAATCGCGGCCATGAGTCAACGACGCTTCTTCGGCACCGACGGCATTCGTGGCACCGTCGGCCAGCCTCCCATCACGCCTGATTTCGTCCTTCGGCTGGGCCATGCGGTCGGTCGCGTGCTCGTGCAAAGGGACGGCGGCCGCCCCAGCGTGCTGATCGGCAAGGACCCGCGCATCTCCGGCTACATGCTCGAGTCGGCGCTCGAAGCCGGCTTCGCGTCGGCCGGCGTCGACGTGCTGCTGACCGGGCCGCTGCCGACGCCGGGCGTGGCCTACCTGACGCGCGCGCTGCGGCAACGCCTGGGCGTGGTGATCAGCGCCTCGCACAACCCGTTTGCCGACAACGGCATCAAGTTCTTCTCGGCCCACGGCGAAAAGCTGCCCGACGATTGGGAGATCGCGGTCGAGGCTGCGCTCGACCAGGCGCCGCAGTGGGTCGACTCGCGCGGCCTCGGCAAGGCGCGCCGGCTCGACGACGCGCAGGGTCGCTACGTCGAGTTCTGCAAGAGCACGATCGACGGCAAGCTTTCGCTGCGCGGCCTGAAGATCGTGGTCGACGCCGCCAACGGCGCGGCCTACCAGGTGGCGCCCAGCGTGTTCCACGAGCTCGGCGCCGAGGTCGTGTCGATCGGCGTCTCGCCCGACGGCTTCAACATCAACGAGGGCGTCGGCGCGACGCATCCGCAGGCGCTGGTGCGCGCGGTGACCGAGCACCGCGCCGATATCGGCGTTGCGCTCGACGGCGACGCCGACCGCCTGCAGCTGGTCGACGCCACGGGGCGCCTGTTCAACGGCGACGAGTTGCTCTACCTGATGGCGGCGGATCGGCTGGCCCTGGGCCATGCCGTGCCGGGTGCGGTGGGCACGCTGATGACCAACCTGGCCGTCGAGCAGGCGTTGCGCGCGCGCGGCCTCGAGTTCGTGCGCGCCAAGGTCGGCGACCGCTACGTGCTTGAGGAGCTGCAGGCGCGCGGCTGGCAGCTCGGCGGCGAGGGCTCCGGCCATCTGCTCGCGCTCGACAAGCACACCACCGGCGACGGCATCATCAGCGCGCTGCAGGTGCTGCAGGCGGTGGTGCGCAGCGGGCGCAGCGTGGCCGAGCTGCTCGACGGCGTGACGCTCTTCCCCCAGGTGTTGATCAACGTGCGGTTGCGCGCGGGCCAGGACTGGAAGTCCAATGCCGCGCTGGCCAGCGCGCAGGAGGCAGTGCGCGCCGAGCTCGGCGACACGGGCCGCCTGCTGATCCGTGCGTCGGGCACCGAGCCCTTGCTGCGCGTGATGGTGGAGGCGCGCGACGCCGCCGTGGCCGATCGCTGCGCGAAGCGCCTGGCCGAGGCGGCGCAGGCCGGCTAACTAGCTGTGAATAGTCAAGAGGTTGTATCGATGTCCCGGTAGCCGGGAGGCCGGAGCAAGGCGGCCGATGCCGTGATGAGGACGGTGCCAGTTGTAGTGGTGCTGCCAGCTGTGGAGGGCCCGCTGGC
>NZ_JBMSEE010000013.1:0-22162 GCF_049446155.1 Caldimonas sp. KR1-144
CCATGGACTTCCCCTTCCGAACATTGATGAGAGTTCGCACTTCCCATCGTGGCACTTCGATGCCGGCTGCCGCTTCGCCGCGGCACATTCGGGACGGGGAAGTCCCTTTCATTCGTTAGGCATCACCCGCAATGCCGCGCGCCGCGAAGTACCTTGCCGCCGTGCTTCTTGGCATTGGCGCGCTCGTCGCAGTTTCCCTTGGTGCGTTCGAGTTCATCGTCATGCGTCCCATGGTGGCCGAAGCGCGTGCTGCGCTCGCTAGCGCATCCCCAGCTGAGCTTCATCCGGTCGATCCAATGCGCCGCATGGTTGAGGTCGCCTACGGCGAGAGCCTATCTGTGCGTGTCGCCGGTTACCTGAGCATGCGGACCCAGACTTCTCGGTCGCGGGAACCCAACATACACCGCGTGTTCATCCAGTTTGTCGCCGGGCGGCTGCTGCCCGTTCATCTCACCCAAGCAGAACTCACGGCACTCCTACTTGCTCTGGCACCTATGGGTGTTGGCGTCCAAGGCTTCGCCGCAGCGTCGCAGGTCTATCTGCGCGTTCCGCTGTCCGACGTCACGCTCGTCCAAGCGGCCACGTTGGCAGCAATCGCGCAGGCCCCCGGGTACTATCTCGCCCGCCCACAGCGTCTCGCCACTAGGTCGCAAGCCCTGCTTGCCAAGGTGCACCAGTGATGCCTAACCCTTCGTTGCACCCGACGTTCAACAGCCGGCTTCGCCGTCTGTTGCCCGCGGGTGAACTCAAACGTTAGGGAAAGTCTGCAAAACCGGCCCGCTGCTTGCATGACCTGAAGCCATGAGCGGCAAGCGCGGAGCGCACATGAAGCAACTCGGCCTGGGCCTGAACCTGTCGACCAAGAAGACGCGCAAGCGCGAGTTCCTGGAAGAGATGGAGCGCGTCGTGCAGTGGACCGCGCTGGCGCAGATCGTCACGCTGTTCGCGCTGGGCAAGCTGTGGATGGCGCGGCGGCGGTTGATGGGAGCACAGGGATGAGCACGGGTGCGAGGATCACGGCGGGCTCGCGAGGCGCATCAGGCGCCTGCCACGCGCTGCAAGCAGACCGCGAAACGTATCGACTCGGCCGCTTCGGCGCATCGAGATCGGCCGATCCGATCAATGCGGGCTGCGGATCATGTTCTGCAGACCTTCCGTAGGGCGCATCGGTGATCTCCATAGACATTGCCGGCCATCGCTTTCAACTCCGCGCTGCGGCGGTCGTTGTGCATGATGGTTTCGTGCTGCTTCATCGCCTGGAAGGTGACGAGTTCTGGGCCCTTCCTGGGGGCCGAGTCGAGCCAGGCGAGGACGCGCAGAGTGCACTCGAGCGTGAAATGCTGGAAGAGATTGACGAGCGCGTCGAATGCGCAGACCTTCTCTACGTCGTGGAGAACTTCTTTGAGCACGCGGCCAAGCCCAATCATGAGATCGGTCTGTACTTTCGTGTTCAACTCGCCCCCATATCCAGACTTCTCGACAAATCGCGCTCTCATGCTGGCGTCGAGGGTGGCAAGCAACTAGAGTTTCGCTGGTTTGCCGCGCAGCGGCTTCACGAGGTCGATGTGCGGCCTTCGTTCCTGCGTGACTCGCTGTCTCGGCCCATTCTTGGCTTCCAACACATCGTGCAGCGTGGGTAAGAATGCGCTCCAACTTTTTTCATCGAGCGGGCGCCTTCAAGCATGCTTCGCACGCATCCAGCCACCGCTCATGTCGAACATTGATCCGCACAAGCAATCCCTTGGCGACGCTCTTGAAGCCGCCATCTAGCCCTCAGGAGACAGGCGCATGTTCACCCACGTGATGGTCGGCACGAATGACATCGACCGCTCCAAGCGCTTCTATGACGCCGTGCTCGCCGTCCTCGGATCAGGCGAGCCGTTCCGCAACCAGAATGCCACCGGCCAACGGCGCCTGTTCTATCGGCACGAAGGCAGTGCGTTCTGTGTGAGCGAACCCATCAACGGCGAAGCGGCGACCATTGCCAACGGCGGCACCATCGGATTCAAGTGCAGCTCTGCCGAGCAGGTCCAGCGGTTTCATGACACCGCGATCGCGCATGGCGGCACTTCGATCGAGCAGCCGCCCGGTCTGCGCGAGGACAAGATGGGTGTCATGTATCTCGCGTACGTGCGAGACCCGGACGGCAACAAGCTTTGCGCGCTCCACAGGCCGAAGTAGTTTTTCAGGTGGCGGCTGCCCGTACGCCACAGTCACGCCATTCGTACTCGGGCACAGCGGGCACCACGCAGTGCGGCCTCACCCTTCGATTGTCCGCCTCTCAGCTCAAATGTTGAGCATCTCAATCTCGTTCTCCATCACCAACAACAGGAGAGTTAATTGAAGCAGTACTGTGCGGAGTTTCTTGGCACGTTTTGGCTCGTTCTCGGCGGCTGCGGCAGCGCGGTGCTCGCGGCCGCCTTCCCCAACGTGGGCATTGGTCTGCTCGGCGTTTCGCTTGCCTTTGGCTTGACCGTGCTGACCATGGCGTTTGCCATCGGCCATATCTCTGGCTGCCATCTGAATCCGGCTGTCTCCGTCGGCCTTTGGGCAGGTGGGCGCTTCCCTGCCAGCAAGCTGCTTCCGTACATCGTGGCTCAGGTGCTCGGCGCGATCGTCGCGGCCGGGGTGCTGTACATCATTGCCAGCGGCGCACCGGGCTTTGATGTCTCCAAGGGCTTCGCATCAAATGGCTACGGTGCCCACTCGCCGGGCGGCTACTCGCTGCTGGCCGCACTGGTCAGCGAGGTGGTCATGACCATGTTCTTCCTCCTGGTCATTCTCGGGGCGACTGACAAGCGTGCGCCGGCTGGCTTTGCGCCCATCGCCATTGGGCTCGCGTTGACCTTGATCCACCTCATCAGCATTCCGGTGACGAACACTTCCGTCAATCCCGCGCGGAGCACGGGCGTCGCGCTCTTCGTCGGAGACTGGGCCGTTGCTCAGCTTTGGCTTTTCTGGGTCGCGCCGATCGTCGGAGCGTTGCTGGGGGCCGGTGCCTATCGCTTGATCGCAAGCGAGGAAAACTGACGACGCCCGAGGTCAGCGGTTTCACCGTGTGCGCCTGGGGTGGCACATGAGGCTCAAGCCTTCCATTGCGCCGACATGTCCCGGCAGGCCGGGTCATGTCGGCCCTGTCGGACCACGTTCTGCCCTTCGGTCACCAGCCCCCAGCCAGTGGCACCGTTCATTTCGGCGGCAGTTCCTTGCCACATCGCCGCGAACTGCTGGCGCGCTTGGCTGACGTCTATGTCGTGGTCGAGGGGTCCCCAGGGCGCTGCAGAAGAGGCGGCCATTGCGTCTGCCCGCAGAGCACGCATCGTTCCTGTCGACTGCCTCGGGGGCGTTGGTCCGCGGGCTTCACTCCCGAACCCGCCCAAGCCGGGGCGTCTGCGGCGCTGTGGCAAGACCTCGGCTCGCTCGGGGCCGAGCCGGCCAAGCTTGCCCGCTCGGTGTTGGCATGGGGGCGTGGCGCCTGGCTTTTTCATTCCAGCGGCCGCTGAACTCATTTGTCAGGCCGCAGGATCAACGCCGTGCATTCCTGCGCATCGGCCACAAGGTTGCAGCGCCACAGGGAGTTGCCGCTCATCTGTATCGGCAACAGAATCGGTTCGCCAAGTACGAGGACTCTGGAGGGGACATGCGTGACATCGTTGCTGGGTTGGTGCTGATCGGCATCGGCCTCGCTCTTGGAGGCTCGATCTTCCGAGGGGATTTCGGCCTCACAAGCATCTTCTTCGACGGCCTCGGCCTCTTCTGGATCGGCAAGGGTGCCCTTGGCATCTACCGGTCCAAGGCGCAATAGCGGGCTCTTCGCGGCCCGTCCGTTGATTGCAGTGCCGCAGCTCGCCCACGGCGTCGCGGCCTCCTGGTTCGGCAACGTGCCCATCGATCCGGACATCCTGGCGTCCTTCGCGCGCGATTACGCGAAGAACATGACCAGCATTCGCGGCCGGCGGGTGCAACGGCTCCTGAAGCGCGAGTTCGCCGGCGCCGAGCATGTGCTGCTCGCGCAACTCGGCTCATGGCCCTCGAGATGCATTTCGATCTTCTCAAGGACTCCTTGCCGGTGCTGCGCATCAACGCCACGCCGCTTGCTGCCTTGCGCGCGCAGCTTCGTCTGGCTCTGCCGGCGGACACCATTCCTCAAGCCGCTCGCACCTCGGCAGAAAAGGTGCTGCAGGCTCTGGCAACCGCAAACGAATCCTGAGGGAGGACTCGCACCATGCCTTTCGCCGGCCTTGGCCTGCACATCCTGCTGGCCCTGTTTTGCGCCGTTCACGTGGTTCGAACGGGGCAGCAGCTCTATTGGCTGTTCATTCTTTTCGCGTTTCCGCTGCTCGGCAGCCTGGTCTATTTTCTGGCGGTCTATTTGCCGAACTCGCGCCTGGAACGAGGCGCCATCAAGGCCGTTTCGGCCGCGGCGAAGGCGCTCGATCCGGGCAAGGAGGTCCGCATTGCCCGAGCGAACTTCGACGAAACGCCGACGGCGCAGAACCAGATGAGGCTGGCCGCCGCCTTGCTGGAGGCCGGCGAGCCGCAGGAAGCCGCCACGTTGTACGAGGGCGCGCTGAAGGGCCCGTTCGCCTCCGACCCCGACCTGCGCTTTGGCGCGGCGCGCGCCTTTGTCGAGTGTCAGCGCTACCAGGAGGCGCTGGGCCATCTCGAAGAGCTGCGCCGTACGCGACCCGACTACCGGCCGGACGGCGTCTCTCTGCTGATCGCCCGTTCGTACGCGGGGACCTCGCGGTCCGCGCAGGCTCGCGAGGAGTTCGAGCGCGCCGTCGAGAAGTTCGGTACGTTCGAGGCACGCGCCGAGTACGCGATCTGGGCGCTGGCCATCGGCGACGCGGCCACCGCGGCGCGACTGCAGACGGAGATCGACAAGATCACGAGCCGATGGAACGCGATGAACCGGCAGCTCAACGATGACGCGTTCCGCCGCCTGAAGGCGGCCCAGGCGCTGGCCAGCCGGCGGGCCTGACGCACTGCGCGACGGCTGGTTCGGGCCGGCAACGAACCGCGGCATCAGCAGCGGTCAAGACGGCGCCGCCACACCGCGATCCACTGCGCGGATCGAGGAGGATGCGCCGATGGAACTCGTGCTGACACTGACGCTGCTGATCGTGGGCCAGGTCGTGCTGATGGGCACGCTCGGCCCGGGCACGCTGGCCGCGACGGCGGTGATGGTCGTCGCGCAGTTGTGGCAGCTCGGCGCGGTGCGTTGTTTCTGGCACCAGGTGCCGCAACGCGCGCGCGAGTCGATCACCGCATGGCGCTGGCGCCGCGAGCTGCTGTGGGCCTCGATCGCCTGCGTGCTGGCCTCGGCCGTCACGCTGGGCTTGCGGCAGTTGCTGCCCGAGGATGCGGATGGCATGCGCTGGGTGCGCAGCATCCTGGCCCATCCGCTCGGCTGGGTGGGCATCGCCGTGCTTGCACCGCTGGTGGAAGAGGTCGTCTTTCGCGCGCTGATCTTCGAGGCGTGGCCGCAGGCCTGGCCGCGCTGGGTGCCGGCGCTGCTCACCTCGGGCCTGTTCGCCCTGGCCCATCTCAACGCGATCACCGCACCGCTGCTGTTCGCGCTGGCGCTGGCCTGGCAGTCGGCCTATGTGCGCACGCGCTCGATCGTGCCGGGGCTGGTCGGCCACATGGCACTGAACGCCGCGTCGTGCCTGGCCCTCGCGGCCGCCGCATAGGCGCCCTGACGCACCGCATGCCCCCGGGCCGATGCGGGTCGCTTCGTTGCTAATGCGAATTATTCGCATTAGAGTGGCCGCTCCCTGATCCCCTGCCGGCGCCGCGCTGCCGCGACCGCCCGTGCCGACGAGGAGCCGCCCGATGTGCCCACCGGTCTCGAACCCGCCTGCTCACGAACCCCATCTCGGCATCACCGTGCTCGACGCCGGCCCGACCGCACCGCCCCAGGGCTCACGCCGCCGCCGTCTTTGGGAGCTCGACGGCCACGCCCACTGCCCGGTGATCGGCGTGTGCCTGCCGATGGCGGCGCTGCGCCGGCTCGTCGACAAGGCCGTGGGCCCGCAGACCTTTGCCGACGACTACGAGCTGCATTGCGTCGTCGTCACCGAGTCCAAGCGCCGCACGCGCATCGCCGAGGTGGTGCAGCGCGAGCTCGACCGCCGCTACGCCATCGCCTTGCGCCATGCGGCCGCGCTGAAGACGACCGAGCAGCTGGCGCAGTGGTGGGCCGACGCGCGCTCCGGCACCGAGGTGGCCGGCGCGCTGTGGGCCGTGCTGACGCATGCGCGCTGCACGCCGGCGCTGGCGCACGCCGCGCTGGGCGACATGCACATGCTGCAGCACCAGGTCGGCATGGCCACGCGTGCCGATCTCGAGCGGCTCGAGTCGCTGATCGACGAGAACGCCGTGCTGGCGCGCGAGCTGGGCGCGGCGCAGCGGCGCTCGCAAGGCCAGGCGCAGGGGCACGCGCGCCAGCTCGATGTTCTGCAGACCCAGCTGGTGCGCCTGCGCGCCGAGCTGCTGCTGCGCGACACCGCGCTGGCGCAGCAGCAGGAGCTGAACCAGGCGCTCGAGCAGGCCGCGCCGCAGCTGCGCACGCGCTTCGAGCTCGCGCGCGAGGCGCGCCAGCAGGCCGAGCAGATCCGCGACCTGCAGCGCGCGTTGCTCGCCGCGCAGCAGGAGGCCGAGCGCCAGCGTCGGCGCGCCGACGAGGCGATCGCCGAGCGCGAGGCGCTGCGGCGTTCAGCGCTCGAGCCCGAAGCCGATGCCGAGCCGGCCATGCCGGCCCTGGCCGACCGCGCCGTGCTCTGCGTGGGCGGACGCGCCGCGATCGTGCCGGTCTACCGCCGCCTGGTCGAGCACAGCGGCGCGCGCTTCATGCACCACGACGGCGGCGAGGAAGACGCGATCGCGCGGCTCGACGCCACGCTGGCCGCGGCCGACCTCGTGATCTGCCAGACCGGCTGCATCAGCCACGACGCCTACTGGCGCGTGAAAGACCACTGCAAGCGCACCGGCAAGCGCTGCGTCTTCGTCGACACGCCCAGCCGCGCGGCGCTGGAGCGCGCGCTCGGCGAGGTCAGCGCGACGGCGCCGTGACGGTGTTCACTTCTCAGGTCTCACGTGAACGCGGCGCATGGAGATACATTGAGAACTCCATCGAGGAGAACACCATGCCCAAGGGCGAACAGCGCAGCAACAAGATGGTCAAGAAACCGAAGAAGGACACCAGCCCGCCGAAGGAGTCGTCGTCCGTCTCAACGCGACCGATTGCTCCGGTCACGGCGGTGCTTCCCAAGGGCAAGCTGAAGAACAAGGCGTCGTAACGCCCTCGTCGCGTTCGGACTGCGATCCAACGAACGCGTCAGCGCGCCGTCGACACCATGGCGCTCGCGCCGCGCACTTCGAACGCCACCTTCTGCAGCACGCGCCCGCGCAGGTCGAGCAGCTGGAGTTCGTGCCGACCCGGCCACGGCGCCCAGTCGATCTGCGCGCCCTGCCCCAGCCGCCTGCCGTCGAGCACCCAGGTGCCCGCCTGGCCCTCGAAGCGCATGCGCTGCGCCGCCGGCGGGATGTCGGGGTCGAGCGCGAACAGGCTGCCGTCGCGCGGGCTGGTGATGCCGAAGCGCTGGGTCGCGCCGGCCATCTGCGCGCTGGCGCGCCAGCGCGGCTGCTCGGTGCCGGCGACGAAGAGCTCGCTGCGCGGCGGCTCGACGCCGTCGTCGAACGCGACCTGCAGCCGCGTCACGCCCGTCGGCAGACGTGGCGCGCGCGACGGCGCAGCCTGGTGCAGGTAGCGCACCAGCGACTGCCACACCGGCGCCGCGCCGCTCACGCCGCTGACGCCGTGCATCGGCTCGCCGCTCGCGTTGCCGACCCACACGCCGATCGTGTAGCGGTCGGTGAAGCCGAGGCACCAGTTGTCGCGCAGGTCCTTGCTGGTGCCCGTCTTCACCGCCGCGAAGCCGCGCGTCGCGAGCGCGCTGTCGAGGCCGAAGGTGCGCACGCGCGCGTTGTTGTCGGCCAGGATGTCGGTCACGAGCGACACGGCGGCGGCGTCGGCCACGCGGCGCGGCGGCACCGGCCTGGCGATGCGAACCAGCGACGGCGCCGAGACCACGCCGCCGTTGGCCAACGCGCGATAGGCGTTCGTCAGTGCCAGCAGCGTGACGTCGGCGCTGCCGAGCGCGAGCGAGTCGCCGTACCAGCCGCCGGGCTGCGCGAGCGCGAGGCCCAGCGCGTTCAGGCGCTCGGCGATGGCATCGGGCCCCAGCATCGCGCCGACGCGCACCGCCGGCACGTTGAGGCTGGCGCCGAGCGCGGTGCGCGCGCTGATCCAGCCCTTGTGGTCACGGTCGTAGTTCTGCGGCAGGTACAGGCCGCTGGCGGTCTGCAGCTGCGCGGGCGAGTCGTCGAGCAGGCTGGCCGGCGCGATCAGCCGGCGCTCGAAGGCCAGCTCGTAGACAAAGGGCTTGAGCGTCGAGCCGGGCTGGCGGCGCGCGAGCACGCCGTCGACCTCGGCCGCGTCCGACAGCGATCCGCTGGAGCCGACCCACGCCAGCGCCTCGCCGCTCGCGTTGTCGAGCACGACGATCGCGCCGTCCTCGACGTTGCGCCCCGTCAGCTCGCCGAGCTGGCGGCGCAGCGTCGTCACCGCAAAGCGCTGCAGGCGCGCGTCGAGCGTGGACGCCAGCCGCCGCGCCCCCGGCTTGGCCTGCGCCAGCACCTGGCGCGCCGCATGCGGCGCGAGCTGCTCGCCCAGCGGCATGCCGCCGCGGCGCGCGAGCGCGCTCTCGGCCAGCGCGCCCACCGCGTTGCATTGCAGCTTCTGCAGCTTCAGCACGCCGCAGGCGCGCTGCGCCACCGTGCCCGGCGCGGCATTGGGGCCGCGCACCAGCGCCGCGGCGATGGCCGCTTCGTCGGCGTCGAGTCCGCTCGGATGCTTGCCGAACAGCGTCTGCGACAGCGCGTCGATGCCGACGATCTCGCCGCGATACGGCACGAGGTTGAGGTAGGCCTCGAGCACCTCGCTCTTGCGCCAGCGCGCGTTGAGCTGCGTCGCCACGGCCGCCTGGCCGAGCTTCTGCGCGAGGCTGCGGCCACCGGCCGGACGCGCGAGATCGTCGTCGATCAGGCCGGCGAGCTGCATCGTCAGCGTCGAGGCGCCGCGTGTGCGCGCGTTGAAGGCATTGGCCCAGGCGCTGCGCGCGATCGCGGCCCAGTCGACGCCGCTGTGCTCCCAGAACGCGCGGTCCTCGCTCAGCACGATGGCCTGCAGCAGCGCGGGCGACATCTGGTCGATCGGCACCCATGCGAGACGCCGCACCGACTTGTCGACGCGCAGCGTCTGCAGCGGCTCGCCGCGGCGGTCGAGCAAGGTCGCGTCCGACGGCTGCCACGCGGCCTTGACCTCGTCGAAGCGCGGCAGCGCGTGGGCTTGCAGCGCCGCGCCGAGCGCCACACTGAAAACACCCGCGAGCAGCGCCTTCTTCAAGCTCACGGCTGCACCTCGAGCGCCGCGTTCGGCAACTCGCCGAAGGCCTCCGGCGCGTACATTGCCTCGACGCGCGTCGGCGGCAGCGCAAAGCGGCCCGGGTTGTTGAGCCGCACGCTGTACTCGATGACGTGCTTGCCGCGCGGCAGGTAGTCGTAGTAGCTGCGGAAAGCCTCGAAGCCGCGTTCCTCGAAGGCCGGCCACGACCAGCCCTCGCGCTTCTCGCCGCGTGTCGCGATCTCGCTGTCGCGGCCGAGCCCCGAGCCGAGCAGCGTCGCGCCCGCGGGCACCGGATCGCTGACCACGACCCAGGTCATGTCCGACTGCGCCTCGACCTCGATGCGCACGCGCGCGATGTCGCCGCGCGACCAGCGGCCAGCCACCTTCTGCTCGACGGGCGTGACCGTGCGCACGATGTCGTAGCCGGCGCGGATCGGCGCGGCGAGCGGCACCGCGGCCAGGCTTTGCACCGTGAGCCAGGGCTTGCCGCTGCCGGCGTGCTGGACCGCGAGCTGCCCTTCCTTGGCCGGCCACGGCAGCGCGAGCCGGCCGCCGTCCGCGTTGGCGCCGGCCCAGTCGAACGCGCGCTGCGCGCCGGCGAGCTGCGCGCTCGTGCGGCCGGCGACCGGCTGCGACTCGAACCGGGCCGAGAACTTGTCGAGCGCGAGCGAGCCCCAGACGTTGGCCGTGGTCGTGAGCCAGTGGCCGTAGCGCTGGCGGCCGAGGCTGCCGATCACCAGGCGCGGCAGTTCCTCTTTCCACGCGGCGTCGTCGAGCACCGCGAGGATCAGGCGCGCGGCGTTGGCGTCGGCGCTGTCCATCAGCCACCACCAGAAGTCCTCCTGCTCGGTCGAGAAGCGCAGCGTCGTGCCCGACCAGGTCAGGCGCGAACGCAGCAGCTGCTGCGCCTCGTCGAGGCGCTTGGCGCGATCGGGCACGCCGTCGACGCGGCGCAGGATCGTGAGCCAGTCGATCAGCGCGGCGGTCGGCCACAGGTTGGGCGCGAGGTTGATCGAGCCGAGCTGCCTGGCACTGGCGCGGCCGTGGCGCGACAACGCCGCGAGCGCGGCGAGCTTGCGCACGTCGAGGTCGATGCCCTTGGCCGACTGCGGCGACCAGAAGTCGCGCTTGATGCGGCCTTCGACAAAGAGCGTCAGGCCGGCCAGCATCTCGTCGCGGGCGGCGGTGGGCAGCTCGAAGCCGGCCTCGTCGGCGGCGGCGATCAGGTAGGCGGTGAGGCGGTCGCTGCCGCGCGGCGCGTCTTCGGGCCGCGGCGGAAAGTAGTTGGCCAGGCCGTCGCGGTCGAGGTAGGTCGGCAGCACGTTGGCGACCGCGGTCCACAGCTTGGGGTCGCGCAAGCCGACGGCCTTGGAGAACTTCTGCTCGAGGCAGATGAAGGGATAGGTCTCGAAGAAGCGCCGCACCCCCGGCAGCGCGCCGGTGAGCTTGGGCTGCAGGCCGAGCGTGATGCTGCCGCGCGGGATACCCGCCTCGGACAAGGCATCGGCCGGCGGTGCGACGGCAAGGCTGTAGGCGCCGTCGAGCTGCGCGAGCGTCGCCTGCATCACGCGCAGCGGCACCGCGGGCACGACGAGCTGCGTCACCTTGAGCCGGTCCTTCGCGGCGCCGCCGACCTCGTCGACCGCGGCCTCCCAGGTCACGCTGTCGGCGCCGGTCGGCGCGGTCACCTCCCACGCGATCTCCTTCGTCGCGCCGGCGGCGAGCACATGCTCCTGCGCCGTCAGCGCGATCGGCGCGCGCTGCACCTCCGGCCCGCTGCGCGCGGTGCCGGAAAGCGTTGCCTTCACCTTCATCTCGCGCGCGGTGGTGTTGCGCAGCGTCAGCAGGGCCTGGAAGCGGTCGCCCTCGCGCACCAGTGGCGGCAGGCCCGACAGCGCCTGCAGGTCCTGCGTGACGCGGATGCTGGTGCTGCCGCTGCCGAAGGTCTGCACGCCGGCATCGGCCACCGCCACGAGCTTGAAGCTGGTCAGCGAGTCGTTGAGCGGCACCTCGACGATCGCCTCGCCGTTGGCGTCGAGCGTGACGGCGGGCTTCCACACCAGGAGCGTGTCGAACAGCTCGCGCGTCTGGCCGCGCCCGCCTCCGCCGCCGGCCGCGACCGCCTTGCGGCCGTAGTGGCGCCGCCCGACGATCTCGCCTTGCGCGGTGCTGGTCTCCACGCCCCAGGAGCGCTGCTGGATCATCGCGCCCAGCAGGTCCCAGCTGTCGTTGGGCTTGAGCGAGAGCAGGCCCTCGTCGACCGCCGCGAACGCGAACTCGCTACCCGCGAGCGGCTTGCCACCGTGCGTGACCTTGACCTTGGCCTTCGCGGTCTGGCGAATCGCGTAGCTTTCCTTGTCGGCGCTCACGGTGACCTGCAGCTTGTGCGAGGCGATGCCGATGCGGATCGGCGCGACGCCGAGCTTGAACGAGGGCTTGGCGAGGTCGACCATCGCGGTCGGCGCCTGGTATTCGCGGCCCTCGTACCAGAACGCGCGCCACCAGTTGACCGGCTCGCGCCAGCCCCAGCGGAAGAACGAGTACCAGGGCACGTCGCGGATGCGCCCGCGCAGCGCGAGCACGCTGACGTAGACGTTCGGTCCCCAGCTCGCGGCGTCTGGCGCGGGAGGCTTGGGAATGGGCAGCTCGAAGGTCGGGTCGTCGCCGCGCAGCGTGATCACGCGCGTGTCGACGATGCCCTCGCGCTCGACGCTCACCAGCGCGGTCGCCTCGCGGTACGGCATGCGCACCTGGAAGCGCGCCGTCTCGCCGGGCTCGTAGGCCTTCTTCTCGGGCAGCACGTCGATGCGGTCGTCGTTGTCCTGCGCGAACCACAACTCGCCCTGGCGGGTGACCCACACGCTCGAGGCCGCCTCGACCTTGCAGCCCTCGGCGTCGCTGGCGCGCGCGATCAGCTCCACCTGGCCCGGCGTCGACAGCTCGGCCTCGCACAGCACCAGGCCGCGCGCGTCGCTTTGGCCGCTGCACAGCGCGCCGAGGTCCTTGACCTCGCTGCGGTTGTCGTAGGCGTAGAAGCCGCCGACCATGCGTTTGCGCGTGCTGATGTATTGCGTGTGGCGGCCGCGCACCTCGACCTTCTGGCCGGCCATCGGTTTGCCCGTGGTGTCGAGCGCGACGACCTGGAACTTGACCTTGCCGCGCCGGCTCGCCCACGCACCGGTCTTGACGCCCAGCACCACCGCGCTGGGCCACAGCGCGACGCGCGTGCTCGCGGTCTGCACCTCGCCGTTCGGGTCGTTGAAGCTCAGCTCGGCGGTCAGCTCGCTGGCGCGGTCGATCGCCGGCAGGTCCTTGAGCGTGATGCGCGCCGCGCCGTTGCGGTCGGTCTGCACCGCGAGCTTGTCGGCGACCAGCTTGCCGTCGCGCGGCGCGCCGGTGTCGTCGTCGGGCGCTTCGTCGTCGGGCGGCGCGCTGCCGGCGCCGTCCACGCGCCGCGGCGGCTCGAAGCTGAACTCCTCGTAGCCCGGCCAGATGGCGTAGCGCGGCCGCAGCAGCGCCGAGGCGCGCGCCGCGGTCTGCAGCCCGCCGCCCGAGAAGAAGTTGAGCTGCACGTCCAGCGGCAGCTCCTTCGGCGCGATCGCCGCGCCCTTCGGGCCCGCGAGGCGCGCGTCGATCAGCGGCAGGCGGAACTCCTCGATGCGAAAGCTCCCGCTGGGCAGGCGCGTGCGGCGGCGCTCGTCGCCGTCCGGCGTGCGCTCGAGCACGACCTCGTAGACGCCCAGCTTGGCCGCGGGCGGGATGTTCCAGCTCGAGGTCGCGCTGCGCACGCCGTTCCACGCGAGCGGCAGCGCGAACTCCTGGCCCGTGCCCTGGTGGATCACGATCGCCTTGCCCGGCAGGTCGGCCGGCTTCAATGACGCCAGGCCGCCCGAGGTCTCGGTGCGCACGAAGTGCTTCATCGAGACCGTCTCGCCGGCGCGCAGCAGCGTGCGGTCGAACACCGTGTGCGAGCGCAGGTCGAGGTGCGGGCTGCTGTCGGTCGGCACGTTGAAGCGCCAGGACTCGATGCCGCGCTGCCAGCTCGACAGCGTGAACGCGACATCGGTGCGGCCGTCCTTGCCGGTGTGGCGCGCGCTGACGAAGTAGCCCGGCACGTGCGGACAGTCGTTGATCGCATCGAGCACGCGGTCGACGCGGGCGATGCCGTTGGCATCGGTGCGCCCGCTCCACAAGGCCTTGCCGGCGCAGTCGCGCACCGCGACCTCGGCGCCCTCGACGGGCCTGCCGCGGTCGAGCGTGGTGACCCACACCAGGCTGTTCTCGCGGCCGCGCTTGAAGTGCACGCCGAGGTTGGTGACCAGCACGCCGGTGCGCACGTACAGCGGCGCCTTCTTGTCGAGCAGCGACTCGCCCAGGCGCTGCGACTCGATCTCGACCACGTGGTAACCCGGCTCGGCCAGCGGAATACCCACCACCTCGAACGGGCGCGGATCGCCACCGGCAAGCTGCGGCAGGTCGAGGCGCTTCGCCTGCGCATCGCTCTTGAGCAGCGACAGCTCGCGCGTGCCGACGATGCGCTCGCGATCGATCTGGTGCGTGCGTCCGCGCGCATCGACCTGGGTCTCGCGCACTGTCCATTCGCTTTGGGGCAGGCCGGCCTCGCGCGCGCTCATCTGGCGCTCGTGGTAGCGATCGAGCCGCGCGAACCAGGCCAGGATGTCGGCATCGCTCGACAAGGTCTTCACGCGCACCGCGCCTTGCGGTGCGGCGGGGCGCAGGTCGCCTTGAACGTGGCGCAGCGTGACCGGCAGCATGGATTCTTCGCCCCGCTCGACGATGCCGAACGGCGCCGCCGCGAACTTGGCGATCGGCGGCATCGTGCCGGTGGCCACCGTGAGCGGAAAGCTCGCCGCGTTGGCGAGCGCGCGGCCCGACACGTCCTTCAGCCCCGCCGGCAGCACGACGCGAAAGCTCGCGCCTTCGGCCAATGGCACGGGGAAGTTCACCGCCGTGACTTCGTCGTTGCGGTCGTCGGTGGCGAACACCGGCGCGAGCGCCTTGCCGGAGGCCGGCTCCAGTCGCACTGCGGCCGCCTGCTCGCGCGGCACCGGCGCCGAGAAGCGCACGCTCATCGGCCGCACCGGCAGGCAAGGCGCGTCGGCGCGCTCGCGCTCGCAGCTGAACTCGGCCGTGAAGCGCTTGCGCACGCGGTAGTCGAAGCGCTGCTCGACGCTGGTGAGCACCTGGGGGTTCGACGCCGCCGCGATGCCGCGGCCCCAGACCAGGCGCACCGGCGTGTCCTGCGGCAGCGGGCGCTGGCAGGCCAGCACCAGGGACAGTTCGGGCTGCTTCTCGAGCCGGCGCGCCTTCAGCAGTGCGGCGCGTTCGGCCCCGCCGATCACGCGCACCGGGATGCGCTCGCCGATGCCTTCGACCTCGCAGCGCGCGTTGGCCAGCACCGTCGCCTCGACCGCCGCGCCGCTCAGGCGCAGCAGGAAGTACGGCTCCTCCTCGATCTCGCCGCCCCAGGGCTGCACGTTGACGATCGCCGGCCCGCCGGTCTGGAACGCGAACTCGCTGCGGCCGCTCAGCACCCCGGACATCGGCTTCCAGTCGGCACGCGCCTTGACGGTGCAGCGCACGCCGGGCGGCAGCGCGGCGCGGAAGTCCCAGGCCCAGCGGCGGTCGTCGAGCCAGCGGCCGCTGCCGGCCGGCGCCGGACCCTGGCAGCTCACGATCGCCGGATCGGGCAGGCGCAGATCGCCCAGCGGCACCACGCCCTCGGAGAAACTCACGACGACCTGGCGCACCTGCGCGACCTCGCCTTGCGGCGTCACGCCGGCGATCGTCGCGGCGTGCGCGCCGCCGGCCGCGAGCCAGGCCGCCAGGCCCAGCGCCACGCTGGCGCGCATCGGCGCGCCGAACACTTTGAATGCCATCCGGATGCTCCTGCCCTGCGGTGCCGGTGGCCCGGCCCGGCGCGATGATCTCCGAAGCGCGCGCCGCGCGGCGCCCCATCGAGTTGGGGAGAGGCAAGCGCGAAGGGCTCCGTTACATTCCGCCCACACCTCGCCCGCACGAGCCACGACAACAACACCGGGGACAAGGCGCCGATGAAGGTCCTGCTGATCGACGACCATCCGCTGATCCTCTCGGCGCTCAAATCCGTGATCCAGGGCCTCGGCGACGACCTCGAGGTCGTCGGCGTCGGCAGTGCCGCCGAGGCGCGCGCCACGCTGGCGCTCGACCCCGACTACGACCTCGCGCTGCTCGACCTGCAGCTCGGCGACGCCAACGGCTTCGACCTGCTGACCGAGCTGCGCCGCGCCTATCCGGCGCTGCCGGTGGTCATCGTCTCGGCCTCCGACCGTGCGAGCGACGTGATCCGATCGATCGACCTCGGCGCCATGGGCTTCGTGCCCAAGCGCTCGAGCACCGAGATGCTGTTCGAGGCGCTGCGGCTGGTGATGTCCGGCGGCATCTACGTCCCGCCGATGGCGATGGGCCTCGAAAGCGCCGAAGAGGCCGCCGAACAGGACGCGCTGCGCACCGTGACGCACGAAGCCGTGCACAGCGCCTACCAGAGCACGCCCGGCCTCGCGACGCTGGGCCTGACGCCGCGCCAGACCGACGTGCTGGCGCTGCTGCTGCAGGGCAAGCCCAACAAGCTGATCGCGCGCGAGCTCAACCTGTCGGTCGAGACGGTGAAGGACCATGTCGCCGCGGTGCTGCGCGCGCTGGGCGTCAACTCGCGCACGCAGGCCGTGCTCGCCGTCAGCCAGATGACGCAGGGCAACGCGTCGCCGGGCTGGAAGCGCAGCGGGCAGTGACGCCTTCATGAGCCCGCGCGCCACGGCGCTGGCCGTGCCGTCCGAGCCGGCAGCGGTGCTGCCCGACAAGGTCCGCTCGCTGTATGCGCAAACGGGCGTCTCGCTGGCCGGCAACCTGCTCGGCGCCGCGGCGCTGGTCGCGCTGTTCGCGCGCAGCGCGCCGCGCTTCAACCTCGTCGCGTGGTCGCTGCTGTTCCTCGCGGTGTGGGGCGCGCGCCTCTACGGCCGCCTGCGCTACAGCCAGGCCAGAGCGGATGCGAGCACGCACCGCATCGCCAACGCCCAGCACTGGCTGGTGATCTGGAACACCGGCGCGGTGGCCTCGGGCGCGGTCTGGGGCGCCGCGAGCTGGACGCTCTACGAGCACGGCGACGCGTACCAGCGCGCCGCGCTGGTCGTCATCGTCTACACCTACTGCGTGGCCTCGATCACCGTGCTCGCGCCGCAGTTCCGCATCTTCCTGGCCTTCACCAGCCTGTGCCTGCTGCCGCTGATCGCGCGCGTCGCGACGATCGAAAGCGCAACGAGCTGGCAGCTCGCCGCGGTGCTGCTGCTGGGCTACCTGATGAATGCCGCGCTGGCGCGCGCGTACCGGCGCACCTTCCACGGCACGCTGGCGCTGAAGCTGCGCACCGAGCAGCTCGCCGCGCAGCTGGCCGCGGAGAAGGCCACCGCCGATGCCGCGAGGCGCGAGGCCGAAACCGCCAACCGCGCGAAGACCCAGTTCTTCGCCGCCGCCAGCCACGACCTGCGCCAGCCACTGCACGCGATGGGCCTGTTTGCCGAGGCCCTGCGCGCGCGCAGCCGCGGCGACGAGGAAGTGACCCACCTCGTCAACAGCATCTACAGCTCGGTCGACGCGCTCGAGGGGCTGTTCGGCGAGCTGCTCGACATCACCAAGATCGACACCGGCGGCGTCGAGCCGCAGCCGCAGGCCTTTGCGCTGCGCGACCTGTTTGCGCGCCTGCGGCTTCAGTACGAGCCGACCGCGTTCGAGAAGGGCTTGTCGCTGCGCCTGCGCGGCGAGGACCGCGTCGTCTACGCCGACCCGGTGCTGACCGACCGCATCCTGCGCAACCTGCTGGCCAACGCGATCCGCTACACGCGCGAGGGCGGCGTGCTGCTGGCCGCGCGGCGACGCGGCACGCGCGTCGTCGTGCAGGTCTGGGACACCGGCGTGGGCATCGCGGCGGCCGAGCAGTCGCGCGTGTTCGACGAGTTCTACCAGGTTGGCGGCGCGCAGGCGCCGGTGGCCGCGAACGACCGCAAGGGCCTGGGCCTGGGCCTGGCGATCGTCAAGCGCCTGTCGACGCTGATCGACGCCCCGCTGACGCTGCGCTCGCAGCCCGGCCGCGGCACGGTGTTCACGCTGTCGCTGGCGGCCGGCACGCTGCCGCGCCCGATGGCGGCTCCGGCCGCGGGCGCGCGCCCGGCCATCGGCTTGACGCTGGATCGCCGGCGCATCGTCGTCGTCGAGGACGAGCCGGCCGTGCGCGAGGGCCTGGTCGTGCTGCTCAAGGGCTGGGGCGCGAGCATCGAGGCCTTCGACAGCGCCAGCGCCGCGGCGGCCTGGGCGCGCGGCCAGGACACCGCGCCCGACCTGCTGATCCTCGACTACCGCCTCGGCGACGGCACCGGCATCGACGCGCTGCAGGCGCTGCGCGGCGCGTTTGCGCCGACGCACGTGCCCGCCATCCTGGTGACCGGCAGCACGATGACCGGCCACGAGCGCGAGGCGCAGCAGCACGATGTTCACCTGCTGATCAAGCCAGTGGTGCCGCACAAGCTGCGCGCGATGATCGCGTTCAAGCTCGGGCTGCGCTGAAGCCTGCGGCATCGGGATCGGATCGGGTAATGAGGTGCCGCGCCTGGGCGATCGGCTGATCGCCGGCACGGGGGCGCGGCCCTAGCCTGAGGCACACCAGCCCATTGGGTGTCGCCATGCCAGGAACTCCGCTCGCGCACGCCGGCGCGCTCGCCGGCGCACAGCCCTTTCCCTCGCTCGCCACCGACCGCCTGGTGCTGCGCGAGTTCGAGCCCGACGACCGCGAAGCGGTGTACCGCATCTTCTCGAACGAGGCCGTGACCGCCTGGCACAACATCGCGCGCGTGAGCACGCTCGAGGACGCGCGCCAGCTGGTGGCCTGGCGCGCCGAGCAATGGCCCAGCGGGCGCGGCGTGCGCTGGGCCATCGCGCTGCGCGAGCGCCCGCTCGACGCGATCGGCTCCTGCGGCTTCGACTTCCAGCGTCGCCGTCACGGCGCCGTGGAGCTGTCCTACGACCTGGACCCGGGCCATTGGGACCGCGGGTTCGCGCGCGAGGCGCTGGCCGGCGCGATCGGCTGCGCCTTTGCCGGCCGCCTGGGCATGGCGGTCGGGCGCATCGAAGCCCTGACGCAACCGGGCAACCGACGCTCGACGCGCCTGCTCGGCAGCCTGGGCTTTCGCCAGGAAGGCGTGCTGCGACGCTACCGGCACTGGCACGACGAAGCGGTGGACCTGGCCTGCTGGTCGCTGCTGCGCGGCGACTGACATCCGTCGTCGAAGGTCGCACATCGTGCGTGCGAGAATCGTTCTCGATTCGCGGCATGCAGGTCCCGCCGCGCCGCAGACCTTCAGTGACCTATCGATGAGCATCGCGATCGCGATCCATGGCGGCGCCGGCACGCTGGCACGGCAGCAGATGACCAAGGCGCGCGAGCGCGTCGTGCGCGCCGGGCTCGAGACGGCGCTCGATGCCGGCCTGGCCGTGCTGCGCGACGGCGGCAGTGCGCTCGATGCGGTGGTCGCGGCGGTGATTCGGCTCGAGGACGACCCGCTGTTCAACGCCGGCTGCGGCGCGGTCTTCAACGAGGAAGGCGACATCGAGCTCGAAGCGGCGGTGATGGACGGCTACACGCGCGCGGCCGGCTCGGTGATGGGCGTATCGCGCACGCGCAACCCGGTGCGCCTGGCGCGCGCGGTGATGGAAGACACGCCGCACGTGACGCTGGGCTTCGGCGCGGCCGACGCCTTCGCGCAGCGCATCGGCCTGCCGCAGGCGCCGCCCGGCTACTTCCACACCGAGACGCGCTGGAAGGAGCTGCAAGACGAGCTCGAGCGCCGGCGCCGCGAGGCACCGACGCTGACCGACGCGGTCATCGGCCAGGGCCGCGGCACGGTCGGCGCGGTCGCGCGCGACATGAATGGCCGCCTCGCGTCAGCCACCTCCACCGGCGGGCGCAACGGCAAGATGGCCGGGCGCGTCGGCGACAGCGCGGTGATCGGTGCCGGCACCTGGGCCGACGACGCGGTCGCGGTCTCGTGCACCGGTCACGGCGAATGGTTCGTGCGCGGCGGCGTCGCGCACGAGATCTCGGCGCGCATGCGCCTGGCCGGTCAGTCGCTCGAGGACGCCTGTGATTCGGTGGTGCTGGGCCTGCTGCCGCGCATCGGCGGCGAGGACGCCGCCGGCGGCGTGATCGCGGTCGATGCGCGCGGCAACATCGCGATGCCGTTCAACTGCGAAGGCATGTACCGCGCGGCGGTCGACGCCGAGGGCGCGCGCGTCGTCGCGATCTACCGTCCGGCGTGAAGGCGATGCGCGCCACGCACTGGAGATCGCTCCTCGCCGCCGCGGCCCTGCTGTGCGCTGCGCTGCCGCCGGCCGCGGCCAGCGCGCTGGCCTGGATCACCAACCAGGGCAGCCACGATGTCTCGGTGGTCGACCTCGACAGCGAGGCGGTCGTCGCGACGGTGCCGGTCGGCCGCTCGCCGGCCGGCGTCGCGGCGAGCGCGGCCGCGCATCGCGTCTACGTCACCAACCCCGGCTCGAACGAGATCACCGCGATCGACGTCGCGACGCGGCGCGTGGTCGCCACGGCCATCGTGGGCCAGGGCGCGGTCGGCATCGAGGCGGCGCCGGACGGCCGGCGTGTCTACGTCAGCGACTGGTTCGGCGCGCAGCTGATCGCGCTCGATGCCAAGACGCTCAAGCCGCTGTTCACGGTGCCGCTGGGCGCATCGCCGGCCGGCATCGCGGTCTCGCCCGACTCCCGCACGGTCTACGTCGCCGAGCGTGACGACAACCGCATCGCGGTGATCGATGTCGCCCGCAAGCCGCATGCGCGCATCGTCAAGCGCATCCAGGTCGGCGAGCACCCGTTCGGCCTGCTGCTCGACACGAAGCGCCGTCGGCTGTACTCGCTCGACGTCTACGCCGACCGGCTCACGGTGATCGACCTGCGGCAACAGCGCGTGACGGGCACCGTGCCCGTCGGCAAGGCGCCCTACGGCGCGGTGCTCGCCAAGGGCAGCGACGGCCGCGAGCGCCTGTTCGTCACCAACCAGCGCTCCGACACGGTCAGCGTGATCGACGCGCAGAGCCTGCAGACGCTGGCCACCCTGCCCGGCTTCGGTTTTCCCGAAGGCATCGACGCGCGCGGCGACGCGGTCTACGTCGTCAACTGGATGGACGACGAGCTCCAGGTGCTCGACGCCACCACCGGCGAAAAGCGCCGCCGCATCCCGCTGGGCAGCAATCCGCGCGGCTTCGGCGCCTTCATCGGGGAGTAGGGCCCCCACGCTCACTTTCGTTCGCTGCCCCCCCCAAGGGGGCCCTTGCAGCGGACCGGCGCAGCCGGATCCGCGCAAGTCCTTGACGAGGGTTGGGGCGGCTGCGCGCCCTTGCGCTGATTGCCTGGGTTCAATTGCCGGTACGGCGCTTGCACCGCACTGCGCCATGACCGCGGTGAGCGTTCCGGCCGCGGGACAGCCCATGCCAACGAGGAGACACGCAGGACATGCCGTACCAGATTCGTTGCGCCGCACGCCGTGCCGCGCTGGCCATCGCGCTGATGGCCGTCATCACCCCGCTCCACGCCCACGGGCCGACGCGCCAGAAGGTGGTCGAGAAGATCGCGATCGACGCGCCGCCCGCCGCCGTCTGGGCGGCGATCAAGGACTTCGATGCCCTCGCCAAGTGGCACCCCGCGGTTGCAGAGAGCCCGGCCAGCGCCGGCAATGGCGAAGGCTCGGTGCGCACGCTCAAGCTCAAGGGCGGCGGCGGCCTGGTCGAAACGCTGGAACGCTACAACGACACCGGCATGTCGTACTCGTACCGCGCCAAGGACGGCGGCGCACTGCCGGTGACCAACTACACGTCGACGATCACCGTGAGCGCCGGCGAGGCCGGCAAGTCGGTCGTCGAATGGCGCGGCGCCTTCTACCGCGGCTTTCCGAACAACGACCCGCCGCCTGACCAGAACGACGAGGCGGCGGTCAAGGCCGTGACCGGCGTCTACCAGGCCGGCCTGGCGAACCTGAAGCAGCTCGTCGAGAAGCGCTGAGCGCGGGCCGACGAGCTGTTTCCGGCCTGTCCGGGCAGGCCCGTACTCAGTCGACCTTGAAGTCGAACTGCTGCGTCGCGCGGATCTCCCCGCTGCCCGAGACGCAGCGGTACTGCAGCATCGCGGTGCGCACGGCCTGGTGGAAGACCTTGGGGCCCGACAAGATCGTCACCTCCTTGACGACGCCGTTGCTGATCAGCGCCTCGGCCTTGACCACGCCCGAGGTGCCTTCCTGCAGCGCCCGGTTCGGGACGACCGGCTTGACCTGCGTGGGGCAGGCCACGCCGATGTCGGCCCGGGCCGGCGCCGGCGGCGCAGGCGGCACAGGCGCTGCGATCGGCACCTCCTGAACCGGCGGCGGCGCGGGCGAAACCGCCGTGATCGCCGGCGCGATGTCCACCGGCGGCGCGATCTCCGGCGGCGGCACGTAAGGTGGCGGCGGCGCCTCCACCTTCGGCGCATCGGGCTGCTTGATCTGCTTGGGCGGCGGAGGCGGCGGCGGTGGGGGCGGCGGCGGCAGGATCTCCTGCACGATCTTCGCCTCCAGCGGCTTCTTCACGATCTGCAGCGCA
>NZ_JBMSEE010000014.1:0-6718 GCF_049446155.1 Caldimonas sp. KR1-144
CAGGCCCTCCACAGCTGGCAGCACCACTACAACTGGCACCGCCCCCACCGCGGCATCGGCCGCGTCGCTCCAGCCTCTCGACTACCGGGGCCTCGACACAACGTCTTGACAGCTCACATCTAGAGAACGATCACCTGGCCCTGCTGCGCATCGAGCGTGCCGGCGCACAGCGCCGCGATCACCTGGCGCGCGGCGTCGAAGCCGCGGTGTTCGACGACCGCGATCCACGGATCGCTCGCATCGACCGCGCGCGCGTAGAAGCGCTGCTGCGCCACGGTGAAGCGCTCGTTGAAGCCGGCCGGGCCCCAGTCGGCGTTGCGCTTCCTGATCTGCATCGGCGCGAAGAAGAAGACCGGCTTCGGTCCCGGCAGCTCGGCGTCCTGAAGAAACCGGGTGTGGTGCGACGAGCCGACAAAGCAGTCGTGCGCCAGCGCGGCGCCGAAGTGCTCGTGCACGCGCGCGCGCAGCGCCGGGTCGCCCGAGAAGTCGACGTAGAGCGTGGGCCGATCGGGCGCGATCTGCGCGAGCTCGGCGTAGTCGAGTACGCGGTCGTACAGGCCCAGGCGCGCCACGAAGCCGGCGTTGCGCGCGCCGGTGAGCGCCACGCGCTCGATGCCGGGCTGCTCACGCAGCTCGAACGCGCAGCCGTAGGCGGTCTTGCTCGATGCGCTCGAGAACAGCAGCCGGGTCGCGCCGAAGAAGCCGTTGTCGGCCAGGTAGTCGGCCAGCATGAACGAGGTGATGTAGAGCGGGCGCAGCAGGGCCTGGAGATCCTCGTGCGCCGGGTCGTAGGCGGCGTCCGCGCTGCAGCGCGTGTACTGGTTGTAGGCCGAGACGAGCGCCTGGCGGTGCGGCGAGCCGTCGTAGAAGCCGCGCGGCGTCACGCGCTGCGGCTGCATGCGAACGTGGCTGGCGATCGGGAAGTAGCCGTAGAAGCGCTCGCCTGCCGCGACGCCCTCGACGCCGGAGGACAGCACGTCGGCAAAGCCCCACACCGGCATGTGGCCCCAGTCGGCCAGGCCGGTGGGAAAGAACTGCCAGTACTGCATCGCCTCGCCGAAGGCCGCGTAGGTGATGTTGTTGGTGGTGAGCGCGAAGCGGTCGAGCCGCAGCACTACCTCGCCGGGCTCGGCGGCGGCCGGGAGCGGCACCGTGTCGAGCCGGCTTTCGGCGAGGGACTGCTTGTGCGTGAGCAGGCGCGTCACGGCGAGGGTGTCGGCGGTCATGGCGGTTCCCCGAAGAGTGCAGGCAGCGGCGAGGCGCCGTCGCGAAGCCTGCGCGAAGACTGTACGAAACTCGTCCTGCGGCGCGTGCCGCATCGGAGACATCGCGCATGAAGATGAACGACGGCTACACGCTCTACGGCTCCAGGGGCTCGGGCTCCGCGGCCATCGAGGCGGCGCTGGTGGCCTGCGGGGTGCCGTGGCGGCAGGTGAACGCGTCTTCGTGGGAGCCTGGCCCGGGATTCGACGAGCTGCGGCGCGTCAATCCACTCGGCCAGATCCCGACGCTCGTGCTGCCCGACGGCACCGTGCTGACGGAAAGCGCCGCGATCCTGATCCACCTGGGGCTCGAGCACCCGCACGCCGGCCTGCTGCCGCAGCAGCCTTCCGCGCGCGCCCGCGCGATCCGTGGCCTGGTCTACGTCGCGGCCAACTGCTATGCGGCGATTGGCCTGATCGACTACCCCGAGCGTTTCTGCGACGTGCCCGACGAGGCCGCGCGAAAGCGCACGATCGCCGTCGCGCGCAAGTGCCTGCATGGCCTGTGGGACGTGTTCGCGGACACCACGCCGCCGTCGGCCGGCGGCTGGCTCGGCGGCGACGATAGGCCCGGCGCGCTGGACCTGCTGGCCTGCGTGGTCAGCAAGTGGTCGGGCGCGCGAGCGCACCTGAAGTCGTCGCGGCCGACGTTCTTTGCGCTGCTGCAGCGCGTCGAGCAGCATCCGAGTTTCAAGCCGGTGTTCGACGCGCACTGGCCCGCCTAGCGGGCCGGCCAGCCCTTTTCGGGGGCAGCGCGGCGGCGCAGCCGCAAGCGTGGGGGCCCTACAGTTTCAGGCGCGCCGCGCCGATGCCCTCGAACTCGACGCTCACCTCGTCGCCCGCCTCGGCCATCAGCAGCCCGCACCAGGTGCCGGTGGTGACCACGCTGCCGGCCGCGAGCACGGCGCCGTTGCGGGTGGCGTGACGCAGCCAGGCCGGCAGCACGAAGGCCGGATCGGCCAGCGAGTGGCTGCCCTTGAAGACCTGCGAAGCCTGACCGCCGATGCGAACGCGGCAGACCTGGGCCGACCAGTCGCGTGCGGCGTCGAACGGCGTCCACGGTCCGAGCACCAGTGCGCCGTGGCACGAGAGGTCGGCCAGCTTGGCCAGCGGCGGCGCCCGCAGGCCTTCGCGCCAGCGCGAATCGACGACCTCGATGGCCACGCACATCGAATCGACGAGCGCGCGCGTCGCGTCGAGGTCCAGCGCCGCCGCGCGCGCCGCGTCGACCGGCTCGCGCAGGCGCAGCGCCACCTCGGCCTCGATGCCGCGCAGCGTGAACGGCCAGTCGCCGGCCTGCATGCCGCTGGGCCAGACGCCGGCCGGAGGCAGCGGCGCATGCGCGATCTCGGCCTCGCGCGAGGGGCCGCCCGATTTCCAGTAGCGCGGCGTGGCGTCGCCGAACCAGTCGAGCGCGCGCGCCACCTGCGCCTGGACCGCATAGGCCGCCGCGGCGTCGGCCAGCGGCGGCGCCGGCTGCGGTCGGTGGTCTCGCCGCGCGCGCAGCAGTCGCGCGGTGGCGAGGTCCTGTGCCTCGGCGCGCTGGCCGAACAGGGCGTCGGCTTCGTCGAAGTGCAGCAGGGCCTCGAGATGTCGCGCGCGGTCGAACAAGGCCTGCAGATGCCGCTCGGTCTCGCCGATGTACTGGCCGACCGCGCGGCCGAGGTCGGCAGCCTCGAGGTCGTTCAGCGCGGCGGCCTGATCGGCCAGCCACTGCAGCACGGCGCTGCCGGCGAGCGCGCGTGCGCGCCGGTCCTGTGCGTCGGCCGCGCCGCCCAGTTCGCGCGCGGCCACCTGCTCGATCACCTGCCACATGTCGCGTGCGCCGTAGGCCCGGCGAATCTCGGGCGACTCGAGCACGTCGCGCAGCGCGTTGGCATCGCGAGCGAGCCGCTCCACCGCGCTGCGCAAGCCGGCGCCATGTCGCGAGGCATTGGCGGCCAGTGCGCGCGCGGCCTGTGCAAGCCCCGCGTCCTGATGCCGGTCGTGCGCTGCCGCACGGGCCGCGAAGCGACGCCACAGCGCGGCGAACTCGCGGTTCGGCGGGCCATCGACCGGCTCGGCGGCGGGCACGCCGAGCGCGCGGGCGTAAAGCGCGCGGCGTTCGCCTTGCGAGAGGCGCTCGCTGCTGCTGAAGCGCTGCAGCAGTTGCCCCGCACGGCTGCGGCCGATCGGCAACTGGCCGCTGCGAAACAGCTCGGCGAGGCGGTCGGCGACGTCGAACGCGCGCATCGACTCCAGCTGGTAGGCGAAATAGATCGCCTGCACGGCGTGCAGGTTCTCGGCGACGATCTCGCCGTCGCTGCGGGTCTCGAGGTCGGGCAGCATCACGCCTCCGCGGGGGTTGGGGCCTGTCCCGATAATCGCGTATGAGCACACCTTCTTCGAGCGCACCCGGCGTAACACCCGACGTAACGGCTGAAACGACCGCCGGCGCCCCCTTCAGCAGCCTGCCGCTGCCCCCGGCCACGCTGGCCAACCTGGCGCAACTGGGCTACGAGCGCATGACGCCGATCCAGGCCGCCAGCCTGCCGCTGGCCCTGGCCGGCAAGGACCTGATCGCACAGGCCAAGACCGGCAGCGGCAAGACGGCCGCGTTCGCGCTGCCGCTGCTCGCCAACCTGAACCCGCGCCGCTTCGCCGTGCAGGCGCTGGTGCTGTGCCCCACGCGCGAACTGGCCGAGCAGGTCACGCAGGAGCTGCGCCGCCTCGCGCGCGCCGAAGACAACATCAAGATCCTCAGCCTGTGCGGCGGCGCGACGATGCGCCCGCAGATCGCGAGCCTGGCGCACGGCGCGCACATCGTCGTGGGCACGCCCGGGCGCATCCTCGACCACCTCTCGCGCGAGACGCTCGCGGTCGACGCGCTCAACACCCTGGTGCTCGACGAGGCCGATCGCATGCTCGACATGGGCTTCGCGGAGGACATCGCCAGCGTCGTGAAGCACTGTCCCGCGCAGCGCCAGACGCTGCTGTTCTCGGCCACCTACCCCGAAGGCGTCACGGCGATGGCGCGGCGCTTCATGCGCGAGCCGCAGGAGGTCAAGCTGACCGAGCGCCACGACAGCGCCAAGATCCGCCAGCGCTTCTACGAGGTGACCGAGAGCGAGCGGCTGCACGCCGTCGGCCTGCTGCTGAATCACTATCGCCCGGTCAGCACGCTGGCGTTCTGCAACACCAAGCAGCAGTGCCGCGACCTGGTGGCGGTGCTGCAGGCGCAAGGCATCACGGCGCTCGAACTGCATGGCGATCTCGAACAGCGCGAGCGCGACCAGGTGCTGGTGCAGTTCGCGAACCGCAGCTGCAGCGTGCTGGTGGCCACCGACGTCGCCGCGCGGGGGCTCGACATCGCGCAGCTCGAGGCCGTGATCAACGTCGACATCACGCCCGACGTCGAGGTGCACACGCATCGCGTGGGCCGCACCGGCCGGGCCGACGAGGCCGGCTGGGCCTTCAGCCTCGCCAGCCTCGACGAGATGGGCCGCGTGGGCCGCATCGACGAGATGCAGGGCCGCGAGAGCGTCTGGCATCCCTTGAGCGAGCTGGTCCCGCCCGCCGGCGCCGAGCCGCTGCATGCGCCGATGGTGACGCTGCAGATCCTGGGCGGGCGCAAGGAGAAGATCCGCCCCGGCGACGTGCTGGGCGCGCTGACCAAGGACCACGGCTTCGCGGCCGCGCAGATCGGCAAGATCAACGTCAACGAGTTCTCCACCTACGTGGCTGTGGAGCGCGGCATCGCCGACCAGGCCCTGCACAAGCTGAACGCCGGCAAGGTGAAGGGCAAGTCGGTGAAGGTGCGCCGGCTGTGAGCGGGTTTGCGGCGCTGGGCCTGTCTGCCGCCCTCGTGCGCGCCGCGCGCGAGCGCGGCTACGAGACGCCCACCGCGATCCAGGCCGCCGCGATCCCCGCCGTCTTGCGCGGCCGCGACGTGCTGGCGTCGGCGCAGACCGGCTCGGGCAAGACCGCCGCCTTCGCGTTGCCGATGCTGCACTGGCTGGAGAGCCTGGCGCCTGAGACGCCGCGTCGCACGCGCGCGCTGGTGCTCGTCCCCACGCGCGAGCTCGCTGCGCAGGTGGGCGAAGCGATCCGTTCGCTGTCACAGGCCAGCGCAGCGGTTCGGCCGGTCAAGGTCGTCGTCGCCTTCGGCGGCGTCTCCATCAACCCGCAGATGATGGAACTGCGCGGCGGCGCCGAGGTGGTGGTGGCCACGCCGGGCCGGCTGCTGGACCTGGTCGATCACAACGCGCTCGGCCTGGGCGGCGTCGCGATGCTGGTCCTCGACGAGGCCGACCGCCTGCTGGATGCCGGCTTCGCCGACGAGCTGGCGCGCGTGCTCGCCAAGCTGCCGCGGCGGCGCCGCAACCTGTTGTTCTCAGCGACGTTCCCGCCGGCAGTGCAGACCCTCGCGCAGCGCCTGCTGCACGAGCCGGTTCGCGTCGCGGCGGACGCGACGCCCGGCGAGGCGCCGGACATCGAGCAGCACGCGGTCGAGGTGGACGCGGCGCAGCGCACGCCCTTGCTTCGCCACATGATCGTCACCGGCCAGTGGTCGCAGGTGCTGGTGTTCGTCGCGACCCGCTACGCGAGCGAGCACGTGGCCGAAAAGCTGCGGCGCGCGGGCCTGCAGGCGAGCGCGCTGCACGGCGACCTGAGCCAGGGGGCGCGCACGCAAGCGCTGGCCGACTTCAAGGCTGGACGCTCGCGGGTGCTGGTGGCGACCGACGTGGCCGCGCGCGGCCTCGACATCGTGCAGTTGCCGGTGGTGGTGAACTACGACCTGCCGCGCTCGGCCGCGGACTACGTGCACCGCATCGGGCGCACGGCACGCGCCGGCGCCAGCGGCCTCGCGGTGAGCTTCGTCAGCGCCGCCACCGAGGCGCACTTCCGGCTCATCGAGAAGCGCCAGGGCCGGCGCGTGGCGCGCGAGCGGATCGCCGGATTCGAACCCAAGGAAACCGCGGCGCCGGCGAGCGCCGGTAGCGGCGGCGTGAAGGGACGGCGCAAGAGCAAGAAGGACAAGCTGCGCGAGGCGGCGGCGCGCGAATAGCTACAGCGACTTCGCCATGGACGGCTGGCTGCGCGCCCAGGCCTCGAGCGCCGGCGCGGTCAGCGGCGCGCTGACGATGAGGCCCTGCCACTCGTCGCAGCCGAGGTCGGCGAGGAAGCGCTGCTGGGCCTCGTTCTCGACGCCCTCGGCGATGACCGCCAGCCCCAGGCTGCGCGCGAGCTGGATGATGGCCTGCGTGATCGCCACCGCGTCGCGGTCGTGCGGCAGATCCTGCACGAAGGAGCGATCGATCTTGATCTTGTCGATCGGCAGCTCCTTGAGATGGCCCAGCGAGGAGTAGCCGGTGCCGAAGTCGTCGACCGCGATCTGCACGCCCAGCGCCTTGATCTCGCGCAGGCGGCGCTGCACCTCGCCCAGGTCGTCCATCAGCATGCGCTCGGTGAGCTCG
>NZ_JBMSEE010000015.1:0-1691 GCF_049446155.1 Caldimonas sp. KR1-144
GAGCTGCTCGAGCTGCTCGACGAAGGCCAGGCGGTTGGGCAGGCCGGTCAAGGCGTCGTGGTGCGCCAGGTGGTGGATGCGCGCCTGCGCCGCGATGCGGTCGCGGATGTCGCGCACGATCACCAGGCGCAGCTTCTCGCCGTTGCGCATGATCGTGCGGGTGATGAACTCCACCGGGATGCGCGCGCCGCTCTTGTGCAGCACGATGCTCTCGTAGGTGATCTCGGCGCCCGAGGCGATCGTGCGCACCGCCTTCTCGACGAACTCCGGCGCGACGAACTCGGTCGTGCGCCGGCCCAGCATCTCCTCGCGCGTGTAGCCCAGCAGTTCGCAGATCGGCGGGTTGACGTCGAGCACCAGCGCGTCGCGATGGAACACGATGCCCTCGGCGCTGGCCTGCATGAAGGTCGACAGCCGGTCCTCGGACTCGCGCACCGCACGCTCGGCGAGGCGGTGCTTGGTGATGTCGTTGATCAGCACGAAGGCCGCGACCGCGACGCCGCCTTCGTTCATGTGCGGCAGCAGGTTGACCTCGATCCAGCGCGGCTGGCCGTCGGCGCCGGCGAGCTGTCGCTCGTAGGCGGCCGGCTGGCCGAGCGCGACCACGCGCTCGACATAGGGCTGGATGCGTTGCCAGGCCTCGGGGCCGATGATCTCCTCGGTGGTGTGGCCGAGGATGCTCTGCTCGTCGCGGCCGAAGGTGCGCGCGTACTGGCGGTTCGCGAACAGGCAGCGGTTGGTGTGCGCCTCGAAGTAGGCGATCAGCACCGGCACGTTGTCGGCCAGCAGGCGGAACTGCTCGGCCTGCGCGCGCGCGGCGAGCTCGGCGGTCTTGCGCGCGGTGATGTCGTGCAGCGAGCACAGGAAGCACTGTTCGTCGGGCAGCCAGCGGCCGTCGCAGTCGAACCAGACCAGGCTGCCGTCGGGGCAGGGCGCGGCGAACTCGGTGTGGAAGGACTGCGCCGCCGTCAGTGCCGAGCGCAGCGCGTCGCGCGCGACGCCGGACAGCGAGTCGATCCAGCCGCGCCCGAGTGCCGCCTCGCCCTTGCAGCCGGTGGCCGCGCCGAAAGCCTCGTTGGCCGCCAGCAGCCGCCCGTCGCGCGCGAGCGCGACGACCGGGGCCGGCAGCGCGTCCCAGACGGCTCGGAAGTCGCGTTCGATCGCAGGCTCAGTCGCGGGCGTCATGAGAGGGCTGGAAAACGGCTGCAGCCATCATAGTGAGCGGCGGGGGCCGCGAAGCGGCGTTTTCCCTCGCGGCACCGCGGCCGCGGTGCGGAATTCAGGCCCTTGCCGTTGCCAGTGCGCGACGCGTCTCGGCCCAGGCCTCGAGCGCCGGGGCGGTGAGCGGCGCGCTGACGATGAGGCCTTGCCACTCGTCGCAGCCGAGGTCGGCAAGGAAGCGTTGCTGGGCCTCGTTCTCGACGCCCTCGGCGATGACGGCCAGCCCCAGGCTGCGCGCGAGCTGGATGATGGCCTGCGTGATCGCCACCGCGTCGCGGTCGTGCGGCAGATCCTGCACGAAGGAGCGATCGATCTTGATCTTGTCGATCGGCAGCTCCTTCAGGTGCCCCAGCGAGGAGTAGCCGGTGCCGAAGTCGTCGACCGCGATCTGCACGCCCAGCGCCTTGATCTCGCGCAGGCGGCGCTGCACCTCGCCCAGGTCGTCCATCAGCATGCGCTCGGTGAGCTCG
>NZ_JBMSEE010000016.1:0-1369 GCF_049446155.1 Caldimonas sp. KR1-144
AACGAATGAAAGGGACTTCCCCGTCCCGAATGTGCCGCGGCGAAGCGGCAGCCGGCATCGAAGTGCCACGATGGGAAGTGCGAACTCTCATCAATGTTCGGAAGGGGAAGTCCATGGCCATTCTGTACGTCGGGATCGATCTCGCCAAGAACGTGTTTGCCCTCCACGCGGTGGATGAAGCGGGGCGCGCAGTGCTGGCACGTCCGAGCGTGCCACGAGGCAAGCTGATGGAGCTGGTTGCCTCGTTGCCCGCGTGCACGATCGGGATGGAAGCGTGCTCGGGTGCACACCACTGGGCGCGGCAGTTCCAGGCGCTGGGCCACACCGTGCGCCTGATCGCGCCGAAGTTCGTGGTGCCCTACCGGCTGTCGGGCAAGCGTGGCAAGAACGATGCGGCCGATGCGGCGGCGATCTGCGAGGCGCTGCAGCGCCCGCACATGCGCTTCGTACCGCTCAAGAGCGAAGCCCAGCAGGCGCAGCTGACGGTGCACCGGGCGCGCCAGGGCCTGGTGGAGGCACGCACCGCGACGATCAACCGCATCCGTGGGCTGCTCAGCGAGTTCGGCGTGGTGTTGCCGCTCAAGGCCGCCACGGTGAGGCGCGAGGCCACGGCCGCGCTCGAGGATCTGCCGGGCCAAGCCAACTGGGTGATCGGCGATCTGCTCAGCGAGGTGCATCACCTGGACGAGCGCATCGCGCAGTACGACCGCCTGATCGTGCAGATGGCCCGCGAGGATGCGCGAGCGCAGCAGCTCATGCGCCTGGGCGGCGTGGGCGAGACCACGGCCACGGCGCTGGTGGCCACGATCGGCAGCGGCCACGAGTTCAAGTGCGGGCGCCAGTTGGCGGCCTGGCTGGGGCTCGTGCCGGGGCAGTACAGCTCAGGCGGCAAGGCACGGCTGGGGCGCATCACCAAGGCAGGCGATCCTTACCTGCGCTCGCTACTCGTGATGGGCGCACGTGCGTTACTCAACGCGGCCAAAGCCAAGACCGACAGCGTGAGCCGATGGGCCATCGCGTTGGCGGAACGCCGAGGCTACTGGAAGGCGGTCGTAGCGATCGCTGCGAAGAACGTGCGCATGGCGTGGGCGGTGCTCGATCGGGGCGAGCGCTTCGTCATGCCGAGCTGAACACACAAGACCTACCGCCGCGTGACGGCTCGCGTTGATGAGTGAAGGTTGGACCTGCGCGGGGTGTGCCTGATCATGTCTGGGCGACGGCAATGCTGTTCGCGACTAACGAATGAGGCCCCCGCGTGCGTCTTGCATCAGGGTCCGCAGCGATGAAGCTGCATCGATGACCGCTTGTAGTTGCGCCAGTCCGCACCTTGCTCAAACGCAGCGCGACCGAGACACCGGCGAGTGGATCA
>NZ_JBMSEE010000017.1:0-1142 GCF_049446155.1 Caldimonas sp. KR1-144
GAATGGCCATGGACTTCCCCTTCCGAACATTGATGAGAGTTCGCACTTCCCATCGTGGCACTTCGATGCCGGCTGCCGCTTCGCCGCGGCACATTCGGGACGGGGAAGTCCCTTTCATTCGTTGGGCGCCATGAACTGGAAGCTCCTCGTCGTTTGGTGCGCAATCTGCTGTTGCGGCGGAGCACTAATCTCGGCGTTCTCCTCTATGCCGTTCTGGGGCGGGGCCGCGATCGTTGCAGCAGCGTTGCTTGTCAACGGCATGGTCGCGGAAGTCGAAGATCGTTCGCCTGGCGGCTTTCTGAGTCCACGCGACAAGCAGGAGTGAAAAGTTGGTGAACCGTCACGCCCAACCCGTCGCTCCAGCGGACTGCCTTCGGCAGCCGCTGAGCTAGATCGTTAGAGCGCACGAAATGCCCATACGCATCGCCATCTTGACGCTCGCGTTCCTGTCTGTTGGCGCGCAAGCACAGTCGCCTTCCGATCCGCCGTGTCAGTATTCATCTTCACGGCGTATTCCCTTTGCATCGCCCACCTCCAACGATCGCCTGACTGTGAGTATTGGTTCAGGAGCGTGCCATTCAGCGAAACTGTCCTTTGTAGTTGTATCCGCAACGGGTAGGGTGCTGTATGCGTACGTGGCGCCATTCAAGAAGCACACCGCAACGCAGTGGGATGATCCAAGTCTTCCTGAAGAGGCTCGCGAGTTCGTCAACGACCTCACATCAAGGGCACTTGTTCCAAGAAATCAATTCCCAACGCCCAAGCCGGAAGATCAGACGCTGGAAGGCGAGGCAACGCTTACGGTTCCTCAGGGTGTCTTCAAACGCCTCGTTTTAAAGGGACAGCCCATGCTTTACCACCCAACCTATTACGAGGGCGGCCAGTACGTTATGTTCGATCCTGTTACTCGCGCTGTTCGAGTCGTAGCGGTATGGGGCGTCTAGGCGTTTCCGCGGTGCGCTCTAACCGGTCGCTCGAGCCGACGTCCCTCGGCAAGCCTCGGTCCGCGGCTCAGCTTCAACTACAAGGGCTTCCCCCGCAGTCAAGCAACGACTGACCTCAACGAGCTGCGCCAGCGGCTCGTTTGCATTTCGACGTCTTGATCCACTCGCCGGTGTCTCGGTCGCGCTGCGTTTGAGCAA